>JALXCZ010000035.1 GCA_026990595.1 Sulfurovum sp.
TATAATGTTATTAGAAAAGGTGACCATCTCCCTTTCAAGAGAATTTGTTTTACTCCTTGTCCAAATTTGTAAACTTCCTTGTTTTTTCTCTCTTGATCCGGTTATCTTTTACAGAAGAGCCTTTCTTTCTTATCTCCCCTAGATATAACTTCCTTTTAAGGCTCTTCGTTTTTTTACTCTTTATCATCACTTAATCAGTCATAATCATTGTATTCATGAGCATTCCAAAAAATCATCAAAAACCTTCTCATATTTACTTTACGATAAAATACCAACAATCAATTACTATCTAGGAATATAACTATGGCTAAAAAAATAGCGTCTGCTAGAATTTCACAGAAGAGTTCTCAACTGCTTCAGGATCTCAACAACTCATTGCCTTTTGATAAGGTGCTTTACCGCGAGGATATTGAAGGGTCACGTGCACATGCGTATATGCTTTGTGAGCAGGGTATCATAAGTAAAGAGGATTATGAGCAGATAGAGTCTGGTCTTTATGAGATACTGGGTGAAGTGGAGTCTGGTGCCTTTATGCTTGATGGTGATGATGAAGACATCCATATGGCGATAGAGGGTAGACTGACTGAAAAAGTAGGTGATGCAGGGAAACGTCTGCACACAGCCAGAAGTCGTAATGACCAAGTAGCACTTGACTTTAGACTCTACGTACAGAACAACACCAAAGCCATAGCAGAGCTACTTTTAGAAAACATAGAGACTTTGGTAAAAGTAGCAGAAGAGAATGCTGATACAATGCTTCCTGGTATGACACACTTACAGCATGCACAGCCTATTAACTTCGGTTACCATATGCTCGCATATGCAAGTATGTTTAAACGTGACTATGAGCGTTTTATGAGCTCTTATGAGCGTAATAACTACTCTCCTATAGGTTGTGCAGCATTGGCTGGTACGCCACACCCTATCAACCGTCAGATAACCTCTGACAAGCTAGGGTTTAATGCACCGACACTCAACTGTCTGGACACGGTGAGTGACCGTGACTTTGCTTTGGAGATACTCTTTAACATCAGTACGATGATGATGCATATGAGCCGTTTGAGTGAAGAGCTCATCTTGTGGTCTGCTGCTGAGTTTAAATGGGTGACGCTTAGTGACAGACATGCTACAGGCAGTTCCATCATGCCACAAAAGAAAAACCCTGACATTCCAGAGCTTCTACGTGGAAAAACTGGACGAGTGAACGGTAACCTAGTGGCACTGCTTACTGTGATGAAAGGCTTACCACTTGCCTACAACAAAGACATGCAAGAGGACAAAGAGGGTGTCTTTGACTCTGTACGCACAGCAACACTCAGCCTGCAAGTACTGGAAGAGATGATAGCAGACATGACTGTAAACAAAGAGGCGATGGAACGTGCCTGTATGGTAGGACACCTGAGTGCGACAGACTTGGCAGACTACCTCGTAAAAGAACAGGGCTTACCTTTCCGTGATGCCTACCACATCACAGGCAATGTCGTCAACCTGGCAGAAGAGAAAGGCTTAGACATCTCAGAGCTTAGCTTGGTAGACCTGCAGAGCATCGATGCACGCATCGGTGAGGGTGTGGTGGCACTGCTCGACAACCGAGCTTCTATGAATGCCCGTCAGTCTGAGGGTGGTACTGCTACGGTTAGGACTCTGGAGCAGGTGGAGAGTTTGAAGGGTTGGCTTAAAGAGCAAAAGTAGGTATAATAATTTATGAAGTTTGAATACGATTTAACAAATACTGAACAGAGTAAATTTTATAGATCTATGGATGCGTTGGATTTACCGACTAATCTTTATAGTTTTGAGGTATCTACTATGGATGAAATTTCAAATCGTATAGATAAAGCTGAAGAGAATGCAGATTATATTGAGCATGAAATTTTTTGGAAAGAACTAGATAATCAGTGTTTGAAAAAACAAATATGGAAAGGAGTTTAGGTGATATTGAAAAAATTAGATAAGCAACTGATTATTGATACTCTAAAACAAGAGATACCTAAACTCCAAGCACTCTATCTGTTTGGTAGTCAGAATAATGGTTCTGCTACGAAAAAGAGTGATGTGGACATTGCTTATTTGAGTCAAAAGCCTCTTAGCTCTTTGGAACGTTGGGATATTTCTCAAAAATTGGCTTCGTTACTTTCTCTTGATGTTGATTTGATAGAACTCTCTACTACCAATACTATTTTTAGATACCAGATTCTCTCTACTGCTGAACGTATTTATGGAACAGGATATGAGGTAGAGAGTTTTGAGACTTTGGCGTATAGTTTTTATCTTCGTTTTCAGGAGGAGCGTCAGCCTATAGTGGATGAAATTTTGAAAAATAAATCTGTTTTTGGAAATGCCCATGCCTGATGTCGTTCTTAATAAAATTCAGAGTATTGAAAAGTGCTTGAAGCGCATACGTGAAGAGTATGTAGGTTTTGAAGAGAGTTTTGAAGAGAATTATACTAAACAGGATTCTGTGATACTCAACTTAGAACGTGCTTCACAAGCGAGTATTGACATTGCAACACACATAGTAAAAACTAAAAATCTAGGACTACCAAATACTAGCCGTGAGTTATTTAGTATGCTTTTGGATGCAGGTATTATTAGTGAAAATATTTGTAAACAGATGCAAGGAATGGTTGGGTTTCGTAATATTGCTGTGCATGATTACCAAAATCTTAATATTGAGATAGTGGTGGCTATAGTTGAGAAGCATCTTGGGGATTTTGAAGGGTTTGTTAGAGAAGTTTTTGAGGAGTATTTGAATGTTTGATTTTGCTTCTATGAATGCTAGGATGTCTGAGGGTGGTACAGCTACGGTTAGGACTTTGGAGCAGGTGGAGAGTTTGAAGTTGTGGATGGGAGAATTGAATTAAATAATTTAAAGGAAAACAAATGGGGATATTTGATCTATTTTCTAAACGCAAAAAAAGACTTAGTGGAGAGATACATGATGTATATCAATATGACGATATTAATGATACATTTCGTGTTCAAATAGTTCATATAATTCGTGATACTTTAGGAAAGGATCAGTATTATTCAAATCAATCTTCTAAGGCTTTTAGGTTCATACATAAGACCTTATGTAAAGAATATGGTATGTTTTCTTTAGATCAGCATGCTAATTCTGACGTAGATGCAATTTATAATTTTTTTCTTTCAGTAGATGATTATGAAAAAGCTCTTGATATTATTGAATTAAGCTTTAGAGTAATCAATACAATTGTTAGAGAAGATAATTATCAATATAATACTGCTAGTATTGTGCAAAAACCAGATGATGCAATTAATGAATTAAATGAAAGATTTAAAGAACATGGTACAGGATATCAATTTGAATCAAATAAATTAATTAGAATCGATTCTCAAGTTATTCATTCTGAAATAGTAAAGCCTGTTTTAGTAATTTTACATAATAAAATATATTCTGGTGCTAACGAAGAATTTTTAAAAGCTCATGAACATTATAGAAATAGTAGGTATCATGAATGTTTAAATGAATGCCTAAAGTCATTTGAAAGTACTTTAAAAACTATATGTGATAAAAATAAATGGGTATACCATAACAATGATACAGCTAATAAATTAATCAAGATTTGTTTTGATAATAAACTTATTCCAGATTATATGCAAGCACAATTTACATCATTACAATCTTTATTTAGTAGTGGTGTACCAACAATTAGAAATAAAAATTCTGGGCATGGACAAGGCGTAAAGCAAAATAATATCACATCTGAAATGGCAAGTTATATGCTACATTTAACAGCAACGAATATTTTATTTTTAGCAGAACAAGATAAAACAATTAATAATTAGTACACGCCACTTTTTAGGACAAAAAGTATATATCGATTTAAACTTTAAATAGAATTTTAATTTCCTCTCGTTACTACGTTATACGTGGTAATGGATACTTCCTTAAATCACTAAATAAACTTTTCTCTGGAAATAACTTCTCATATTCATTCTCACACAGAGCATGGGAACGAAAGCAACATTTTATTTAGTTATTGAATGTTTTTTTGTGCGTATCAAAGGTGCGTTGGTAAATGTACCTTTGAATATGATAGGGTTACCAATTAGAATACGGATGCTCCACAAGATTTGAATTAAAATATCTAACATCATCGGTGACCTCTTTGGTTACCCAGCTAGGCAAAGTGAAGGCTTCTTCTTCACTGTCTAGCTCTACTTCTGCCACAACCAACCCTTTGTTACTCCCCTCAAAAACATCAACTTCCCATGTATGTCCCTCATACTCTACCAAATAACGCATCTTCTCTATGACAGAGCTTTGACAAAGTGCTTCTAGCATGTCGTTGGCATCTTGCAGTGGGATGGGGTACTCAAACTCTAGCCTGCTTGCACCCACACTTTTACCTTTGATGGTAAGAAAGGCATCTTGATCGCGTATGCGTACTCTGACGGTGGTGTGGTCTACCGTTTGGATGTAGCCTTGTTTGATGGTGTAGCTATTGGTCAGCGGTGGTAGCTTGTCTGTGTCTATAAGAAATTTACGTTCGATTTCGATGCCCATGGGTTGCCTTATTGTCTTAAATGGTTTATTATAGCGTTTGGAAGATTGAGTAGTGATAGAAAAATTTGATATACTTGAAAATGTAAATGTCTAAAAGGCACAGCATCAAAGAAAGTGAAACCAATTTATATAGAGGAGTAAATATGCATTATCTGGTAGCAGTAGATTTGACAGAACCAACACAAAAGATCATTGATACGCTTATAAAATGTGTGAATAAAGAGAAAGATCGGGTGTGGTTACTGCATGTGGCAGAACCGGAACCTGATTTTGTAGGTTATGATGTCGATACCCCGCCCATAAGAGAAGCAATCGCCAAGCATTATCATGAAGATATGTGTGATCTGGAAGCGTATGAAGCACAGATAAAAGCGCAGGGAATACGCTGCCAGTCACGGATCATACAGGGGGTTACCGTTGATACTGTTTTCAAAAAGGCAGAAAAGTGGGCAGTAGATATGCTGATAATCGGCTCTCACGGAAAAGGTCTTTTACGAGAAGTACTGTTGGGAAGTGTGAGTGAAGAGATAGTACGGCGATCGACATTGCCTGTTTTAATAGTGCCTGTGCATCAGGATGTATAGTTTTTAATGTATCTGCCATATTTGTAGCTGAATATTGATGTACCATGGTTGGCGGGAAAAGTAATGTAATATTAATATTGGAGTAATGAAGATATATTACTATCGTATTTATTGAAAGGATAGGCATGTTAAAAAAGATCATCTTGCATGGAGTACTCTTAGGACTTTCTCTTTTTATGTTCGGATGTGGAGGTTCCAGTACCGGGAATACGCAAACAGAAACCCAACCTGTAGCAGGGGGAGATCCCGGGAATGATACCAATACAACCGTATCGGTTTCGCATAAAGTAACATCACAGCAGGAAGCCTCTTCTTTTTTGTCTCGGGCGACGTTTGGAGCCACTGAAGAGGAGATAGCGAGTCTGGTCAAAGCAGGGGATTATGATACATGGCTTGATGCACAGTTCGCCAAAACACCCAGCTATCATGTGGCATGGGCACACAGCCATGCCAAGGGGGTCAATGGTATTGCCGATCTTAATAGCAGTAGAGAGGATTGGAAAAAATACAGTGATGGCTTAGGTGTACTGCAGCGGGATGCCTGGTGGGACATTGCAGTCAACGGGGAAGATCAGCTTAGGCAACGGGTGGCGTTTGCTCTGAGTGAGATACTGGTCATTTCCAGAAATGGTCCGCTGCTGACCTTCCCCGATGCAAGGATATCGTACTATGATGTGCTGGTCAAGGATGCTTTTGGCAACTTCGAGACATTGCTTCAGGATGTGACCTACCATCCGGCGATGGGAAGGTATCTGAGTTACCTCGGCAATGCAAAAGGTGATCCGAAAGTAGGTTCTCATCCGGATGAGAACTATGCCAGAGAGGTAATGCAACTCTTTACAATCGGTCTGTATGAGCTAAATATGGATGGAAGCAAAAAAACAAAAAAGGGCAAGCCGATCCCTACCTATACTCAAGCCGATATACGCCAGATGGCGAAGGTTTTTACCGGACTGAGTGATGACAACGGACAGTTTGAAGCTGAAGCATATTTTAACAGTTTTCATGCCAGAACGGCACCGATGGCAGCCTTTGAATCAGAGCATGATAGCTCAGAGAAAAAGATACTGCATGGACAAAAAGTGATCGCAGCGGGTGGTGATACCAAAACAGATATTAATGCAGCACTGCATATACTTTTTATGCATCCCAATGTGGCACCATTCATTTCAAAACAACTGATTCAACGATTGGTGACAAGTAATCCGTCACCTGAATATATGGAAAGAGTTTCCAAGGTCTTTGCCGATAACGGCAAAGGTGTCAGAGGAGATCTTAAAGCAGTGGTCAAAGCGATCCTTTTGGATGATGAGGCACTGCGCGGCAAACATGATCCGGACACTTTCGGTAAATTCAGAGAGCCGCTGCTGTATGTCTCTCACCTTTTCAGAGCCTTTCATGCAAAAAATGGTGAACACACGCTTCAGCAGGGAGACACCAAACTGTACCGATACCAATCATTTAACTTTAACGGTACTGGGATGATGAAACAGGAGGGGCCGCTGGAGGCGCTGACGGTCTTTAACTATTTTAGCCCTGATGATGCACCTTCTGTTCTTAAAAAACAGGGACTTGCAGCACCAGAACTGGAGCTCTACGGTAAGGAGGGTATTGATGATGTGCTGATGGGGCTGATTACCAAAAATGGCTTTGTGTATCGACTCTACAACATCACAGCAGAGTTGCAGCTTGACACAGAGAAAGCGCTTGTGCATGAGAAAAAATACGATGCGCTACTTGATCGGCTCGATTTAGTACTAACTGCCGGAGATCTCAGTGCCGATACGAGGAAAGCCATCAAAAAGTATATGCAGGAGCATGCAACGCTTGATGATGAAAAGCTCGTACGCTATACGATTGGTCTGGTGATGACTTCACCTGACTATGCATTGCAGCAATAAGGAGAAGAGAATGAAAACGAACGGAAACAGAAGAGATTTTCTTAAACAGACTTTGGCAGGAGTTGCCGGTATCTCTCCTCTGATGGCAATGCTTGGTTCTATAGAAAAGCTGGAAGCTGCAAATATCGGGAATGAGTACAAGGCGATCGTCTGTGTGCTGCTCGAGGGTGGCGCTGATGTGTGCAATATGATCGCACCAGTAGAGGATGATGCCTATGCCAAATATAAAGCAGTGCGAAAAAATATCGCGTTACCGCAGGTGAGTCTGCTGAAGATCACCGATGCTTACGGAATGCGTGAGAACATGGGGGCGATGCAGAAGCTTTACCTCGAGAAAAAGCTTGCGCTTGTTGCCAATGTCGGCACGCTTGTAGAACCCGTTACGGCGGAGGAGGTCAGAAGTGGAGCAAAGCCGGTGCCTTTTGAACTTTTTGCACACAATACCCAACGGGATCAGTGGATGCTTGGAGATGCCGCTGGCAGCAGCAATAGTGGATGGGCCGGGCGTACAGCAGACCAGTTCTATGCCGCAGGAGATACAGCATCTGCCTACTGCAATGTCAATGCAGCAGATGTCAATACACTGCTTCTTTCCGGAGGCAGAGAAGAGGCGATACATTTCAGTGATGCCAGTATCTCTCCGGATACGATGAAACGCTATGGGTTTGGACCCGAATCCGGTGGCAGTGATCTGGGTGAAGTCTATCAGAAGATATATGAAGAAAAGCGTGCAAACAGCCATAAAATGATGGCAGAATTTTCTAAAAAAAGAGTAGCAGAGCTGGATCGTCCAGATAAACTGGAAGGGCTTTTTGACGGGGTAAGGGAATTTGAACCATTCAGTACCGGTGTCCATGAAGTAGGCAAGCCGCTCGGTTCACAGCTTGAGCTGGTTGCCAAGATACTTTCTGTCAAAAATAACTTCCCGGGCTCTATAAAACGGCAGATCTTTTTTGTCAATCAGCACGGCTGGGATACCCACGACAGTGACAATGCGCATCAGGTAGGGTATCTGAGTGAGTGTCTGGGGACTTTCCAGGCTGCGCTTGAAGAGATGGGGATCGCTGAGAGCGTGACTACTTTTACCATCTCAGACTTTGGTCGTTCGCTCAGTCCCAATGGTGCCGGTACCGACCACGGCTGGGGCTCGCACGCCTTTGTGATGGGTGGCGCCGTTAAGGGAGGTGAGATCTACGGCAGTATGCCAAGTATAGAAATGGATTCCCCCGATGCCTGGTACGACAGACTGGTACCGACCACCTCCATGGAGAGTTATCTTTCGACGATAGTAAAATGGTTCGGTGCAACTACAGATGAATTGAACATGATCTTCCCGAATTTACATACTTTCAAGACAAATGGCATGGAATATATGGCATAAGTAAGCTATTTTTCAAGACATGCTATAATAACATGAATGTATGTGAAGGGATGATTTTGAAACGTTATATCGGTAAAAAAAAGATCGCTAGAATCTATATAGATAATCAGGATAAATTTGAAGGTAAAGCGCTCTGGGAAGAGATATTGTTTAAAGCCAAGGCTTATGGTCTCTCCGGTGCTACTGTTTTTAAAGGTGTTGCAGGCATGGGTGTGCATAGCCAGATAAGAAGCTTTAGTGTGTTGACCATTTCGCAGATTCTGCCGGTAGTCATAGAGATCATTGATGATGAAGACAAGATCATCGGTTTTCTTGAAGAGATAGACTTTATGATAGAAGAGGGTCTGACGACCATGAGTGACACTGAAGTCATTACCTATAAACACAAGTAACAGACCATGAATGTAACACTTTTATTGATTATTGGAATGGGTGGATTTTTTGGTGCGATCTCACGCTTTGTGATAGCAAGTTTTGTACAAAATGCTTCAGGTACACTTTTCCCTGTGGGTACTTTGAGCGTCAATGTTCTTGGCAGTTTTATTATTGGATTTGCAGCCATGTTCTTTGCACAGATGGTGGAACCGGAATATAAAGCTTTTGTAATGACCGGTTTTTTGGGGGCATTGACAACTTTTTCAACTTTCTCTCTGGAAAATGTGAATATGCTTCAAGATGGGGATTACTCCAAAGTGGCACTCAATATATTTCTCAATGTGGTACTGACTATCTCTGCGACTCTTTTGGCGATTATGCTATTTAAGAAGATATACACATAACCTTTCGCTATAATCGCGTCAAAATATATATGACGGAATAGCAACTATGATACAACTTACCAACCTCTCCAAAAGCTTCGGTGGACAAACACTCTTTAACGATGTAAACTTTAAAATGCAGGCACAGCAGAAGATAGGCTTTGTCGGGCGTAACGGATCTGGGAAATCAACCCTGTTTAAAATGATACTGGATGAAGAAAGTCATGACAGTGGCGATATCAGTATCCCTAAGAACTACCGTATAGGGACACTTAAACAGCACCTTGTTTTTACAGAAAAAACAGTAAGAGAAGAGTGTGCACTGGTACTACCTGAAGATGAGCAGTGGAACTTTTACAAAATAGAAAAACTTCTTTTTGGACTAGGGTTTACAGAGGCAGATTTAGACAAAGATCCTTTGAGTTTTTCTGGTGGGTATCAAATACGTATTAACCTCGTAAAACTTTTGGCAACAGAGCCTAATATGCTCTTGCTTGATGAGCCTACCAACTACCTGGACATTCTTTCTTTGCGATGGCTTAGAAGCTTCATTAAAGAGTTTGACGGTGAAGTGATACTCATTACGCATGACCGTGATTTTATGGATTCTGTAACCACACATACGATGGGCGTGCAGAGAAAAGGGCTTCGTTTGGTGCAGGGTGACTCACATAAATACTACGCTACCCTTGAGATGGAAGATGAAACCTACGAAAAGACCAAAGCCAATCAGGATAAGAAACGTAAAGAGTTAGAAGAATTTGTAGCACGAAATAAAGCAAGAGCTTCTACTGCAGCACTTGCACAGTCCAAACAAAAAGAGTTGGATAAGATGGGTGAGATGGAGGATTTAGCAACCGATACGAACCTCTCTTTTCATTTTAACTATAAGGATACCCCTGCAAAGATCCTTTTTCGTGCAGAGGAACTGGGTTTTGGCTATAACCCGGATGAACCGCTTTTTCAAGGTGTCACTTTTGCGATGGAGAAGGGCAAGAGGCTTGCTATCATTGGAAAGAACGGTAAGGGTAAATCGACTTTGCTTAACTATATTGCCAAAGAGCTGGAACATCAGCAGGGTAAGCTTGAGTATCATCCTTCAACTGTATTTGCACACTTTGGACAGACGAATATTGAGAGATTAAATGTAAAAAATACGATCGTAGATGAGATTGTTTCTATGAGTAAAGAGATAGGCATCCCTCAGGCGCGCAATATTGCAGGGCGTATGATGTTCAGCGGAGAGCTTGGAGATAAGAAAATAGAGGTACTCTCCGGTGGAGAGAGAAGTCGTGTGATGCTTGGGAAGATTATTGCAACCCCTGCGAACCTGCTTTTCCTTGATGAGCCGACCAACCACCTTGATATGCAATCCATTGATGCATTGGCTGATGCCATCGATGAATTTGAAGGTTCACTCATCATGGTCACGCACTCGGAGATGCTTTTAAGACGTCTGGCGGATGCACTGATCATTTTTCATAAGGGAGGGGCTGAGTATTTTGACGGGACATACGATGAGTTCCTTGAAAAAATAGGCTGGGAAGAGGAAGAGGGAAGCAAACCTAAAAAGAAAAAGCCGAAAATTGACTATAAAGAACGAAAAAAACTTCGTAAGGCTGTGACAAAAGAGAGAAATGAACTGAGAAAACCCTATACGTCAGAAATTAAAACGTGTGAAGAGAAGATAGAAGTTTTGGAAGAGGAAATGGCTGTAAAAAATGAGGCTTTGGATAAGGCTTCAAACTCAGGTGACAATGATGCCATTATGGAGCTTTCCAAAGAAGTCGGGCTTGTACAGCAGGAGATTGATGCTTTGTTTGAGAAGTTGGAGATTGCTTCTGAGATAGATGAAGAGATAGTGGCGAAGTATGAGTTGAAATTGCAGGAGATTGACGAATAGAGCTAAATTTATAGTTGTATTTTAAAGTTTTGTTGTTGTCAGGGGACAACACCCTTACGTTTTTATGACAAGTTTAAAAAATAAATATATTTCAATTTCTGTAGGGTGTTGTACCCTTACAACACCAGAAATATGAAGCCCTACAAACTCTTATGCGGATCCTCATGATGGTGATCCCATACCAGTTTTCCTCCGCCAAGCATGTGGAAATGAAGATGATCTACTTCTTGCCCTCCGTCCTTACCATTATTGGTAACAAGTCTGTATCCAGTTTTGTCAATACCTAATTTCGTTGCTACTTCCTGAGTAAACTCTGTGAGTCCTGCCATAGTTTCAGGGCTGACATCCTGAAAACAGTCTACATGGTTTTTTGGGATGATAAGCACATGAACAGGTGCTTTGGGATAGAGGTCATGAAATGCCAGAAAATGGTCACTCTCGTGCACCGTATTGTTAGGGATCTCTCCGTTTACGATCTTACAAAATATACACATAAAAATTTCCTTTAAATTTCTTTGATATATTTAATTATAACACAGAAGAGGAACAATAAATCCCCTTATTATAAAATTTTAGATAAAATCACGATTATTATCATGCTAGATATAGAGGTTTTATGAAAGAATTAGAAGAGAAGATCATTCAGGCAGATTCGCTTGAGACACTGGAAAAAGTGCGTGTAGAACTTTTCGGTAAAAAGGGTATTTTATCGGCTCAGTTCGCGAAGATGAAAGATGTCCCCGGCCCCGAGAAAAAGGCATTTGCAGAGGGACTTAATAAAAACAAAGCTGCTTTACAGGCAAGTTTTGACGCACATTATGAAGTGTTGAAAGCTGAAGAGATAGAGCGTTTACTTAAAGCAGAGGCGATCGATGTGTCACTCTATGGGACAATTGCACACAAGGGTGCACTGCATCCTGTCATGGAGACAATGGATAAGATCATTGACTATTTTGTGGCACTGAATTTTGCAGTAGAGAGTGGTCCGATGGTCGAAGATGATTTTCATAACTTTGAAGCATTGAACCTTCCCAAATATCACCCGGCACGTGATATGCAGGACACTTTTTACTTTAAAGACGGCGGATTGCTGCGTACACATACCTCTCCTGTACAAATACGTACGATGCTTGAGAGAAAACCTCCTATTCGTATGATTGCTCCGGGTACGGTTTTCAGACGAGACTATGATCTTACCCATACACCGATGTTTCATCAGGTAGAGGGACTTGTGGTTGATGAAAAAGGCAGAGTAAGTTTTGCGAATCTTAAGTCCATTTTGACGGATTTCCTACAGTATATGTTCGGTGAGGTAGAAGTACGTTTCAGACCGAGTTTTTTTCCATTCACCGAGCCTTCGGCGGAGGTAGATATCAGCTGTATCTTCTGTGAGGGAAAAGGATGTCGTGTCTGCTCCCATACAGGCTGGCTGGAAGTACTTGGATGCGGGATCGTTGATCCTAATGTCTTTAAGTCAGTTGGCTATGAAGATGTAAGTGGCTATGCCTTTGGTCTGGGTGTGGAGCGTTTTGCAATGCTGATGCATAAGATACCGGACTTAAGAAGTCTGTTTGAGGGAGATATAAGATTGTTGGAGCAGTTTAGATGATAGTCACAAGAAGTTGGTTAAATGAATTTATAGATCTAAGTGGTATCTCAAATGAGAAACTCTATGAAACATTCAATGCTATAGGGTTGGAAGTTGACAGTATCAATGAGATCAAAATTGCTGAAAAAGTGCTTGTGGGGAAAATAGTCTCTTGTGAGAAGCATCCGGATGCAGACAAACTGAATGTCTGTCAGATCGATGTAGGTACGGGTACGCGGCAGATCGTTTGTGGCGCTGCCAATGTGGTAGATGCAGAGTATGTGGCAGTGGCAACTATTGGTGCTGTACTTCCGGGTAATTTTGAAATCAAACATGCTAAACTTCGCGGTGTAGAGTCTGAGGGAATGGTCTGTGCCTCTTCTGAGCTTGGACTACCCGATACAGGCAAGGGGATCATGATACTGGATGAGAGTATCGGTGAACTGGAGGTTGGGCGTGAATTCGGCTCTTATGAAAAAGTGGCTGATACGATCATAGAGCTTGAATTGACAGCCAACAGAGGAGACTGTCTTTCTGTGTATGGTGTGGCAAGAGATCTGAGCGCTGCACTTGACCTGGAAATGAAGCCGTTTGAATATAAACAGGCGGAAAAAATGAAGCTTGGTATTGCCAGAGAGGCAGAACTTCATACCAAAGGTGATATTGCTGCTGATCTGTACTATAAACTGGCAACAGTCAGTGCATATGAAAATAATTTTCTCATTCAGTTGCGTTTGGCAATGGTTGGTGTGGAAACTGAAGGCAAACTGGCTTCCATGTTGGCATATGCTACCCATACAACAGGAGTGATACTGCGTGCCTATGACAGCAGTATGTTTCGTAATGATGAAGGCAAGGTTGTTGTAAAACCTACTGCTGTCTCTGAAGGTATCATTGAGATACGCAACCATGAAACATTGAGTGTTGTCGGGGTGAATCAGAAAGAAGAAGCGATCGCTACAGACAAGACTGGAACTATTCTTATTGAAGCAAGCTATATCAATCCTGATCTTTTGGTTGAAGCGGTTGCATCAACGAAGCTTAAAACAGATGAACTTTACTATAAAACATCAAGAGGAAGCAACCCTGATCTGCCGTTCGGTCTTACATTTTTGGCTTCACTGCTTGACAGCTACAGTGACATTAACTGTTATGAAGGGTCACTGAATGTTGATGTGGACAGAGAGCATGAGACTGTAGGCGTCTCGGCACGTGAGATATCTTCTATTATCGGTATGGATGTAGAGCTTGGCAGGATCGCCACGATCTTGCAGAAACTTGGATTTGAGATCAGTTCTATGGGTGATGATGCCATTGCAGCCATAGTACCTTTGTTTAGACATGATATTAAACATATTCAGGATATTGCTGAAGAGATTGTCCGTATTATCGGGATCAACAATATTGAAGCTAAACCTCTGACATTTGTAGAAAAAAATCGTCTTAATGATACAACAGACAGATACAAAGCAAAAAAATCATTTAAGGGGCGTGCTGTAGGTGCAGGATTCTATGAGAATGTCTCTTATGTATTCTCACAAAGAGCCGATCTGGAAAAGTATGGTTTTCCTGTAGTAGAAGAAGCACTTGATCTTGCCAATCCTATTGCCGAAGAGCTCAATACACTTAGAAGTACAATTTTGGTAAACCTGCTTAATGCAGTAAAACGTAATGTGAGTTATACCCAAAAGTCCATTCCTCTTTTTGAGATCGGTGCTGTATTTGGCAGGAAAAGAGAACAGTCAGAAGTACTTTCTTTGGTCTTCTCAGGACAGGTAAGTACAGAAAATGTAAGCAATGCAGGGAAACCGAAAACAATAGATTTTGCTGCATTTACCCAAAAAGTAGGGGCAGTCATAGGCAGCTTCGAACTGGTACCTTGTACGCAAAAGAATGGTTTGATCCATCCTTACCAGTCTGCTGATATCATTATAGATGGAAAAGTATGTGGATTTATGACAAAACTGCATCCTACAGTACAGGAAGCATACGGTATTCCGGAGACATTCGTGGCAGAGTTGGATTTTGATGCATTGCTTCCTAATCATATCAATGCAGAACCTATCTCTAAATTTCAAGGGGTATATAAAGATCTATCTGTCGTAATAGATAAATCCATAAGCTATTATGAAGTGGCTGAAGTACTGAATTCTCTTGATCTGTCTATGTTAAAAGACAGTTATCCTGTAGATATTTATGAAGATGAGAAACTGGGAGATAGAAAGTCTCTCACGGTACGTTTCTTCATACAGTCTATGGAAAAAACATTGGAAGACAGTGACATAGAAGCGGTCATGAGCCAGATCATGGGAGCACTTGAAAAAGAGTGCCGTGCAGAATTGAGATAAGATGAAGATACAGTTAGCATCAAGTTACGGATTTTGTTTCGGTGTCAAAAGAGCCATTAAGATAGCAGAAGAACATCAAGGGTCAGTAACCTACGGCCCTCTTATTCATAATAAAGATGAGATCAATCGTCTACAGGAGGGGTTCGGGATAGGTATTGCAAGAAGTATTGATGATGTCAATACTGATGATGCAGTTGTAATACGTACACATGGTATTCCAAAGAATGAACTCTCTCAGCTTAAAGCACAGGATAACAAGATTATTGATGCGACCTGCCCCTATGTGACCACTCCCCAGAATATTGTCTCCAAGATGAGTGAAGAGGGCTACAGTATCGTGATCTTCGGTGACAAGAATCACCCTGAGATCAAAGGAGTTGTCAGTTATGCAAAAGATCTGAGAAACGCCTTCATTGTAGAAGATGAAGAAGCGCTGGAAGGTTTGCCGATACTTTCTAAAGTGGCACTGGTTGCACAGACTACAAGAAAACCTGAAGATTTTTTAAAAATAGTAAATGCCCTTATTTTAAAACATAAAGAAGTCAGGGTATTCAATACCATCTGTAATGCAACCTTTGAAAACCAGGATGCAGCAGCAGAACTGGCGAAAGATGCAGATGTTATGATCGTCATAGGGGGAAAACACTCTTCCAACACGAAACAGTTGCACTCTATCTGTAAAAGTTACTGTGATGATAGTTACTTGATAGAGAATGAGAATGAACTTGAATCTTCATGGTTTGAAGATAAAACGCTTTGCGGTATCTCGGCGGGTGCTTCCACACCGGACTGGATCGTACAGAATGTTATTGATAAAATCCAAGAGATAGTTAAGTAGAATACCGATGAATCAATTGACGTTGAAGCCCATTAAAAAAGTAGAAGGCACTATCAATCTTCCCGGGTCAAAGAGTCTTTCAAACAGAGCTTTGCTTCTTGCCAGTCTGGCAAAAGGCACAACGAAGATCACAAACCTTTTAGAAAGTGATGATACCCGGCATATGCTGAGCGCATTGAAGCAACTGGGTATACAATATTCGCTATCAGATGATAAAACAGTATGTACCATTAGAGGTAACGGAGGAGCTATCTTTTGTGAAGAACCCCAGAAGCTCTTTTTGGGAAATGCAGGAACTGCCATGCGTCCGCTTTGTGCAGCACTCTGTTTGGGTAAAGGCTCCTACCTGCTTACGGGTGAACCCCGTATGAAAGAGAGACCTATTGGGCATTTGGTAGATGCATTGAGACAGGCAGGGGCAAAGATCACTTACAAAGAGACAGAAGGGTACCCTCCCATTATGATAGAAGCTGATGGATTAAAAGGCGGAAATGTAGAGATAGACGGTGCCATCTCCAGTCAGTTCCTCACAGCACTGCTTATGGCTGCACCTTTGGCAAAGGAAGATATGCATATTACCATACTGGGGGATCTTGTCTCCAAACCCTATATTGATATTACGCTTGATATGATGAAAACCTTTGGAGTTGAGGTGAGCCATGACAACTATAGGCAGTTTCACATTAAAGGCGGACAGTATTACAGAGCGGTCGATTCATTCTTGGTAGAGGGAGATGCCTCTTCAGCCTCTTACTTCCTTGCTGCTGCAGCAATAAAAGGTGGAACGGTTAAAGTCACAGGTATCGGTAAAAAAAGCATACAGGGTGATGCAGTCTTTGCGGAGGTACTGGAAAAGATGGGTGCCAAGGTAGAATGGGGAGATGATTTTATTGCTGTGACAAAAGGTACGCTTCACGGGATCGATATGGATTTCAATCATATACCCGATGCGGCAATGACCATAGCTACTACAGCACTGTTTGCCAAAGGTACGACTACTTTGCGTAACATCTACAACTGGCGTGTCAAAGAGACAGACAGACTTTATGCGATGGCAACAGAACTTCGAAAAGCAGGAGCGACAGTGGAAGAGGGAGAGGATTATCTGAGTATTACTCCGCCAAAACAGATCAAACATGCTGCGATAGATACCTACGATGACCACAGAATGGCAATGTGCTTCTCACTTTTGGCTCTTGATCCGGTCTCTGTAACTATTAATGAACCTGAGTGTACGGCTAAGACTTTTCCAACCTATTTTGATGTGCTTGAGACAATAAGTCTTTTTTGATGGGTTATATCTGAAAACATCGTACTTTCTTCCTGTGCGATGTTTTTCATTTCTTCTTTCCAAAATTCAACTACTTTAAATAAAAACAGGTATAATAACGCAAAATTTGTGTACACATAAGGATAGGTATGAAGTTCGAAGATATCGAAATAGAAGAAGTAGATTTTGAGGCGATGCTCGAGGAGTCGTTCAAAAAATCAGAGTCAAGAAGTGATTTGGTTACAGGTACGATCGTTAAAATAGATGAAAAAGACAATCTGGTAGTTGTTGACATCGGTGGTGGCAGAGATGCAAACCTTTCTCTTGATGAGATCAAGGATGAAGAGGGAAATGCTACATTTAAAGTAGGTGATGAAATAGTAGTTCTTAACCAGGGAAGAGGACGTATTTCATACAAAGCTGCACAGGCCAGAGCAGCATTGAATGAGTTTATCGAAGAATACGATGAAGAGCAGGAATATATCATCGAAGGTGTGGTCACCAAGAAGAATAAAGGCGGATATGTTGTTGAGGTTGACGGTCTTGAATTCTTTATGCCAAGAACACTTTCCTACCTCTCTTCCAAAATAGACCCGATCGGTAAAAAAGTAAAAGCTGTTATCGTTAAAGTAGATAAAGAGAAAGGAAGCGTTGTTGTTTCCAGAAAAGAACTTATTGAACGTGATAAAGCTAAAACAGATGAGATCGTAGGTGCGTTGCTTGAAAATAAAGAGCCGGTAGTCGGTACGATCAAAAAGATCACTTCTTACGGTATGTTTGTAGATGTAGGTGGAATGGACGGTCTTGTTCACTATTCACAGATCTCTCATAAAGGACCGGTAAATCCTTCTAAATATTTCCAAGAAGGTGATGAAGTCAATGTTATCGCACTTGAGTATGATAAAAAGAAAAGACATCTTTCTCTTTCCATAAAAGATGCAAATCCTGATCCTTGGGCTGACATTGATTCTATTATTGGTGTAGGCGATACAGTTACTGCTACAGTTTCCAATATTGAGCCATACGGTGTATTTGTTGATCTTGGTGAAGATCTTGAAGCATTCCTTCATGTATCTGAAATTTCATGGGATAAAAATGTGAAGCACCCTAAAGATTACTTAGAGAATAATCAAGAGATCAATGTTGAAGTGATCGAGATCGATAAAGAGGGAAGAAGGCTCAGAGTAAGTCTTAAAAATCTTCTTCCAAAACCGATGGATGCATTTACAGCTGAAAACAGAGTCGGTGATGTTGTGACAGGTACTGTGACATCTATTACTGACTTTGGTGCATTTGTAAGAGTAGGAGCCGTTGAAGGGCTTCTTCATAACCAGGAGATCTCTTGGGATAAATCCAAAAATGCCAAGTCAGAGCTTAAAGTGGGTGATGAAGTAGAAGTGAAGATCATTAAGATCGACAGAGATGCAGGTAAAATTTCACTCTCTAAAAAAGCACTTGAAGACTCACCGGTAAAAGCATTTGCACAAGATCATAAAAACGGTTCTATCGTAACAGGTACAGTAAAAGATAAGAAAGATTTCGGTGTATTTATTTCACTTGAAGACAATATTGATGCACTCATCAGAACAGAAGACCTTCATCCTCTTAAATTTGATGAGATAGAAAAAGGTCAAGAGATCAAAGGTGTGATCAGTTTTATCGATGCTAATTCTGACAGAATCAGAGTTTCTGTAAAAAGACTTGAGCGTCAAGAAGAGAGAGAAGCCATGGAGCAACTTAACCTGGATCAAGATGACAGCATGACTTTAGGTGATGCATTTGGTGACAAATTCAAAAAATAATCATTTTATTATGATGCTACATGAACCTGCTTTGTGTGTAGGTTCATACGACCAGGTCGTATACTCTTCAAATAGTTACTATTAGGGATTCCCTAAAATTTTACAAAAAGGTTTTACCATGTCAAAAAAGACAATCGTCGTTTGTGACCATATTCATCAAACAGGATTAGATATTCTTGCAAATGATAATGAAATAGAACTTATAAATGCAGCAGATGAGCCAAAAGACAAACTTATCTCTGAGATCATTCCATTGGCAGATGTAGCGATCACCCGTTCTTCTACGGATGTAGATGAAGCATTTTTGGCTTCAGCACAAAAGATCACAGCGGTGGTTCGTGCAGGTGTCGGTGTAGATAATGTTGATATTCCCGGTGCCAGTAAACAGGGGATCGTAGTTATGAATGTTCCTACTGCCAATACTATTGCCGCAGTGGAGCTTACTATGGCACATATGCTCTCTTGTGTCAGACAGTTCCCGTATGCACATAACAACCTGAAACTTGACCGTGTATGGAGAAGACAGGACTGGTACGGAACTGAGCTGAAAGAAAAAAAACTCGGGATCATCGGTTTTGGTAACATTGGTTCACGTGTAGGTAAACGTGCAAAAGCATTTGAAATGGATGTTATTGCCTATGACCCGTATATTGATTCAAGTAAGGCGACTGATCTTGATATGGGATATACAAAGAATTTTGAAGATATTCTGGCGTGTGATATTATCACTATTCATACACCAAAAACAGAAGAGACCATTGGTATGATTGGAAAAGAAGAGATCGCCAAGATGAAAGATGGTGTGATCCTGATCAACTGTGCAAGAGGCGGTCTTTATGATGAAGATGCACTGCTTGAGGGATTAAAATCAGGCAAGATAGCTATGGCCGGGATTGATGTATTTAATAAAGAACCTGCTACGGATCATCCGTTGCTTGATCTGAATAACGTAACCGTTACTCCACATCTTGGTGCCAATACCAAAGAGTCACAACGAAATATTGCGATTCAGGCAGCAGAGAATGCGATCTCTGCAGCTAAAGGTATTGCCTATCCAAATGCATTGAACTTACCGATTAAAGAAAATGAACTTCCTGACTTTGTCAGACCTTATCTTGAATTGGTGCAAAAAATGGGGCATCTCTCATCTCAGGTCACCAAAAGTGCAGTTAAATCTATTAAGGTCGCAGCCAAAGGCCCGATCGCTGATTATCTTGCATCTATGCAGACATTTGCTACGGTTGGTGTACTGACTGAGTCACTTGCTGACCAGGTGAATTATGTCAATGCTGAGTTTGTAGCAAAAGAGCGTGGCATTGAACTTGGCACAGAAGTAAAACCAAATACCAGTGGATTTACCAATAAGGTCTCAGTCAAGCTGACGACACAAGATGGTACGATCACTATTGCCGGTACGGTGTTTGATGATACGGTACAGCGTATTATCGAGATCGATGATTACATTTTGGATGTTGAACCAAAAGGTACTATGATATTCTTTAGAAATACAGACACTCCGGGTGTGATCGGTAATGTCGGACAGATCATGGCTGAGAACAGTTTGAATATTTCTGATTTCAGACTGGGACGTGACAGTAAGCAACAGGCACTTGCTGTTGTCAGGGTTGACGGACAGGTAACAAAAAAGGTATTGGATGCCCTTGCTTCATTAGAAGCATGTATCAGCGTCAGTCATGCTACGCTCTAAGGAATAAATCTGCATTATACAATCTCTATTGTATGATCTGCGATAAAATTTTTCATAGGTTTCCACCTATGGAGAGATATCATCTTAAATATTCAAAAAAATTGATACAAATCACCATTTTTAATCATTAAATTAAATTCAATTGGCTATAATCGCGTTATTATTACAGTAGCGTAAGGCAGTGCCATATCTTGTGCTATAATAAACCTTTTATATCAGGAGTTTATATGATGTTTGTCAAAAGAGCCTTTTTATTATTGATCATTACGTTACCTCTTTTTGCGGGGGTAAAGCATTTAACATTGAATCATGCGATCAATATTTTGAAAAAAGACAATCTGGAGCTGAAGGTAGCACGCTTCAATGAACAGATGAAAGCGTATGAAGCAAAAGCTGCCAAAGGGCATAACTACGGCAAACTGGATGTAACGCTCATGGGTATGCGTTCCAATGATGCAGGAAATGTCTTTGGCTTTAAACTCCAGAGTCGTGAAGCGAATTTCGGAGATTTTGGAGCGCAGGAGTTTTTCGAGAACTTCAATGCCGGAAGAGATCCGTTCACTCCACCTCCAAGTCGACTGAACTACCCGAAAGCAAGAAACCATTTTCAAACCAAATTCTCTTACATGTTACCGCTTTATACGGGGGGTAAGTTGACAGAATACGGACATATTACAAATTCTTTGTATCATATGAGCAAATTCGATACAAAAAAGTTACTGAATGAGAAGATATTTCAAACCAAAAAAGCTTTTTATGATATCTCTTTGGTGGAACATTATATTACAAATCTCTCTAAGATCATTCGTAATATCGGAAAGCTGGAATCCATTGTAAGGAATATGCAAAAAGAGGGCTATGCAAAAAACATAGACCTTCTTGAAGTACAGGCACGTAAAGCTGAGGCACAAAGTATGTATAATCAGGCAAAGCTCAATAAAGATCTTGCCTATCAATTTCTCTCATTTTTGCTTAATACAGAAGTAAGTTCTATTAAAAGAATGAATGATACAGCACCAATGCCACGTGTCACAAAAAACAGCCTTGAATCAAACAATATTGATATTCAGAAGGCACTTTTGGGGCTGCAGATCACAAAAATGGCAGTCAATGTAGAAAAAGCCAACTTTCTTCCGACTGTAGGTGCATTTGCAGAATACAGCAGTGCAGACAATGTACTGTGGAATGAATTTTTGGACAAAGATGCCTATACAGTAGGGGTGCAGGTCAAATGGAATCTTTTCAATGGCGGTATTGATGCTGCAAATCTTGAAAAGGCAAAAGTGCATTACCTCATGGTCAATGATCAGGTAGAATTGGCGAAAAAAGGTATTGCTTTAAAGGCAAAGAAACTTAAAACAGAGATATTAAGTGCCAATGCAGATATTCAAAGTTATAAAAAACAGCTAAGATTTGCCAAAAAAGTATATGAAAACTACAGAGCACGCTATAAAGAAGGGATGGTTTCCATTTCAGATGTATTGATAAAACAGTCCAAAGAACTTGAAGTACTTCTAAAATCGTTGACTGCAAAAAATACTAGAAATACAAAAATATTTGAACTTGAAGCATTGATCAACAAGCAAAAGAGTGCAAGTGTTTACAATGTTGAAAAAATAGTAAAACCAACAGAGACGAACAGTACGATAACCAAAGGAGAGAAAATATGAAAAAGATCATTGTATTATTTGCCATGCTACTGCTGACAGTGGCAGGTGCGATAGAGATAGACTTGAGCGGATCGGTAGTTTCAGATAATCAGAAAATGATGACCAGCCGTTATATGGGATTTGTGAAAAATATGGCTGTGAGTGAGGGGGATATCGTTAAAAAAGGACAGCTGCTTTATGAGATAGACTCCAAAGAGATAGAATCTGCAGAGAGACAGGTAGACCTTGCTATATCTCAGGCAAGACTGGCACTTCAGATGAACAGGAACCAGTACAACAATGTGTTGACAAACCTTGCACGTCACCAAAGACTCTATAAAAAGAAGATGGTTTCCAAATATGAATTGGAAACACTGCAGCTTGCAGCCAAAAACCTGAAAGACATGGTAACAATTGCACAAGAGCAGGTAAAACAGGCACTGGCAAAAAAGCAGGAAGTACTTAATCAGTATAACTATTTAAAGATAAAAGCACCCAATGACGGTGTGATCGTTGCAAAAAAACTCAATGAAGGGGAAATGGCGATTCCCGGTATGCCTGCTGTGATCCTTACAGATCTTAGCAAATTAAAAATCGTTGCTGAAATTTCAGAGACACAGCTTAAATATATTAATTTAGGTAAAAAGGTAAAAGTTGAGATTCCTTCACTTGGATTCGCTACTACCGGAAAAATAAGCTCTATTATCCCAAGTTCCAATCCTATGACGCATAAATTTAAGATAAAGATCACATTCGATCATAAAGGTAAATCTGTTTATCCTGGAATGTATGCCAAAATCTTTATTAGGTCATAATGATGGAAACTAAAAATGAATACCACGTAACGGATTATGCGGGTAAATTAGCCAAAGGATTTTTACGGAATCCTTTAACCCCTGTACTAGGCGTATTTCTTCTGATCATGGGATATCTTGCATTGAATATTATGCCAAGAGAAGAAGATCCTCAGATCGCTATTTCGGGTGGAGCAGTGATCGTTGCTATGCCCGGAGCCAGTCCACGTGAAATAGAAAATATCATTGTTAACCCGTTGGAGCGTAAATTGAGAGAGGTAAAGGGTATAGAACATATTTACGGTATGGCTATGGATAATGTAGGGATCGTTAATGTTATGTATTATATTGGGGAAAATAGAGAAGATTCCAACCTTAAACTTTACGATAAAGTAATGCAGAATATGGATAAGATGCCAAAAGGTGTGATGCAGCCACTGATCAAACCGTTTGATATTGATATTGATATCCCTATTATTACTATAGCTTTCTATCCCAAAAAAGGAAGTAAAGTTGATGATATTAAACTTTTTGATATTGTACGTAAAATGCAGCAGAAATTGAATGCTGTAGACAATGTGGCAAAAACTACACTAAAAGGTGCAAGAAAAGCACAATACAATATTGAAGTGGATATGGGAAAACTTTCAGCCTATCATCTCTCTATGGGACAGATCATGAAGGCAGTACAGTCGGTAGCGGTTGATGTACCGGATGTAAAAGGCAGAACAAAAGAGAACAAACTGGTCATATTCGGTGTAAAAAACGCCATAGAGAGTGTTGAAGATGTCGGTTCGGTGATTGTTGCCCAATACATGGGTTCACCGATCTATTTGAGAGATGTAGCCTCTGTGACAGAAGGTGTAGATATACAAAATTTCCAAACTGCTGAAATTCGTTTTAAAAAAGATGAAAACAGGTCGACGTTAGGCGATGAGAAAAGTCAGATTACACTTACTGTGGCCAAACTTGCAGGGACCAATGCAGTATTTGTTGCAGACGACGTAGTAAAAGTCCTCAAAGCACATGAAAAAGAATTTGCAAAAGAAGGTGTAGGCTATTTAATCACAAGGAACTATGGAGTAAGAGCAGATGAAGCGGTCAATGAACTCATGCATCACCTTATGATCACTATTGTAATTATTGCACTGATGCTTGTTTTTGCTTTAGGATGGAAAGAGTCTCTCATTGTTACTTTTACGGTACCGGCCATTTTGGCAATCACTCTTTTCATTGCGTATCTTTCCGGTCAAACGATCAACAGGATCACCCTTTTTGCTTTCCTTCTTTCACTGGGATTGCTGGTGGATGCTGCGATCATTGTGATAGAGAATATTCATAGGCATTTGCATAGTCATGATGCAGAAAATAAGGAGATGGGTGAACTATTGGTTGAAGCAACCGATGAGATCGGTGCACCGACAAATGTGGCTACACTTGCGATCATCTTAACAATGGTACCTATGGCATTTGTAGGGGGGATGATGGGATCATTTATGAAACCGATCCCTTACAATGTTCCTGTTGCCCTTGTTGCATCACTCTTTATTGCTTATATCTTTACCCCATATTTGAGTTTGAAACTCTTGAAAAAACCCAAACACAGACATCATCAGAAAGGAGGTAAGTAATGAAAGGATTACAAAAATTCATCTATACGATCCTCAGCAGTAAAACAAAGAAAACTTTGGTCATTGTCTTGACGGCTGTTGCATTTTTTGCTTCGCTGATGATGTTTCCTACCAAGTTGGTACTTGCAAAAATGCTTCCAGGGAAAAGTGATAATACCTTTTCTGTCTATATTGATACTCCGACAGGCAGTTCTATTGAGCAGACCAAGAAAGTCAGTCAATGTGTTATTAATATACTTAAGGATGAAAAAGAGATCATGAACCTCGAACTCTTTTTGGGACAGGGCATTCCGCTTGATTACGCCGGTCTTGTCAAAGGTGCGAGTATGAAGCGTACCGAAAATGTATCAGAGATCGCAGTAAATCTGACAGATAAGCATGAAAGAGAAGAGCCTTCATTCCTTATGACACAGAGATTACGACCGATTGTCAAAGAAAAATGTCTTCCTGTGGTTAAAGGTACCAATATTAAATTCGTGGAACAACCTGCAGGTCCTCCTACTTTGGCATCGATTGTGCTTGAAGTGCATGGAGACAATCTTAAAAAAGTGCGTGAAATATCTACAAAGGTAGCAAATATTTTTGAAAAAACAAAGGGTTTGGTGGATGTAGATGTAATGGCAGATGATATCTTTGATAAGTATGAACTTATTCCTGATAAAGAGAAGATCGCACGAAGCGGTTTGAGTGTCAAACAGGTGAATAATATTCTTTATTTATCATTTGAAGGTATGGTGATCGCACATAAAAATTCAAAGAATGCACCGGATCAAATACCGATGTTTTTAGTATTGGACAAAGAGACAAAGCGTTTGAACTCATCTAAGGAAGATGCATTAAGAAGTAAACTCTCTTCCTTGAACCTGATGAACCAACGGGGGATGATGGTACCGTTAAGTGAAGTGGTAACGATCCGTAAAGTCAAATCTAATCCTATGATCATGCATAAAGATCTTTCCCGTATGGTTAATGTTATAGCAGAGACAGATATGGTCTCCCAAGTCTATCCATTGCTTGCGGCAAGAGATGTAATGATCAAAGAATTTTCCAAAGAGTATAAGATAGAAAAAGCAGGATTTACTACCTATATGTTTGATCTTTACCTGACAGACAAAAAGACAGGAGAGAAGTTTCTGCTTCGCTGGGATGGAGAGATGAAAGTAACACTTGATACCTTTAGAGATCTGGGTGGTGCGTTTATTGCCGCCTTGGTATTGATATTTCTTCTACTGGTGATCTACTACAAGAGTTTTGCGATCAGCGGTATTATTCTGCTTGGTTCTTTCCTCTCGTTGATCGGAGTGATAGTCGGGCACTGGGTAGCCAACCTCTTTACGAGCGAAACTTTCTTTCTGACGGCAACATCACTTATCGGCTTTATTGCCCTGATGGGGATCAGTTCGAGAAACTCACTGCTTCTAATAGACTTTGCCAAGTCACTGATGGAATGTCACGGGATGGAGAAAAAAGAGGCGATTGCTACAGCGGTGGCGACGAGAGCCAAACCGATCGCACTGACAGCAGTTGCGATCATTTTAGGTTCAGCATTGCTTGCAAGTGACCCTGTCTTTGGTGGTTTGGGTGTTGCACTTATCTCCGGTACAGTTGCAGCGGTGTTTGTATCATTGATTTTTGTACCTGTACTTATGCATAATACCAAAGCAATGGATTTTGATATGGCTGATCATTGTGAAATGAATAATATCGCTATTACAAAATAAAATATATGCCAGGACATTATTTGTGTGTCCTGGATACGTTTCTATAACCTTTTAATCAACCATTTGCTATAATCATTCAATTTATTTTTAAGGAACAATCATGGCTACAATAGGAATGGGTGATATCAAAAAAGGTGTAAGACTCGAGATTACAGGCAATCCTTATAAGGTTACAGAGTTTCAACATGTGAAACCAGGAAAAGGTGCAGCATTTGTACGTATGAAGATTAAGAACCTTGAAACAGCAAAAACTATAGAAAAAACAGTGCACGCTGGAGATAAATTTGAAGTACCTGAACTTGAAGAAAAAACCATGCAGTTCCTCTATGATGATGGTGAATTTTTGCAATTTATGGATACCACAACTTTTGATCAAATAGGACTTACTCATGAGCAGGTAGGTAAAGAGACATTTGACTACATGGTTGATGGTATGGAGACGGAGATTCTTTTTCATAACGGCAAAGCTATCACAGTTGAGATTCCTGTAACATATGTATATGAAGTAGTAGAGACACCACCTAACTTTAAAGGTGATTCCCAGGGGGGCAAAAAGCCAGCAACTCTTAACAGTGGTGCTGTGGTGCAAGTACCATTTCATGTACTAGAGGGTGATAAAATTAAAGTAAATACTGTCGAGGGTGAATATTTGGAGAAAGCAAAATAGTTCTTTATCGTATTACAGCGTTGAAGAAGATTACTTGACTACTTACGTTAAGTAAGCTCTCTTATAGGTATCTTCAAATCCACAACGAAATAAAAGGCTATTTCTGTAGCCTTTTATTTTCTTATTTAAACACTCTTTCACAATCTTTAATAACAGCTCCCGGTACAGTTGCAATGGTCATGAACTCTGACATTTGAAGCAGCGGGTACATGACTGAGATATAATATTTCGGATCTAGTATTTTTGCTTCTCCATTTTCTATAAGCACAGGGTAGGGAAGTAAGGCAGCATTGTTCGTACCGATACGCCCTGTGAATTTACTGGTTCTTTTACCCAGTTTTACACCTATTAATGTTGCCCCATTTTCAAGTTTTTGGCTAAAGACCACCTTTTTATTGTTCTTTATTTTTGAGAGAAGATCATTTCCCCGTGCCACGACAGTCATCTCTTCATAATGAGGCATACCGCTCATGAACTGATATTTTGGAAGCAGTTGGAACTTGAGCATATCTTTTGAGTTGAGCATCCCTGTAAATACAGCAGTCAGTTTTGCCAAAGTGGCTTTTGCTTTTTTCTCATCAAAGTCTTGCTGCATGAATGCTTTTGCCATATAGAGCGGATTGGTAATACTGATATGGTTGTCTTTTTTATTGACAAGAAGACGTAAAGATGCCATGAATCCCCGGTTCGGTTTGCTTGCCATTTTTATGAGTGCTTTGTCAGTAAAGACAATGGAGACAAGCTTGCCTTTTTTGTCAACCGGTGTAGTTGCAACGATCTCAAATCCTGCTTCTTTGAGTTTTGCTTTGGCAGCTTTTACATCCATAAATCTTCCTCTTAAATAGGCGGATATCTTTCCTTTGTTAACTCCTCCGATATTGGTATCGGTATTTTTAGGTTTAGCTTCCTGTGTACGTTTTTCAGGCGGCACATAATTTGGTGGAACACGTTTTGAGAACTTGATCGATCTGGTGTCACCATTGACTTCACCGTTAGTGATGGTTCTCACCTGAATCACAGAAGGTACTTTTGGTGGTGTTGGAATAGTGATCTCTACAGTATCTCCGCCAGTTTCTATTTTGATACTTGCATTTTTTTCTTTGGATGCTTTTTGCCTTTTAGGTGATGTTGCAGTATGCTGTTGTGTAGCACTTTTCTGTTTTTGTTTAGATGCAGTTTTAACCGGTGTAAGAGCAACTTTTACAGGATTTGGTGTCTTTTGGCTTTCCTTCTTAGGCAGAGCTTTTGGTGTCTCTTTGAGCGGATTAACATTGGTAATGGCTTTCATGCCTAATGAAGTTAATATCTCAGGTATCTCGTTATCAAGTTTGTTGACCAGAGCTACGCGTTTTTTATCGGTAATATCCAGTGTATCTGACCAGTTATGTAGTCTTAACATGCCTACAACCAATTTATTGGAACCTTTTTTAATGTACATATACATAGTACACGGAGCAAAGAGCCCTGCATTTGGCTGCGCACCTTTATTGTCGAACATATTATATGAGAATTCCAAATGACATAGAGAGTAGGTCCAGAAAGCATCATATCCTTCTAAAATATCTTCTGCATTATCTGTGGCATCCATAAAGTTATGGTATCCGGCAATGAGGTACTGTTTCCCAATAAAAGCCAGTTCAAACTTGTTTTGGAATTCATCGATGAAATCTTCCAGATCATCGGGTATTTCAAATTTGTATTCAAAGTTCATCATACGTGTTTGGGGTAAATTTTTGTATGGCAAATATGATTTAGTATATTCTATACCGTTCTCTTTGAATTTCTCTTCCAGTTTTGCATTGAGGGGAGCAAATGATGCAGTAAAGGTATCTCTTACTTTTTGATCTTTTATCCCTATCATATCAAGGAAAGCAGCAGGTACCAGATGACCAACATGCGTTACTTTTTCATCAAGCTTTTTTTGTATGAGCATATTGAATGGTGCAGTAGAAGCAATACGCGGATCGATATTTAACAGAGGTAATATCATTTTGTCATTGGCAACGGAAAGGAAACTAAGTAGATCAAGTACGGTGGAACCGTATTTCTTTTTATACTGATCATTCACACGAAGATGAGGATCAGTGACTTTAAAATTAATCTTCTTTAGCTCTTCTTCTATGATCTTGTTATATTTTTTTTCAACATTCTCTCCTTTTAATGTATACATAAGTGCCAATGTACCTTTTGGTGCAGTATTAGTCACTTTTGCATGTATGTTTGGCATGTTTGTTGTTGCTGCAACTTTTGTTTGTGTTGGGCTCTCATGTGTCTCTTTTTGTGCCAAAGTATTGACATTTGCAATAGCCTTCATACCCAGAGAAGTGAGTATTTCAGGAATCTCTTTGTCTAGCTTTTCTACAAGTGCTACTCTTTTTGCATCCGTAATACCCAGAGTATCTGTCCAATTGTGCAGTCTGTACATACCTACAACCAATTTATTTGAACCTTTTTTAATATACATATACATGGTACACGGAGCAAAAAGTCCTGCTTCCGGATGTGCATCTTTATTGTCAAACATATTGTATGAGAATTCCAAATGACATAGAGAATAGGTCCAGAAAGCATCATACCCTTCCAGTATATCTTCAGCATCATCTGTGGCATCTATGAAATTATGGTATCCGGCAATGAGGTATTTCTTATCAATAAAAGCCAGTTCAAATTTATTTTGGAATTCATCGATGAAATCTTCCATATCATCAGGTATTTCGAATTCATATTCGAAATTCATCATTGTTTTTTCCGGCAGTTTTTTAACAGCTATGTAACTCTTCTCTCCACCAAGGTCTTTTTCTATCAGTGCATCAAGTGATTTAAATGTTGCAGTAAATTTCTCTCGAACTTCCTGGTCTTTAATACCGAGAATATCAAGCATTACTTTAGGCATAAGATGACCTACGTGGGTTTTATTTTCATCAAGTTTTTTTGTAATAAGCATATTGAACGGTCCAAATCCGGCAATACGTGGGTCTATGTTCAGTAAAGGGAGTATTGCTTCATCATTGACAACGGGCATAAAACTGAGTACATCCAGTACAGTAGAGCCGTATTTGGCTTTGTATTGGTCATTTACACGTTTATGGGGGTCAGTCAGGTTAAAACCGATTGTTTTTAATTTTTCCTCTACGAAAGCATTATACTTATCCTGTATATCGCCTTCAATTGTATAAAATACTGCCAGGGAATCTTTTTCAGATGCAGCTGTTGTATTTATCGTCTGTGGTATTGTCGCCAAAAGCAGTGAGGGAATAAAGAGAAGCAAACTATGAAGAATGATTTTTTTCAGGGTGTGCATGAGTATCCTTTTTCAATGAATATTAATATACTAGGATAGCATAAAGTTTATATATTAAATAAATTAAAATTATGATTTTTAATCAATAGAAGTGAAAAGCTACCAAAAGTGACGGGCAGCTTTTCGAAAGAAGAAGTGATTTTAAATTATTTTTTAGCAGCTTCTTTTAGTTTAAGGTATTCATCGTACTCATCTTTTGAAAGTGTTCTGTCTCCAACATTGTCAGAGACATCTTTGACTGAATCTCTTGTATCATTTGAAATAGTCTTAGTTGAATCATTTGCATTGTCAGAAACATCTTTTACAGAATCTCTCGAATCGTTAGAGATTGTTTTGGTGGAATCATTGACATTATTCGATATTGTTTTAGTAGAATCATTTGCATTGTCTGACACATCCTTTACAGAATCTCTTGAGTCATTCGAGATAGTTTTAGTTGAGTCATTGACATTATCGGAAATGGTTTTAGTAGAGTCATCCATATCATTTGAAACTGTCTTTACAGAATCTCTTGAGTCATTCGAAATTGTCTTAGTAGAGTCATTGACATTGTCGGAAACATCTTTCACTGAATCTCTTGAATCGTTGGAAACTGTTTTTACTGAATCTCTCGAGTCGTTAGAAACGGTTTTTGTTGCATCGGTTACATCGTGAGAAACCGAAATGGCAGAATCTTTCATGTCTTTTGAAGCAATCGTGGTAGAGTCTTTAAGATCTTTTGTTGTATTTGTAATGGAATCTTTTGTGTCTTCTGCAAGTTCAACAGTAGCATCTCTGGTATCTTTACTTGTTGATACTTCAGCAGTTTTAAGATCATCTGATACTTTTACCGCAGAATCTTTTGCATCTTTACTTACATTGGTTACGGTTCTTTCCGCACTTTTACTTGTTTCGACCGCACCATCTTTCATAGATTCCACAGAGTCTTTTGCATCTTTACTCATACTGATAGCAGCTTCTTTCATATCTTTGAACATGTCTCCGAAACTAAAATCTGCCTGAGCACTTGTAAACAGTGCAGCAGCAGCTACACATGATAGTAAGGTTTTTTTCATCTTTTCATCCTTTGTATTTAATTAAGATAATCCAATCTTAGCACTAACTATTTGAAATAAAACTTAAATTATATAAAAAAAAGTAATTATTCTTTATGATGATTATCAATGAAACTGTTTTATTAAAGTTAATTTGTTACAATGTGTTGATAATTATATAAAAGGAATGTATTATGAAAAGATTACTTATAGGCTTAACGGTTGCAGCAACATTCGCTTCAGCAGAGGGTTATTCGCAAGGTGACAGAATACTCGATATGCAAAAAATGGCACAGGCAATGCAGGATATACAGTCCGGATTGCTTTATAATAATGAAGATATTATCAAAGCCGGAACAAAGGTGCTCAAAGAGACGATCGTAAAGATACGTCCGATAGATTCGGAAGTGAACAATAAAGATATTTATGAAAAGTGGCTGCAAAATGATTTGAAAATGACCAATAAAATACAGAAAAAGATCAGAAAAAAAGCAGAAATAGTAGAAGATCGTTTTTCTACAGGAGATGCAGTACAGGCACTGCAGGCATATACAAAGATCATCGGTCAATGTATGAAATGTCATGTACGTTTAAGAAAGTGGTAGTATAACTATATATGATAAAAAACAGAATTCAACACAGGAAACATTTGAATGTTCAGATTTAAAAAAATAGTGACTGTCACATTTTTACTCATGACATCATTGTGTGCAAGCAATATTACACTGACGGGTACGGTAGTTTCAGATGGTCAGAAAATGATCGGAAGCCGCTATATGGGATATGTGAAGAAAGTGTATGTGAAACTGGGGGATAAAGTAAAACGTGAGGATGATCTTTACGAAATGGAATCAGCAGAGTTTGATATTATGAAAACACAAGCCAATCTAATGCTTGAACAGTCTCAAATCGCTTTGGAATATTGGAGAGATCGTCTTCACGCGATCAATAAAAAGAAAGAAAATGTAAAAAAGAAATTTGGTATGATGGGTTTTGACTGGGACGATTTAGAGAGTCAGGTTGAAAATATCAAAGCGATGTTCGAGTCAACCAAGATCATGGTCAAACATGCTGCAGAGCAGGTAAAGCAGATGGCAGTGGTATTTAACTATCTGAAGATGAAAGCCCCGGCAGACGGTGTTGTGGTGCAGAAAAATATCAAAGTCGGTGATATGGTAATGCCTGGTATGCTTACGATCATGATCGTAGATACGGAACATCTTGAGATCGATGTTTCTCTCTCCGAAGGTATCATTGGTAAAGTAAGAGAAGGGATGAAGCTGGCGGTTGAGATCCCCTCTATAAAATACAGAACCGTTGGACGTATCAAAGCAATTATTCCTGATGCCAATCCTATGACACACAAAATTAAAATGCGTGTCAGTTTTGATAAGGGTAATAAGAATATTTTCCCCGGAATGTATGCAAAAGTAGTCATTCCGAACAAGAATTGAGTTTTTTTGCATTTTCTATAGATTTGTATTCCTAAAGATGATAAAATAATTTATATCATCTCAAAGGAAAAGTCATGGAAAATGTTTACGACCTGATTATTATAGGTGGAGGACCCGGAGGTATCGGGGCTGCGGTAGAAGCAAAAGTACTTGGGCTTGACAAAGTACTCATGATCGAAAAAACGGACAACCACTCCTATACGATCCGAAAATTTTACAAAGATCAAAAACGTGTCGATAAGGATTGGCAGGGTCAGGAAGTAGAACTGGAAGGTAATGTTGCTTTTGTTGACGGTACCAAAGAGAGTACGTTGGACTACTTTGATAAGCTTTTGGATAATGAAGTGATAGAAGCACGTTTCAACTGTGCCGTTGAGAAGGTTGAAAAAGAAAATGATATTTTTCTTGTAAGCTCAGGCTGCGGAGTGGATAAGGCTAAAAATATCATTGTCAGTATCGGACGTATGGGCAAACCGAATAAACCTTCCTATAAAATCCCACCTTCCATCAGAACCCAAGTGAATTTCAATTTGGATAAATGCAGCAATGGAGAAAAGATTCTGGTTGTAGGTGGTGGTGATTCTGCTGTTGAGTATGCCTGTGAACTCAGCCAGACCAATGAAGTGACACTGAACTACAGAAGAGATGAACTTACACGACCCAATCCGACCAATCAGGAGATGATCGCCAGGTATGCAGAAGATGATGCAGTACGATTAAAACTTGGCGTAGATATAGAGAGTTTGGAGAGTGAGCATGGACAGATCAAGGTGAATTTTACCGATGGCGCAGAATTCTATGACAGGATCATCTATGCAATCGGTGGTACGACACCGAAAGATTTCTTGAAGAGTTGCGGTATCACCCTCGATGATACGGGTGAACCTATTTTTGATGAGAATTATGAGAGTGAGGTCAAAGGACTTTATATTGCAGGAGATATCGCGTTTAAGAGTGGCGGGAGTATAGCCATTGCACTCAATCACGGATATCGTATTGTGACACATATACTAAAGGGCACCTCTAACAATAGGTGATACCCACAACATCACTAGCTCTTCTCTAGGCTAGGCACTCTTTTGCAACCCTAGCCGTAGCTAAGGTAAAAAAGAGTAACAACGCATAGAGGAAAGCTAGTGATGCCCGAAGGGTGGGCTTTGCAAACGCAATCTTGCACAAGATATTTACTTCGTCTTAGCTAAGGCTAGGACTCATAAATCTCTTGCACAATCTTACATTTGCAAAGCCCATTGTGGGTATTACCTATTATTAGAGGTGACCTAAATAACAGATAGGAGATTATAATGGCAAGTGTATTGATCCCTTTAGCAGAAGGATTTGAAGAGCTTGAAGCGGTGGCACTCATTGATGTGATGCGTCGTGGTGGGATAGAGGTGAGAGTAGCCTATATAGAAGATGAACTGCATCACACAGGGGTGGTCACCGGTGCCAACGGCATTGGGATGCAGGCAGACACTTCGTTAAAAAATATCATCTCTGATGATTTTGATATGATGGTACTTCCCGGAGGTTGGGGCGGGACATATGCATTGGCTGAAAATGCACGTGTGCTGGAACTTCTTAAAGAATTTAAAGCCAACAAAGCGGTAGGTGCCATGTGTGCTGCACCGTATGCATTGAAAAAAGCAGGAGTACTTGGTAACAACTATACCTGTTACCCAGGTGCCAAAGAGGAGATAGACCAACCGGGGTACAGAGATGACTTAAAAGTGGTGGAAGATGGAAATGTGATGACCTCCCAAGGACCAGGAACTGCTGTCTGCTTCGGTCTGGCTATTGTTAAACGCCTTGTGGGTGAAGAGAGTATGCAGACAGTTAAAGAAGGGATGCTTCTTAGTTATTGTTAAGATGAGAGAAAAAATAAAAGATATTCAAGCACATATTGAAAACGACCCTAAACTTAAAGAAGCAGTTGCACGTATAAAGCCCAAAAGGAATTTTTGGGGTATTGCAGGGGTGATACTTTTCTTCTTTGTTCCAGAATTAGTGACTTACATCTGGCAGGATGAGCTTGTTTCATGGTGTCATTTGCATAGTTTAACAGAACCCCTGGAGATGCAACGTTGGTTGTATACTAAACTTGAGGAAATGTTCCGCAATGGTGTAAGCTGGCTCAATATCTCGATCGGTGTACTCCTGCTTATCTGGGTGTGGAGACCCAACAGATCCTAGTATATCCATCTTAAGGATACAATAGAAATACATCCGGGTAGTTGCACAGCAAATACACACATTTTTTCTATACTTTTCATAGCTTCTTATAAAAGGAGATGCTATGAACACCCGTTTCAGACATTTCGGTGAGCTTTACACTTACCTTGAAACACAACCTCCCAAAGAAGATTTTTTACATCATCGTATCGGTGCGGGATGGGAAACATTTTCCAAAGCAGAATTTCTTCTGACTATACGTTATCTTACTTTGGCAAGTCATGAAAATGGCTGGAGAGACAAACAGGTAGCCATCGCAGTATCTCCTTCTCCCTACTGGCTCATGCTTGATTATGCGCTTATACTCTCAGGCGCTGTAACCGTACCTCTTTTTACAAATATCTCTTCGAAAAATCTTCTTTTTGAATTCCTTGATGCCTATATCCATACCGCTTTTATAGAATCAAAAGAGCAGGAGAATATTATTCACAGGTCCGATAAGAGTATAGAGGTTATCTATCTTGGAGAACATAAGAGTGGCTACAGGGCATTTGGGGAACTGGTAAAAAAAGGCAAAGAGATCGACAAGGGCAATCCAAAGCTTTTTGAAGAACTGCTTTGCCGTATAGAAGAGAATGATCTAGCTACCATTGTCTATACTTCAGGAACATCCGGTACACCCAAAGGTGTGGAACTTACCCATAAGAATCTTATTTCACAGATACATGCCATAGAAAAGCAATACCATTTTGACAGAGAATCTGATATTGCCTTTAGTTTTCTGCCTCTTGCACATATTTTTGAACGTACGATCATGCATTTTTATCTTTCTCAGGAGTTGCGTATCTATTTTGCAGATGATGTGAAAAATGTAGGTTTGCTGCTTAAAGAGGTGAATCCTACTGTAATGACAGTGGTTCCCCGACTGTTGGAAAAAGTTTTTTTCAAGATGAAACTTAAAGCATTGGAGGGCAATATCGTCAAACAGCTTTTGGTTCGTCTGGCATTCTACCGGGCAACAACCAAGAACCCCGAAAGCACGAAGAATATGCTGGATAGAGGATTGGATGCTCTTGTCTATAAAAAACTGCGACAGGCACTGGGAAGCAGAATGCGTATGATGATAAGCGGCGGGGCAGCTTTGTCCGATATGCTTTACTGCTTCTACCTCAATATAGGTATTCCGCTTTACCAAGGGTACGGATTGACAGAATCCAGTCCTGTGATATGTGCCAATACCCCCAAAGCAAACAAAATAGGTACTTGTGGAAAAGCATTCCCCGGTGTGGAAGTTCAAATTAGCCAAGAGGGCGAACTGCTGGCACGGGGTGACAATATCATGAGGGGGTACCACAACAACAAGGAAGCGACTGATCAAGTCATAGATGCTGACGGATGGCTGCATACGGGTGACCTTGCAACGATAGATGAGGAAGGATTTATTACAATCACCGGACGTAAGAAGGAACTTTTAAAAACGTCTACGGGAGAGTATGTCTCTTCTGTCTATATAGAGCAAAAACTGGTCAGTAACGGATGGTTTGAACATGCACTTATTGTAGGACACGGCAGACCTTTTGTCGTGGCACTTTTGTTCGTGGATGCTGACTTTCTGGGACGTTTGGCCACCAAAATGAAAAGTACACCGAGAAAAGCACTTGAATCAGAGAAATTTCGAAAAATGACGGAAAAGTTTATTGCTAAATTCAATAAAAAACTGAACCATTGGGAAAAAGTACGTGATTTCAGAGTGCTGGCAGAACATCCGACCATTGAAGCGGGTGAGCTTACCCCTTCCATGAAACTGGCAAAGAAACAGCTTATAGAACGTTACGGCTATGAGATAGATGAGATGTATAAGGATCACCTATGAAAACAGAAAAAACGAATACTCTAAAAGAACGTATCGCCATTGTGAACGGGTTGCGGACACCTATGGCAAAAGCAGGTGGCAAGTTTGCCCGTATGCAGGCAGACCAGTTGGGTGCGGTACTTTTTCGTGAACTGATGATGCGTTCACCTGTAGATGTGGATGAGGTAGATGAAGTGATCATAGGCAATGTCGCCCAACCCATACATGCAGCGAACATAGCAAGGGTTATTGCTTTGCGTGCAGGGTTCCCGGAGCATACACCTGCACTCACGGTACATCGTAACTGTGCTTCGGGGATGGAGTCCATTACTACGGCTGTTTCTCGTATACATGCGGGTGAGGGGAAAATATATGCTTGTGGCGGAGTAGAATCTATGTCAAACATTCCCTTGGTTTATAGTGAAAAGATGACAAATTTGTTTTCTAAACTTGCAGGTTCTAAAACAGCGCTTGATAAAGTACGTGCACTCTTTGGATTCAGACCCGGTTTTTTAAAACCCATCGTTGGACTCATGTCTGGACTGACCGATCCGGTGAGTGGACTGCTCATGGGGAGTACGGCAGAAGTATTGGCACAAGACTTTGGCATTAGTAGAGAGGAACAGGATGCATTTTCTCTTGCCTCACACCAAAAAGCATCTGCAGCCAAAGCCTCAGGACGTTTTGCCAAAGAGAGTATGGCAGTGGTGTATGATGAATATATCGGAGAGTATCTGGATTATGATGATGGCATACGAGATAATCAAACCATAGAAAAACTCGCACGTTTAAAACCGTTCTTTGACCGTAAAAACGGGACAGTGACTGCAGGTAATTCTTCTCAGATAACCGATGCCGCAGCTGGTGTGCTCTTAATGAGTGAGAGCGAAGCAAAGAGCCGAGGGTTAGAGCCTTTAGGGTATTTGAGAGATTATGCCTATGAAGGGTTGGATCCTAAGCGTATGGGCTTAGGTCCTGTATTTGCTACCCATACACTTTTGAAGCAGACGGGACTTGGCATGAAAGACATAGAGATCATGGAGATCAATGAGGCTTTTGCCGCACAGGTCATTGCCTGTGAGAAGGCATTTGCTTCCAAAGACTTTGCTGAAATGCACTTTGGAGAGCGTAAAGCGGTAGGTGCCATAGACCCTGAGATACTCAATGTCAATGGTGGTGCCGTAGCACTTGGTCACCCCGTCGGGATGACAGGAACAAGACTTGTGCTTACTGTTTTACATGAACTACGAGAACGAGGGTTACAGAGAGGTCTGGCAACCTTATGTATAGGTGGTGGGCAAGGTGCTGCGCTGCTACTGGAGGTAGAATAATGTATAGTACATGCTTTAATGTGACTAGTCACATGAGCCAACTGCTGAAGTTGACACAGCGTCAGCGTAGCAAAATGGACTTTGTTCATTTTACGTCCTATGAAAGGTAGGTAGAGTGATGAAATATTTTAATTTGAAAAAAGATGACAGAGGTATTGCAACTTTAACGTTTGATACGCCTGATTCAAATGTCAATGTGCTCTGTTTTGACGCACTGTATGAGCTCAAACACCTGCTCAGTGAAATACAAATCCAAAAAGAGATAAAAGTACTGTTCATAGAGAGTGCCAAAGAAGATATTTTCATTGCAGGTGCGGATATAAATGAGATCAAAGCGTTTAAAGATGAGAGTATCGTTAAAGAGATGCTCTCCAAAGGTCAGGAGATATTCAATCTTTTGGAATCTCTGCCTTTTATTACGATCGCTGTCATAGACGGTGCCTGTCTTGGAGGCGGTTTGGAGCTTGCTTTGGCATGTGATTACCGTATCGCTACGAATGATGTACATACACGCATCGGACTGGTTGAAGTGAGTCTTGGGATCATCCCCGGACTTGGAGGAACACAGCGTCTCATGCCTTTGGTTGGTTTTACCAAAGCCATTGAACTCATTACTGCTTCCAAACGTCTCAAGGGGGATAAGGCATTGAAGCTCGGAGTGGTAGATGCTTCAGTACCAAGCGGATATCTGGAGTTCAAGAAAGAGGAGTTTGTCAAAGAGATCTTCTCAGGTATGCTGGACCATAAGATACAACAACGCAGAAAAGGTGTGAAGTGGTATGAGAAATTCTTGGTTGTCAGAACCTTTATTGCCCAAATGGCATGCAGGCAGATAGAGAAGAAAACGGGTGGACACTACCCTGCACCGTTAAAGGCGGTAGATGTACTTGAAGAGAGTTTTGACAAAACGCTGAATGAAGGTCTGCAGATAGAGCTTCGTGAGTTCCTTACGCTCTCTACGGGTAAAATATCGAAAAATCTCATAGAACTTTTCTTCACTTCTGAAAAACTCAAAAAAGAGACCTTCTCCAAAGCAAAATCAAAAACCATCCACACTGCCGGGGTCATAGGAGTAGGGACTATGGGATCAGGGATCGCATGGGCACTGTCTGCAAAAGATATCCCCGTAAGGCTTAAAGCAAGAAAAATGAGCAGTATTGCCAAAGCAACGGCGAAAATGATGAAAAACTTTGAAGCGCTCAAAAGAAGAGGACGACTCAGTGACAGAGAGATCGGGCTTAAAATGGACAGAGTGACCTACACAACAGGTGTTGATGGATTGTCGAATATTGATATGATGATCGAAGCGGTCAGTGAAGACCGTACTGTTAAACATAAAGTTTTTGAAGAACTTGAAGCAGTTTTGGGCAAAGATGCCATTATTGCTACAAATACCTCTTCTCTTGGCATCACTGAGTTGGTCAAAGAGATGAAGTATCCTAAACGTTTTGTGGGGATGCACTTCTTTAATCCGGTTGCAAAGATGCCGTTAGTTGAGATCATTGCTGGGGAGAAAACGAGTGGAAAAACTGTTGCAACGGTGGTGCAGCTTGCAAAAAGGCTGGGTAAAACACCCATTAAAGTAGGAGAGTGTGCAGGATTCCTGGTCAACCGCATACTTCTGCCGTACCTGAACGAATCGGCAAAAATGTTTGAAGAAGGAGAGAGTGTTGAACGTATAGATGCATTGCTGGAAGCATTCGGTATGCCTATGGGACCATTTACGCTCGCCGATGAAGTGGGTATAGACATCGGCGAAAAAGTCTCAGCTATTCTCTATGAGGCATATGCAGAGCGTATGAAACCCTCAGCACTCTTAGAGCAGATGACCGCCAAAGAGTGGCTGGGTAAAAAAACAGGTACCGGTTTTTACACCCATAAAGGCAGAAAAAAGACACTCAACTCCCAACTGGAAATGCTCAGAAGCAAAAAAGTTGAACTGAAAGAAAATACCATTCTTGACCGAGCCATACTCATTATGGTCAACGAAGCAGCCCGCTGTCTAGAAGAGGGTGTCGTAGACAATGCTCGCTACCTGGACATGGCAATGGTCATGGGTACAGGCTTCCCTGCCTTTAGAGGTGGGTTGTTACGGTATGCCGATGCCGAGGGCTTAGAGAGCATCGTCTCAAGACTGAGCACACTGGAGACAGAGTATGGTGAACGCTTTGCTCCTGCTAGCTCTTTGGTGGAGATGGCAGAAAATAATAAAAGGTTTTATCCGTAGGTCGGGGTGTCCCCACCCCGCCATTAATTTGCATAAGAGAAAAGCTTTTATTTAATATACAAGTTCTACGAAAGGGTTAAATGTATTGATGTTCAGATTATAAAAAATGTTTGACAAGGGGGATCACATACAATAATGTCTTAATAAAATATTAAGATGTAAAAATGTAAAATGTTGGAAAGGGTACACAGAAATGATAGGAAGTCCTAATTCCTATCATCTTGTGAGACTATTTTGTCTTAGTCTGTGTTTCTTTCGCTTTCTTACATTCTTTAAACTTCAACCACATTACTATGATTTTCACTATAGAGACTATAAGTGCGAGTACTGAAATAATATATTCCATAGCGTACCCTTTCATCTGAGATAACCCTGCCTATGCCTGAAGCATCATATCTGTCAAGCCCACCCACTCAATGAAAAGAAGAACACTACCCTATAACCTAAAAGGGTACGAGAGATTATAACTAGGTTTTGTATTTGAGTTAAAAAATATTGCATATTGACATATTTTGTAGGGATTTACTTTTAGTCTACCACATAGGGAAATATGCATATAGTCACAGGTTTACTATGAAAGGCTTAAAGAAGTTGGCACATAGATTAAAGGTGCGGTAGCAACCTACCCTACAGAATATTCCCACCGAGGACGGATGGGAACGAGTTATAGGATTATTTTTCTTTAATATTTTTAGGCTGTGGTTTTCTATCTATTGGTCTTTTTATTGGTTCAGCACTATTTTCAACAATTTTCCCAGTTTCTACAGGTCTAGGATTTATAGGTTTTTTACTTGATTCTTCTGCCATTTATACTCCTTTCATAGGTTGATTTCTTTTATAAAAAAGCTAATAATAATAAAAAACATGGAAATAACGGTAAATATTGTAGATAAATGCATAAGTTCTGCACGTTTAATAATAATATTTTGATTGTTGGTTACAGCAATATTTGCTGCATTAAGCATATCTAGTATAGCTTGTGAAATAGTTGATTTATTATCTTCATATGTACTCATATGTAAAATATCGGATGGAACACCATAGTATTTAGTTCTATTCGTAAGTATTGCCATCATTATTGATAATATCGCACAAAGTGAAAGTATAAAAAAGCCTATCATTGTATCTGGAAGAGGAAACTTTTTAATCAACTGAAGCATTAATCCAATCATTAAAAAGTTCATCCATAATAGAGTTTTCATATTAGATAATTGTTGAGGCATAGAACTTGTCAAAAGTATATCTAATTCTTTACATTTCGCTTCATAGTGCATTTTTAGATTGTGTTCATAATTTTTAATTTCCAAATCTTGCATATTTCCCTCTATATGTGAGTGTTAGTTGATGATATATTATATCACAAGATACAATGCAGTATCTAAACCTAAAAACTCCACACCAACCCCACACCCAAAAAGCTATCATAAACTATACATAAAATAAACAAATTTTAGGAGGCACGGTATGGGACTTTTACTCTTTATTGTGGTGGCAGTGGCTTTGGCGTATTTTGCAGCGCCTTTGTGGGCTTGGTTTGCGGCTTTGGCTCTGTTTTTACTGGGCTGTGGGGCTTCATGGCTGTGGTTTGTGCCTTTGGTAGCAGTGGGTGTTGTGTTCTTGCACAAACCTACACGAGTAAAGCTCATTACACAAAACCTCTTTAATCTCATAGAAAAAAAAGGACTCCTCCCCAAGATCTCCGATACCGAAAAGACAGCCCTTCGCGCAGGGGATGTGTGGGTAGAAGGCGAACTCTTTTCTGGGAAGCCTGACTTTGAGAAAATCTTTGCCAACCCTTACCCAGTACTGAGTCAAGAAGAACAAAACTTCATAGACAACGAGGTAAACGAAGTCTGTGCCATGACTTCTGACTGGGAAGTCTTTGAGAGTAGAGACTTGCCAAAAGAGGTGTGGAAGTACATCAAAGAGAAGAAGTTTTTTGGGATGATCATCCCTAAAGAGCAGGGTGGTCTTGGGTTCTCTGCCTATGGACATTCCTGTGTCATAGAAAAACTCGCTTCACACTCACAAGTGCTTGCCATTACCGTCATGGTACCTAACTCACTTGGTCCTGCGGAACTACTCCTGCACTATGGGACAGAGGCACAAAAAGAGCACTACCTACCTAGACTGGCAGATGGACGTGACATCCCTTGTTTTGCTCTGACTGAACCTGAAGCAGGTTCTGATGCAGGCTCGATTCAGTCTGAGGGTGTGGTGTTTAGAGATGAGGACGGAGAGATAAAGATACGTCTGAACTTTGAGAAGCGTTACATTACCCTCTCTGCCATCGCTACAGTGATAGGACTGGCTTTTGTGCTCAAAGACCCTGAAAATATCTTGGGTAAAGGCAAAGAGTGGGGAATTACCTGTGCTTTGGTGGATGCTAAGCTTAAAGGGGTAGACCAAAGCAGACGGCATGACCCTCTGAATGTGCCTTTTGTCAATGCACCGCTCATAGGTAAAGATGTCATCATCGGTATAGACGATGTCATAGGTGGAGAGTCTGGATTGGGTAACGGCTGGCGTATGCTTATGGAGTCTCTGGCTGTGGGACGTGGTATCTCACTTCCCAGTACAAGTACAGGCGGCTCTAAACTGGCAACCTATGTGGCTTCAACCTATGCAGTGGTACGCTACCAGTTTGGACTGAGCATTGCCAAGTTTGAGGGGATAGCAGAAGTGCTTGGACGTTTGGGTGCAAGTACCTATATGCTCGATGCAGCCAAGACCTTTACGCTTGGTGCTATCAACGCAGGCAAAAAGCCTGCTGTTGCCAATGCCATCATGAAGTACCAAAGTACAGAAATGTTTAGACGCAATGTAATGGATGCGATGGATATACAAGGAGGGGCAGCCATCAGTAGAGGGCCTCGTAACTTGCTTGCCCATGCGTACTTTGGTGCACCTGTTGCCATCACGGTGGAGGGAGCGAATATTATGACGAGAACACTCATTATGTTTGGGCAGGGGATGATACGTTGTCATCCCTATGCCTATGCCCAAATAGAAGCACTCGAAGCTGGAGATGTAAAAGCCTTTGATAGCTTACTTTTTTCTCATGTAGGACACGTGCTACGCAACAAGGCAAGAGCATTGGTGCTTGGCGTTACAAGAGGGTATGCACATATGCCTGTAACCTCTGGTGTGGCAGGACGCTATGAACAGAAACTTGCCTGGGAATCTGCGAAGTTCGCCTTTCTCTCTGATGTTGCTTTAGGACTCATGGGAGCAAGCTTAAAACGTAGAGAGTCAGTCTCAGGTCGTTTTGGAGATATCTTGGCACAGATGTACCTCATAACTGCAGCACTTAAACGGTATGAGCAAGAGGGTAGAAGGCAGAATGATGTCCTGTTTTTAGAAGTAGCAGTCGAAGATGCTTTTGGAAAAATAGACATCGCTTTTAGAGGGATCTTGAAAAATTTAATGCCAGGAGCGATGGGGATTCCTTTGAGAGTATGGAGTTATATGTCACGTATCAACCCTATGGGGGAAACGACAAAAGATAAAAGTTTACATCACATCGCTACGTTACTCAGTGAATATGATGAAGTACGGGAGCATATCTGTGGAAACATCTATATGGGTGAACGTGCAAGACAACTCCTCGAAGCAACCCATCAAATGCAGGCAGCCAAAGAGAGTTTGAGTAAAGAAAAAAATGAAGAAAGACTCACAGAAGGTGAGAAAAAAGAACTAGAAAAAGCGAGGGCTTTACAGCATGAAATCATCACAGTAGATAGTTTTAAACATGAGGACTATTTCCGTAAACCCAAAAAGAGAAAAGATAAAAAGGCTGAATGATGCGATTGACACTGAAATTCAGCTCTTTTCTAATCTACCTCATACGTAAATTTTCAGGTGCGAACATTACTGTTTCGGGAGAAAATATCCCTGATTCTCCTGTGCTTTTTGTCGCCAACCATTTTACACGTTTTGAGACTTTTGTCGTGCCTCATATGCTTTATGAAACTTATGGAAGAACATCACGATCTTTGGCAGATGACGGTGTATTTGTCGGGCTGTTGGGCAAGTATATGCGCTGGGTAGGAACTATTTCCAATAAAAATAAAGCCCGTGACTGTATTATCATTGAAGACCTTTTAAAAGGGCGTTCAGATTGGGTGATTTACCCTGAGGGGTATATGGTAAAAAATAAAAAAATTACCTTTGATAAGGGGGAGTTTTGTACCCACTCCCCTGAGTATGAAGGTCCTGTGCATACAGGTGCAGCTGTGATGGCACTGAAAGCAAGAATGGCACAATACAGAGCCAAGTACCATAGGAAAGATGAACTCAAACGTTTTTGTTCTTCTATGGGAGTAGATTCTACGGGGATAGACAATACTTTGGAAGTCAAAATGGTACCTATCTCCATCACCTATTATCCTATACGTCCGGGGAAAAATCGATTTTTAACATGGATAGACAGTAAAGTCCATCAACGTAATACTAGACTGTTTGAAGAACTGGAAATAGAAGTCAATCTTCTCATGGATGCGCATATGAATATACGTTTTGGTAAAGCAATCTCTTTAGATGGGTATTTAAAAGAATTTATGGCAGATGAAAAAACACTTTATGATAAGCAAAAGATTAATGAAACCATCGATAAGAAACGTAAAACTTTAACCAATGATACGATGAAAAGGGTCTATTCCCAAATGCAAATACATTTTGACCATATTTTCATTTTAAGTCTGGTTACTATGCCTACGGTGAAAGTCTGTCCTTCTTATCTGAAAACACTTATTTACAAAAACGGACGTTCCTTGAGAAATTTTGAAGATTACAATCTTCATGAAGAGCTTCAGAAAGAACTTTTCAAACTGATACTCGATGAGAACTATGAACCTTTTGTCTCAGCCATTGAACTTGCGACCAAGCAGCACATTCTCTATCAGGACAGTGACGGAGAATATTTGTTTGACAGATCACTTCTTGAAAAAGCATACCCTTTTCATAAAGTCAGAGTAAAGAATACCCTTCAGGTGATACTCAATGAGATAAAATGGCAGAAACCCATTGTTAAAATGGCAAAAGAGAACAGTCTTTACAGTGAAAAGGAGTTAAGAGAAGATAACTTTGAACATTTGAAAAAAAGTGACTGGGGGTATTATGAAACGGAGTACAGACTCTATCATGAAGACACACCCGCGAAAGAAGATAAAGGTGCACCCATTGTACTGTATGATGACAAAAATGAAACAGGTCTGGTTTTTTCCCACGGGTATATGGCAGCACCCAAAGAGATACGTACATTGGCTGAGTACCTGTTTGCCAAAGGTATCAATGTCTATGTGCCAAGACTGCGAGGGCACGGAACTGATCCACAGGCGCTTAAAAATGTCAGTGCCAAAGATTGGGAGACAGATTTTGAACGGGCATTTACGGCTATGAGACAGGTATGTACGAAAGTTTTTATAGGAGGATTCTCCACAGGCGGATTGCTTGCCCTTTTACATGCTGCACAGTACAAAGTCGATGGTGTCATCGTGATCAATTCTGCTTTGAAACTACATGATCTTCGTGTGAGTTATGTAGTACCGACACTGCAGCTCTTTAATGAAATGGTAGGGTATTTACATGCCAAAGGTATCATGGAATGGATAGACAATTCCCATACGGAACAGCCGGCTGTCAATTATCACAGGCATCCTCTCTCTTCTGTGGCACAGCTTGAAAAAGTCATGTCCAAAGTAGAACTGATCGTGAAAAATGTTACAGCTCCTATACTCATTATACAGGGGGACAATGACCCGACTGTAAAAGCAGAGAGTGCACAACTCATTTACAACAATGTAGGATCCAAAGATAAAAAACTGCTTCTTCTTCCGCGAAACAGACATAGTATTCTGGCAGATAAAGGACATGATGAGGTGTTTGCGTCCATAGAGAGATTTATACAAAATCATCTCTAAAATTTCAATCTGTTTTTACCTAAACTCTGCTATATTAAAAGCCTATTATTCGTAAAGGTAGCCTATGTCAGAAGAACCAAAGTCAACCCCGTCATTTACCCATTTACACCTTCATACGGAGTACTCTCTGCTTGATGGTGCAAACAAGATCAAAGCTTTGGCAAAGAAGGTAAAAGAGTTGGGCATGACCTCTGTAGCCATGACTGACCACGGTAATATGTTCGGGACGATCGACTTTTATAATACGATGCGAAAAGAGGGTATCAAACCTATCATAGGTATGGAAGCCTATGTGCATAACCAGGAAGAGTTGGGTGACAAGTCTGTACGTCAGCGTTTTCACCTCTGTCTGTATGCAAAGAATGAAACAGGGTATAAGAACCTAATGTATCTCAGCTCTAAAGCCTATATTGAAGGATTCTACTACTATCCGCGTATCAACTGGGACTTACTCAAAGAGAATGCAGAGGGGCTTGTCTGTTCTTCTGCCTGTCTGCAAGGTGAAATCAACTGGCACATGAACCTCAGTGATCGAAATAAAAAGTTCGGTGCAAAGGGCTATGAAGAAGCAAAACAGGTAGCACTCAAATACAAAGAAGTCTTTGGTGATGACTTTTATCTGGAACTTATGCGTCACGGGATCGGTGATCAGCACCGTATTGACAAGCAGATCATTCAACTCTCCCAAGAGACAGGCATTAAGATCATTGCAACCAATGATACGCACTACACAGTACAAAAAGATGCCGATGCTCATGAGGCATTCATGTGTATTGCGATGAACAAACTCTATGATGACCCAAACCGTTTGCGTCACTCTGTGCATGAGTTCTATGTCAAGTCACCCCAGCAGATGGCAGAACTTTTTGCGGATATTCCCGAAGCACTTGAGAATACGCAGGAGATAGCAGACAAATGTAACCTTGAGATAAAACTGGGGAATCCGACACCGCCTAACTTTAAGTTTGCCAGAGAGAGAGCGGCAGAATCCGGTATTGAACTTCCTGAACCGGATATGGAATATTCATTGGAAAACGATAGGATTCTTTTTGTAGAAGAGTCCAAAAAAGGCTTGGAAAAACGTCTTAAAATTGTCCCGGAAGAGAAGCATCAGGAGTATAGAGATAGACTAAAAGTTGAAATGGACATTATTAATTCTATGAAGTTCCCAGGTTATATGCTGATCGTTTGGGATTTTGTGGATGCAGCAAAGCAAATGGGTATTCCTGTGGGACCGGGACGTGGTTCTGCCGCAGGTTCTCTTGTGGCTTTCTCTCTTGAGATCACCGATATTGACCCGATGCCTTACGGATTGCTTTTTGAGCGTTTTTTGAACCCTGAACGTATCTCTATGCCGGATATCGATATGGACTTCTGTCAGGCACGCCGTCAGGAGATACTGGACTATGTGGTAGAGAAATACGGACGAGTGAATGTGGCACAGATCATTACTTTCGGTAAGTTGCTTGCCAAAGGGGTCATTCGTGATGTGGCACGTGTGCTTGATATGCCTTATGCCAAAGCAGATGCCATGGCAAAGCTTATTCCTGATGAGTTGGGGATAGATCTTAAAAACTCATATGCAAAAGAGCCCAAGATCAAAGAGCTGCTTGAGAGTGATCCTCAGGCAAAACGTACCTGGGAATATGCTTTGGCACTGGAAGGACTGAACCGTAATGCAGGAACGCATGCCGCAGGGGTGGTTATATCGAATGAACCGCTTTGGCAGAAGACACCGCTTTTCAAACCTTCTGGACTGGATACACTGGCAACGCAGTACAGCGGGAAATATGTAGAAGATGTTGACCTGATCAAGTTTGACTTCCTTGGGCTTAAAACATTGACGGTCATTGAAGAAGCACTGCAGCTTGTAGAGCGTCGTCACGGTAAACGGATCAACTTTGTTGAAGAGAATATTGAAGATCCTGCTGTGTATGAGTATATAGGCACAGGTGAGACACTTGGACTTTTCCAGATAGAATCGGCAGGAATGCAGGACTTGGCGAAAAAGCTCAAACCAAACGGTTTTGAAGATGTTATTGCAATGCTTGCACTCTACCGTCCCGGACCTATGGAATCAGGAATGCTTGATGATTTTGTGGAACGTAAGCATGGACGCGCAGAGATCACTTATGCGTTTCCTGAACTGGAGCCTATACTCAAGCCTACGTATGGGGTCATTGTCTATCAGGAACAGGTCATGCAGATCGTGCAGACCATCGGCGGGTTCAGCCTTGGTGGTGCTGACTTGGTGCGTAGGGCAATGGGTAAAAAGATTAAAGCTGAGATGGATAAACTTCAAGGAGAATTTGCTGACGGTGCAGTTAAAAAGGGCTTTGACAGACAAAAAGCCTTTGATCTGTTTGACCTTATTGTAAAGTTTGCCGGGTATGGTTTTAACAAATCCCACTCTGCAGCCTATGCAATGATCACTTTTTATACCTCTTATCTTAAGTATTACTATCCTACGGAATTTATGGCGGCGATCTTGACATTGGAGAAAAATAATACAGATAAGGTTGTCCGGTATGTCGATGAACTAAAACGTATGGGTATCAAACTTCTTCCACCGGATATTAATAAATCAGGACTTATGTTTGAAGCACGTAATATAGATGGTGATGAAGTTGTTATGTTCGGTATGGGTGCTGTCAAAGGGGCAGGGGATATTGCCATCAATACTATGCTGGAGGCTAGAGGCAATGAGGAGTTTAAAGACTTTTCAGACTTTGTTTCACGTATTGACTCCTCTAAAGTTAATAAAAAAGTCATTGAATCACTCATCAAAGCAGGGGCATTTGACAGTTTTGGCTATAGTCGTAAAGCGATGCTTTCTCAGATAGAAGATATCATAGAAATGGCAAAAAAAGCCGGAGATGCCAAAAAGCAGGCAGTGAATTCTCTCTGGGGTGATGATGAGGAAATGACTTCTGTAACACTGGAACTTGCAGATATGCCGGAATTTGAACCTATGGAGATATTGGAGATGGAAAAAGAGTCCTTAGGCTTTTATGTTTCAGGGCATCCTCTGGACAAATACCGTGAAACCTTGACAGGTATCAACTATACGTTAAGTTCAGAGATAGATGATCTGGCAGATGGTTCACAGGCAATGTTCATAGGGAAGATAGAGAATATTACGGAGAAGATAAGTAAGAAAGGAAACAAGTTTGGTATTGCCAATATCATGGATCTGCATGGGAATATTGAACTCATGCTCTTTGAAAACCGCCTCAAAGAGCTGGAGGAGGACTTTGACCTTACAAAACCTATAGCTTTTAAAGTCAAAATCAGTAAAGATGGTGACTTTACACGTATGAATATTTTAAAAATCTCTAACATAAAAGATGCCAAAAAAACCAAAGTCAAAGTAGAAAAAGAGGTCAAACACATCCCTGAATCTGATCAACCACCACTCATTCTTTCACTTAATCTTAGTAAAGATACAAAAATAATTAGAGATTTGAATGTTTTAATCAAAGAGTGTCATGGAAAACGACCATTGGAGTTACGTATTAAATCTAAAAATGCCGATGTCATCATAGAATCAAAACTTAAAGTGAGTGAAATGATCCTGGAAGAGGCGAAAGAGCTTGGGGTTTACCTGGAAGAGAGTCTGGCTGTCGTAGATTAGGTTTTCTATTCTATAAGACAGCAAATACTTCTCACCTTTGGAGGGAAGGTGAGGATAAGGTTTTTAGTAAAAAGGGACCGTACTTAAAACTTATATATAAAACTACTTAACATAAAGAGGGAGTAATATGGTATAACTGCCTTTTATTTATTGAGGGTAGACCCAATATCTTCCTCCCAAGATATTTCGGTTCAAATAGAAACCATTTGAACACTTAAAGTATAAACAACTTACATTACCAAAATGTTAAAGACACAAAATATTACCGCACTAAGTAAATACACATATATTTCACAGTGAAAAGTGTACACTTCATTATGACTGAATGGAGATAAGTATGAAAAGACTCTCGCTTGAAACCCTGCAAAACAAGATCATTACCTATCAAGTCATAGTCATGCTCAGTTTTGTATTCGGTGTTCTCGGTTTTATGTATAACAACTGGCGATACGAGCATAATGAAAACAATAACAATATACGTATTGCAAGTTTTCAGATACTTAAGGAACTCTCCACGTTGGAGCAGATCATCTATGCCAACCATTATGACCATGACAGCATTAAAGGCAGCCCCCGTGACGGTTGGGTAAAAGTAGGGCTCATCGGTGATCTCTCTTTGTTCATTTCACCTGAATGCGAAGAGGCTTCAAAGGAGCTTACCATGCTTTGGAAAAAGAGTTGGCATAAGATACATACAGATGATAAGATCACAAATAGACTGATAGAAAAAATAGATAAGGTAAAAAGTGTTACACGGAATGTCTTAAAGATCCTGTATTGAGTAAGAGAATAGCTATAAATTAAAATTATATATTTTATAATCATAAGTTAATCTTAATATTAATCTTAATTTTAACTTAGAATAATATAATTAGAGTAATAAACAGTAACGTAGTTACAAATAAATATATGAAGGAAAAAAATGAAATTCTTAAAAACGATTTTAGCATTAATTGGAGCAGTGGTCATTGCCGCTATGATCTTGATAGGTGTAAAGTATGGCGGTATGCTTAAGCAGTTTGACCCTGAGGCAATAGGTGCTTTTTCGAATATGGCAAAACTAGTACTCGAGACCGGAGATCCGGCAAAAGGGATGATCCTCAAGAAAAAAATGGTTATTCCTGAAGGGATGACAAAACAAGAGGCAATAGATAATGCGATCGAAGTGATGGATGAAGTTGCCAGTCAACATGGTTTAGCTATGGTAGATCATAAGGTGATGCCTAGAAAAACAGGTATCTATACACAGATCCGTTCCTATTGTTCTCCTACTATCGCAGATGTATTTTTAACCTATTCTGCAGAGTATGTCGGATTTATGCCTTGTAGAATAGGAATTATTGAAGAGCCTAACGGTGATATATATCTGTATACTATGAATTTGGATCTTATGATACACGGTGGTAAAAAACTACCGCCAAAGCTACGTGAACTTGCAATGGAAGTCAATGCGGGTATGATGGGTATGTTTGAATCTGGAGCCGCAGGTGAAGAGTTGGAAGAATAGATAAAGATATTCATACATCCTTTAAACATAAATATTAATTATATATTTTATTAAGATTAATCAGTTAGAATATAATTACTATTATTAATGTTTAAAGGATTTGTTATGAAATTAAACAGGTTTATATTAGCAATTGTATTCATGATCGGGGTTATATTTGCCTCAGAATTAAATATAGAAGAAAGTATCTCTGAAAAAGTATCTCTTCAGGATGAAAATAAACATCTTAAAGAGAAAATAAAAAAACTTGAAGTACAACTGCAAAGATTTACTCAGGTAAAACCTGTAGTAAGTTCTGCCGTACTTCCTCTCCAGTCAGCAAGAGAAAAAAAGACAGTAAGGGGAGCAAAATTTGTTCTGAGTACTACTGCTCCAAAAATATTAACTGCCTATTATGTAGCTGATTATCAAACGGTAGATAAAGTAAAAAAGAAACTAGAAACAAATGGTTTTTTACTTCTTTCTGTCAATGAAATACTTCCCCATAAAACAGTACTGACTTTTACGAATGCTGAACTTCAAAAAACCAACAGTTTTTTGTCAGCTTTACACTTATTGGTAAATGATAATAGTGAAATACGTGTACAGAACCCATCTTATTTTGGAGCAGCTTTTCTTCAGGATAAATACAAATATGGTCAATTTAAAGAAACACTTTTGAATTTAAAGACAGTCTTGGGAGAGATGTATGAATCAGAAGATAAATTTGAATTCGATGAGCTTGCAGATTACAACTTTATGTTTGGTATGCCGGATAAGAATGATATGATCACTGTAGCCAAAGGCAATAGTCTTCTTAGTAGACTTAGGGAAGAGAATGCAACACAATATATAGCCTATTCTCTGCAACTTTCTAACGGAACAACACTTGTAGGACATAAACTTCAGCATAAGACATATGCATATCTAAAAACAATAAAAGAAGAACATAATGTACAACTCTTTCCTTATGAGGTGATTATTAGGGAAAATAAAGCAGTGATGCTGCATCCCAAATATTATCTGGCACTCTCTCTTCCTTTGTTAAGTATGACAGATTTTATGAAAATCGCATCTGCACCTGCTGAGATAGTAAAAGATATAGAAAAAGCATATAAATAAGAAGATTCTAAAAGTATCTCTCTCCTTTGGAGTTAGGAGGAGAGAGATGGTGGGTTCTGGGAATAAAGATATATTAACTTGGGGACAAGATATATCTTATTTTTTAAAATGATATGTAGTTATTCTAACTATTTGAAGGAAGGGGATCATATTTCCCAAAACCCGAAATTGTTACTATATAAATAAGGACGTCAGTATAGGAACGTCTTAGTTATGAATTTATTTTTCTTCAGCAGTACCTCCTTCTGGTCGGGTTTCTTCAGTTGAAGCATTTTTATCTTCTTCAGACCCTGCTTCAGCTGCTTTGTCATTTGCAGCATCCAGAGCTACCTGAGTAACGGTAAACTCAGCAGTTACCGGTTCCTGATTTGCCTGTATGCCCAAGGTACTCATGAACATTATAGTAATAAATAACATAAGATTTTTTGTCATTTTTTATCCTTTTTCGTGTGAGATATTTGGAGAATCTCTTTTTGTCTCAAATATGAACAAAATGTCACAGTTGAACAGTCAAATTGTAATTCATTTCTATTACCGCATTATTACCTTGGAGAAATTTGTGTAATAAAGAAACAAATAATAAAGATAACTTTTTGGTAACATGTACTTTAAATAGCTTAACGCTAAAAAAGTGTTACACTTTTATCACTAATCAATCAAATTAAGGAAAATATATGTCAAAACTACCAAAGATCATATGGTCAAAAATTGATGAAGCGCCGGCACTGGCAACCTATTCATTGTTACCAATCGTAAATGCCTTTACAGGGGCAGCAGGTGTTACTGTAGAAACTTCAGATATTTCATTGGCAGGAAGAGTACTTGCTGCAATGGGTCTTGCAGAAGACAATCTTGCAGAACTCGGAAATGTGGTCCAGCAACCGGATGGAAACATTATTAAACTTCCAAATATTTCAGCTTCTATCGGTCAGCTTAAAGAGTGTATCTCTGAGCTTCAAGAACAGGGATATGATATTCCTGATTTTCCTGAGAATCCTGAAACAGAAGAAGAAAAGGCTGTCAGAGCTAAATATAACCCTTGTTTAGGTTCGGCGGTAAACCCGGTGCTAAGAGAAGGAAACTCAGACAGACGTGCAGCCAAAGCAGTTAAAAGATTTGCACAAAACCATCCACACAGACTTAAAGCATTTGAAGAGAACTCAAAAGCGTATGTTGCCCACATGAATGGTGATGGTGATTTTTATGCGAATGAAAAATCAGTAACTATGGATAAAGCACAAAAAGTGACGATTGCACTTAATGGTAAAGAGTTAAAAACTATTGATGCTCTTGAGGGTGAAGTTTTGGATGGTACATTTATGTCTATTAAAAAACTGAGAGCATTTATCCAAAAAACAATTGATGAGGCAAAAGCAAATAATGTTTTATGGTCTATTCACCTTAAAGCGACCATGATGAAAGTTTCTGACCCAATTATGTTTGGTCATGCTTTTGAGGTATTCTTTCAGGAGGTATTTACAAAATATGCAGACCTGTTTGCAGAGCTTGGGGTAAATGCCAGATTGGGAATGTCTGATTTAGAGAAAAAAATAGCAGGTCATGAAAAAGAAGCAGAGATCAAAGCTGCATTCCAAGCTGTTGTTGACAGTGATAGTCCAAAAATTGCAATGGTTGACTCAGACAAAGGTCAGACGAACTTCAATGCTTCCAATGATGTGATCATTGATGCTTCTATGCCTGTAGTGATTCGTGAAGGTGGTAAGCAGTGGGATAGAAATGGTAATGCTGTTGAATGTGTAGCTGTGATTCCTGATGCCTCTTATGGTCTTTTTTATGAAGAGATGGTTAACGATTGTGTAAAGCATGGTCAGTACGATGTTGCAACTATGGGTTCTGTTGCCAATGTTGGGCTTATGGCTCAAAAAGCAGAGGAATATGGTTCTCATCCAACAACATTTGAAATGGCAGAAGATGGAAAAGTAACCGTTACAGCAGAAGATGGAACAGAGCTTATGAGCTTCAATGTTGAAAAAGGTGACATTTGGAGAATGAGTAGAGCCAAAGACATTCCTATTAAAGACTGGGTAAGACTTGCTGTTGAGAGAGCGAGTATTGAAAAAGTACCTACAATCTTCTGGCTAGATTCTAAAAGAGCACATGATTCTGAAATGATTAAAAAAGTAAACAAATATCTTGCAGATCATGATACAGATGGTTTAGATATTCAAATTATGGATGTGGCAGCAGCAACAAGATTTACAAATGCAAGAGTAAGAGAAGGGAAAAACACTATCTCTGTGACAGGTAACGTATTAAGAGACTACCTCACAGATATGTATCCTATTCTGGAGCTTGGAACATCAGCAAAAATGCTTTCAATCGTTCCGTTGTTGGCAGGTGGTGGTCTTTATGAAACTGGTGCTGGCGGGTCTGCCCCAAAACATGTTGACCAATTTCTAAAAGAAGGTCACTTGAGATGGGATTCACTTGGTGAATTCTTGGCATTGGCTGAATCCCTAAGATTTATCGGTCAAAAACACTCAGATGAGAAACTCCAAGCGCTTACAGAGGCACTTGACGAGGCAAATGACGGATACCTTGATAACAATAAGGCCCCATCTAGAAAATGTTGTGAACCAGATAACAAAGCCTCTCATTTTTATGTAGCACAATACTGGGCAGAGGCACTTGCAAATGGAAAGAATACAGCGTTAGCGGAAAGGTTTGCCCCTGTAGCAAAAGCACTTCAGGAGAATGAAGACAAGATTATTGAAGAGCTTCTTGCGGTAGAGGGTAAAGCACAAGATATAGGTGGCTATTATCATCCTGATGATGCAAAAGCAGAAGCTGCGATGAGACCATCAGCTACACTTAATGCTATAATAGACGCGATATAGTCAGTCTAAACACTTCACACGGGGCATTTTGCCTTGTGTATCACTTCTTTGCATCTAGTGTAAAAAGATGCACATAGAACGGTTGTTGCCTTATTGGCTGCAAAGCATAATTGATAACTGACATTATGATTTATGTTTTGCTTTTGAAGTGTTCTATGATACTTATATACAAAGGATTGAAATGGGAAAAGGTAAAAAAGTATCGATCATCGGTGCAGGAAATGTCGGAGCTACGGTAGCGTACTCTTTGGCAATGAAGGGTGTCTGTCATGAAATTGTACTGAGAGACAGAAATATAGATGTAGCAAGAGGTAAAGCTTTAGATATGTCCCAAGCAGCAAATGCTGCACGTATGCATACCATAGTTTCTGTAGCAGAAGATGCTTCAGGTATGGCAGGTTCAGATGTAGTGGTTATTACTGCAGGAAGTCCACGAAAGCCTGGAATGAGCAGAGACGATCTGCTTATGATCAATGCTGAAATTACCAAAGAGGTAGTACAGGATGTAAAAGAACATGCTCCTGATGCAGTGATCATCATGGTATCTAATCCGCTTGATGTTATGACTTACGTAGCACTCAAGGCATCAGGTTTCCCCAAAGAGAGAGTGATAGGCATGGCAGGGATACTGGATTCAGCCAGAATGGCACATTTTATTCATGAAAAGATTGGTTATGGTGCAGGACAGATCCGTGCATCAGTTATGGGTGGTCATGGTGATGACATGGTACCGCTTCCTAAATTTTCAACGGTTGCCGGCGTACCTTTGACAGATGTGTTGGATGAAGAGGAGATCATTGAGATCGTGGAACGTACCAAGCATGGCGGAGCAGAGATCGTAGGGTATCTTAAAACAGGTTCAGCCTACTATGCTCCTGCAAAATCTACAGCGATCATGGCAGAAGCGATCCTGAAAGATACAAAACAGATCCATCCGTGTGCAGTCTATCTTGATGGTCATTACGGACATTCAGATGTGGTTTCGGGTGTACCTGTGGCACTTGGTGCAGGAGGGGTAGAGAAACTTTTTGAAATGACATTGAGCGAAGGTCAGAAGAGAAGATTTGCAAAAAGTGTTGCGTCGGTAAGAGATATGATTGACGTACTTAGAGAAAAAAAATTTTTTGATTAAGGAGAAATGATGGAATACAGAATAGAAAAAGACACAATGGGAGAGATGAAAGTCCCTGCCGATAAATATTGGGCAGCTCAAACACAACGATCTGTACAGAACTTTCAGATCGGTAATGAAAAAATGCCGATTGAGGTTGTTTACGGATTTGCCAATCTTAAAAAAGCATGTGCGTTGGTCAACCATGAGTTAGGTCGTCTGGATGATGACAAAACTTCAGCTATTACAAAAGCATGTGATGCAGTGCTTGCAGGGGAACTCGATGATAACTTTCCGTTGGTTGTATGGCAGACCGGTTCAGGTACACAGTCAAATATGAACATGAATGAAGTGATCGCGAACAAAGCAACAGAGATCCTTGGCGGAGATTTTACCAAAGAGAATCTTGTGCATCCCAATGATGATGTCAATAAAGGACAAAGTTCCAACGATACCTATCCGACAGGTATGCGTATTGCTGAAGTGGTTGCAGTGACTGATAATCTTATTCCTGCATTGGAACAGCTTAAAGCTACACTGGAGAGTAAAGCAAAAGCTTTTTCTGATATTGTAAAGATCGGTAGAACACACCTTCAGGATGCTACACCGTTGACACTTGGGCAGGAGATAAGCGGCTATGTTGCTATGCTTGAAACAAATCTGAAGCAGATCAAGGATGCACTTGTCTATTGTAAAGAGCTTGCTATTGGTGGTACAGCAGTAGGTACAGGGTTAAATTCCCATCCTGAATTTTCACAAAAAGTAGCAGCAACACTGAATGACTTTATGGCTAAAAACTATGGTTTTGTCTCTCAGCCGAACAAATTCCATGCCTTAACAGGTCATGATGCGGAAGTGGTACTCTCCGGTGCTCTAAAAGCACTTGCCGCAAACCTTATGAAGATCGCCAATGATGTGAGATGGTTGGCATCAGGACCAAGATGTGGTTTGGGCGAGATAGAGATCCCTGCAAACGAACCGGGCTCATCCATTATGCCTGGTAAAGTAAATCCTACACAGGCAGAAGCAATGACAATGGTTGCAGTACAGGTGATGGGAAATGATACAACAGTAGGGATCGCTGCAAGTCAAGGAAACTTTGAATTGAATGTATTTAAACCAGTGATCGCTTATAATATTTTACAGTCAACAAAGCTGCTTGCAGATACCATGAGAAGTTTTGATACAAATTGTGCTGTAGGTATTGAGCCGATTAGTGACAATATAGATAAATTTCTTAATGATTCGTTAATGCTGGTAACAGCATTGAATCCGCATATAGGCTATGAGAATGCTGCTAAGATCGCTAAAACAGCCCATATAAACGGTACAACACTTAAAGAAGAAGCAATCACCTTAGGTTTATTGACTTCTGAAGAGTTCGATGCCTATGTCAAACCTGAAGAGATGATCTCGCCTAAAGCCTAAAAATTTGTGTATGTCTGGAATAGTGTTCTTTGCATACACAGGTTAATAGCGTAAACTTGGAATATGCAAAAGGAATCAGCTATCTTTTGTAGTGAAACTTAATCAAAAACAAGGAAAGATATGCCAGCTAGAAAAGTAGCAATTGTAGGGGCAGGAGCAGTAGGGGCAAGTGCTGCCTATGCGCTGGCATTAAGTGGTACATGCCATGAAATACTACTTTATGATATTGTCCCTGAAATGGCAATAGGTAAAGCGATAGATATTGCACAGTCAACAAACTATTCTCCAAGAGGTACCGTTGTCAGAGCAGCAATAAAACCTGAAGATCTTGAAAATTGTGATCTTGTTGTCATTACCGCAGGTGTTCCCAGAAATAAAAAAATGACAAGAGCGGACCTGCTATATATTAATGCGGATATTGTTAAAGAGGTTGCCGAACATATTAAGAACTACTCTCCAAATGCAGTTATTCTCTGTGTTTCAAATCCATTGGATGTGATGACGTATGTTGTGCACCGTATTACAGGTTGGGACAGAAATAGAATTATTGGTATGGGTGGTGCACTTGACAGTTTACGTATGGCATATCAAATCCATGAAAAAATAGGATTTGGTGCAGCACAGACCAGAGCAATGGTGATAGGTGAACATGGTGAAAATATGATCCCGTATCCGGAGATCACAAATGTAGGTGGTGTCCCACTGTCACAAATTGTATCAAAAGAAGATATGGAAGAGATTGCTGCAAAAACAAAAGACGGTGGTGCCCAGATCGTAAGATATCTTAAAACATCAGCATTTTATGCGCCCGGACGAGCAATATCAGTTATGGTAGAGTCTATCTTAAGTGATGAGGAAAAAGTTATTCCAAGTTGTGCTATGCTTAACGGTGAGTATGGTTATACAGATGTGGCAGTGGGGGTTCCCTGTGTGATCGGTGCCGGAGGGATCAAAAAGATAATTGAACTTGATCTGGATGAGGTTACTGAAATAAAGTTTGCCAAAGCAGTAGAATCTATTAAAGAGAATATTGTAATTTTGAAAGACGGTGGTTTTTTTGACTAAGGACTAATCTTCTTTATCGGTGGGATTTCCCACCGATGAAATACCTTTCAACTGTGTAGATATTTACCACTTTTTTAAAATCACTCCTTATAATAATTCAATTAACCAAATATTATCTATGATAGACGTATAATATTGGAACTTATTGTAAAAGGAGTGCACATGAATATTCATGAGTATCAGGCGAAACAAATATTCCAAAAGTATGGCGTACCTACACCAAAAGGTATCATTGCTCATTCTGTAGATGAAGCAGTAGAGAATGCAAAAGAACTTGGAGGACCTGTTTGGGTAGTTAAGGCACAGATCCATGCCGGAGGACGAGGTCTTGGCGGCGGAGTGAAGCTTGCTAAATCATTGGATGAAGTCAGAACATTGGCAGATGAGATCTTGGGAATGACGCTTGTAACGCATCAAACAGGACCAGAAGGGAAATTGGTTCAAAAAGTCTATATTGAAGACGGGGCAGATATTAAAGATGAACTTTATCTCTCTGTTGTACTTGACAGAGCAGCTGAGATGCCTATCATTATGGCTTCGACTGAAGGTGGTATGGATATTGAGACGGTAGCAGAGAAAACACCTGAGAAGATCATTAAAGTAGCAGTTGATCCGGCATTCGGTTTTCAAGGATATCATGGAAGAGAATTGGTATTTGGTCTAGATATTACAGATAAAGCTGAACAAAAAAAGATGATCCAATTTGCTCAAAAACTCTATAAACTTTATATGGAAAACGATGCAGAGATGATCGAAATCAATCCTCTTATTAAAACAGGCTCGGGGGATTTTCTTGCACTTGACGGAAAAATGGGCTTTGATGACTCTGCACTTTACAGACATCCTGAGATCGAAGCGATGAGAGATATTACGGAAGAGGATCCAGACGAGAGAGAAGCAAGTCAGTATGGACTCTCCTATATTGCTCTTGATGGTGAGATCGGTTGTATGGTGAACGGTGCCGGTCTTGCAATGGGTACGATGGATACGATCAATTATATGGGTGGAACACCTGCAAACTTCCTTGATGTGGGTGGTACAGCCAATGCTGAGACAGTAGCAAAAGGGTTTGAGATTATTCTTAAGAACCCGAATGTAAAAGCGATCTTTGTAAACATTTTTGGTGGAATCGTAAGATGTGACAGAATTGCAAATGGTATTTTGGAAGCAACAAAACTGGTAGATGTAAATGTACCGGTCATTGTAAGATTGGATGGAACCAATGCACCTGAAGCAGCAGAGATTCTTAAAAATGCAAATATAGATAATGTGATTGCCGCAACCGATCTTGGTGATGGTGCAGCAAAAGCAGTAGCAGCAGCAAAAGGAGAGTTATAATGAGTATTTTGGTAAACAAAGATACAAAAGTAATCGTGCAGGGATTTACAGGTGGTGAAGGTACATTCCATGCTGAGCAGTGTATGGCATATGGCACAAATATTGTAGGTGGGGTAACTCCGGGTAAGGGTGGACAGGTACATCTTGGCAAACCGGTATTCAATACAGTAAAAGAAGCAGTTGCCGCAACAGGTGCTACAGTTTCTATGGTATTTGTACCACCTGCATTTGTCGGTGATGCAGTAATGGAAGCAGCAAGTGCCGGAATTGATCTGGCAGTGATCATTACTGAAGGTGCTCCTGTACGTGATATGCAGGCAGCCAAAGCATGTGCTGTGAAAAACGGGATGATGACAATTGGGCCAAACTGCCCCGGTGTCATTACTGCTGAAGAGTGTAAGATCGGTATCATGCCGGGTAACATTTTCAAAAAAGGAAATGTGGGACTTATTTCAAAATCAGGAACACTTACTTATGAAGGTGCAAATCAGGTTTGTAATGAAGGATATGGTATCACTACGGCAGTAGGTATCGGTGGTGACCCGATCATTGGTCTTAGCTACAAACAACTTCTTCCTATGTTTGAAGCAGATCCAGAGACAGAAGCAATCGTGATGATCGGTGAGATCGGTGGAGATCTTGAAATTCAGGCTGCAAAATTCATTAAAGAGAATATCACTAAACCTGTCGTGGCATTTATTGCCGGTCAATCAGCACCTCCTGGTAAAAGAATGGGACATGCAGGAGCGATTATCTCCGGTTCGGCAGGAACAGCAAAAGAGAAAATGGATGCACTTGAAGCAGCAGGTGTAAAAGTAGTTATATCTCCGGCAGAAATAGGAAAAGCAGTCAAAGAAGTTCTTTCTTAAATCCCTTTTCCTTAACTGCATTCATCTTATGGGGTGAATGCAGTTAGCTACCTCATAGAGTTCTTTTTTACTCAAATTTATAAAGTCCAAAGCACACATAACTCAAATCCAAATTTAGAAAAATAGCATATAAATTATGACGCTTTTTGTTGCTTCAAAAGGTAACAACCCCTCTTATAGTAACAATAATTCCACGTTATTCATACCAACATTACAAAAAGTAAGCTATCCTAATTTTAGTGAATAACAAATCTCACTTAATATTTCAAAAATAAAAAGGGGAAAATATGGCAGTAATGGCAGCTCCGGAGAATACTCCAGTTTGGGTAAATACGTCAAGATGTAAAGCCTGTGATATCTGTGTGGATGCATGTCCTGCAGGTGTGCTTTCTATGCAGCAGGAACCAACTTCAACTTTAGGTGCAATGATCAGTGTTATTGAACCTGATGCATGTATCGGATGTCAGGAATGTGAACTCTCATGTCCTGATTTTGCTATTTATGTAGCGGAGAGGAAAGAGTTTAAATTTGCAAAACTCACTGACTCTTCGAAAGAAAGACAAGAGGCAATTCGAAATAACGGGTATAGAATCCCTACAGATTATAAGGAGGCTAACTAATGTCAAACAAAAGAGAAGTAATATCTAGTGGTAACGAACTCGCTGCAAGAGCAGCAGTAGATGCCGGATGTAAATTTTTTGCCGGATATCCGTTGACACCATCAAGTGAGATCATGCATGTGGTTTCTGACTTGCTCCCTAAAATAGGCGGAGCAGCGATTCAGATGGAAGATGAAATTGCAGGTGTTGCAGCAGCAATTGGAGCTTCTATGTCAGGAGTAAGATCATTTACAGCGACATCAGGTCCCGGTATTTCATTGAAAGCGGAAAACCTTGGTCTTGCTCAAATGGTAGAGAACCCGCTGGTTGTTATCAATGTTATGAGAGGTGGTCCATCTACAGGTCTTCCGACACGTGTATCTCAGGGGGATGTAGCTCAGGCTAAAAACCCAAGTCACGGCGACTATAAATCTATTACAGTTTGTGCGGGTAACCTTGAAGAGTGTTATACTGAAACAGTCAGAGCGTTTAACCTGGCGGACAGGTTTATGCAACCGGTTTTTGTGTTACTTGATGAAACAATCGGACATATGCATGCCAAAGCTGAGATTCCAGCACTGGAAGAGGTGCAGGCAGGTATTAAATTAAGAAAAACATTTGACGGTGCTCCTGAAGAGTATCAACCCTACGGTGTAGGGGAAGATGAACCTGCGGTACTTAACCCAATGTTCAAAGGGTATAGATACCATATGACAGGACTTCACCATGGACCAACAGGTTTCCCGACTGAAGAGATCGAGACATGTAGAAAATTAATCGATAGACTCTTTAAGAAAGTGGAAGCACATCAAGATGAGATCGAATCCAATGAAGAGTATATGGTTGATGATGCAGATATTCTCATTATTGGTTATGGTTCAGCTTCATTAGCTATTAGAGAAGCGGTCAATACACTGAGAGCAGAGGGTGTAAAAGTGGGTATGTTCAGACCAATTACACTTTGGCCGTCTCCGGAGGCAAGAATGCATGAGCTTGGACAGAAGTTTGACAAAGTACTTTCTGTAGAACTGAATCAAGGGCAGTACCTAGAAGAGATTCAGAGATCAATGGGTAGACTGGATATTGAAAAATTGACTAAAACAAACGGTCGTCCTTTCTCTCCTGCAGATATTATAGAAAAAGTTAAGGAGGTATTTTAACCATGGCATTTAATTATGATCAATATTTAAGAGTAGACAAGATGCCAACACTGTGGTGTTGGGGGTGTGGTGATGGTGTTATTTTGAAGTCATTCATCAGAGCGATTGACAAATTGGGTATCAACAAAGATGACATGTGTTTGGTGTCCGGTATCGGATGTTCAGGAAGATTCTCTTCTTATGTTGATATGAATACCGTACACACTACGCACGGAAGAACCATTGCATTTGCAACAGGTATTAAATTGGCTAACCCTGATAAATATGTCGTTTGTGTGGCAGGTGACGGAGATGCATTGGCGATCGGTGGTAACCATACGATCCACGGATGTAGAAGAAATATCGATATTACGTTGATTCTTATCAATAACTTTATCTATGGGTTGACAAATTCTCAGACTTCTCCTACCACACCAAGAGGGTTCTGGACAGTCTCTCAAAAAGCAGGTAACATTGATCCTACTTTTGATGGATGTAAACTGGCAGAAGCGGCAGGTGCCTCTTTTGTGGCTAGAGAGTCAGTGAATGCTCCTAAAAAACTTGAAAAAGTCATTGTTGAAGCACTTAAACACAAAGGTTTCTCTTTTGTTGAAGCACTTTCTAACTGTCATATCAACCTGGGTAGAAAGAACAAGATGCAATCTGCTATGGCAAACCTAGACTGGATTGACAGCATTACTGTTTCAAAAAGAAAATGGGATGAAATGTCAGAATTAGATAAAGAAAATCATCTTCCACTGGGTATTCTTAAGCAAGATACAGAAGCATTGGAATACTGTGCTATGTATGATGAAGTTAAAAAAGCGCAACAAGGTCAAAGAGGGGTGATTACCCAAGATGACTTTGAGAAAAAATTATAAGGAGCTGCCAGATGAGTAAAATTGTAATGAGATTTACCGGTGTTGGTGGGCAGGGTGTACTTCTTGCCGGTGAGATATTTGCTGCGGCAAAGATCAAAGATGGCGGTTATGGTATAAAAACTGCAACCTACACATCACAGGTGCGTGGCGGACCGACAGTAGTTGATATTCAACTGGATAATAAAGAGATTTTCTATCCGTATGCAATTGATGGTGAGATTGATTTTATGCTCTCAGTAGCTGATGTCAGTTACCAGCAGTTCAAAAACGGTGTAAGAGAGGGTGCTACAATTGTTGTTGAGCCAAATCTAGTGCATCCGACAGAAGAAGATAGAAAAAAATGGAATATTGTTGAGATACCTATTATTACAATTGCCAAAGAAGAAGTTGGGAATGTGATCACTCAATCAGTTGTTGCACTTGCTATTGCTAATACCTATACAAAAGCACTTGACGAGCAACTTCTTATTGATACAATGCTTTCTAAAGTGCCTGCTAAGGTACATGAAGTAAATAAAAAAGCATATGAATTAGGAAAAAAATACGCATTAGAATCAATGATGTAATTCTTTTTTCTTGCTTCACTGCATCTTTGAGGGAGTTCCGTTCGGTCATAGTCGGCACTAAATGCCGATACCTCGCTGTTAAGGCGTAAGTAGAGTGTACTGGTGTACACTCCCTCAGTTACAACTCTCAAGTCCATATAAAATCAAAATTTTTTTTATCTCCTGGTTTTTACAGTATAATCATGTAAAAAAGTATTGCATAATGAACTACCAAGCTATATTAAATGAAATTTATGAGGAACTACAGCCTGAATTGATGCGTGGAAGAGTGGCAGATTATATTCCTGCTTTGGCAGAAGTGGAAAAAGGACAGTTTGCTATGACAGTGACACTCGATGATGGTCAGGTCTTTTCTGTTGGAGAGAGCAGCAAGCAGTTCTCTATTCAGAGTATCTCCAAAGTCTTTACGTTTACACTTGCACTGGATATTTATTCTAGAGAACTCTATAAACGTGTAGGAGTAGAACCTTCGGGTAATCCTTTTAACTCGTTGGTACAGCTTGAATATGAGAATGGTATTCCGCGCAATCCTTTTATTAATGCGGGTGCCATCACGATTACAGATACATTGATAAGTCACTATAAAGATGAATACAAAACACTTGAAGTGATCATGCATTTTGTACGCCAGATATCAGGTAATCCGAAACTCTCTTTTGATTCTGCTGTGGCAAAGTCAGAGATGGAACATGGTGACAGGAATTTGGCTTTGGCAAGACTGATGAAGAGTTTCGGTAATTTTGAGAATGATGTGATCAATACAGTGATGACCTACTTTAAACATTGTGCGATTACCATGAATACAGAAGAGCTCTCCCGTTCTATGCTCTTTCTTGCGTTTGGCGGGAGAGATCCTATTTCCAAGAAACAGTTTATTACACCTTCTCAGGCAAAGCGTATAAATGCTGTAATGCTGACCTGTGGACATTATGATGCCAGTGGTGAGTTTGCTTTTCATGTAGGCTTGCCTGCAAAAAGTGGTGTTGGCGGCGGTATTGCAGCGATCGTTCCCGGGAAAATGTCCATTGCCGTATGGTCTCCTGCACTGAACAAATATGGCAACTCTCATGCAGGGACGCTTGCTTTGGAAAAATTTACGACTAAGACAGGATTGTCTATTTTTTAGTATTATGCTATAATCCGCTTTAGGTGTAACAGGTAGTTGCTGGTGACATCTTTGTCACGAGAGGAAAGTCCGGGCTGCAAGTGAGACAGGACTCCATCTAACGGATGGCCAGAGTGATCTGAGGGCAAGTGCAACAGAAAGTAAACCGCCAAACTTCGTTTGGTAAGGGTGAAAGGGTGGGGTAAGAGCCCACCGGTATCTGTGGTAACACGGGTAGCCAGGTAAACCCTGTCTGCAGCAAGAAGTATATGGTATAAGTCTCACAAGCCGTTTGGTCGGCACACATACTTCGCTTGAGCATATTGGCAACAGTATGCCTAGATAAATAACTACCCAATGACAGAACCCGGCTTATCGTTGCACCTATTAACTCCATTTCGCTATAATCAATCAAAAAAGAACAAGATTATGCAAAAAATATTTTTACTTTTATTTACCCCGTTATTTATCTTTGCAAAAGTACACTATGCAAAAGTTGAACCGTATGAATCTGTGATTTTGAAATCTGCTGTAAGCGGATTGGTAACAGAGGTTGATCTGGATGCAGAGGGGACGATGGTGGCTTCCAAAAGAGTTGTACATTTGGATGATGCACTTGATAAAGTTAATCTGGAAGATACAAAGAGAAGCATAACTCTTTTGAAACAGATGTTAAGTATTAACAATGAGATAGCCAATGCACTTAAGGGTACGGTTAAACGTCAACAAAGTTACTATGGACGCATCTCTAAACTCTCTACGGCTTCAAAAACACAAAAAGACAATGCCTACAGCAGTTTCAGCTCTGCAAAAACACAATATTTGAGTACCAAAGAGAAGATAGTCAATTTGCAAAAACAGATACTCGATATGAAATATAAAGCAGCAATGCTTGAAGATACGGTTGCCAAAAAGTCCATAACACTTCAGAATAAATATCTTTATAAACTGATAGTACGCAAAGGAGATTTTGTAGCACCGGGCTCACCGCTTGCGCAGGTAGAAGATACAAGCAGGGCTAAATTGGTACTCTTTTTAGATCCTGAAGAGCTAGAGGGGATAGAGCATAAAACAGTTTACATAGATGAGAAAAAAACAGCCTATAAAGTAGACAGAGTATGGCAAGTGGCAGATGAAAAGTTTATCTCCTCCTATAGAGCAGAGATATATATACCTGCACCCCAGGGCACTTTTTCAAAACTGGTAAAGGTTGAGATAAAATGATAAAAACAGCGTGTGGGCTGGATTGCTATGATGCATGCAGTATAGTGGTTGAAGAGGGTGAAAAATTTAAAATAAAAGGTGACAGTAGCCATCCTGCAGGTAATGGAGCACTTTGTAGTCATTTGAATAAACATATCTTTGATATGCCTCGTATAGAAAAACCAACAATTGATGGAAGAGAAGTGGAATTTCAGGAAGCTATGGATGCTGTTTGTGAGGCATTCAAAGCTGAAAGCTCTCTTCTTTGGCGTGGCTCAGGCAACTTTGGGGTGATGCAGGAAGTAACCAATCTTTTTATGGAAAAGCTGGGAGGCAGCCTTACCAGAGGAAGTCTCTGTGACGGTGCGGGGGATGCCGGTATATCACTTGGACGAGGGGTAAACCGTACGTTACCTTTAGAACAGGTAGCAAAAGCAGATACCATTGTGGTATGGGGACGTAACCTTACTGTGACCAATGCCCATATGATGCCTTTTATTGAAGGTAAAAAGTTGGTGGTGATTGATCCGGTATGTACAGCGATCGCAAAAAAGGCGGATCTGCATCTGCAGATACAGCCACGTACGGACTATTATGTGGCGATCATGCTGGCACGTTTTATTTTTATGGAAGACAGTGAAGATGTAGTGTGGATGGAAGAGTTTGCCTCTGAGTATGAGGATTTCTATGACTATACACGAGAACATCGAATTAAAGCTATTTTAGCCTATATCGGTGTGACATTGGGGGATATGGGTGAGATGTTAGAGTATCTTCGCGATCAGAAAGTAGTCTTTTTGGTTGGTAACGGTGTTCAAAAATACTCAATAGGTTCCTATACTCTCCATGCAATAGATTCTTTGGCAGCAACCCTGGGGCTGTTCGGTAAAGAGGGGTGTGGGGTACACTATTTGAGCAATTCCAAACTTGGATTTGACAATCCGTTTGCAGTGAAATGCGACACTGTACCCAAAGCAGCGACACCATTCTCGGAGTTTGAGACTGTACTGGTGCAGGGTGGAAACCCTGCTGCATCCATGCCTGACAGTAACAGGGTAGAAAAAGAGCTTGAAGGAGTAAAGAACCTTATCTATTTTGGACTTTACGAGAACGAGACTTCCAAGATGGCAAAGATCGTCATCCCTGCCAAGAACTTTTTTGAAAAAGAGGATGTGCGCCTGAGTTACGGACATCAATACATAGAGAAGATGAATCAAGTATTGGATTCTGATATAGGTATCAGTGAGTATGATTTTACAAAAATACTTTTTGATACTTTTGGTTTTGACGGACTTAAATCTGAAAAAGAGTACATAGCATTTTGGCTTGAACAGTGTGAAAAAGAGGGTGAACAGTATTGTTCTCCTGTATATCAAGCATTTCCGTATGCGAAGGGGTTTGGTGCAGATGAGGAGGATGAGTTTGAATTTATTGAAGAGTATGATGATGATTTTGTCAATACCAAACGTTTCAGAAAACATAGAAAAGAGAGTAAGAATAAACCTAAAGACGAAACATATTGGCTCCTTTCTCCCAAATCAGGAAAATCACTCAATACACAGTTTATTAGAAGTAACAAGGTGCAACTTCATCCACAGTCAGGCTATAGTGAAGGCGAAAAGGTAAAAGTAGTATCCCCATATGGGGAATATGTGTTTATTGTCAAGCTCAATGAAGATATTAGAGCAGGTTGTGTAATGATCACAAGCAACACAATCGGAGTAAACAGACTTACCCCTAGTATTTTGAGCCAGGAGGGTGAGAATGCCTGCTATCAGGAAGTGAAAGTACGATTAGAGAAAATGATTTAAAACACTTTGCTATAATAGCAATAATAATTTACAGATGGAAACAAAAATGACATTAGAACAACTAGATAAACAATATGTACTACAAACCTATGCACGTGATTATACCAATTTTGTAAAAGGTGTAGGCTCTACACTGTATGATGAGAACGGACGGGACTATATTGATTTTGCTTCTGGGATAGGGGTGAACTCTGTAGGACACGGCAATGAGAAACTGACAGAGGCGATCTGTGAACAGGCAAAGAAGATCATTCATATTTCAAACCTTCAAGTGATAGAGCCTCAGGCAAGGCTGGCAGAGCGTATTGTGAATTTGAGTGGCTATGATATGGGTGTTTTCTTTGCAAACTCCGGAGCAGAGGCAAACGAGGGAGCGATCAAGATCGCCCGCAAATATGGTGAAACCAGGTTTGAAAATAAACGCTACAAGGTGATTACACTTGAACACTCATTTCATGGTCGCACCATCACCACAGTAAAAGCCACAGGACAAGAGAGTTTTCACACACCACACTTCTCTCCTTATCCTGATGGGTTTTCCTATGAGAAGAGTATTGAGGATGTCTACACCGCTATAGATGATGAAACGGTAGCTGTGCTTATTGAACTGGTGCAGGGAGAGGGTGGTGTACAACCATTCGGAAAAGAAGAGATACAAAAGCTGGCTGCACATTTAAAACAGAAAGAAGTTTTGCTTATTGTCGATGAGGTACAAACCGGTGTTTACAGGACAGGAGAGTTTCTGGCTTCAAATCTCTATGAAATAGAGCCGGATATTATTACCCTCGCCAAAGGACTTGGCGGAGGTGTGCCTATAGGCGCAGTGATGACAAAGCATAAAGATGTTTTGAGCGTTGGTGACCATGGGAGTACCTTTGGAGGGAATTATTTGAGTACCTCTGCAGGCTTGGCAGTACTGAATGTGCTAGAAGCACTGTATGAGAGTGGTGCACTGGCAGAAACATTGGTTTATTTTGAGCAAAAGCTTGAAAGTGTTTCCCAAAAATATGATAATCTTTTTGAAAAAGAGGTAGGACTTGGACTTATGCGTGGTCTTCGTGCAAAGAGTGCAGAGATTCAGGGAAATGTACTGAAAAACAGTCTAAAAGAGGGATTAGTGGTACTTAAAGCAGGACGAAATACTGTACGTTTTCTGCCAAGTCTTACTATTACAAAATCTGAAATAGATGAAGGATTCAAACGTTTTGAAACGGCTATTAATACTCTGTAGTCTACTGTTCAATACTGCTGTGCATGCAGATGAACTCAGTGATATACTCTCAGACAACAAGAATATTCTTTTTGACTATGAATTTCGTAACAATACTGCCCAGAGTGATATGCTTGAGAACTCTTGGATCAATCCTGTGATGCTGCAATACTCTAAGAGTTTTTCAAGACAATTTATCGGGAGAACAGTAAAAACAGGAAGTTTTTCTATAGGGATCGATCAGCCTATTTTCCGCTCGGGCGGGATCTATTTTGCGATCAAGTATGCACAGGCAATTAGAGGGGCGAATGAAGCTGAGATCAAACTCAAAAAAAGAGAGATGATAGGTTCTGCAGTCAAACTGCTTTTTGAGATGAGAAAACTGAAGCTTGAACAGAAAAAACTGGTACTGCTCATTCAAAATGATAAACTTGATATCCGCCAAAAACGTGAAAGCTACAATGCAGGTCTGATAGACAGCAGTTTTTTGGATCAGGCTATTCTCAAAGCAAATCAGGATGAAACAAAAAAATTGGAGACTGAGATCTCTTTAATGAAGCTCAAACAAAGTTTTTCGCTCTTAAGTGATAAGGATCCACGTCAGTTGAAATTACCGAAATTGAAACTGATTTCAGAAGAACGTTATAAGGGTACGAATCTTGAATTGGTAAGGGATAGACTTAGAGCTAAAGAGAAAGCCTATAATGCGAAGATGACATGGGCAAAATACCTACCTTCAGTCTCTCTCCAGGGAAGATATACTGATGCAGATCTCAACCCGCTGTTTATACAACCTGGACTTGAAGAGAAGTACTGGACCTATGGATTTACCATCTCGCTACCTATTAATATCAATATGTTCTCAGATATAGAAGCAGCAAAAGTGGCACGTCTCAAGGCTGAGACTGAAGTAATAGAACGTAAACATACCATAGATGAAGAGTATAAACTCATATGCAATAAATTAAAGATCATAGAAAAAAAGATCAAACTTGCCCGTAAAGATGAAAAACTTTATGCAAGACTCTACAGAACAACAAGAAATCTTGCACGTGCTGGTGAAAAAACTTCTTTAGATACAGCGATGATGCGTCATTCACTACAGGTAAGAAAGCTTGATCAGAAGATCTATTATTTGGAGAAGCAGATAGAACTTATAGAACTTTATACGAAGGTAGCTAATGCAATTTAGTAAATATATGGAGGAATGGCTTTATGCAGATGAGGGCTACTATAAGAATTTCAAAGCTATAGGAAAGTCAGGAGATTTTTATACAGCAGTAAGCACCAGCTCTTTTTTTGGTGCGAGTATTGCCAATTATTTCTATGCACTTTTAGAAGAAGAAAAAGCAGATAGAAACGGATGGCTTATAGAAATAGGGGCACATCAGGGTTATCTTCTATGTGATATGATACAGTGGCTTTATACATGTGATCCTACTTTGGTGAAAACGCTTAACTTTGGTATTGTAGAACGACAGCCCGAAGTACGCAAAGCCCAATTAGCCTACATTAAAGAGCGTTTTGGTGAAGATATTACGATCACACATTTTAATGATATCGCTGATGTTAAAGTTGATTATGCATTTGTGGTAGCTAATGAAATATTTGATGCTTTTCCTTGTGAATTACTGAAAGATGAGCAGACAGCTATGGTAGAAGATCATATTATCTCTTGGCAAGCAGCTTCTGCTTCACTGTTGGAATGGGCACAAAAACATCACTTGAGACAGGGTGAGGTTGCAGTAGGGTATGAAGATTTTGCAAAAGCTATGGCAAGTGGTATAAAAAGATGTGATTTTGTGACGTTTGATTATGGAGAAAAATATGTGCGTAATGATTTTTCTATACGTGTTTACAGAGCACATGAGACATTCCCTCTTTTTGATGAATCGTTGCTTTTAAAAGACTCCTATAAAAAAGATGATATTACCTATGATGTTAATTTTGGACATGTCAGCGAAGTATTTAAAGAGGCAGGTTTTGAAGAGCTAGCCTATGAGACACAGGCACGTGCACTGGTACGTTTTGGTCTTATAGATATTTTAGAACAGTTTGCCAGACAAACTTCTCAGGAGAAGTATGTACGAGAAGCAGATAAGATCAAAACACTCATATCACCCACGATGATGGGTGATAGATTTAAAATGATCCATTTTAGAAAGTAATGTTAGTTTCTCATCGCTTTTAGCATTTTACATCTCTTGATAGATGCAGATTCACTGCCGAACATTTGTGTATATTTGTCAAATTTTTCCTGACCGATCATAGCAATACATTCTGCTTTTCCCATCATGGAAGAAGTTGTTGTAGCAGTCTCTGCCTGTGCCAACTTAGTCACTTTTTTTGCTTTAGGCGTTGATCTTGTCTGAGGGTACATATAATCTGAATTAAAGTTATTGTCTTCAACTTTTTTGAGTTTAATATTCTTTTTTGTTCTTGGTACGACTGTACGTGTTCTACTTCTTCCTTGTTTTTTTGATGTCAATGCTTTGCTCAGTGCTTCAATTTTCAATTGCTGCTGCTGTATAATAAGTGCCTGCTGCGCATTTTTTCTTTCTAGTTGTATGTTCTGTGTTGAATTACATCCTGAGAAAAGAACCAAGGCAACACCCATTCCTAACCATAATTTCATAGATATCCTTTTTTATAAATTGAGAATTAATTGATGTATTGTAATATAATTTAGCAAGAATTACAACTGTATAACAACTATGGCAATAGCAAATCCTCCGTCATGACTGATAGAGAGTGAAGACTCTTTGATCTTATGTCGTTTTTGTGCTTTTTTTGTTAGCGTAAAAGAAGGAGCACCCTTATGATTTTTGGTAATGACAATATCATGAAAAGAAAGCTCTTCTCCGATTCCACAGCCAAGTGCCTTGGAAATAGCTTCTTTTGCTGACCAGAATCCTGCTATGGATTCAGGACGTTTAAGAAGTTTTATCTCTTCATCATTTAGAAATTTTTCTTTAAAGGTATTACCAAATTTTTCCAATAATCTTTCAATTCTACTTATTTGTATAATGTCTGTACCGATTTTCATAGGCGTAGTGTATCTAAAATCTTATTACATCCACTCAACGACTTTAGAGACTTCATCTGCAATGAAACATTTGATATTTGTCTGTTCCATAGGTTTGTTCGGTATGACCGCTTTTGTAAATCCCTGAGTGCTTATTTCTTTGAGTCGTTGAGTGAGTCCTGAGACTTCACGTATTTCGCCTGTGAGACTTACTTCACCCAGAAAGAGTGTTTCTGCGCTCAGTTCTCTGTTTCTATAACTGCTTAAAATAGCTGCAATAATGGCAAGATCGGCGGAGGGTTCATTGATCTTTATACCCCCGCTGATATTGATAAAGACATCATAGGTTCCCAGTGGCAGGTCAAGTTTTTTCTCCAAAAGTGCCAAAAGCATATTCAGTCTGTTATTGTCAAAACCGGTTGAGCTTCTCTTTGCGTGTCCATAGGCTTCAGAAACAAGTGCCTGTACTTCTATGATAATAGGGCGGCTTCCTTCCATGATAACAGTCAGTGCAGAACCTGACTGGAGTTTCTCTTTGTTAAAGAATTTCCCTGCCATACTTTTAGCATCATTCAAGCCCTCTTTGTTCATTTCAAAAATACCTACTTCATTGGTAGAACCGAAACGGTTTTTAAATCCTCTGAGAAGTCTGAGTTCCGAGTTTGAATCTCCTTCAAAGTAAAGTACGGTATCGACCATATGCTCAAGTACCCTTGGACCGGCGATGGAGCCGTCTTTGGTGATATGTCCGATGATGAAAATAGGGATGTGCATACTTTTGGCAATGCGCATGAGTTCAAAAGTAATGGTTCTCACCTGAGTGACAGAGCCTGGGGCAGAAGGTGTTTCATCGGAGTAGAGGGTTTGTATGGAATCGATCACAATGAATTCGTACTTCTCGTTGGCTATTTCATTAAGTACGGAAGTCAGGTTGATTTCAGAGAGGAGAAAGAGGTTGTCATGGTTGGCATCCAGTCTGTTCGCACGAAGTTTGATCTGTCCTGCTGACTCTTCTCCTGAGACATAGAGTATTTTTTTTTCAGATTTTGCAAGATTGCCCGCAATTTTTAAAAGCAGGGTGGATTTGCCGATACCGGGGCTACCGCCTATAAGTGTGAGTGAACCGGGAACCACCCCTCCTCCTAAAACCAGATCCAATTCTTTGCTTCCGGAAGGGAAACGTACAATATTGTCTTCATTCACCTGGGTGATAGGCATGGCTTTACGTAAAGCATTAGCGCTACTACTGTTGGAAGTCTCTTTTAAAAATTTAATTTGATCTGTGGTAAGTTCTACCATCGTCTCCCACTCGTTACAAGAGGTACATTTTCCCATCCATCTTGGGGATTGAAATCCGCATGCCTGACACTCAAACAGGGTTTTTTTCTTTGCCATATTCTCTTCTTTACTATTTTATGACCGTAGTATAAACACTTTTTGTGATTTAAGTGAAAAATATGTCATATTGTCATGTTTTTTCTTTTTCAAGCTTTTAGGTAACCTCTAGTTCTTTTTGTTATAATTTTAATTACTTTAATCTTGTGGGGACAACTATTGAATTTCAGTCAGCTCAAACAATTAGCTTATGCACTCTATTTGACAAATAGTTTTGGCTTGAAATTAAGACAGACTGAAGATCCAATGGAGAAAAAAGAACTCAGACTTGCCTACTCCTTGGCGCAACTTAATGCTTTGAATATTACTATCGATGTTGAAAACCCGGAGAAAATACCTAAAAACGGACAATATCTGCTTGTAAGCAATCATAGAACGATCATTGATCCCCCTATCATAGAAGTTGCATTGAAAGATACCAATATTTTTGGTCTGTGGGTTTCTAAAAAAGAACTTTACAATTCTCTGTTTTTCGGTCTTTTCGTTCGTAATGCAGGTTCGGTTTTGATAGATAGGGAAAAAGAGCAGATGAGTAATTTTTTTGCAGATATCAAAAAGGGAGTAAAGGAGGGGAACTCTATTTTTATTTTTCCTGAAGGCACAAGGAATAAAACAGATATACCATTAACTCCGTTTAAAGAGGGAGCACGCATCATTGCTCTAAAGAACAGACTGCCGATCTTACCTGTATATATTAAAGATAATGCGGCACAAATATTAAAAGATGCACTTGCAGACAATTCTCAAAAAAGAGAGATCACTATAGCTATAGGTGATATGATCGATTATAAGGAGAAAACAGATCTTGAGATGATCTATAAAAAGAGATTCGATCTTTAATAATCCATAAATGAGAGTTCTTTGGTTTTAAGATAGTGAATGAGCTGCTGTATATGGCTATTATATCTATTTGCTTTTATTTCTATTTCAGAAGTATGTTTCGTTAATGTTGAGATCAAGAGCGTGATACTCTCGTAAGGTGTACTGATAGAAATAGAGCCTTTACGTTTATCTCCATGTGTGATCTCTCCGATATTCTGATCGGTAACAGCATAAAGAGAAACCTCAAAAGCAAGCTCTTTATCCATAAGCAGGATAATTTTTTGGTCTACAGGTCCTTTTGGAGAGATGCTGTTTTCTTTTTGCATATCATTATTTTGAGGATGATAAGTGACAGTACGTATTTTTCTCATGATAAGTAATACCAATGTTATAAGCAGTGAAAGCCCTATACCAGTAAAGACACCGGTCAATGTTCCCAGTCTTAGGGCTTTTGTAAGATCATAATCTGTTGAAAAATAGATCACGGCAATAATGATAGCGAGAGTACTGATGGGCAGGACTATTGTCAAAAACAGATTAATGAATGCTCTCATTTATACATGCTCCTTAGATAAATATTTCATCTAAAATAGTGTCTATATACTCATTGGCCTTAAAGCGGATAAGATCTTTGGGTTGTTCCCCTGTACCTATATAGAATATAGGCATTTTGAGCTCATCTGCAATACTGAGTACCGATCCGCCTTTGGCTGTGCCGTCAAGTTTTGTAATAATTATACCATCAATTCCGATCATTTCATTGAATACTTTTGCCTGATTAATGGAAGAAGAGCCCTGTGTACCGTCAAGAATAAGCATTTTGCGGTGTGGTGCTCCCTCCTGGGCTTTGTTGGCTACACGTATCATTTTTTTTAGCTCCTCAGAGAGGTTGGTTTGGGTATGTAGGCGTCCTGCTGTATCGATAATAACATTATCATAGCCTTTTGCTTTGGCTGATTCTATCGTGTCATAGACAACGGCAGAGGGGTCATGCCCCTGCTGTGTAGCAACAATAGGCAGATCCAGTTTTGCCGCCCATCGTGTAAGCTGCTCTATCGCCGCTGCACGGAAGGTGTCACCGGCACCGAGGATCACTTTTTTGCCTTCATTTTGATAACGGTATGCCAGTTTGGAGATCGTTGTGGTCTTTCCTGCACCGTTGACACCGATGATCATTTCAACAAAAGGTTTGACATCACTCTCTTTCCAGTCAGCTTTATACTGAAATACAGAAATAAGAGAGTTGAAGGCTTGGATACGATTGATATTTTCCGGAAGCGCTTCTAAAAGTCTCTCTGCCAATTCATAATTGACATCCGCTTCAAGTAGAATATCTTCAAATTCATCTTTACTGATGGATTTTCTTTTTGTCGGTACCACTTCTTTAATGGCTTCATTGGTCTTGCCTAAAACTTTTTTAAACAGATTAAACATAGTGTATTCCTTATTTCATTGCTTCTTGAATATCGTGTTCTACCATTTCCACAGGAACTGCACCTTCATAATGTATATAATAATTTCCTGCTTTATATAAAATAGTCAGTGGTAACGGAAAATTTTTTGGAAGTTGAAGTGTCTTTGTCACTGCTGCTGCAAAAGCATCATTTTGTTTACCGTTGGAGATATAGTAATTTGCATGATATCTTTTAATGAATGTCTCTAGAGCAGCGTTGTCTTGAGCATCATTTACAAGAACACCCGCAACAAAAAGTTTGTTTTTGTATTTTTTTTGAAGATCTGAGAGATAGGGAATCTCACCTCTGCAGGGAGGGCACCATGTAGCAAAAAGATTAATGAGTATGACCGGTGCATTGATGTCAGCAGATGTAATATGTTTGTTGTCAACGTCGACGGTATATTGTTTTTGTTTGCTGTCGGTTAAAATAAAAGTACCTGTAGAAGATGTAGTTATACTCTTATGCGTCGTAACAGTTGAATTATTTGTCAGTTCTTTTGTGTTTAAGGTGTCTTGTCCCCGATCTTTTTGGGTGAGTATTTCAGTAGTATTCTCTACTGCAATATCCTGTGATGAGGATTTTTTATTTTCACATGCTGTAAAAAACAGGGAAATAATAATTAAAAGCAGAATATTGGTTCTCTTCACATGATTCCTTCGTTATAATTAGAGAGATTATACCAAAAGAGCACTAAAAAGAATGGATAGCATGCAAAGAGATAGAGTTAAAAACAGTTTTAGAGCCTATTGTTTAAAACGTTTGCAAAAGGCAGGCAATGCTGTGAACCGGTATAAAAAAGACAAATTGGTATTGGAACGTTTGTATCAATACATTATTAAAAATGATGCACAAAAAATATTATTGTATCTTCCCTTGAGAACAGAAGTCAATCTCTACCCTCTTATTAAACGCTTGAGAAAGGAAAAGAGAGCACTCTATGTGCCGTTTATGGAAGGTAAAAGTTTTAGGGTGGTAAAATATAGATTACCACTGGAAAAAAAACGTTTTGGGATCAAAGAGTCCAAAGATTCAAAACAGTATAGAATAAGAAAATTAGATATGGCTATCGTACCTATAGTGGGGATGGATATCACACATAGACGTGTGGGATTCGGGAAGGGGATGTACGATAGATTTTTTGAAAAAGAGATTGAAAATATAAATAAAACAGTATTTGTGGCACGGGAATTGTGTTACAGCGGGGAAATTGTAACAGATCATTATGATGTAAAAGCAGATATGATCATTATGCCATAAATAGATAGATATATTTTTTATACTTTTTCTTTTATAAAAAGGATTAGGTATGTTAGGGATCATAGGAGTATCGGGTTTAACCGGTGTAGCCATAGGGGCAGGAGTATGTTACCTGTGGTTGAAGAACAGTACGAAAAAGAAATTTTCATATTTTGAGCTTGAGGCAAAAGCAAAGGCAAAAGCCATAGCCAATGAAGCAGAGCTTCTCCTTCAGGAAGCCAATGTCAAAATAAAGACCAAGGAACTGGAATTGGAACGTGAGTTTCAAAATCGGGTTGCCGAGGTAGAAGAACGTAACCGTTCTCTCATTTTGCAGACAAAAGAGTTGGTCAAAGAAGAAGAGAATTTGACACAGCTGCAACACCATGTTGATGAAAAAGAGAAAAGTTTGGAAAAACTTGAAGTGCAAAAACAAAAGGAGATAGATCAAGCTATTCATGTGATGCAGAATGTAGCTTCTCTCACCAAAGAGGAGGCAAAAAACTATATTTTGGAAAAAGTGGAAGAGCAGAGTCGTTCAGAAATTGCAGGGATCATACGAAAATATGAGAAATTGGCGAAAGAGGAAGGGCAGAAAAAAGCCAACTATATTCTGGCACAGGCAACGACACGGTATGCAGGAGATTTTGCAGGAGAGCGGCTGATCAATCTTATTAATCTGCCCAGTGATGAGCATAAAGGGCGCATTATCGGTAAAGAGGGAAGAAATATCAAAACCCTTGAGATGCTTTTGGGCGTAGATATTGTTGTGGATGAAACACCGGGTGTGATACTGGTAAGTTCTTTCAACCTTTACAGAAGAGCCATTGCTACACGTGTGATAGAGATATTGGTGGAAGATGGACGTATACACCCAGGACGCATTGAAGAGGTGCATGAGAAAGTGCTGGATGAGTTTGAACAGAAAACCTATGAAGAGGGAGAGAATATCCTAATTGATCTGGGACTTTTCCCCATGCATGAAGAGTTGATAAAACTGCTTGGTCGTTTGAAGTATAGAGCAAGTTACGGACAAAATGCCCTGGCACATACACTCGAAGTAGCAAAACTGGCAAAAGTAATGGCTGCTGAAATGGGAGGGGATGAGAAGCTTGCCCTACGCGCAGGGCTTTTACATGATATTGGTAAGGCATTGACGCAGGATATGGGCGGCTCACACGTAGAAATAGGTGCTGAGATATGCCGCAGACACAATGAACATCCTACTGTGATTAATGCTATTTATGCTCATCATGGTCATGAAGAACCAGACAGTGTTGAGAGTGCAGCTGTGTGTGCCGCAGATGTACTCAGTGCTGCAAGACCTGGTGCAAGACGTGAAGTTTTGGAAAGCTTTACCAAACGTGTGAAAGAGATAGAAGAGATAGCTACTGCAAAAAATGATGTTTTAAAAGCCTATGCCATTAATGCAGGAAGAGAAGTACGGGTTTTTGTCAACGCTCAGAAGATGAGTGATAATGAAGCAGTACTCCTGAGTAAAGAAATCGCTAAAGAGATACAGAATAAAGTGCAATATCCCGGTGAGATAAAAGTAAATGTCATCCGTGAAATACGGGCAACAAGTTATGCAAAATAAATGTGAAAAGCGTTATAATCAAATATCACTATACAAAGGCAAAAAATGGACAAATGTCAGCAAATTAAAGCACATGTCAGAATGGAAGAGCGGTATGAAGGATTAAGTCTTATTTTCGGAGACAATAAACTACTCAAGGGCGAGATACTTCAGGCTATTGATGATACCAAAAAAGAGACAGGACAAAAACCTTTTATTTTTGATAAAATCTCAAATGACAGACAGGATATTCAATGTATCTATGTAGAGTTTCATGATGATGTGCATAGAGAAGCAGGGGATTTTTTTACCAAAGTTCTCAAAAAACTGAATATAGATCACTGTGAGAAGGATATATAAATGAAAAAATTATTGATAGGGTTACTTCTTGTAGGTTTAGGGTTACAGGTGAATGCAGAAGAAGTAAAAGCGACTGCGACAAGCACCCATAAAGCTCCCATTGTAGTATTGGAAACAAATGCAGGGAAAATAGAACTTAAATTGTTTCCCAAAGCAGCACCTTTGGCAGTTGAAAATTTTATAACACATGTAAAAAACGGATACTATAATGGTTTGATCTTTCATCGTGTCATAAAAGGATTTATGATACAGGGTGGCGACCCGACAGGTACAGGAAGAGGTGGAGAATCTATTTGGCATAAAGAGTTCAAAAACGAATATGCACCTAACCTGATATTTGACAAACCTTTTTTACTGGCTATGGCAAATCACGGACCAAATACCAATGGAAGTCAGTTTTTTATTACGGTTGCTCCCACGCCATGGCTCAATGGCGGATATACGATCTTTGGTGAAGTAATAAATGGAAAAAAAATAGTTAAAAAGATCGAGAATGTTTCAACTGGAGCGGCTGACAGACCAATGTTCGATCAAAAGATCATTAAGGCATATATTAAATAATCAATGGATTTAAACAGTATCAGAGAGGAACGCCGAAAATGGCTGACCTGGAAAAATATCGTACCTTATCAGAAGGCGATCAAAGCTTTACCTGCTTATGATAACCTTGAAGTAAAGTTTGGTGACAGGGTAGAAATACAGATTGCTGATCTGTCTGAGCCTGATATGGTACAAATTGAGCAAACCGCACGTTTAATGCTTCCTTGGCGTAAAGGACCGTTTCAGATCAATGATCTTTTTATTGATTCAGAGTGGCAGAGTCAGATAAAATACAATTTGCTTAAGCCCCATTTTGATCTTAAAGATAAAATTGTAGGCGACATCGGATGCAATAACGGCTATTATCTTTTTCGTATGCTTACCCATAAACCTAAAAAACTCATTGGCTTCGATCCTTCTGCCATTTACTATTCACAATTTCAATTCATAGATCATTTTATACAATCAGAGATTGTGTATGAACTTTTAGGTGTAGAGCATGTAGAATTTTATGAACATAAATTCGATGTACTTTTTTGTTTGGGTGTGCTCTATCACCGTGCAGATCCTGTCGGAATGTTAAAGTCTCTTTTCAAGGGGCTCAATAAAGGCGGAGAACTTATACTTGATACGTTTATGATAGATGGTGAAGAGGAAATATGCCTTACACCTAAAGAGAGATACTCAAAGATACCGAATATCTATTTTGTACCGACGATCAATGCACTGAAGAACTGGTGTTACAGAGCCGGTTTTGAGATGGTTGAAGTATTAGAGACGATGGTTACGGAATCTAATGAACAGAGAAAAACAGAATGGATAGAGACCCAAAGTCTTGAAGATTTTCTTGATCCGAATGATCCGGGCAAAACCGTTGAAGGGTATCCGGCACCCAAACGGGTTTATATTAAAGCGATAAAATCATAAATAGAGTGTTATCTGACATTTTTTGACATTTTTTGAATATACTACAAGTTATACAGTGTATTACATAGATAAAAGAAAAAGATACTTTTATTTTTAAATAAGGTTGATTTTGCTATAAATACGCTATTAAAAGAGAAAAGTCGGAAAAACTTAAGTTTCTGTTTAAGTTTTGTTTACTTTTTGAGTAGATTGGAAGAATATAAAAATATGAGAATATTAACCGTAGGGTTCAGTGACGAATACGTTAAAGAACTAGAAAAAGAGTTAGATAAATACTTCATCTGTATTGTAGATAATGCAAAAGATATGTACGATGCAACAAATTTCACAGATTTTAGACATTATGAACTTGTTATCATTGTAGATGAAGGTGTAAAATTTTCACTTGAACGCTATGTCAATGAAGTCAAAAAGAAAAAGAGTGAAACAAAGATCATGATCTTAACATCCAATTACCGCCAACAGGCAGGTTTTTTCTCTTTAGGTGTGGATGATGTGGTCTATAATCACTGTGAACATCCGGATCTTATCGCTGCTAGAGTATTGGCAAACATGAGACATCTTTTCGGTACGCAGGTCAATATTGATAAGTTGGTGATCGATATAGCCAATAAAAAGATAGAGTTTGATCAGAAGATCGTCTCCCTCAACGGTAAGACATTTGATATTTTGGCCTATCTTGCACTGCGTAAACAGCGTGTATTTAGTAAAGATGAGATCATTAATGCACTTTGGGAAGAGCCTGAGTATGTCAGTGACAATACCGTTGAGGTTGCGATTAACCAGATACGTAAACGTTTGAAGAGTATACTTGGTTTCCAGGTGATCCATACAGTTAGACGTAGAGGGTATAAATTCTCATATTAATTTTTGATTACATACTTTTTTTAACTTGATCTATCCAAAAAGGTATTACTCTTTGTTCAGCTTTGAGTGTGGTACTGAGTCCATGTCCAGGGTAGATGGTGTAGTCTCCCTCTATTTTTAAGGCTTTCTCCAAACTTTTTACCATCTCTTCTGCACTTGATGAGGGGAAGTCCCATCTTCCTATACTCTGTTGGAAAAGAAAATCCCCGGAAAACCAGACATCACCTATTTCGATGATACTGCATCCCGGAGTGTGTCCAGGGAAGTGTCGATACTTTATTTTGATACCTTCTATATTAAGTTCCTCATCACCTACTATTTCATAGTCCGGAGTACTTTTTGGTGTACCTTGTCCCAACGGGTCTGAAGTGAGCATAAAGCTGTCCTCTTTTGGACAATAGATAGGAAGTTTGAGTCTCTCTTTTACTTCTGCATTGGACCATACATGATCAAAATGTCCATGTGTATTGAGGATGGCTACAGGATTGGTGACATTGTTTAAAACCCATTTGGTTGCATCTACTCCCGGGTCGATAATAAAGTCTTTTCCCTCTACCGTGGCAATATAACAGTTGGTCTGATAAGGTCCCATAGGTTGTATTTTGATTTGCATGGTATAATTCTCCTATGAAGTTATATGATGTGTTAGAACAAGCTATTCTCAGTGATGATATTTCTCTTAAAGAGAAATTGACTGTTCGGTGTTTGGAGTATTGTAGCCAAAATCAGGTTAGGTATGAGGATAATTTCAAGCCAAGGATTTTTGAAAGACCTTCCTATGCTTCGAAGTGTCACATAGTCGACCCCAGGGAGTTGCCTGCACGAAAAGATTTTGATACCAATGAAGGTTTGGGCACTTTGGTACATGCTATTACACACATTGAATACTCTGCCATAGATTTGGCACTTGATGCAGTCTACCGTTTCCCGGATATGCCAATGGAATATAAAATAGACTGGCTAGTTGTAGCAGAGGATGAGATACGTCATTTTAAAATGCTAAAAGAACTCCTTGCTTCTTTAGGCTATGAATATGGAGATTTTCCTGTACATTGCGGGCTCTTTGATGCTGCTGAGCATACGGCGAACTCAGTTCTTGAAAGAATGGCGATTATACCGCGTTACTATGAAGCAAGCGGTCTTGATGTCAACCCTCAGATTATTAAAAAATTGGATAATAGGCGCAAAAATCCTCTAGTGAAACAACTCATAGATGCTCTGAATGTAATCTACGAAGAAGAGATAGACCATGTCCATAAAGGTGATAAATGGTTTAAGTACCTTTGCAAAAAAGAGGCGCTTGATGAAAGTGTCTATTTTGAAATACTCGAACGCTATAAACTGCTTTCCAAACATAGACCGCATATTAATGTGGATGCGCGAAAAGAGGCAGGGTTTACCTGCAGTGAAATTAAAAAACTCGGTGCGAAAGAGTGTAAATGACTTATGCTTATGAACAGATGCTTTTTGCGCCGAAATGGTACCATTATCTAACGATCCTTGTACTGCTGCCAGTTGCTTTTCTTTATGGTATTTTTATGTTTTTAAGAAGAGTATTGACCCCTAAAAAAAGTTTTGATATTCCTATTGTAAGTATTGGTAATCTTATTGTAGGAGGAAGTGGGAAGACTCCTTTTGTCATTGCTTTGGCTTCAAGATACAAAGATGTAGCGGTAATATCACGCGGATATGGCAGAAAGAGCAAAGGGCTGCAGCAGGTAAGTCAAAAAGGAGAAATACTTACTTCAGTGGAGCAAAGTGGTGATGAACCGATGCTTATAGCAACTGCTCTTTCTGATGCCTCGGTGATCGTAAGTGAAGATAGGCACAAGGCTATTGCGTTGGCGAAAGAACAGGGGGCGAAACTTATTATTCTAGATGATGGATTCAATCGTGTTGAAATAGAGAAATTTGAGATTGTTTTGGAGCCTGAAGTGATCAAGAATCATCTGCCGTTCCCTGCGGGACCTTTCAGGGAATTTGGTTTTACGCAGAAATATGCAGATATTGTAGCCAAAGAGGGAGAGGATTTTGTAAGAAAAGTGAGTTATGCGGATTTGAAATCAAAGATGTTGCTTGTTACAGCGATCTCCAACCCGGATAGATTGGATCATTATCTGCCTGAAGGGGTAGTGCAGAAAGTCTATCTGGAAGATCATGCCTATTTTGAAGAAGAATCGCTGCAAAGACTTATGAAAGAGTGTGATGCCCAGAGTCTGCTTGTTACGCAAAAGGATGCTGTGAAAATGCAGGGATTTAAGTTGCCACTCTCCATAATGAAGTTAAAATTAGAGATCAAAAATGAGATATTCATGCAAGTGGATGCGTATATCAAAGGATATGGACATGAAAAGTAAGATAGATGTAGTCAAGACACTGCTTGATGCACTGCCATTCATTAAAAAATTTGCCAATGAGAAGATTGTCATCAAATACGGTGGTTCAGCACAGACCAGTGATGACCTTAAAGAACAGTTTGCACAAGATATTGTTCTTTTGCATCTTGTCGGTATGAAGCCGATCATCGTGCATGGGGGAGGGAAAAGTATTACAGACCTTTTGGCAGATCTTGGTGTAGAGACAAAATTTGTAGATGGTCAGCGTGTAACAACCAAGGAGGTCATGCGTATTGCTGAAATGGTACTAAGCGGTGAGATCAACAAAGAGATCGTATCCTTGCTGAATAATCATGGAGGTAAAGCGATCGGTATCTCCGGAAAAGATGCAAAATTCCTTGAAGCCAGACCGAAAGATTTTGATAATTTCGGATATACAGGTGTGATAGAGAATGTCAATCCTGAGATCGTAGATAATATCATAGAGGATGGATTTGTTCCGGTGATCGCTCCCATTGCCTCAAGCAGCAGTGTAGGGCACCCCGGTTTTAATATTAATGCAGATCTTGCTGCCAGTCAGATAGCTGTAGCCTTGGAAGCCAGAAAAGTACTCTTTTTGACAGATACAGCAGGCGTACTTAATAAAGAGATGAAACTTATCACCAATCTGGATATTGCTAAAACAGAAGCACTTAAGAGTGACGGTACGATCAGTGGTGGTATGGTACCCAAAGTGGATGCCTGTATAGAAGCATTACGTGGTGGGGTGAAGAAAGCACATATTATAGATGGGCGCGTAGAACATTCATTACTGTTAGAGATATTGACAAGTTCAGGTGTAGGTACCTGTATAGAACTCTGACCACAGGTAATACTTAGGTAAGATTAAGGTAATGCTTTGTTTGCTTTAAGTATCAAGATGATACAATCCCACATACGGTTATACCGTATTGAAAAAGCCAATCTTATCGCGAGGTAAGTGCGGAAAGTCATGGGTCTCTCGTAGAATGCCAGACTACCAATAGAGGTATACAAGCATATCTGACTTTTAGATAGCTTCTTTCTTCTATTTCTTAAGTATTTTAGTGTCTGTTTTGATAGTACTACTTATGTAAGTAGACATTCTTTTTCCTATCTATTCAACTTTATTTGTATGAGTAGTTACTCTGAAACATACACTAAATACTAAAGATACTCTTCTTACTACGCTAATACCAAAAATTTACGCTAAATCTCGGGATTTTTCTCAATATAATCATATTTTTGTATAAATAATTATTTTACAGTATAATAAAAAATAATTATTTTAAGGATAAAAAATGATGAAAATATTTTATGCAACAGTGAGTCTATTGCTTTTAAGTTTGACGATTAATGCAAAAGAACCTACTGTAAAGAAAAAAGAAGCATATCATGCACAATGGCAAAAGATCTATGGGGGAAAAGAAGATGATATTGCCTATGGCATTGTTGCACTTGAAAATGGGGAGAGTGCTATTGTAGGTACCTGTAAGTCTTACGGTGCACAGCGTACAGATATCTGTGTCACACGCATGAATGCAAATGGAGAGATGCAGTGGCGTTTATGGCTCGGTGGTAAGAAAAAAGATGAGGGGAAAGCCATTACCCGTGCTGCTGACGGAAGTATTTTGGTATTGGGACGTTCCAAATCTTTCAGTAAAAACTATGACTTTGATCTCTATGTGGCAAAAATATCCCTCGACGGTAAAAAGATCTGGGAGAAAACACTTGGCGGTGTACGTGATGAATATGCAGGAGGCATAGCGGGAACGGATGATGGAGGGATGCTCATTGTGGGTGCCACAGAATCTTACAGTAAAGAGGGAGACAAAGATATCTATATTGCCAGACTTTCAAAGAGTGGTGCGTTGATCAATGCCCATACAATAGGTGGCTCAAAAGATGATGCTGCAACAGCTTTAACCCGTACACGTGACGGTAAGATGGTTCTTGTCGGCTATAGAGAGCTGGAACGTGCAGGAGATAGTGATTTTCTTATTATGCAGCTTGATCAGAATGGAAAAATGCGTTGGAGAAAACACTTTGGCGGTGAGTACGAAGATATACTTCTGGGTGTGACCCCTACAGTAGATAATGGGATTGTCGCCGTTGGGAGTACACGTTCTTACGGAAGTTCCCAAAGTGACCTGACCGTTATGAAAATCGATGCAAAGGGGAAGACGATCTGGCACAAGATCTATGGATTTAAATACTATGAATACGGTAATGCCGTAGCAACTACCCGTGACGGTGGTTTTATATTGGTCGGAGGAACCAATACTTTGGGGAAAGGAAATCATAGTGCCTATGTATTGGCACTGAACAAAGCGGGAGAACTTATTTGGTCGCATGTTTATGGGGATGAGAGAAAAGATGTGGCACACGGTGTAGCACGAATGAGTGACGGAAGTATGATTGTTGTCGGTGAGACAAATAGTTTCAAACGTGCAAAGAATTTCTATTTGATCAAGCTTCTAAAGCAGTAGACCTTAGCTTTTTTGGCTATAATTATATTTAATATAAATAAGGAATATTAGATGCAATTTATTGAGACACGGGGAAATGACGGAGTAAAACCATCAACTGTGCCCTTTTCAGAAGCGATACTTAGCCCAAGTGCCAGTTTTGGAGGACTTTATGTTCCTGAATCATTGCCGGATATAGATGAAACATTTTTAACAAAACATCTTCAAAGTCATTATAAAACTTTAGCACTGGATTTTTTACAGACATTTGGTATTGACATAGAAACAGAGGTACTCAAAGAAGCATTGAAACGCTATGATACTTTTGATGATCCTGAAAATCCTGTGCCTCTTACACAAATAGAAAGAGACTGTTTTGTAAGTGAACTTTACCATGGTCCGACACGTGCTTTTAAAGATATGGCACTACAGCCTTTTGGGTACATATTAAGCAAATTAGCCCAAAAAAGAGGTGAGAATTACCTTATTATGGCAGCAACCAGTGGAGATACCGGTCCGGCAACTTTGGAAACGTTTAAAAATCAGGAGGGTGTAAAAGTAGCATGTCTTTACCCGGACGGTGGTACATCAGATGTACAAAGACTTCAAATGGTGACCGAAAATGCCCCAAATCTTAAAGTGATTGGTGTTAAAGGGAATTTTGATGATACGCAAAACACACTAAAAGCACTTCTTGCCTCTGAAGATTTCAAGGAGGAGTTAAAAGAGAGAAATATTAAGCTTTCAGCAGCAAACTCGGTTAACTTTGGAAGGATCATCTTTCAGATCATCTATCATATTCACTCCTATTTGGAGTTGGTACGCAAAGATGTGATAAACATGGGTGAAAAGATCTATCTGGTCGTTCCCAGCGGTAATTTTGGAAATGCATTGGGCGGGTATTATGCTAAAAAAGCAGGACTCCCTATAGAAAAGATCCTTATCTCATCCAATATTAATAATATTTTGACAGACTGGATCAATGAAGGGGTTTATGATCTGACAAGCAGAGAGCTTGTTCAGACAGAATCACCGGCGATGGATATTTTGAAAAGTTCAAATATCGAACGTATCATGTATGATAAATTTGGTGCAGCTCGTACCAAAGAGCTTATGGAAGATCTAGCAAATAAAAATAAATTTACACTGACAGAGGCTGAACTGAGATCACTTAGAGAAGATTTTGATGCATCATTCTCTGATGATATGGAGTGTGAAGCGGTAGTAGGCATGTATGCGAAAAAAGGGTATATCATGGATCCGCATACAGCAACATGCATGAGAGCGTATGAAACTTTAAGAGAAAAAAAACTTCCTACTGTGGTCTATTCAACAGCGGAATGGACGAAATTTTCTCCTGCTGTTTCCAAAGCACTGGGGCATGAAGTAGAAGATGACACGGAAGCATTGAAATGGGTAAGTGAACATGCAAATGTATCTGTACCTGCAATGATAAAGGGATTGTTCGATAAACCTGTGATACATACAATCGTAGTGGATAAAGAGGATATAAAAGGAGAGATGCTGAACTTTCTATAGTTCAGTATAGTATTCATGACAAGGAAAAATCTGGTATTTATTATTGTATTACCGTTATTATTGCTTGAAAATTCTATGGCCAAAATGATCGTAGATTGTAGAGTTGTAACGGGAGGTATAACAGAATGTAATCCCTATAGTCATAAATTCATCAAAGCTAAAGAGATAAAATATAAAAAAGACAGACAAAAACTGATTGTAGCCAAAACACTTCCGGTACCTCCAAAAACTTCGATAAAGGTCATTTCAGTAGAAGATATGATCGAAAAATATCTTAAGATCAATGAATCTGTACGATTTAGAGGAACTACACCGGTTCCGGTGTCCATTGCATCTTCAAGTACACAAGAAATGAAAAAAGAGAGAATGTATTCTCGTATAGAAAGACTTAAAATACAGAGAAAAGCACTTTTGAAAAAAATGCAGAAGATAAAAGAAGAGAGAGAAAGAAAAAATCAAGAAGCTTTGAAGATCGCAAAAGAGAAGGAAGTAAAAAAGAAAAAGACATTAAAACCTGCAGAGAAACAAGTAACACAAGGGGGTTACTATGTTATTGAAAAAGGTGACAGTCTTAGTACCATTGCTGCAAAATTCGGGATAAAGACAAGTACTCTACGTGCTTTAAATCATTTAAAAAAGAGTGTAGCGATACACATAGGTAAAAAATTGGTCATACCTTACAGTCAGAAGAGAATTGATACCCTTGTAAAGGCAGAGTATATCGTAGAAAGAGGAGACAGTCTGGGTTCTATTGCCAGAGAGTTCAATCTTAGCTCCCGTATGATCATCAAACTGAACAAACTAAAGAAAAATTCACCTATACGTATAGGACAAAAGATTCTTCTGCCACTGCCTTACATGTTGGCGAAAAAGAAGGCAGAACAAAAAAGGTTGCTTGCAAAGCAGGCAAAAGAGAAAGCAAAAAAAGAGAAATTGGCTAAAGCCAAATTGAAAAAAAGAAAAAAATACACATATGAATCTAAAATGATCCGTAGTTTTGGTAAACGGAAGTTGCGAGTCACGGCAACTGCCTATAGCTCTCACAGCAGACAAACAGACAAAACACCGTTTTTGGCGGCATGGAATAATCGTTTACGTCCTGGTATGAAGATCATTGCAGTTTCTCGTGATATGCTTACACGGTACGGTTTGAGAAACGGTTCAAAAGTAAGGATCGGTGGACTAGCTGGCTACTATACAGTACGTGACAAAATGAATAAACGTTTTAGAAGACGTATTGATATTTATATGGGTACGAACCGAAGAAGAGCGTTACGATGGGGAAGAAGAAGTGTCATCATCTATTGGTAGCAGGTATACCAATAAACGTATGTAGCGTAACAGGTAGAAAAAATTACTGTTTTTGCAATGCCTCGTAGAGTTCCAGTACTTCAAGGTAGCGTTCACTCTTTCCCTCATAGATCTTTTCAATCTCAGCCAGTGTTTCACTGAGTTTTCCCAACCCTTTCTCCTGATAGCACTGGGGATCACACAAACAGGCATTAAGTTCATCTATCTCTACTTCGAGTGCTTCAATTTCATCAGGAAGCGTATCAAGATCCTTCTGTTCTTTGTAACTGAGTTTGGTCTGTTTTTTCTCTTTGGGTTTCTCTTCCTTTTTTGCAGCAGTTTTTAGCTCCAGTGCCAATCTTCCAAGCTCTTTCATCTCTTTTTCTGTTTCCAAATACTCCGTATAGCTTTGGTAGGATTCTTCTATCAGACCATCCCCTTTAAAGATAAAAAGTTTAGAAGCGATCTTGTCTATAAAATAACGGTCATGTGAGACAAAAAGCAGAGCTCCGGGGAAAGCAATGAGTTTGTCTTCCAGGATGGTAATGGTTTGAATATCCAGATCGTTGGTAGGCTCATCGAGTATCAGGCATTCAACATTTTTTGTAAAAAGCAGTGCCAAAGCCACACGGTTTTTCTCTCCGCCACTGAGTTGTCCTATTTTCTTGGTCATATACTCTTCAGGAAAGAGAAATGTTTTCAGGTAGGCATAGACATGCATGTGGCTTCCCTGCACATCTACATGGTCTCCTCCATCGGGACAAAAGGTCTCTATGAGGGTATGCTCATCATCCAGCATTTCTCTATGCTGGTCAAAATAGCCTATGGTAAAATCTCCCTTTTTAATGCAGCCGCTATCTGGTTTTAAACGCTCAAGAAACAATTTAAGGAGGGTAGATTTTCCTGCACCGTTGATGCCCACAATGGCGATCTTGTCACGTTGCAAGATACGGGTAGAGAGATCTTCTATGAGCTTTTTGCCTGCAATGCTGTAGTGTAAGTGCTCAACATCAAAGAGCATTTTGCGCTTACTCAGCCCTTTTTCCCCTTTCCAGCTTTTTTTCTCACGCTCCAGCTCTACCTGCATTTTTCGAATGAGGGTAGGGTTTTTCTTGGCTTGTTCACGAAGTTCAAATACCCTTGCTTTACGTCCCTGGTTACGTTTTTCTCTGGCACGTACACTTTTACCCAGCCACTCCTCTTCTCTTTTGAGCATTTTTAGCAGGGTGTTATGGCTTTTTGCCAGAGATTTCATGCGTTCCTCTTTTTGTACGAGGTAGTCACGGTAACCACCTTTGTAAGAGACAAGTCCTTGGTTCTCTACCTCTATGACCCGTGTTGCGATGGTGTCAATGAAGTGTCTGTCGTGTGAGATGAAGAGCAGGGTGAACTTCTCTTTAAGCAGTATCTCTTCGAGGAACTCCACCATATAGACATCAAGGTGGTTGGTAGGTTCATCCAATAGAAGCACATCAGGTTTTTTAAGCACCAAAGAAGCTAATGCAACACGACGCTGTTCTCCTCCCGAGAGGGAGATGACGAGACGTTTCTCGTACTCCTTGAGTTTAAACTCCTGTAAGATACGCTCTATTTTGTCGTCCAGGTTCCAGGCATTGTGGTGATCAAGGTAGGCAGAGATGCTTTCAAGTTGTGCAAGCAGGGCTTTGTTCTCAAAATCCTCTGCAACTTTGGCACTGAGTTTTGCATGGGATTCCTGTGCCTTTCTAAGTTCTGTCAGTTCATTTAAAATAGCATCTCTTACGGTTAGTGAGGCATCAAAGTGTGGCTGCTGTGCAAGCATTTCAATCTGTAGATCATTGTTGACCACACGTTTGCCCTCAGTAGGTTCTTCGCTTCCAAGGGCTATCTTCATCAGTGTTGATTTACCGCATCCGTTCTGCCCTACTATAGCGATGCGTTCACCAACATTCAGATGAAAATCTACGTTATCAAGAAGGCGTTTGATGTCGTACTGTTTTTTGATATTGAAGAGGTCTATGAGTGCCACAGATGCTTGCCTTTGTTTTTTGTGAAATTATACTCTTTTAAGGCTTGATAAAGTTCATCGTGATATATTTGCTTGATTATTGTTCATTTTTTAAGGAAAGTAAATGTTGGAAATTATTATAGGAATATATTCGCTCTATACGTTTATGCGGATCTATATCTCGGTGATGCAGGTAGGGTATATCAATCAGCAGAAGCGTAAAGACCCGGTGCTGATGCCTGCGGGGAAATACATGGTGGCAGCAAATTATGCCGTGGCTAAAGAGAAAGTAGCGATCATTGAGCATTTTGTGGATTATCTGATGTTTGTCTGGTGGGTCTTTGCCGGGTTTGCATGGCTCTCCTCTTTGGTGCAGGTAGAGGGGAATATACTGCAGGCGGTACTCTTTTTATTTGGATTTATACTGATCAACTATATTGTTGGACTTCCTTTCGAACTGTATCAAAAGTTTAAAATAGATGAAGATTTCGGTTTTAACAAGATGACACCTAAAATGTTCATTATGGACACTCTGAAATCAGCACTGTTATTTATCATTATTGGTGGTGCTGTTTTTGCACTTTTGGCTTGGATCATCAGCCGTTACGAGATGTGGTGGCTTTGGGGATTCGTGGCGATGTTCACCGTAGCAGTTCTTGCCAATTTGCTTATGCCGACTTTTATGGGACTTTTCAATAAGTTCACCCCCATAGAAGAGGGTGAACTTAAAACAGAAATTACCAAACTTATGGATCAGGCCGGGCTGAAAAGTGACGGTATTTTCATTATGGATGCCAGTAAGCGTGACAGCAGACTGAATGCATTTTTTGGTGGGTTGGGGAAAACCAAAAGAGTAGTGCTTTTTGATACACTCAGAGAAAAACTAAATACCAAAGAGTTATTGGCGGTACTCGGACACGAACTTGGGCATTTTACACATGGAGATATCTGGAAAAATATCGGACTCATGGGATTGTTACTCTTTATTGCATTCTATCTCTTTGGGCATCTTCCTGATACACTCTTTACCCAAATGGGTGTCATCCCGCATGCCGGTGTGAAGATAGCGATGCTACTGCTGCTGCTTCCGCTTGTCAGTTTTGTCTTTAATCCGTTCATGAGTTTTGTCTCGCAGCACAATGAGTATGCGGCAGATGCCTATGGCTCAAAAGTGGGAGGACAGGAGTATCTGGTCTCTGCACTGCTTAAACTGGTTACAGAGAACAAATCCTTTCCAAAATCCCATCCGCTTGTGATATTCTTTTACCACACACATCCGCCTGTTTTAGAACGCCTGAAAGCGATGAATTATGATGCTACAGGTGTCATAATCGGAGAAGAAGAAAAGATTGAAGAGCCGGCTTTGCCAAATGATGGGATCTTTGCCTATATGGACAAAGAAGAGAAGTAAAACATTTGAAAAAGAGTATCAAGGAAGCTTTAAGTTGGGCAAAAGAACGACTTTCAGAAGCATGTGAACGCCCTATGTTCGAGGCAGAACTGCTTTTGTCATACCATCTTGAAAAAGACCGTATTTACCTCTTTATGCAGGAAAATGAAGAAATCAGTGATTTTGGGTCTTTTGTCAAACTGGTTGAAAGACGTGCCAACTATGAACCTTATGAGTATATTACAGGGAAGGTCAGTTTTTATGATATGCATCTGGCTGTTGAGCCAGGGGTACTTATCCCCCGTCCTGAGACGGAGATACTTATTGATCTGGTAGCAAACATCATCAAAAAAGAGAATATTACAAAGATTGCAGAGATAGGGGTAGGCTCTGGTGCGATCTCTATTATGTTGGCACGCATGTTTTCTCATCTGAATATTATTGCTACGGATATTTGTGATACACCGCTGAAAGTAGCACAAAAAAATATGGAAACTTTTGGACTGACCGGGCAGATAGAACTTCGCAAATCAAATCTTATAGATAAAGTGAGTGAGCCTGTTGAACTTGTGGTCTCCAACCCTCCTTATATTGCAGAAGATTGTCTGCTTGCATCCAATGTGATTGATTATGAGCCCAAAGAGGCACTTTTTGGCGGTAGAGTCGGTGATGAACTTTTAATACAGATCATTTTGGATGTAAAGAGCAGAGGTATTCGGTGGCTCTGTTGTGAGATGGGGTATGACCAAAAAGTACCCATTTCAGAATTTGTTAATGAAGTTGGGGTACAATCCATTGAATTCTATCAGGACTTAGCAGGCTTTGATAGAGGATTTGTGATTGAGTTTACGTAGGGTGTTGTACCATTACGACACCAATAATTTAAATTAAAAATATGTTAGAGAACCAATATTTATGGTGTTGTAATGGTACAACACCCTACAGGAGAAACAAATGAAAAAATATTTTAGAATAACAACAATAGCCTACCTCATACTTTTGGGTGTAACACTGGGAGCTGGGCTTTTTGCCGGTGCAGTCGTAGCACCGGTGACCTTTCATACAGAAAACTGGTTAGGCAGTGAAGTACTCACCCATTATCAGGAAGGACTTATTATGACACAGAATTTTCTGAAGCTTTCTTATCTGGTAACAACGACTGTCATTGCTGTAGCACTTTATGAAGGGTACAAATACAAGAAGTTTGAGAGAGATACCATTACCCAAATAGCAACTTTTTTTGTCATAGCCACAGGTTTGATGTTCGGGTACTACTATCTGCCCGATATTTTGACCATGCAAATGGCAGGTGAAGAGATGACAAAGTCTGCTGCTTTTCTTAGTACACATAAAGGGAGTGAGATCAATTTTAAGATCTTTTCTTTGGCGCTTTTGGTGCTGATCGTACAAAATATGCGTAAGGCATGTAAATAACCGTAGGGTGTTGCCCCCTGACAACACCTTTATGATGGTATTTATATTTATTGGTGTTGTAAGGGTAACACCCTACAGGAGAATACATTGAGCAAAATTTTAGTACATCCATTTGATCCTATTGTATTTAAAGACACAGAAACCTTGATACTGGGTTCATTCCCCAGCATCAAGTCTTTTGACAATAACTTCTATTATGCCCATCCGCGTAACCAGTTCTGGAAACTTCTTGAAGCAGTGACGACTTATCCTGTAAACAACCGTGACCAAAAACTTTGGTTACTCAAAGAAGCGAAGTTGGGGCTTTGGGATATGGTTAGAGAATGCTCTCGTGACAACTCTCTTGACAGCTCTTTGGAAAATGAAAAGGTTAATGACATCATAGGTTTTTTAGAAGCACATCCAAGCATCACGAAATTGGCATTTACAGGCAAAAAGGCGGAAGCTCTTTTTCAAACACATTTTTCACACCTGGAGATAGAGATAGTCTATCTGCCTTCACCTTCATCAGCTTATGCTAAAATGTCATTTGAAGAAAAAGTAAAAATATATAAAGAGAAGCTGCTATGAGAGTATTCACTATTCATTATTTACTATTTACTGCATCAAAGGTACGTTGATGAGTGTTTGGGCGATAGGTGATATACAAGGGTGTTATGATGCTTTACAACGGCTGCTTCAAAAAATCCAGTTTGACGAACGGTACGATACATTATGGCTCGCAGGTGACTTGGTCAACAGGGGGAATAAATCTCTGGAAGTGCTTGAATATCTCTACAGTATCAAAAAGAATGTCAGGGTCGTTCTTGGCAATCATGATCTTACCCTTATAGCAGCCTACTATGGTATCAAAAAGTCCAACCCGACCATTGATCCTGTACTTGCCTCACCCAATGCTTCAAAACTCATTAAATGGCTTAGAGGGCAAAAATTTCTTCATGTGGATTACAGATTGGGCTACTGCATGGCGCATGCGGGTATCTCCCCGGAGTTTGACTTGGGGATGGCACTTCAGTATGCAAAGCGTATAGAAGAGAGACTGCAGAGTGATGATGCAGAAGCATGGCTTAAAGCGATGTTTAAACATGGTATAGAACGTTTTGACAGGGATTCAAGCTGCATAGATATTGACCGCTATATTGTAAGCTCATTTACACGCATGCGTTATTGCTACAAAGACCATCGCCTTGATTTTGAACAAAAAGGTGCACCCACAGACAAGCTTAGAACAAAAGGCTTAAAGCCGTGGTTTGAATGTGAGAACAGAAAAAGCATAGATCTAAAGATCATCTTCGGACACTGGTCAACACTTGGGTTTTATCAAGATGAGAATGTCCTTGCTTTAGATACTGGGTGTTTATGGGGTGGAAAATTGACAGCTGCACGGATAGATGTAGATGATGTAGGGATTTTGCAGGTTGAGTGTGATACGGCTATGGAACCGTAAATAGGGGGGTACCCTCTACCCGAAAGGTTTAATTTTACAAAACAACATGTATCGTACTCCCTTGATTGACTGCAGAAATGATAGTCATTTCTCCGCCATGCAGCTCCACACTGTTCTTGACAATGGATAGCCCCAAACCAAACCCTTTGATCTTTTTATTTCTTGATTCATCGACTCTGTAAAATCTATCGGTTATTTTTGACAATTTCTCTTTGGGAATCCCTATACCTTCATCTTTAATGATAAAATGTATCTTCTCATCCCTGTAAAGTGAAATAGTAATATTTTTGTGCTTTGGCGTATATTTGATCGCATTGTCTATAAGGTTTGAGAAGATCATCGACAAAAGCATGGGATTTGCTTCTGTCACAATGGGTTCAAGTTTTTCTATGTTGAGATGCAACTGTTTTTCTTTGCCTGTAGCATCATATTTTTCAAGCGTACTTAGCAGTATAGCATCAAGATGGCAGTGTTCGAAAGTCCGCGTAATGTTCTCTTTGCTGTATTTGGTAAGCAATAGTAAGTTCTTTACCATATGTTCTATCTGTTCAGCTTCGTACGCGATGGTTTGTATGCTTTTAATGTACTCATTTGGTTTACGCAGTTTACGAAGTGTGATCTCTATTTCACCCTTGATGACGGTCAAGGGTGTTTTAAGCTCATGTGAAACATCGCTGTTAAAGCGGTTCAGGTTGTCTACTCCTTCTTTCAGTCTAACTATCATGTCATTAAATGCCTCAACGAGTGCTTTGATCTCATCTTCTTTATCAGGAACTGAAATGGTACCTGAAAAGTTGTTGATGCTGATCTCGGTAGCTGTTTTAGTAATGTGTTTGACAGGTACCAATATCTTGTCGATCAATTTACTTCCTAAAAACAGTAGGGTTAAAAGAAGCATGGGTATAAGTGTTAACAGAGTATCTGCCATATCTTCGATCGTATTATTGATCTCATGGGTGGTTACGATCAGTTTTCCGTTAAAAGGTTTTGAAAGTGTCAGCACATAGATCCCTTTGAGATATTTTTCAGATTTAAGCATTACAAACCGGTCACTGTAACGGGCATAGAATCCGGGATTACTTAGATGAAAGTTCTTACTTTGTCCGATAAGTTTGCCTGTCTTGAATACGGATGCTTCATAATCTTGTGCCAACAGGTTCTGTAAAACTTGTTCTATAGGTTCTCTCGCGGTTATTTTATCTTCAATTTGGATGGCTTGTTTGTATAGTTGGGTTTGTATTTTTAAGGTAATACTTTGATCGAGTAGATAATAAAATACAAAACTGAAAAGTATCAACACAGCAGCACTGACACCACCAAACCAGAACAGTACCCTTGTCTTTAAGCTGTTAGCTTTCAATTTTATACCCCAGTCCTCTAAAACTTTTGATCAGTGTTTTACCTATTTTCTTTCTCAAATGATAGATCGTTACCGGTATGACATTACTGTTGACAGCTGTATAGCTGCTCCAAAGATGCTCTTCTATCATGGTATTGGTGACCATATTGTTTTTATGTTTGACAAGAAAGAGTAAAAGTTCAAACTCTTTTTGGCTTAAAGAGATTGTTTTACCCTCTTTTTGAACCGTTCTTGCATCAAGGTCAAGTGTAATATCTTGTATGCTCACGGTATTACTTCCCTCCATAGCACTTCTTCTGTACAATGCCATTACTCTTGCCAGCAGTTCTTCATAGGCAAAAGGTTTAGAAAGATAATCATCTGCACCTGCTGTCAATGCAGCTACTTTATCTTCTGTTTCATCCTTTGCTGTAAGCATAATAATGGGTGTTTTTATCTGTTTGTTACGTAAATGCTGTAAGATCTCCAACCCATTTTTTTCAGGCAGCATCCAGTCAAGTACGATAATATCATAGGCATTTGTACCTGCCATATACTCACCTTCTTTGCCATCCCGGCTGCTCTCCACAAGATGTCCGTCTTCACAGAGTCCTCTTGTTAAAAAGGAAAGGATATGTGCATCATCTTCTATAATTAAAATTTTCATAGCTTATTATACTCTTTAATCTCTCCGCTTTTTACATCACGAATATAATACATCCTGACCTTTTTAGGGTATTTCTCCTTTATCTCTCTATACACCTCAGCATCTTTCTCGCCATTATCACCAAACATCACCCACAAGTAATATTAAATTCAAAATAACCTTCGTCATCACCTTTAACATGAAACTCTTTGTTTTGGATGGTAGCAAAAATGTTAGCATCTGAAATTTCATCACTTTCGATTTGTTTTGTTCTTCTCCATACATTTGTGAACCAACCATCAGTATCGCTAACCTTTTTAAATTCTCTTTTATGCAACATTCTACTCTGCACAATAATATGATGTGCATTACCATAGGCATGATAGACTTCTATGTTGTCTTTGGCTTGCAGTACGATGTTTGTCAAAAATATTATTAAGAATAAAGCTAGACTTTTTTTAAATATAGTTTTTGCCTTTTTTTAGAATAATCAAAAATGCATCATCATTCTATTATTTTTTATTAAACTCTCTTAACAGGTTATGCTTATATAGATAACTTGCACTCTGATAGTAAGTAATTGTATCATTTATGTCTGTTTCTGAAGGTTCTCTTTTATCATATATTACGCTGTATAGCGTCTGCTTTTTCACTTTATAATTTTGTATTGTTTTGTCTGGGGAGAGCACAGTAAGGGTATTGTCTCTAAAAAGTCCAAGTTTTTGATAGTTGCCTACAAATGCTCTTTCCTGATGATCTGCTTTTAAAATATCATCTCCGTAAAATTTTGCTTCATAACTCTGTCCAAGAATACCCAAAAGTGTCGGTACTATATCTACCTGAGATGCAAGCTTACTAACAACTGCAGGTTTAATGATCTTGGGTGCATAAATAAATAATGGTATTTTATAACGCCATATCGGCAGGGCAGTTTTCCCGGCACTACCACCATTATGGTCTGCAACAATTACAAAGATTGTATTGTTAAACCATGGCTTTAGTTCTGCTTTTTTAAGAAATTTGTTAATAGCATAATCAGTATATTTTACACCACCTCTACGTCCTGTATGGGAAGGAATATCAATCTTCCCATTTGGATAGGTATAAGGTCTGTGGTTGGAGGTAGTCATCACAAAACTGAAAAAAGGTTTTTGTTTCGTATAAGACTTGTCTGCCTCTTTGCTTACTTTGTTTAAAAGATCCTCATCACAGACACCCCATACATTAGAAAATGTTACTTCACTATCTTTGAAATCAAATCTGTCTACTACATCAAATCCATTATTTGAAAAGAAGTAATTCATATTGTCAAAATATCCGTGACCTGCATAGATAAATTTATTATCATAACCCAGTTTTTGAAAAATAAAACCTGCAGAATTCATATTTTGACAGTCGGGTCTTTTGACGATGCTTCTCCCCGGAGTCGGAGGTAAAGAGAGTGTAACAGCTTCCATTCCTCTTACGGTTCGTGTTCCTGTTGCATACAGATTATTAAAAAAGAGTGATTTTTTTGCCAGTTTATCCAAATGAGGGGTCAATCCTCTTTTATCTCCAAATGCTCCCAAATATTCTGCACTGAGACTCTCCACCATAATAAGTACAATGTTGTACTTCTGTGCTGTTCCATCATTTGTAACCACTCTGTTTATATCATATATATTATTTGTTTTAAAGGTTGTGTTCTCTCTTTTTAAAAGAATATGCAGTCTTTTAAATACTTTATTTTTATCCAAAGTTTTGTAAAATTCATTATAGTCCAATTCATTGTGTCTAAAAGCACTGAAAAGTGAGTAAAAACCATTTTTTGCCAACTCCTGATCAAATTTGTTTGAAATGTTTTCTGTTAGAGTCTGTTTGTCCAGAAAAACAAAAAAGAGCAAGGGAAGTGCAAGATAGATACTTCCGATTTTCAAACGTTTTAAAAATGGCATATTACATTTAAATGCTTTCTCATGCAAGTCACTCTTTTTATGGTTGACATAAAAGATCCCTCCTGTAAGGAACAGGATGATCAAAACAAGAAGCGGTATGGGGTAGGATTCCAGAATATTGTGTATAACTTCATGCGTATAAACCAAATAATCTACTGCAATAAAATTAAAACGTTTTCCAAATTCTTCCCAGAAAAAATACTCACTGAAACCATTGAATACTATAGTATAGATCACAGCAAAATAAACCAGTAAACTGATGATCTTGTGAATAGATGTATTGAAAATTTTTCTAGGTACAATAATAAGATAAAGTATAAACGGTATTAAGTAATAAGAAACAGCTACAAAATCATAAAATACTCCTATGAAAAAAACCTTTAGCAATGCTCCAATACCCATATTAACCTGATCGTATGTCATTGCGAGCAAAACGATCCTTGTGATAAAACTCACAAAAACAAATATACCAATAAAATTGGCAGCAAATTTAAATCGTCCTGTATTCATAAATATAATCTTTTTATATAATTTTTTAAGATTATACTAAATGAAAATGAAATGAAGATGAAAAACTTCCTTCATCTTCATTTCATTTTCATCGACTATGATTTGAGTATGGCAACAAATCACAGGCGAAACATTGCACTTCATTGTACGAATATTGTAAAAATATTCAATTCCGGAGAAGCAGAGGTAAAAGCGTTGCAGGGCGTAAATCTTGATGTGTATGAGGGTGAACTGCTTATGCTTGTGGGACCATCAGGATGTGGCAAGACGACATTTGTATCGGTTGTTACTGCTTTACTTGGGTTTGACAGTGGAACTTGCATTACATTAGATCATAACCTTGCTACCATGAGTGATGAAGCAAAAACTGCCTTTAGAGGCAAAGAGATCGGTTTTGTATTTCAGGCATTCAATCTCATTCCTGCATTGAGTGCTGCTGAAAATGTAGCCCTGCCCCTTACAATCTTCGGAACAAACAAAACAATGGCATTTTCCCATTCAAAAGAGATGTTGAAAGCTGTAGGGTTGGAACAAAAAGAGCATTTTTTGCCGGGAAAATTGAGTGGTGGGCAGCAACAAAGGGTCGCCATTGCCAGAGCACTGGTGCATCAGCCCAAACTGGTGATCTGTGATGAACCGACAAGCAGCCTTGATCACAAGTCTGGACAGGTGGTCATGGAACTTTTAAAAAAACTGACCAAAGAGCATGCTGTGACCATGATTGTAGTGACGCATGACAGCCGAGTGTACCAATACGCAGACAGGATTGCAGAGATGGAAGATGGAAAAATCATTAGAGTAGGAAAAACAGATGAAAAGATTTTATAGTTTTATCATAATATCGATCATTGGTCTAGGTGTCGGCATTGCCGCTATTTTTTATGGAGATACGCTAAAATCATCCAATACTGTCACGATCCCTTCTGTAAAACCGCCTTTTAAATCTTTCATAGCCGGAACAGGGATCATAGAAGCAGAGAGTAAAAATATTGCTGTAGGTTCCTCTATTTCCGGAGTCATCAAAAAAGTGTATGTACAAAGCGGGGACAAGATAAAGAAAGGAATGCTGCTTTTTGAAATGGATGATACGCTTCTTCAGTCCAAGATCTTAGTTGCACAGACAAGCATAAAAGCTGCCGAGGCAAAACTTACAAGTGCAAAACATCATTTCAATCTGATAGAAAATTTCAAAAAAGTTTCTCCCCAAATGGTTACAAAAGTAAAATACATACAAGCACAGGATCGTTTTCATGAAGCAAAAGAGCTGCTTGCTGTGTCAAAAACAAAACTGGCTGCCTTGCAAGATCAATTAAAGCGCTACAAAGTTTACAGTCCTATAGACGGCGTGGTATTGAGATCGGAAATAAGCAAGGGATATTTTTTTGACAGCCGTTCAAATGCACTTGTCATAGGGAGTGACCGTCTGAATGTGCGTGTCAGCATCAATGAGTATGATATTTCAAAATTCAGACCGGGTACAAAGGCCGTGGCATATATGCGCGGTAACACCAAAGAAAAGACAGACTTGACCTACCTCTACACGATCCCTTATGTCGTACCTAAAACAAACTTGACAGGACGCAGTACGGAACGCACCGATACACGTGTGCTGCAAGTCATTTATGCTGCCAAAAGAACAAAAACATTCCCTCTTTATGTGGGAGAACAATTGGATGTCTTTATCCAGACTCCTGAACAGGAAAAATAATCATGTTTGAAGTGGCAGTCAAAATGCTGATGCATGACAGAACCAAATATCTTGGACTTTTTACGGGCATCGGGTTTACTGCATTTCTGGTGACCTTTGCGATGGCATATTTTGCGGGGTTTATGACAAGAGGTTTTTCACTTGTAAGCGAAAATCCCTCTGCAACTGTTTGGGTAATGGATCCTGCTGTCCATTCAACGGAAGCGACGATCAATATGAGCGATGCCTCTTTGGGACTGGTGCGTAGTGTCAAAGGAGTCAGTTATGCTGTGCCCTTGTATCTGGGTGATGCCACTGCCAGGTTTCCCAATGGACATTTCCAGTCCTTTCAGATGATCGGTGTGGATGATGCCATATTGAGCGGAGCCCCAAAGACCGGTAACGCTCTAAGTGCAGCACTCCTCCATATGCCTGACAGTGTCATCGTTGACGGTGGCGGAAGCAGTGGTAAACTTCAAACGCCGATACACACAAAAGACATGTGGCCGTATGACGGTGCGCATCTGGGTGTTCCTACACGAAAACTCCAATACGGAGATACACTGATCATCAATGATAAAAGAGTCGTTGTAAGAGGTGTCTCTTCAACCATTCCAAGATTCCCGCCAAGACCGCTAATGTACACCACACAGTCGAACTTTAAACGCTTGAATCCCGGAGAAAACAGGTATATCACTTTTATTATGGTAAAGGGTGGGAAAAACATTTCAGCCAGTCGCTTAGCTCAGAATATCACCAGACAGACAGGACTTAAGGCTATTACAAGCGATGCATTTAAAAAAGAGACCGTCAAATGGTTTCTCATCAACTCGGAAGATGTAGGTGATATGATCAACATGGTCATTCTTGCCATGCTGGTCGGATTTGGTGTCACCGGTGTCATGCTCTATATGTTCACGTATGAAAACCTCAGACAATATGCCGTCCTCAAAGCGATGGGAGCTTCCAAGAGTCAATTGGTAAATATGGTGTTCACTCAGGCGTTTATAGGTGTGATCGTCGGAAGCGGTATAGGCATAGGGGTATGTGCCCTGTTGGGAGAGAGTGTTGCCAGTGCGGATTTTCCGTTCCGCATGATGTGGTTTGCTCCCGTGCTGGGCTTTTTAGGCGTATTGATCGTGAGTATCACTGCGGCTGTGATCAGTGTAAGACCTGTGCTAAGCATGGAGCCAGGCATTGTATTTTCCCAAAGATAACGAAAGGATAGTCATGAAAAGCGTACTAAAAACAGCATTCATACTCGTAGGGCTGCATACAGTTCTAAGTGCACAAAGCACAGTGATCCTCTTCTACAAAGAAGCCCTCAAAACACTCTCGTACCAAAATACCTATACCCTACAGCAAAAGTCCAGAGCACTAAGCATTGAGGCAAAGAAGAAACAACGCTATCTCAATCTTGATGCAGGCATGATGTACGGTGCGACCAATGCCAAGCTTTTAGCGCATCATTTCAACACTACAGATATAGGCATAATAGACACGATCGATCTTTTTGGGAAAAATGTAGAAGAGATTCACCTCATTCAGCTTCAAATGAAAGAGGACAGACTCTTGCTGCAAGTGCAAAAAGAGAAACTTTTTCTCTCTTTACTCAACATGATCACTGCCTATCGCATGAGTGAAGAAAAATGGCATAGGAAGAAAAAATTTTACAAAAAACAGGTTCAATTCCTCATACAGCTAAAATTAGCTGTTCATGCAGGAGCCATATCGAAGTTGGAACTTACACGGTTTGAAAATACTATGGCACTCTTCAAAGTACAGCTGGACAAAGAAGAACAAATCGTTACGATGATGAAAGCACAACTGAAACTTTACAGTCCACATCATGTTGTCCCTCAGCTCTCTTCTACCCGACTGCATAGCAACCTTCATCGTTTCCTTGCCCGCAGTCCGCAACTCAAGCTGAATGACAATCAGGCGATGCAGGCATCACAAAAAATAAAACAGATCGGAAAAAGCTGGATGCCTGATGCCGTCATTGGTGCCAACCGGCAATTTAACGATGATCCTACTGCAAATGGTGACAATTATACTTTGAGTATGGGTTTGAATATGCACTTTAACGGCGGGCTGTCTTATGACATAGAGAGACAAAAAGTAGATGCACTGAAAATAAGAAGTCAGAAAAAAGCGTTGGAGATAAAGAGAAAAGCACAGTACATCGCATGGAAAAATGACTATGAAACAGACAGAAGATCTCTTGACTCACTAAACAAGACACTAAAGAAGACAGAAAAAACTTTACAAAATGTAAGAACAGCATATCTTCAGCATTATATTGATCTAAACAGCTACCTTCAAATGATGCAGGAAAACCTGACGATACAAGATGCAAAGATAACAGCCAAATACAACATGATTAAAAGTGTGATCATTTTAAATACGCTTTCAAAAGGAACGATTTATCAATAAATAGCCCTTCCGATCATTCTTATATTTTGTATGTCTTGATATAAAATATATATACCATGACTACCGTACAACATGCCCAACAAACTTAGACATATTATCTAAAATCCTCCCGCCTTTTCTAAAACCAAGTCCACAGGCTTCATAGGCATAAAAGACACCGGCTTGGTAACTGTTACCCTGTGTGTCGGTAGCCAACTCTGTATAAGCCTGGTAGAGCATTTTGTGGTTGGCATAGTCACCTTCTACAGATTCGAGTTCTGAAGCATTTTCATCTAAGATGCTTACATTTCCTCCTTCACGTCCGAAAATGGGCTTTTTGACCTGTTTTTGTCCTTCCAGCGGCTCAAATGAACTCTCCAGTAGAAGAGGGTGGTTTGGGTACAGATCCCAAAGTATCTTCAGTAATCCTTTGCTCTGAAAGAGCAGGGTGTAGGCAGGGTTGAAGATGATAGCCTTTTGGTTTTTGATGATGTTGGTGAGGAGCATAGCCAAATCTGACTCTTCCAGAGCTATGTCTTCCCAGGGGATGAGCTTAAACCAGAGTTCATAGTTCTCATCGCCCAAAAAGATACCCTCTTTGTCATCGAATTCTACTTCATCCATGTAGGCGAATTCTGTGATGTAACCTGCTTCTTCAGCGATGTACTGAAGTAGTTTGACGGTGTTCTCTTCTTCAGCATTTCCCCTGATGGAAGTAAAAAGGAATTTCCAGTCGTCATAACGCTCTTCAAAAGTAGAAATATCTTCTTCTAATGTGACAAGCCTTTTAAAGTTGTCAATCAGGGCCTCGTAGGTAGCATTGAATTGACTGGATTCCTCCAAGTTGTTCTTTTTAAGCATCGCCCACTGGATGATGGCTGTCTCAAAGAGTGCAGTAGGGGTGTCAGCATTGAATTCCAAGAGTTTTATGGGCTTGCTGTCTATACCTCCGGCTAAGTCAAAACGTCCATAGAGATGCCAATGTACATCATTTTCCCATGATTCTTTGATTGCTTCTACAAGGTTAAAAGGGATACCTATTTCATGAAATAGATTGTTTTTTATAACATACTCAGCTGCTTCAACATACATATTATAAAGTGTATTTGTAGCTTTATAGTAAGCTTCTGCCTCAGCTTTGGTAAGTACCACAAGTTCATCTGAAATATATGCACTTTCATCAGAGTCAGTGTGCCAGACAAAACCCAGTGACTCTAGATACTCAGTAGAAAGAGGTGTGGTTTTTTGTAGCTTAACCACCGAAGAACCCACCTGAACGACCAAAGAATCCACCAGAGCGTGTTGATTTTTTATTGCTAAAAAAACCACTTTTTTTGCTAGTTGATTTTCTAGGTTTGTTAAATGAACTTTTACTTCTTTGGTATGTTGATGGTGATTTATATCCTGCTTTACGATTGTTTTGGAAGTTTTGGTTTCCAAAGAGTCTATTGCCTATCCATGAACCTATCATTGCTCCGGCGATACTGGAAAGTAGAACTTCTCCCAAGCCCATACCTCCTGACATTTTGGCATTTTCTTTTGTAAGATTGGAAGTACCGTTATCAATCTTGGCAGCCTCTTCCTTGACAAGTTTATCCATCTCTTCTTTGGTAAGCACACGTTCTTTTCCGTCAAGCTGCTTGAGAACAATACGGGTTTCATCAGCAGGGAACTCATCTTTGATCTTGTATTTCCCCGGAGCTGTCTCTTCAATGATTACAAATGCCCCTTTTGCCTGAGCCTGTTCTTCTTGTTGTTGTTGCTGTGTACATCCGGTCACACCAGTTGCAAGTATGGCACCCAGTCCTGTTGCTGTGGCAATGGTTGAGAGTTGATTGATATATTTCATAATGATTTCCTGAACATAAAAAATTTAAAGGAATGATAGCAAAAAAGAGTTAATAGTAAATGAGGCAGTAAAGAAAAAACAGGAAAGGAAGAGTTTCCCTGTTTTAGCACATAAAAGGAGTCTTTATTTTAGACTTTTTTAGTCCATTTGCTTTCTAAGGAAAGTTGGAACATCTAAAATATCTTCATTGTCAGTGTAGTCTCCACCGACAACCATTTTGTTTGCAGATCTAAGTGTGTTAATACTTGAACTGTTGCTGTTCAAGAGTGACTCCTGCTTTTTAGGTGCAGGTTCAGCAATAGCATTTTTGTCTTCAAAACCGGTTGCAACGATCGTGATACGTACTTCATCAATGTCCATATTTTCATTCGTAGTCGTACCGAAGATCACTGCCGCATCCTCATCGGCACTTTCTTCAACGATGCTCATCGCTTCACCGATCTCCATAATAGGATAGTCAGGGTGAATATCAAAGTGTACAAGTACACCCATTGCACCGTCAATAGAGATATTGTCAAGCAATGGAGACTCTATGGCTGCTTTTGCTGCGTCATACGCTGCATTGGTTCCTGTCGCATATCCTGCACCCATCAGGGCAAGCCCTCTGTGACTCATGACTGTTTTTACATCGGCAAAGTCAAGGTTGATGTCATTGTCACCATGCGAAAGGATCACTTTGGAGATACCACCTACAGCCTGAGCAAGAATATCATCTACCATTCTAAAGCTCTCTTTGATACCAAGATTCTTCTCCACGATAGAAAGAAGTTTTTCATTCGGCACAACAATAATGGAATCACTCTCTCTTTTGAGCTCTTCAAGACCCTCTTTTGCAAGTTTGGTTCTTTTACGACCTTCAAATTTGAAAGGACTGGTTACGATAGAAACAGTCAGTGCACCCACCTCTTTGGCAGCCTGAGCAATGATCGGTGCAGCTCCTGTACCTGTACCACCGCCAAGACCTGCAGAGATAAATACAATGTCAGAACCTTCAAGCATCTCTTTGATGTCTTCAAAACTCTCTAGAGCAGCTTCTCTACCTTTGTCCGGTACCATACCTGCACCAAGACCTCTTGTTGCATTGATACCCAATTGCATTTTATAGGGTGCAAGTGAACTGTCCAATGCCTGTGCATCTGTATTGGCAACAATAAGGTCAATACTGTGGATCCCCTCCTGTATCATGTGGTTGATCATATTACCACCACCACCTCCAACACCGATCGCTTTGATCTTTGCACCATTGGTGTGACACTTCGTTTCAACGATATCTATTTCAAACTCTTCCATTCTTTCTCCTTTTTATGATGTCAACATTCTGCTAAAAAAGTTGTTTTGCCCAGTTAGCCAACTTTTTTAACGGATTGTTATTCTCTTTTCCGATATCCGGCAGATCATCAAAAATGATCGACTCTGTATTATCGGTATTCACTGTTTGTCTCTTCTCTTTTTTTGATACTTGAGCTACTTTGCTCTCTTCTACTTCACTGACAGTATTGGCGATCTTGATATCATTGAGATTTTCTTCATAGACATCTTTAGAGTGTAAGAGCTCCTGTTGGAAATTTATCTCATACTGTGTATGCTCTCCGGCTTTATAAAGAAGCAGTCCGATGACTGTTGAGTAGGCTGGATCTTTTAATTCATCAAACAGTCCCTCTATATTATGCGGGTAAGCAATACGTACAGGCATAGCAGGGAAGATGGACTGTGCCAATTCCCTGATACCTTTGAGTTTGGTCATCCCCCCTGTTAGGATGATACCTGCACCGATCTGCTCTTTAAGCGCACTTTTCTCAAGTGATTTTGCCAAGATCATCAAAGCTTCTTCAACACGGGAGAAGATTACAGAGTGAACGATCTCCAAAGAGACACCATTACGGTTCTCTTCATCTCCTATGATAGGAAGTTCGATCACCTCATTGCTTGTCTCTACAAGATTCCCGTGACGTACCTTTACATTCTCTGCTATTTGTAAAGGAGTATGCAATGCCATAGAGAGGTCATTGGTAATATGGTTTGAACCCACACCAAGAAAGTCATTGTATCTGATAGAGTTGCCTGTATGGATCACAAGATTGGATGTTTGTCCACCAAGGTCTATAACTGCGACACCCAGTTCTTTTTCATCTTCATCCATCACAGCAATGGCAGAAGCATAACCGCTAAGTACAATACCATCTATCTCCACACCGGCAGAACGGACTGCTTTTTTAAGGTTTGAAAGATTTGATTTTTGCGTCATGATAATATTGACATCTACTTCCATTCGTGAAGCATTCATTCCGAACGGATCTTCAATGAAATCCTGATCATCTACTCTAAAGTTATAAGGAAGTACATGCACGACTTCATATTCATTGGGAACATTTGCATTGTACAGAGCAGTCTGCATTACACGGTTGATCTCTTTAATAGAGATATCTTTATGAGGTATGTTGACAACACCTGTGGAGTTCAAGCTTTTTGCATATGCGTTGGAGATAGAGACTGTTGCAGAGGTAATATTGCTTCCTGCAATGCGTTTTGCATCGTTGATAGCCTTCTTGATCGCTTTGGAAGCAAGTTCTATATTGGTAATGGCACCTTTTTTGATGCCTTGGGATTTAGCGATACCATGACCTTGTATCTGAACTTTTGAATCTTCAATTTCAGCTATGATAGCACATATTTTAGTGGAACCGATGTCTATAGCTAAAACTGTGTCACTCAATTTGTAAGTCCTCCCATATAAACTTCTGTAGGATATTTTTTGTCTAACATCTTAATGAGGTTAGTCTCAAATGTTCTTTTCTTCATTTGGTTGACAGTTTGCTTTACAGCATCTGTCTTGTTCTCATCCATCGGCAGAAGTTTTTGTTCCTTGATATTATAAACTATAACTTTGTCCAATACGCTAATAATACCCTTTTCTTTCTTAGATGTAAAGAGTTTTTGTAAAAATTGTAAACTTTCTTGTGCATTAAGTGGTTTTAAGTTGTCATGTTTCTCTAAGGTAACAAAGTCCGAGATTGTTGCATTGGCATCATTTAGACTTTTAAGTGTTGACTCAGCCAGTGTTAAAAGTGCCTCTTTTTTTGCTTGAGAAATGTAGCTTTTTGTCACTTCATCTTTTGCTTCTTTATACGTCATTACCGCAGGTTCATTGATGTTGTCAATCTTGATCGTTGCATATTTGTCACCTACAATCTTCGGTTTGAGTATGTCACCCTTGTTCTTTTGTTGTATCTCATCCCAAAGTGTTTTGGGCAACTTAAGATCACCTACAGGAAGTGTGACTGTCTCAGTACTTGAAAGTTTACCTTTTTTAAAGGCAATGTAGTTTTTTTGTGCTGTTTTCTTACTTTTTTTAAGTTTTAGATCCTTTGTTACCTGTTTTTTTGCCTCATCATATGAGAGTTGTTTTCCGTTTGCATCCGTATAGTTAAAACTATTCTCTTCATAAAATGCTTTGAGTGCATCTTCTGTTACAGCTGTTTCACTGCTTGGTGTCCAAACGATAGAGAGTTTATAGGATTTTTTTGTCATATAGTTCTCTTTTCGTGCCTTCCAATATGCTTTGCATTTTGCTTCATCTACCGTAAAGTCCACATCAGAAGGTGTCAATACTTTGTAGGCAAGTTTGTCAGCAACATTCATAGCCGCAGAGATAGCTTCTGTCTCTAATGGAAGCGCATCAACATTTAACAGAGCCAGTGTTTTGTTGATGATAAGTTCTTCTCTGAGCCCTTCTTCAAATGCTTTTGCTTTCAGTCTTTGATTTCTTAAGTAAGCTTGATAGATCTCTTTATTGAAACTTCCGTTTTTTTGGAATCCTTTGATCGCTTCAAGTGCATCCACTACCTCTTTGTCTGAAATAACAATACCGGCATCTTTTGCAAAGTTGAGTATTTTTGCCTGTGTAGCAAGTGTTGCAAAAGCCTGTTTTATGAGACCCATCTCTTTTGCTTTCTTTTTATCCAGTTTACCTTGCATCATTTGGTTGTACTGGTTGTAGATATTGCTGTAAACCATGTTGAGTTTGGTTTGTGGAATTTCTATACTCCCGACTTTTGCTACATTGCCTGCTTTGGAACCAAAACTGTAACTTCCCCATCCTACAAAACCTGCACCGATAAATGCGACGGTTGCTACCCATATGGTCCAAACTAGGTATTTATTGTGTTTTTGCATCCAACTAATCATATTGTACTCTGCCTTAATCTAAAAATTTGTACAATATTTTATCTAAATAACCTTATCGTTGTGGTTATAGCCAATCAGAGGATAAAAAGAAGATGACGGATAAAAACAGTGAAATAATGAAGCGTGACCTGGAAGTGATCTGGCACCCCTGTACACAGATGAAAGACCATGAGACACTGCCTCTTGTCCCTATTAAATCAGGTAAAGGGGTCTATCTTTATGATTTTGAAGGGAACAGCTATATTGATGCAGTCAGCTCCTGGTGGGTAAACCTTTTTGGTCATGCCAATAAAACAATAAATGATAAGATCAAAGCACAGTTGGATAGTTTGGAACATGTACTTTTGGCAGGATTTACACATGAACCTGCTGTGGAGCTGGCACATAAACTTGTAAATATTACACCTGAAACATTGGTAAAAGTCTTTTATGTTGACAATGGTTCCAGTGCTGTTGAGGCAGCACTAAAGATGAGTTACCATTATCATCTTAATCTTGGAAAATGTAAACCGCTTTTTCTATCATTGACAAACTCCTATCACGGAGAGACCATAGGAGCTCTTTCAGTAGGGGATGTTGCACTCTATAAAGAGACATATGAGCCGCTGCTTATAGCCAATATGCAGGTACCTGTACCCAAAGATCAGAGTGAGTCGGCAGCCAAAGAAGCCTTACAAATACTGGAAGATGTGTTGATAGATAAGTCAGAAGAGATAGCGGCACTGATACTTGAACCGCTGATACAGGGAGCAGGAGGAATGCATATGTACCATCCTGCCTATCTCTCAGGGGCAAGGGTATTGACAAAAAAATATGATGTACATCTCATAGCAGATGAGATCATGACAGGATTCGGACGTACAGGAAAAATGTTCGCCTGTGAACATGCGAATATCTCACCGGATTTTATGACACTCTCTAAAGGACTTACCGGAGGGTATTTACCTCTTTCTGTAGTAATGACAACCGATGAGGTTTACAATGCTTTTTACTGTGATTATAATGAATACAAAGCATTTTTGCATTCTCACAGTTATACAGGGAACCCTTTGGCATGCAGTGCCGCTTTGGCAACACTGGAGATATTTGAACAGAACGATATCTTGGGGGAGAATGAAAAAAAGCGTACCTATATATATAAACAGGTTGAGAAGTTCAGATCACTTCCAAATGTAAAAGAGATCAGACAGCAGGGTATGGTCACAGCTATAGAGTTACAGGGGTATGATGTGAAAGAACGCATAGGATTACGTATCTATGAGTATGCGTTAAGTCAGGGGGTATTACTGAGACCTCTTGGTAATGTCATCTATTTTATGCCGCCTTTTGTCATTACTTACAAAGAGATAGATAAAATGATAGAAGTAGCTTATAAAGGGATAGAAAGACTTATGGGATAGAAGTACCCTTATTTCTTAAGAAATGAGAAGAAGCCTTCATTTTCATTATTGAGCCTTTTGTAATGCTCTACGGCTCTTTTAATACCTAACTCCATAGCATTTTTATAGAGAAGTTTTGCTTTGGTACTATCTTTGTCAACCCCTATACCGTATTCATAAAATTGTCCAAGATCACAGATCGCTTCAGGGTAGTCATCATTCACAGCCAAAGCGTTGATCAGTGCAAAAGCTTCAGGGATGTTTTTCTGAAGCAGATCACCCCTGTAGAGTGCTCTTGCCAATTGGAAACGTGCATATTTTGATTCAGTTGCAGAGGTAAGGAGTAAGAGCTCAGCAGCTTCAGCTTTGTTGCCGGTACGCAGTTTTTCAATATGCCCAATGATCTCCTCTATCTCGTCTTCACTGTACCCTTCATGAGAGATCTTGCGCAGCCAGGCATCTACTGAAGGAAAATTCTCATCACTGGTTTGTATAGGAGGATACTGAATAGTCATATTCTGGAATTTCTGATCTATATAGGAAATAGCATGATAGTGTGTTGATTCAGGTTGATTTTCCTCAAGAGGGGCAGAAGCTATCTCTTTTTCTATAGGTGTTTCTTCTTTTTTGGGAACAGACACTTCAAAGCTCTCTAGAGGGGCTTCTTCCGCTATCTCTTCTTTTTTTGTGGTCTCTTCACTGGTGTCAAAGAATGTATCTCTCTCTAAGTCCTGCGTAAACACTTCATCAATAGATCGGTTTGTCGCAGTATCAAAAAATGTATCTTGAGAGGAATGCGATATATCCAATTCGATATTATCCGGTAATATCTCATCTGCCCCAACATTGAGTAGTGCATCATAATTGACTTGCTCCTGGGTGGAAAGTTTTTTAGGTTCTGCAACAGGATCGATGAATGCATTCAGGTCATCTATCTCCTTAACAGGTTCATCCTGTTTTTCCGGTTCTTCAACAAAAAGATCGAATTCTTCAATGATCGCTTCTTCTTTTTTCTTTTCAATATCTATTTCTTTTTGGGCACTTCTTTGAAGTATCTCTTCCATGGGTGTTTCTATATAGGAGGTGATAAGTCCTTGTGCCTGGGCATAGTTCTCTGCCTGGAGCATCGTAATGATCTCCTGGATCTTACTGTCAGAGCGCAACAATCCCAGTTTAAGCATTTGAAGTTGTATCGTTTCAATATCTGTAATGGAGATAGCAAGATTGATGATACTTAATCTTTTTTTTGTCTGATTCATGCACCTGTCCTATGATAATATTGCGTAAAGTATAACAAAAATGTGCTTTACATAGCTGTTTACAAATTGGCACTCAAAGCCAGCAGTCGGCAGGAGTTCTCGAGAATAGAGACCTTCTTCGCCATTTCTGTAATGTCTCTGTCGTAACAGATGACACCAAAACCTTTTATTAGAAGCAGATGTGTATTATGTTTTTGAAAAAACTGAGGTATCTCATAGGGAGCGCGTTCTATCCAGTCATCAATGTTCTTCGGATCGTAAACGATCACTTCACCTAAGACTTTTTTCCCGTAATAATCTTGAGGAGAAACTTTCCCGTGCTTCAGTGAAAAAGCTGTCGCATAGGGGGGCATGGTGTAGCTGACATATTTGGCACTGGGAATGGTCTCATAGATATGTTCATGAATGTGTACATCCGCATTTGCCATACTCCAACGGTAATCTCTTTTTTGACAATCAAGTTTGACAAGGGAATCTTCGGTAACTTCATTCAAAATGGTCTCTTTGGAGTTAATAATAAAACTGTCACGACTCATACGTGCCGAGATGGAACCATGATAGACACCAAAAAAGTTTTTATTGAAAAGGGAGAGTGAAATATGCTTGATATCGTCTATGAGATGTTTGTCCATGATTCTGAAACCTTTATTAGGATTATTTTGGTATTATAACACTAATTTTTAGTGAAAAGTGAATAGTGTATGTATGCATTGCTTCACAATACTTTTTAACAAAGGAAACAGGTGCAAACTCCTCATATACCGGTACTTTTAGAAGAAGTTTTAGCAAGTTTTAATGATGTGCCCCTGGGGTATTTTGTTGACTGTACCTTGGGCTATGCCGGGCATAGCTCTGAAATGCTTAAAAAATATTCTCAGCTGAAACATATAGGCATAGACAGAGATGATGAAGCTTTGGCATTTTCTAAGAAGAGATTGGAACCTTTTGAAAGCAGAAGCACACTCTATAAAGGCACATTTGCAACCTTGCTTCCTACACTGAAAGAAGCACCTGTGACGGCATTGCTTGCAGACTTTGGTGTCTCTTCTTTACAGCTTGACAAAAAAGAGCGGGGATTCTCCTTTAACTCTGAAACCCTCGATATGCGTATGGATGCACACGCACCGCTAAGTGCCTATGAAGTGGTCAATACATATCCTAAAGAAAAGTTGGAGTATATTTTTGATACGTATGGAGAAGTGCGAAGTTGGCGTAAGCTGGCTGGCATGATCGTTGAAGCCAGAGCTAACGCACCGATACAGAGTGCTAAAGCGTTGAGTGAGATCATTCAAAAGGTTATCCCTTCTGGTGGAAAGATCCATCCTGCTACGCTTCCATTCCAGGCGATCCGTATAGAGGTTAACAATGAGCTGGGAGAAATAGAAGGATTGCTCGATAGCATAGAATCAAAACATTATAAAGGGGAAGTAGTCTCCCTCATTACATTTCACTCTCTGGAAGACAGGTTAGTGAAGAACCGTTTTAGAAAATGGGCAAAGGCATGTATCTGTGATCCGCAGGCAATGCGATGTACCTGTGGAAAAAACCATGCGTTAGGTAAAGAGCTTTCGCGCAAGCCGGTGACTGCCTCAAAGGAGGAGTTGAGGATCAACCCCCGAAGCCGCTCTGCAAAATTAAGAAGTTTCAGGTTTATATCTGATCAGGTAACGCAATGACAACTAAAAAAAAGAAGTCTACACAAAACGGTATTACTTTCGGTATGATCAGTGTGATACTAATGTCTATGACCATCGTACTCATATTGACAATGATCAAGATCTATTTGAGTAATCAGATCTATTATGAAAGTAAAAAGGTCAACAAAATGCAAAGAGAAGCAGAAGCACTGAAAGCAGAAAAAGTGATATTACAGCAAAATGTAGAAGCATTGAAATTCAAGAACAGGGTGACCGATACTATTTTTGCAATCGATGAAGAGCAGGGAAATTGATGCGAAGTTTTATTCAATTTGCAGTCGATAAGCCTATAATAAACCATATTTTACTGGTCTTTATGCTGTTGCTTTCGATCTTTGCCTACCAGAATATTCCCAAGGAGATATTTCCTCCCACTTCACTTGATCAGATCTCTGTGCGTGGCGGATATGCAGGTGCGAGTGCAGATGTGCTGGACAAAATGGTTGTAACACAAATAGAAGATGAACTCAAAAGTCTCTCGGAGATAGACACTATCTATACGACCATACAAAATGGTTTTTTTAACCTCTCTGCCGATATCAAACCAGGCAGTGATTCCCAGTTGGTACTCTCTGATGTCAAGGATATTATCTCCAATGTCAGACGGGATCTGCCTTCAGATATGAATGAACCTGTTGCCAAGATCAAGATACAGGATTACCCTCTGTTGCTTGTTGCCATCTCCGGAGATGTGAAAAAATCTGTACTGCTCGATGCTGCTGATGACCTTAAAAGCAGACTCTCTCTTATTAAAGACCTTTCTGCCATCGATATTAGGGGTGATGCGGATGATGAGGTGCTTATACAGCTTGATCAGAAAAAACTGGATGCCTATGGACTAGACAAAGTTTCTGTCTATAGAGCTATAGGACAGATATCTTCCATTTTTCCTGCAGGTACGCTTGACGGACAGGGGGATCATCTGTATGTCTCTACCATTAATGGTGAAAAGTCCAAGCGTGCTTTGGAGTCTGTACTTTTAAGCGTAGGGGGAAAACACTTTTACCTTAAAGATATTGCCAAGGTCAGTGTAGGATTGGGAGAAGCGACGCAACTTTCACATTTTAACGGGAAACCCAATATCTCTTTGAATATCACTAAAAGCAAAGCAGGCAATGCTATTGCACTGAGTAAAGAGATCAAAACAATTCTTAAAGGGTACAATAAAAAATACAATAACATCAGCTTTGAAGTCTATACCGATACTTCCGTATGGATCAAAAACCGTCTCAATCTGGTCTCTTCAAATATTCTTTTTGGGCTTATTCTTGTTTTCCTGGCACTCTTCTTATCGGTCAATGCCCGTATTGCCTGGGTTGTGGCACTGGGGATACCTGTAAGTTTCATGGTGACACTGGTTGCTGCAGATATGATAGGATACAGTCTGAACATGCTGACACTGCTTGGTGCACTTATTGCCCTGGGTATGCTGGTAGATGAAGCGATCGTGGTAGCAGAGAATATTTACAGACACTGGGAGACAGGAAAGTCTCCGAGAGATGCGGCTGTGGATGGAGCGTTGGAGATGTTCCCTGCGGTACTGACAGCAACGCTTACGACCGTATTTGCTTTTTTGCCGCTGCTTATTATGAGTGGCAAAATGGGGATGTTCATGCAGGTATTGCCGGTGATGATCTCCATTTTGCTGTTAAGTTCTCTGTTTGAAGCCTTCTACTTTCTGCCGTTACATGCCAAAGAATTTTTCAGTATAGGCAAAGCGGAGAAGATAGATGAGGAGGGAAAGGCATGGAGCAGATTTATAGGCAGGTATCGTCATCTGCTGCATCATCTGCTTAAGAGAAAATGGCTCTCGCTTTTTTCCTTGGTCGCTTTTATTTTTCTAGCTACGTTTGGTATGATGAAGGTCACAAAATTCCAGCTTTTCCCAGCGTTTGATGCCCAGCAGATCTATCTGAGCGGTAAAGTGGATATTAACAATGACCTTGCCCAGACGGAAGCTTATGTGACTGAAGTAGAAAAGGCTCTTTTGAAAACGGTCGATAAAAAGGCAGTGGACTCAGTCACTTCTATTATCGGTTTTAAAATGAATCCTGATCAGACCTTTGAGACAGGAGACAACCTTTTTCAGATATTTATCAACCTGCATGAAAAAGCTCCGGAGAATTTTTTCGATACCTACATCAATCCTCTCTTTTCTCTGGAGTATGATGACAGTGATATGGTGAGAGAGAAAAAAGCACAACAGATCGTCAAAGAAATACAGAAAAATGTGGTAAGCAAATTCAAAAATATAAAGGTACATGGAAACAGGCTCTATGAAGAGTTCAATGTCTATGTCCAGCAGACAGGGATCGTCAGTCATGATATTGAGATAGGTTTCTCCTCTGATGATACTAAAAAGATGTTGGAAGCATTACATAAAGTGGAGGAAAATCTCACTACAATAGACGGAGTAGAAGATATTTCGGACAATGCGAATGAGGGGGAGAAAGAACTTAAACTCAGGGTCAATGAATATGGACAATCTCTGGGATTTAGTGAAGGTTACATTATCAATGTACTCAGAGGAGCATTTCTCAAAGCGGAATATGGCAAAATGTTCAACGCCAAAGGATTGGTACGTGTCAAGATAGAAGATGTATATAAAGAGGATGCAACGGCACTGAAAGACTTTAAGTTGACCACACCAAACGGAAAGTCTGTTGTGAGACTTGGAGATATTTGTGATTTTACCTACCGCAAGAGTTTTGTCAAGATATTTAAAGAAGACGGGGACAAAGTGCGTTCCGTCTTTGCACGTGTAGACAGCAAAAAGATCGTCTCTGCCGAAGTGATGGAAAAACTCCAGCCACTGCTTAAGAGCATCAAAGATTCAGGGGTGAAAGTTATCATTAAAGGAGAGCAGAAAGAGAATGCCCAGATCAAAAGAGAGATGACACAGGCTGCGGTGATCGCAGTATTTCTTATTTTTATTACACTGGTATGGATGTTCAACTCTCTGGTCATGCCGCTGATCATACTTTCGATCATCCCGCTCTCTTTGCTGGGTGCTCTGGTCGGTACTAAGCTTATGGGGATCAACCTGACACTGCCTGGCGTCATGGGTATTATTGGTTTGGCAGGAGTGGTGGTCAATGACGGATTGATCATGCTGGATTTTGTCAAAGGAAGCAGGCATTATGAGGAGATGGCTCAAAAAGCAGGGATGCGTCTGCGTCCTATTATCCTTACCTCGGTAACTACTGTGTTGGGTCTCTCGTCACTCATGTTCTTTGCAAGCGGTCAGGCACTCATACTTCAGCCTATGGCAATCTCTTTGGGGTTTGGTATAGCCTGGGCAACGGTGCTGAATCTGTTCTTTGTTCCTTTAATGTATGCGGTGATCTATAAAATAAAAGAATAGTTAAACCCTCCAGATATTAGGAGTTCTCTTTAATTTAAACCAAACACGCTAAAATAAACCATAAAAAAACAACATTCAAGGGAACCCATGAACCCGACCCAGCTGCAAAAAGTCAAAGCAAGATTACACCTCCTCAATGCAAAAAAGAACCCCTACGTTAATGACAATGCCTACTCCATCTACACCCTAAAAGGCACAAACACCCTAGGCAAACCCTATACCTACGAAGTCACCTTCGTAAGCCCTGTCAAACTAGAAGTTGCTGACCTAGTAGATACCGATGTTAAACTCCTGCTCCAAGATGAAAAAGACTTTACTAAAAAAAGAGAAATCTTTGCTAAAATCTACCAAGCCAAAGAAGCCAATAAAGTAGCCGATAAATACCTCTATACCCTCACCGTTGTCCATCCTCTTTTTTATCTGGGACTCAACCAACGTTATGAAATCTTTCAAGAAAAGAGTGCGTATGCGATTATCCAAGAGATCCTTGGACGTTATAAGGCTTTGTTACATATAGACTTTGGTACCAACATTGCTCCGCATACCTTTATACAAAGAGAGTATACCACCCAGTACAAACAAAGCGACCTTGAATTCATACAAATGCTTTGTGAACAAGAAGGAGTAAGTTTGTGGATGCAGAGTGACTCTACACCCTATAAAGTACGTCTGGCACACATCACAGAGAGCTACACCAAACTCCCAACAGAGTTACGCTGCAGCTTTACTGAAAGTAAAACCTTTGCACCTACACATGCAAAAGAAGACTACTATGACTTTAGAGCCCCTTCCAAAGAGTACCTTACTACCACAGGTGCGACCCCGCTCTCACAAAGTCTTAAAGACAATACCCACTCTGCACAACTCAGACATGACTTGGAAGTGATGACCCATAGAGACCGTTTAGAAGCTGCCAGACCCAAAGACCTGCAAAACGATGTCAAACAAACCGCACTCAAACAATACGCTGATACAGAACGTGTAGAGGGACACACGCTTAGTCTCTATACAGAAACAGGGTATGGTGGTACACTCTTTGATACCCAACGTGTGGTACGTACAGAGGTCGTACTCACACAGGTACGTCTTAAAGGCTTCTTTCCCAATGCCTTGGAAGAGTATGTACAAGAAGAAGATAAGGTACAAGCGTATCTCTTTGAAGTAGACTTTGAAGCTACTCCTAAAGAGACGGTGTTCATCCCTCACTACAACATTACTAAACCACTCATTCCCTCTTCAGTGACAGCCATAGTATCTAGTGGAAGTAAAGACACAGAGTCTACACCCAATACCATTGATGTAGACAGCTTTGGACGTATACGAGTTATCTTTCACTTTGACCCCAACTATCCTACCAGCTGTTATATACGCTTTACCAACTTTAGCGCAGGAGACGGCTGGGGAAGCCAGTTTATCCCTAGAGTCAACACAGAAGTGATTGTTAACTTCCTTAACGGTGACCCAGACAGACCAGTAGCCATAGGAAGTCTCTATAACGGAAACAACCACATCCCTAAAGACCTCCCTTCTCAAAAGACACAGTCTTATATTAAGACACAGTCTATGCCAGGAAGCAATGCCGAGTATAACCTCCTGCTCTTTGAAGACAAACAAAAAGAAGAACTCGTACACATCAGAGCACAAAAAGACTATAAGCTTCATGCCCTGCATGACTCTACCATTAACATAGACCATGACCAAACAGAAGTCGTAGGTCATGATGAATCTTTCTCTGTAGGCAATGACAGAACAAAAAGCATAGGACATGATGAGAGTACCGATGTAGGAAACAACAGAACAGAGTCTGTAGGTAAAGATGAGCGTATAAGCATTGGACATGACCAAAAACTAGATGTAGGACATGACCAGGAGATACACATCGCTAACTCTCAGTCTACCAAAGTAGACAAAGACCAAGTACTTTATGTAGGGAACCAGAGACTTGAAACAACCTATGCGAACTATACGCTTAAGACCAAAGGGCATTTTAGTCATACGGTGAATGGGAAACTTGACGTTAAAGCCGGAACGCACATCAAAGAGATCACCAAGCTTAAAGAGATGCACGGCAGTGACAGAGTAGTCTTTAAGTCTAAAGGTGGGACTATCATTATAGATGGCGGTGGGATAACGCTTAAGGGGAATGTGACTATCAAAGGGAATGTGGCAATCTCTGGTGGGAGTCCTGACTCTGTGGTTAAGTGGGATGCTGTAGTCAATAAGGGTGACAAAATTTGTCTAAAGTGTCTGCTTGATGATGTGATGAAAGGATAAAGATGATAGAACAACTATACAAGACAATAGACCCAAAAAAAATAGCGTATGAAGAGTATACCTTTCAAAGCTATGCCGTCATAGAAGGCGCTAAAGTACCGATGCTCTATAGTGATCTTGAGGAGGGGATTTTAGCGTATGATATACTCTTTCGTGAAGAAGCACTCAGAGAGAAACTGCAAACAAGAGGTCCCTTTTTTGTGCAGCTGGACTTTGAGAGTGAAGACGCAAAAGAAGAGAGTATGCAGCTTCTTGAGCAGTGCTACGGTAAAAACGCAATGCTTCTGTTTGCAACCCCTTTGCACTTTGCCGAAGCACTGGAGAGGATGCGGGAGATATTTTACCTCAAGGATGAGGCGGGTGAAGTGGAAGGGATTATACGATTTTATGAGCCTGATATTTTTAGAGAATTGATGTATGAGAGCTATAAAGAAATCCATTCTCTCTTTAACAATATCTACTGCTACTGGTGTGAAGAGGAAGAACCGCAAACATTGGTACAATACCGTTATCTTCCCGAAGGTGTCGGCTATAAGAAAATAGATTTAAACAACAAGGAGAACCTATGAGCTCCAAATATTACCTTGCCATCCTGCCTATACTCCTTGCTCTGATGATGGGGTGCAATACAAGCCAACATAAAAAAAAGCAAGATACCTATGTAGACTTCAAAGGCTGGAGTGAAGGCAGGGTCTGCGACAAGCTGCTATGGAAGTGTCTGCCTGAGAGCAACGACACCAAACGGTGGCAGAAGCCTCTTGAGAACGGACTTGACAGCTTCGAGCTAACCACTGAAGTACTGCAAAAACAAAGAGCCATCGTTCAGCGATGGCGTGATGAAGAAGATGGAAAAGTAAAGGAGCAAAGCATGAGACTATCACAACTAAGCGAAGGATTTTACGATAGAGTAGAGGCGAAGAAGTTTTTAAAAGAGATGGAACAAGACCTGGAAAAAGAGTTCCCCGGCTTCTGGAGAGACACACCCAAAAAGGTACGCTACCGCTGGATACAACGGGCGATGAATAAAGCGAAGAGGTTTGGGTATGATCCAAAGCAAAACAATCAAATGGTAGAACTCTGTGCCCGTATCGGGTTGGACTTTGACAAGGATCCGAAGTGGGATTATATTACGAAGTTTATTTCTTTAAAGGAAGATAATATTGGTACAGCAAATGATTACCTTGACTTTACTGTGTTTGAATCTGATTATAGCTTGCAGAATGGTGATAAATTTACAGATTGGTATTTAAGAGAATGTTTCCCTTATCTTCCAAAACCAAAACGACCACTTCCAAGACTCAACGACTAAATAAAAAGGAGAAAATAGCATGGGATGCAAAGTATTTCAAATGGGCGTCTTCTTTGACGGCACAGGCAACTCAAGAGAAGAGCAAGCAACTTACAGCAATGTTGCCAAACTCTATGAGGCTTACAAGATACTCAATGATGAACTCTCCGGCTTTTGATAAAAGCAATGGTATAATATTTATAAAATAAAAGACTATAGGAATGGCAATAGATGTATCACAATAAAACAATATATACTCTTTTGATGGCTTTGCTGCTGCTATCAGGCTGCCAAAGCAAACCCAAAGATACCTATGTAGACTTCAAAGGCTGGAGTGAAGGCAGGGTCTGTGACAAAGTGCTCTGGAAGTGTCTGCCTGAGAGCAATGACACCAAACGGTGGCAGAAGCCTCTTGAGAACGGACTTGACAGCTTCGAGCTAACCACTGAAGTACTGCAAAAACAAAGAGCCATCGTTCAGCGATGGCGTGATGAAGAAGATGGAAAAGTAAAGGAGCAAAGCATGAGACTATCACAACTAAGCGAAGGCTTTTACGATAGAGTAGAGGCTAAGAAGTTTTTAAAAGAGATGGAACAAGACCTGGAAAAAGAGTTCCCCGGCTTCTGGAGAGACACACCCAAAAAGGTACGCTACCGCTGGATACAACGGGCGATGAATAAAGCGAAGAGGTTTGGAAGCGATCCGAAGCAAAATAATGCTATAGTCGAACTCTGTGCCCGTATCGGGCTGGATTTTGATAAAGATCCGAAGTGGGATTACATAGTCAAATTTATTACCAGCGATCCGAAAAATATTGATTCTAATATCGGAATAACTTGTGACTATATCGACTGGACAGTATTTGACAAGTCCAAAGGCTATAGTGGTGTTCCCATTACGGATTGGTCAATGCGAGATACCTTCGGTTATCTCCCCGATCCTAAAAAACCTTACCCAAAACTCAACGACTAAAAGGAGAAAACAGCATGGGATGCAAAGTATTTCAAATGGGCGTCTTCTTTGACGGCACAGGCAACTCAAGAGAAGAGCAAGCAACTTACAGCAATGTCGCCAAACTCTATGAGGCTTACAAGATACTCAATGATGAGCTCTCCTACAAAGGTAAAAAAACCACCACCGCCAAGCTCTATGTCACAGGTGTAGGTACCGCTAAAAAAGATCAAGCCGGCTACATGGAAGAGCGTGACACATCCGGTACAGGCTATTACGGCGGGTATAAAAACGAAGGTGCTGCCGAACTTGCCGCAGGAGGCGGTGGTGCTAAGC
>JALXCZ010000036.1 GCA_026990595.1 Sulfurovum sp.
ACTGTCTTTACTGTGAGCTTGAGCCTGCCAAGACGATGACAGGGCAGGATGAGGTGTTGAGTGTTGGGCAGATCGTTGAAGCGATCAAGAAGGGCTTGCAAGAGCATGAGGATATTGATTTTCTTACTATTACTGCCAACGGGGAGCCTACACTCTATCCGCATCTTAATACGCTGATAGATGAGATCAACAAGATCAAGGGTTCTACCAAAACACTCATTCTCTCCAATGCTGCGACCATAGACGAGCCTAAGGTGCAGGAAGCTCTGCTGAAGTTTGATGAAGTGAAGCTTTCGCTTGACTGTGCAACGCAAAGCTGCCTTAAAAAGCTTGACCGTTCTCACAGCGGCATAGAGGTAGAAGCCATCAAAGCAGGGATGCTGGCATTTAAAAAGCGTTACAGCGGTGCATTGGTCATAGAGATACTCATTGTTAAAACGCTGAACGACAAAGCAGAAGAGATAAAAGCACTCAATGACTACCTGCTTAAACTGCAACCTACACGTATAGATATAGGTACCATAGACAGACCACCTGCCTTTGATGTAAAACCTGTAAGCTATGAAGAACTCTTGAAGATCAGCCATTGGTTTGACAGCACCTTGCCTGTCTATATCGCTTCACGTAAAAAAACTCAGATGAATGCTTCAAGTTATAGCAATGAACAGATATTGGACACACTTAGAAAGCGACCTTTGACCATGGAGGACATAGAAGTTTTGTTCGATGAAGAGAGTCAAAAAAGGTTTCAAAACCTTCTTAAAAGTGAGAAAATAAAGTCAGTTGAGACAAATGGTGTAAAATTTTACAAAAAAGCCTAAAAAACTCTTGACATTAAAGATGTTTTTGTCTATAATCTCACCCACGAAACAAGCACTCAGCTTTTTCAAACCATTCCGGCATAGCTCAGCGGTAGAGTAGATGACTGTTAATCATTTGGTCCCAGGTTCGAATCCTGGTGCCGGAGCCACTTTTTAATTCTCCCAAACAAAACACTCCAAGTTTAAAAATAATATGTAAAATGACATTTTTATTTTTCTGAAAATTCTATCATATAACGTTACAGCAGTCGTATTTTGACATTTTTTTGACATTTTTTAACTATAATAGAATATTGAAAATATATATTTTATAGAAAAACAGGTTCATTTTATTTTTTTACATTAAAAAATATGGTATTATAGTAACGGACAAGCAGTCACTCTATATAGAGCGAACAAATAAAAAACAGGGAGTATCACAAGAGTATGCACTTTTTCAGTAAAATTCTATGTACAATTTTTTTGTTCAGTGCTCTCCTTGCTGCTAAAGGTGTACCGGCAGGTACACAGATACTCAATGTGGCACAGTTGAGTTATCAGGTCAATGGTTTTGATTTTAACACGACAAGCAATACGCTGGTTGATGTTGTCGATCAGGTATTGGATCTTGAACTTGTATGCCAATCTACCCAAAATATCATTGTGCAAAACGGTGAAGTGAAACGTGCATTGCCTTTTGTTCTGGAAAATATAGGAAACGGTACAGACAATTTTTCTCTGACTCCCGACACCAATGCCTCAAGCCCTGAAGTAGACAATAGACTTATCTTTCTTGATGATGGTGATGGGGTGTTCAACAGTGCAGATGTACAGGTGAACGATATTAACTTGACAGCAGACCAGAAAGCAACACTCTTCTTTGTTAGTGACATTCCTGCTTCTGCTGCCTGGCAGTATTCCCATAACGGGATCGAAGCCAGATCAACCATAGGCGGTTCGGGAATACCCGGAAAAGACTACAATGTGAGTAACGGTACAGAGAACTATTATGCAGTAGACGGATACAAAGGCGGGGTAGAGAGTGCTTTGTGTACTTATGAGATGAACCATCTGAATCTGATACTTAAAAAATCTGCCACACTCTCAAGTGACCGTCTGTTTACCGGTACGGTCATTCATTATCGCATAGAAGCAACAGTCAAAGGTGAGGGGACGGTTAGCAATATTGTCATTAAAGATGTGATTCCCTCAGGTACAACGTATGTGCCCGGCAGTATTAAACTTGATGGTACAGCTGTTACTGATGCAGGACATTTTTCAGCCAATAGCATAGCTGTACCTGTGAATGATATGACCAGATCAGATACCCATGTTGTAGAGTTTGATGTAAAGGTTAATTAATGCTTCGATAAGCTCAGTTTCCGGTGGGAAGTTGAGCTTGTCGAAGACAAAATCGGAAGACAAAATTGATCAAAAAGGAAAAATATGATAAAAAAATTATTTACAAGTTTAATGATAGCCTCGTCTGTGATGGTTATGGGTCTGTATGCAGATGTAACCATTAAGTCACACTCTTACCAGAAAGTGGTGAAGAAAAAGAAAGCAAAATGGGTCAAAGCAACCAAAGTTGTACCCGGTTCTGTAGTACTTTATATGAATACTTTAAAAAACAGAGGTAAAGAGACAGCGCAAAACCTCACAGTGGTCAATGCAATACCTGCACATATGAACTATGTCAAAGGTACAGCAAAATGTAAAAGCAAATGCAGTGTGACCTACTCGGTAGATGGCGGTAAAACATTCAATAAACCTAAAAAACTTTTTGTCAAAGACAAAAAGACAAAGAAAATGAGACATGCAAAAGCAAAAGAGTATACGACCATCAAATGGGTAGTTGCCAAACTTAAGGGTGGTAAAAAAACCACAGTACAGTACAAAGCTAGATTGCAATAACTAAAGGATCATGGTTGACCCTTGAGGCGAACAGTTTAAGACTGTTTCCTTCAAGGGTTAGACTTTGAGGACGAGAGGTGCTATTCTTCCCTTCGACAAGCTCAGGAACCGAGTGTTTTACGGTATCTGAGCTTGTCGAAGATAGAGATGGCAAGAAAAAATCATGAAACAAAGGAGTTACTCATGAAAAAGAGTTTGGTAATAGCATCGGTGATGCTGTTTGGATTTATAGGGGCAAATGCGGCTATGACTGCGCCGGGAACGGACATTAACAATACAGCAACATTGAGTTATGACGTAAACGCTGTTCATCAAACAGCAGTTGATGCAAGTGATGCCGGATTTAAAGTTGATAGAAAGATAGATGTAGAGGTAGCAAATACAGATGCAGCAAAAACAGTAGATGTAACACCAGGTGCAACAGACCAAAATTTACATTTTACTATTGCCAATAAAGGTAATGACCAGGAAGAGTATACATTAAGTTATGCCGATATCGCTTCTGGAGATCAGTTTGATCCTACCAATTGCCAGATCGATGCAGGAGCAGGATTTGTTAACTTTACAACAACAATCACTATTGCAGCTGAAACCAATTCAAGTGTCACTGTACAGTGTGATATTCCTGCACAGGGAACTGTACATAATGATGATAACGGAACTATTGTTCTTACTGCAACAGTCAATAATCGCACAAAAGCAAATGATGATGTAGATGATCCAGCAGTTGTTCAAGATGTGTTTGCTGATGGGGCAGGAGAAACGGATGCTGTTAATAATGGTGACTATTCAGATAGAGGAACTTATCATGTAGTAAGTGCTGACTTAAGTTTGGCGAAAACATCTATTGTTACAGAAGATCCTGTTCATGCTGCAGGTGGAGCAGCAAAGCCACACAGAATACCTGGTGCAACGGTACGTTACTGTTTTGTTGTAGATAACAACGGTTCAGCAAGTGCAGATAATGTGAAGATTGCAGATGACTTTACAGCGGATAATAAAAGTGATTTAACTGTAGTTAAAGCAGGTTACACGGTACAGCCAAATACAAATGCTTGTGACTGTACTGCTGATGGTACAGACGCAGGTGTTGCAGCAGGTGCAACAAATGTAGAGATTACAGTAACACCCCTAAATGCAGGACAGAGAGAGTGTGCTTATATAGAAGCAACAGTGAACTAACATCTCATTCCCATCGAAATGATGGGAATGGGTCTAATAAAAATAATAAAATAAAAGAAAGGAGAAATAGATGATAATATTAACATATTTACGCAGTATGCTATTGTCTCTCTTTCTCCTTTCTTCTGTTTTATGGGGTGCAAATGTAGGAAATATCATCTCCAACACGGCAACATCGACCTATGTCATCAACAGTATAGACAAGAACAGTACCTCAAACGAAGTGAATCTTACCGTTGAGGGAACAGATGCGACCATAGAGTTCTTGAGTGCTGATCCGCATGGGGAGCAGACGCATATGCTGGGCGCAAGTGCTTATCTGGGAAGTGATGGCAGTTGGCACACCATGCCGGCACCCACACTTTCAAACGGCACAGTGCTGAGTACCACCGTGCCTATAGGCATGACAGATACCAATGCCTATAATATAGATGACCTCTCTCTTATTAAAGTTACAGATGCTGATCAGAATGTTGACAGTAGTGTACGCGATACTATTGATGTAAATATCACTTCGCCTTCAGGCGATAGTGAGACCGTAAGGCTCATAGAGACAACTCCCAACAGTGGTATATTTACCGGTTATATTGTACTAACCAACAGCAGTAGCAGCCATGGAGACGGCAGACTGCATGTTGAAGTAGATGAGCATATAGATGTTGCATATGATGACCAGGGGGTTGCTGCACGAACGGACAGTGCCATTATTGCTCAGCAAAAAGAGTTGAAAGTCTGGATAGAAAAACAGGTCAATAAAGAGGTTGCAAGTGTAGGCGAAATACTACTTTATACCATAACTGTACACAATGATGAGAGTTTTGTACTGAGAAATATGCAAGTGGATGACCATATGCCGCTTGGGTTAAAATATAAAAGTGGTACGGCGAAAATAGATGGGGTAAAGACTACACCGACACTCTCCAAAGATGGCAAGCATCTTTATTTCATCATTCCTGTGTTGCCTGCAAACGGCAGTGTGAAGATCACCTTTATAGCCCAAATAGGTGCAGGAGTACATAACCATGAAATAGCAAATGTTGCCATGGTCAATGATTCAGGCTGTCCTCTGCCAATGGCGAAAATACTTAATGGATCTGACAAAATAATCAATATACCAAATTTTGCTGCACGCAGATGTGTGTTCAGTTCCAACAAAGCAGTGGCAAGAACACGCATACAAGAAGAGTTGATGCGAAGCAAAGGCATCATTATAGGTCAAGTGTATGAATGTGCTTATAAAAAGAATAAAAAAGGACATGGTGTAGCCAATGTAAGACTTTATATGGAAAATGGTACCTATGTTGTGACAGACAGGAATGGTAAATACCATATAGAGGGTGTAGATGCAGGTACACATGTGGTTCAGGTAGATGAGGATATGCTGCCAAACGGCTATGTTATGGGAGATAATGCCCATCATGCACGTTTTGCAGGACGCGCCTTTTCGCAGTTCGTAGATGTGGGAAAAGGTGCACTCAAAAGAGTGGATTTCTGCTTGGATCGTACCGTTAAAGTGAAACAGGATGCCAATGCAACGAAAGTTGAAAGTAAAATAGCAGATATCTATGACTATAAAATACCTACATCTTTACCGCACATGCCTAAATATAACCGTGGACACTTACGAAACCTCAGAGGAAAAACAGAGATACTCTGGCCGCCTGAGAAATTTGTACCGAGCATTCCCAGTACACGTATAGCTGTTGTGCACAAAAAAGATCAAAAAGCTGAAGTATGGTTGAACGGGCAAAAAGTCAGTATGCTTAACTATGAGGGCAGGGTAACAGACAGTAATAACTCCACAGTGATAGATACCTACAAAGGTGTGGATCTGCTTGATCAGACCAATACCATCACGGTACGTTTATTGGATAAGCAGAACAGACTTCTGAAGCTGTTAAGACGCACTTTGCATGTTTCCACTGCCCCTGCAAAAATAGAATATGTGGAGAAAAACTCATTCGCAGTAGCAGACGGTAAACATTCTCCGGTCATTGCGGTGAAATTCATAGATGCAGACGGTTATCCGCTTCGTACAGGGATCACAGGGACATTCAGTATTGAGAGTCCGTATCAGTCACAGGTTGCCCTGGATCAGTTGCAGGAAGATCCTCTGGGTAGCACTGCAGGTGAAAATAGATATACCATCGATTCAGATGGTATAGCCTACATTAAACTGCAACCGACAACACAGTCGGGTACGGCAACACTGCACTTTAAGATACAAGACAGAGACGAAGTCATCCGTGCATGGCTGAAACCGCAGCTTCGTGAGTGGATCATGGTAGGATTTGCCGAGGGTACGGTAGGTTACAATACACTCAAAGGACATAAAGAATCTTTAGCATCCATCGATGCAGAAGACAAAGTTGTTACCCAGGGTAGAGTCTCTTTCTTTGCAAAAGGGCGCGTTAAAGGTGAGTGGCTGCTTACCATGGCATACGATAGTGGCAAAGATACAAAAAATTCAAAACTTTTTGATGAGATAGACCCAAATACCTACTATACGCTTTATAATGACGCTTCAGTACAGAATTATGAAGCATCTTCGAGAAAAAAACTCTATCTCAAAATAGAAAAAGAGCGTTTTTCTGCACTTTTGGGTGACTTTAATACAGATATGACTGTCACAGAACTTTCACAGTATTCTCGACGTATGACAGGGATCAAAAGTGAATACCATGGAGAGAATCTGGAGGTCAATGCTTTTGCAGCACATACAGACCAACTTTTTATGAAAGACGAGATAAGAGGGGACGGAACTTCTGGTTTCTACCACCTTAAAAACAAACCTGTTGTGCGTAACAGTGAATCTGTAACCATAGAGGTTAGAGACCGTTATCATAATGAACGTATCATTGAGAAAAAAAGTCTGCAGAGATTTAGAGATTATGAGATCGACTATGACAGGGGGACACTCTATTTCAAAGAGCCGATCTACAGTAATGATAAAAATTTCAACCCCAGATTCATCGTGGTGGATTATGAGACAGAAGGTGACGGGAGCAAACATTATACCTATGGCGGCAGAGCCGCTGTAAAGGTACATGGTGGTGCAGTGGAAGTAGGCGGAAGCTACATCTATGAAGATACGGCAAAAAAGAAGAGTGAACTCTACGGAGCAGATACTACTGTTAAAGTGGGCACACATACAGTGATGAAAGCTGAGTATGCAAAAACAAAAACCACACAGGACGGCAATACGACCTATGGTGATGCGAAACTGGCAGAAATAGAATATATCGCAAACGGGCTCTATGTCAGAGGGTATTACCGTGAACAGGAAGATGCTTTTGGCTTGGGTCAGATAAGTTCCAGTCTGGGTGCTACAAGGAAGTTCGGGTTGGATGCCACAAAAACATTTGAAAACCGTCTTCTTCTTAAAGCTTCAGCCTATAGAGATACGGATCTGTTGAATGATAAAGACCAGGATGTATTTGAGACAAGGGTACAGATGAATCAGACTTTGTGGTCTGCCTATATGGGATACAGATATGCAAACAATACAGACAGTGCAGCAGTACACCAAATATTACTGGGGGCTTCTTATGCTTTCTTTGATCAGAGGTTGAAACTTTCAGTGACTCATGATCACTCTTTTGGAAAAGATGAAGACAAGCTTTTCCCTACCAAGACAACAGTGGGTGTTGATTATGCCGTGACATCAAATGTAAATCTTTTTGCCAATTACGAATGGGCAAAAGGGCGGGATGACCATGAGCTTGGACGTGTAGGACTGCGTTACAGACCTTGGTCTGGTATGACGTTTGAAAATACGACCGTCAGTGAATTTAGCAATGACACCACACGTATTTACAATACACTGGGTATGATGCAAACCTATCAGTTCAACAAGAACTGGAGTTTTAATATAGGATATGAAAAAGGTCAGCTTCTTGATGGTAATCTCACTGATGAAGAAGATACATTCGATGCCTACCGTTTAGGGGTCAATTATCATACAGACACATGGACGGCTCTGATCAACGGTGAATACAGAAATGGTGGGAAAGAAAATAAATATAATATCACCGCAGGGATCTATACCCAGGCAAATGAAGCACTGGCACTGGCATTAAGTGCAGGCTACAATAAAGTCTATAATGATTTTAAAAGCCAAAAAGATGCGAATCTGCGCTTCTCTCTTGCCTACAGACCCCAACAAACAAACTGGATAGTGCTGGATAAGCTGGACTATATCCATAATACTACAGTTGAAACAAGTGATTCGACAGGGCTGACTACAAGAATAAGAACAGAAAAGATCATTAATAATCTCAATTTAAACTACACACCAAGTAATGATTTTGAGATCTCGTTCCAGCATGGTATAAAGTATGTAGCAGATACGGTAGAGTCTTATGAACATACCGGGATTACACAACTTTTCGGTATAGATACCCGTTATGACCTGACAGAAAAATGGATGATAGGTGCACAGGGATCTGTTCTTTATGCACAAAGTGCAGACAACTGGGATTATGGTTTTGGACTCTATACAGGATATAACATTTTTGAAAATATGCTTCTTACTCTGGGGTATAACTGGGAAGGTTTTGAAGACAGGGATTTCTCTTTGCAGACCTACCGCATAGAAGGACCGTATTTGCAGTTTAAAATGAAGTTCGATCAGAAGAGTTTGAAAGATATGGTTAGGTTAATGTCATGGTAGAAAAAAGTAAAATAATATTTTTTATAATAATATTTTCTTCTTTACTTTCTGCAGCTCCATTGCAATATTTGGCAAAAAGTATCGGCCCTGATTTAGGTGGTAATGCTAACGGATTTGAAAATGTATCCACAGCATTTCATAGTGATTATCATCGCTCAAGTGGAGTGTATGATGATGCGTTGGACGAACATGTTCCTATAGGATTCAGTTTTCCTTTTAATGGGAGCACTTACAATGAAATAATTATTTCATCTAATGGGATACTTTATTTGCGTACAAGTGGTGCTTTCAACAATGACAGTGAGCGATCTGCAGCAGCAGATTACACCAATCGTCAGTTAAACAGTTCAAGTACGCCCGATAATGCTATAGTACCTTACTGGGATGATCTTTATCCAAGTGCCAGCGGTACAAAAAAGACAATAAAATATGATACTTTAGGATCTGGAGATGGTAAACATTTTGTTGTCTATTGGAATGAAGTACCACGCTATGGTAACAGTAATTCACAATATACATTTCAAATTGCCCTCTATAAAGATGGTACAATTAAATATAGATATAAAGATGATAACAACAATGATGCGGATGGAAATTCTGCTACGATAGGTGTCAAAGAAGATTCAAGCCATTATGATCAGAATACATATAACACCTCTAATATTGATCAAGGTAAGGATATCGTCTATCGTCCATATAGGCATTTGACTCCTGTAAGCCCGGCATGTCAAACACCTGTACCCAAGATAGGTATGCAGACATTTCATCAGAATGATGCCCATCCAAAAGATGAATATGAATTTATTACATTAAGACAAAACAATACTAATCCATTTGGAAGCGGATACCAAGATCAGATCAATGGAAGTGGCAATCCATATGGGAATAATGATAAGTATTGGAGTAAATTTCATGGATATATTTATCTTCCGGATACAGGTATCTACCAGTTTGGGGTAGATGGAGATGATGCTGTAGAAGTTTATCTTGATGATAAACTTATTACCGGATGGTATGGAGGACATGGAAAACATAATCATGCAGAATATGTGATCAATGTAGATGCACAGGCAGGATGGCATAAGATACGTTTCTATCAGGAAGAACGAAATGGTGGAGACAACTACTATCTTTACTGGAAACGACCGGGAGGCAGTATGGAAATTGTCCCCTCTTCCCGCTTTTTTCATTGTCTTCCTGATCTTTCCAAAACATCTTGTGTAATAAATGATCCTGTTAATGGTACTACAAAACCAAAAAGAATTCCTGGAGCTACTATACGGTATGCCTTATTGGTAGACAATACTACGGATGATACTATGGATAATGTAATAGTAGAAGATACTGTATCAAGTGATTTTGATGCAGCATCTATTAAGAATCTTCAGATACAAAGTGGGGACTGTGACTGTATAGGTGTTTCTTCTGCAAGTAGTAATGGTGCAAACGGTACTGCAGATGGAGTAAATCCTGTAAAGCTTGACTATGGAAGTGTGAGTGACAACTCTAAAGAGTGTGGGTATTTTGAAGTAGATATAAAGTGAGATGGCTATGAGAGGAATATTTTGGTTATTTATTGCTTCTTTCTTCTCCTTGTTTCTTCAGGCAGAAGTTATTACCTCAGACTTGGAATATCAGAGAATAAGTGGAGTTGGTTACAGTTGGCAAACGGTCAATCTAGGTAACAGTTACAGTGATGCCATAGTAGTATGTACCAATGTTCTGGCAAACAAAACAGATAATGAAGCAGTAGTACGCATCAGGAATATTAATTCCAGCAATTTTCAGGTGAAAATTCAGCATCCAAATGACAGTGATCCCGGTTACAGTACGGATGTCTACTGTATCATCTCAGATGAAGGTAGCTATACAATTCCCTTTAAATACGAAGCACACAAGGTACTCTCAGATAATACCAATGGAAATACAAGCCCAAATAACTGGAGTGCAGCAAGAGCAGAAGAGGTTACGGGCAGTGTGACACAGTCCTATACAAAGCCCGCAGTACTTGGTCAGGTGATGAGTTATAATGATCATAGATTTTCGATTTTTTGGTCTTTTAACTGTCAAAACAGAAACAGAAGACCCTTTCAAAGTAATAACAGAATATGTGTAGGAAAGCATGTAGGACAGATAGGGCAAACCCGTAATAATGAAACTTTGGGTTATTTTGTAGCTGAAGCCGGGATCTATGAACTGGAAGACTTTTCTATGGCGGTGAACTATGGGGGAGACAGTATTCGGGGTATTGGCAACAACCCACCTTACAGTTATACTCTGGATAAGGCATATACGGACGGCATTGTGCATCAGGAAGCTGAAGATGGCGGACAAGGAGGATGGGCAGTCCTCTATGGTGCAGCACCGTTTGGTACATCATTGGATATGGGGATTGATGAAGAAACGGTACAAGGAGATACTACACGTACCCACACGACTGAAGAAGTAGCCTATTGGGTAATGCTGAATGATCCGGTTACACCGGCAGAACTGGTGATAAATGAAGTACTTTACCGGCAAACAACAAATGGCAGCAACAATGATGAGTTTGTAGAGTTTTATGTGACACAAGGGGGTGATCTGAAAAATTATCTTTTCACAGATCAAGATGGAGCAAGTCATCATTACCGTTTCCCAAAACATACAGTCAGTACAGGCGATTATGTGATTTTACATATCGGCAGTGGTACAGATAGTACTGTTGGAAATGTACATCATTTTTATATAGGGCGTTCAGAGATATTGAATAATGGGGGAGATGATGTTTCTTTATATCGACCCGTAAATACAGATATTACCATTGTGGACAATCAGCCACTCAGTGTTATTCCAAGTGATTACATGGCTTATGGGAGTGGAGGAGCTGTAGATAGCATATCTACAAGCCAACTTGGGGTAACGGTAAACTGGAGTGGGGGTGAAAATAGCCGACTAAGTGGGGCAGGTACAGGTGAGTCCATCGCCTTGACTCCCAATGCAAATGACAGTGATACTTCTCTATGCTGGGAACTTTCTGCTACAACGGTTGCAAGTAAAAAAGCAACAAACTGTACAAACTATATACCTACCCGAGATACCAATACCAATGCCGGACAGACCAATTCTATCACTCTCAGTAACACAGCCATGCCCGATATGCACATCACCAAAACCTCTATCGTTACAGCAGACGGAGTAAATGCTACACATCCAAAACGTATTCCCGGTGCCACGATCCGTTATTGTTTTACGGTAGATAATACAGGGGAGGGGAATGCAGACAATGTCAAGATAAATGATTCGCTTGCAGGCAACGGGAAGGACAACCTAATGTATGTCAGATCGGGGAAAGTCATTCAGGATATAGCGACGGTCTGTGATTGTGCGGCTATTTCTGACACCTCAGGCAGCATAAGCGGTACGGATGTAACGATAAATGTAGGTACACTCACCGGAACCGGTGCGACAGCTACATCAAGAGGGTGTGCCTATATAGAGACGACTGTGAAATGATGCACAATTTCTTCACAGAAAAAAGTTAGACTTAAAAAGAGTTAGGAGAATACACTATGAGATATAAGATAAGAGGGATACTTTTTGGGTTATTGATTATATCAATACCTCTTTGGGCATATCAGGAAATAGTAGTTGATCTCTCTGAGCAGAAAGCCTATGCGATAGAAGATGGGTATATAGTATTTGAAGGGCGTATCTCATCGGGGAAAATAGGCAGAGAAACTCCAAACGGTGAATTCAAGATACTTCAAAAAAAACGTAAACATGTTTCAAACCTCTGGCCAAAACCAAATGGTGGAGCAAAAATGCCCTATATGATGCGTCTGACAAATAGTGGTATTGCGATGCATCTGGGGTATGTACCCAACAGACCTGCTTCACACGGATGTATTCGTCTTAAGAACGGTTTTGCACAAAAAATGTATCGATGGGCAAGAGTAGGAACACCTGTGTATGTAGAAGGAGATGCACGTGACTATTTGGATGCAAAACGATTTGCAAAAGAGTATTACGGTGATGAATATGGGATTGTTGATTATCATGATTAATGCTTTGTTAATGTGATAACAATATAATAAAGCTCATTTATAAAAAAGGAAAATAGAATGAATAAAATAATATTAATTTCAATGGTGGCAGCTTCAGCACTTTTTGCCGATATGGCAACAGGTATAGTAAAAGACGTAGCAGTTTCCAAAGCTAAAGCACAAGTGAAAGAGACAGTGATCAAGAAGGTTGCAGGCGATGACCCCGTAAAACAGGCAGTAGCCAAAAAAGTAGCTGACAAGGTAGTAGGTGAGCCCAGTATGGCTGATAAAGTAAAAGGTGCAGTAGCAGATAAAGTGATGCAGGGTGATGCAGAGGGTAGTTCAGGTGTTGTAGACAAAGTTGTCAAAGGTGCTACCAAAACAAAAGAGCCATCTCTCAAAGACAAAGCTGTTGATATGGCTGCCCAAAAAGCAGTTGGCTCAAATCCTCTTAAAAAAGCAGCAGCAAAAGAGGCGATCAAGTCTTTGGCGCATTAATTTTTATAAGTAAAGGGGCTTCCCTTTACTACTTACTTCCCTTTTCCATATGATTCATGTTTAAATTATATATACTATGATGTTAAAGTCGTTTTGGAATTTTTAATAGTTGGTGAGAGTTGATGAAGATGGTATGATTCGATGTAATGTTTCTCCGATTCCAGCTTTTTTATAGATTGTTCTAATGTAGTGATCTTACGCTCAATTGGCTCCAGGAGAAGTAGCATATTTTGTTTTTGAAGTTCATGTTCAAGTAAAGACAATTCAATATCTTCAATTTCAATTTGTAATTTTTTCAATATCTCATTTCTATTTTTAAGTATTTTTTCACGCTCTTTAGATGTATGTTCAAGGTGGGTAAGTTCACTTTCAAGCTCACTGATCACTATAGATTTTTGGCACCATTCCTCTGTAAGCCTTTCAAGAAGACGTAGTGCATAGTCCACTTCTTTTTCTGTTGAGAGCAAGGCATTGGCATGAGGCTCTTTTTCTTTATGAAGTAGTAGAAGCTGAGCATGTAGATTTTCTATTTTACGTGTATGGTTATGAAGTTCTTTAGCATATGCGCTTATATTTTCTTTATAAAGTGTATCAAGTGCACTAAGAGCTATGGCTACCTGCACTTTAGCTTGTTCTGAAGTATCATTTTTGTCTCTTTTCGATGAAGTTTCTTGTGGAACTACCGGTGTAAGCTGTGTGAATGTATCTGCCATACTGACCTCCTATGAATCTGAAGTGTGGTTTTGTTTGTTCTGACGCTTTTTTTGCAGGGATTCTATTTTCGCCACAACTTGATTTTTGGTTCCTTCCTGTAGTTTTCGTTCCATGTTTTCAATAGTATGGTTCAGGGAAAGTATTTCTTTCTCTCTTTCAGATTCTTTTGTAAAATACTCTTTTTCCTGTTCTGCATGACGTTGATGCAATGCTATGATCTCTTTTTCTTTCTCCTGAAGCAGGATATTTTTCTGATTGCACTTATTAACATAAAAGGCATAAATACTTACTATAAACAATATTAAAAAAAATATGGAAAGATAGAGAGAAGTATTTTGCATTGCTTTTTCTCCCGCATTTGCTGTGTGTATCAGAAGTAGGGCTAGAAGTAGGTGTCTCATAAATTATTCCTTGGGATTAGTGCGGTAATATTGGTAGATATGGTAAGATATAATACCTTAATCATTGCTATTATATATTAGAAATTTCCTTTACTGTACGCGTTTAAAACTTTTTAAAATTAATAGTATTACAACGATCTCAATGCCAACAAGTAAAAAATGCAAAAAATAGACTTGATTCTGATTACTTACAATACCATAGTGTGCTATGATCTTATAGAAAAGATAGGAGACACCCATACCTAAAAGGTATCCTAATTGTTTCACCGTATCAAGTCTGGTTAAGAGTATATCTGTTTTAAGTAACAGTGTTTCTGCCCTTACAAGGTAAGAGCCGAAAACAAAGGTGATCTGATATCCTATATAAATGATAAGTGCTGTTTGATAAGTGTAGGGAGAGGAAAGAAAATAGAGCATAGCCAAAAGCAGAATGATCTCTACAAAAAGAGAGATCCTGAAAAACCATTTGGTATTGAGAATGGTATGGTAGAGTCTTGCAATAAAAAGCATCCCTAAAGCAAGCACTACTCCGCCAAGTGAATAGACGGAAGGCTTAAGCGGTGCATACAGCGTAAAGATGGCTCCTACACTCAATCCCAAAAAGAGGGAGTTGAAAAATTTATATCTGATGAACCATTCCGGAAGTAGAGTTAGCATAAGTGATTATACCTAAAAGCTGTATTTGATCTTAGCGTAGATCGCTCTGCCTTCAGTTGCGTATCCGTAAACAGATTGATACTCTTTATCGAAAATATTTTTGGCATGAATGGATACATCTAAATTTTTCATGATCTTTGTACCGAAATTAAGATTCCATAACGTATAGTTTCCTGTTGAAACATTGGATGCAACAGGATAGCCACCGTCTGTATCTACACGATCACCGATATACTTGGCATTGATACCAAAGTGTGTATTGGTATCTGTATAATAATCTATTGCTGCATTAATAGTGTCTTTTGCACGTCTGACAAGATTTGTTCCATCTTCTTTTTTGTATTTAAAGAGGTGTGTATAATTTGCAGAGAGATTAAGGTTTAATGATGCGACAGCATAGCTTCCTGAGAGTTCCAAACCTGAAAATTTTGATTTTCCACTCACATTATAATAACCAAAATTAGTCATATCGTAATCAATACTATCTTCCACTTTATTGTTAAAGTAAGTTATAGAAAGAAGCTTTTTATAGTCTGCGGAAATATCAAACCCTTTGGTATAACTTGGTTTAAGTGAGGTACCAAAGATAGTATTAGCCAATTGATAAGAGCTGGGTGCATCATAGGATGTATAATAATTTGCAGAAGTGGTAAATCCTTCCAGAAAATCATGATGATGCTTCAGACCTATTTTATAGGTTGCTTTGTTGTTAAATGTACTATAGTTGTCATATCTGAGATTGGTTTCCAAAAGTGTATTATGATTGATATTGTAGGTATTTGACAGGTAAACAGCTTTGTTGCTGTAGTCTGCCTGACTCTTAGGAAAGGTATTATATTGGTTAAATCCGTCTATGTCTTTATACTCTAAACCAAGTACAGCTTTACCGTTTGTATAAGAATATGCATTGATAAATGTATACTCTTTTAATGTTGCTTTGTAAACATTATGTCCGTCACCATAGAATCCTGTTGTGTAATAGTCTCTGTTATATTTCCCTTTACTGGCATGTAAAATAGTACTGTAATTATCAAGAGTAAAATAATAATCCAATGCAATATTGCTTTGGTCAGATGTTGCATGAGAGTAGTCATCGTTAGCATGTCGTGCAGAAAAACTGTCATCATACTCTGTTTTGGTCTTGATACGATTGTAATGAATATCTATCTTGTTATAGGTATCGAAAGCATATCCAAGTTTTATAGTGTAATTTTTATTTTCATATCCGTCATCTTCTGCCGATCTTGGTGTCAGTGCAGAAAAACCGTTTGTTTTCAAATAAGAAGCTATGACCTGTGCTGTAATCTTCTCATCTTTATACATAAGGTCTGCATCAGCACCTTTTGTTGTATAAGAGCCGTAACGCAATGCGAGTGAACCGTGTAGTCCGTCTTTTGCTCCTTTTGTGATGATGTTGATCACCCCTGCACTGGCATTGGAACCCCAAATACTGCTGCTGCCGCCTTTGATAATCTCAATGCGTTCGATGTTGCTTGTTGTAAGACTTTCAAGAAGGGCTGTACCATTGGTTGTGCTTGGATCATTTAAACGCATGCCGTCTAAAAGGACAAGTACTTTCCCTGAGTCAGCTCCTCTGACAAAGAAAGAGGTACTTTGTCCTAAGCCACCGGCATGGTTTACCGAGATACCGGCTACTGTACTGATAGCCTGAGAAACAGTCTGATAGCCATTCTCTTCTATCTCTTCAGCTGTGATCACTGTTACTTGTGAAGTAGTGTCTTTAATGGATTGAGGGGTTTTATTTGTAGAGATAACCGTGATCGGCTCTAAGGTTTCATCTGCAAAAGTGCTGTTTGTTAAAAGCAGTGTAGCTGTAATTAGGCAGAGTGGTTTAATTTTCATTTTGTTTTTCCTTATTTTTTGTAGGTTTTTACTCGTTCCCATGCTTTGCGTGGGAATGCATATTTAAATTTTAAAATAATGCCTACCCATTGCTAGATGCAAAATGAGTAAATTGTGTTTTTATTACCACTTAACGGTGGAATTGAATTTGGATGTAATTTATAGTGCCGTATGCATTCCCACGGAGACCGTGGGAACGAGAAATAAAGTTATAGTGTTAATGCAGGAGGTGAAGTTTTATACTCTTCTATTTTGAAGGCATGGTCATGGTACTGATAGTTGCTGTCACATCGGCTCAACCTGTGTAATGTTGAATACATCGCTATCACTGACAGTGAAAAGTACTGTTTGGTATGTCCCCGTAAATATTTCTTCATAGGCGAATTGTACCCTCTCTATCTTACTATTAAATTAAAAAAAGTATAATATCTCTAATTATTTTTAGGAGATTTTTATGGCAATTGAAACAGTAGCATCAACAGATGCGTTTAAAAAACTGGTAGCAGAGGTTACTGCACAGAAAGGTTACAGAGAGCCAATGGCATTTGCTATTGCAAGAGTAGACAGAGGGCAGAAAAATGCGGAGAAAGTACTTCAGGCAAATTTTGGGCTTATTAACTGGAAAGAGAATTTCGGGTCTGCGGCAGTTTTCATCAAAGCACTTCAGGAAGCAAAGTGCAAGGTTGATTTTTCCGGTTCTGAGTTCGTTGCAACGATCAATGACAACTTTGTAGAAAATGCTATGGCAGCCTTTGCACCATACCTTGCAGAAGCAACAGGTGATGCACATAAGAACGTACAGGTGATCAAAACACTTGCAGTGATGGAAGATATCGGTAAAGATTTCAGGATTGTATTCCTGTTTGAAGATGTAAATCCAGCGTCTGTGGAGGCAGTGTATTTAAAACTTTACGCACTTTCTCTAGGTAAAGCTGAACTCAGAAAAGTAAACCTCAATGGTGCATTTGGTATTTTATCTAATGTCGCATGGGTAGGGAATACACCGTATGAGCTTGACTATCTCAGAGAGAATGAAATAGAGATGAAACTGAATGGTACTTACCCTGTGGTAGATTCTGTAGATAAATTCCCAAGATTCCTGCAGCATGTGATTCCTGCAGACAATACACGTATTCTTGAAGCATCCAAAGTAAGAATGGGTGCACAGCTTGCTGCAGGAACCACAGTGATGCCTGGTGCCTCATACATCAACTTTAATGCTGGTACTCTTGGACCGGTGATGGTAGAAGGTAGAATTTCCAGTTCTGCAATCGTAGGTGCAGGCTCAGATGTAGGTGGCGGGGCAAGTATTCTTGGTGTACTCTCCGGAACGGATGGTAACCCTATCAGTATCGGTGAGAATACACTGCTTGGTGCCAACTCAGTCACCGGTCTTCCTCTTGGTGATGCATGTATCGTAGATGCAGGAATTACCATTTTGGCAGGTACGAAGATCAAGATCGCTCCTGAAGAGTTGGAGAAGATAAAAGCTGCAAACCCTGAGTCCACACTTGATAACAAAACAACCTTTAAAGGTGAAGAACTGCAGGGTCTTAACGGTATCCACTTCAGACAGAACTCTCTTACAGGTGAGATCATTGCCAGAAGAAGTACAAGAGAAGTGAAATTAAATGAGGATTTACATTAGTCAATGAATGAAGAAAATGTTGTAGAACGTGTTTGTCTTTTGGCACTTATGAAAAAAGAGCCGGATGAGACACTCAAAGATATACAAAAAATGCTTGTAGATACAGGTATGTTTGATATGAAAGAGTGTAAGGCTGTTTTTAAAATGCTTAAAAGCGAACAGTATATCTCTGAAGAAGGTGGGCTTACTATGAAGGGTGTCATGGAAGCAAAATTGGCTGAGGAGATGTTTAAACAATAGCTTTTAAAGGTGTTGTCATGGGACAACACCCTACGGAAAAAGAATGATAATGTAGGGTGTTGTACCCCTACAACACCAATAAAAGGAATCTAATGCGTGTAGATAAATGGCTCTCAGCTGTCAATGTGGTAAAACGTCGTACGATTGCTACAGATATGTTAAAGTCCGGTGTTGTATTTGTGAATGATATGAAAGCAAAAGCATCCAAAGATCTGAAAGTTGGAGATAAAGTTACGATAGAATATCTTAAAGGTGCGAAGTCCTATGATGTATTGCAAATTCCTAAGACCAAGACGATTCCAAAATCTCAAAAAGAAGAGTTCGTAAAGGAGCTTTAAATGGATATAAAGACCCAATTTGAAAAACTGTTTAACAACGAAATGCCTACAGAGGAAGCACGTCAATTTCTTATAGACCTTTATGAAAAAGGAGAGACCGGATCAGATATTGCTGCTGCAGCATCTGTGATGCGGGAGCACTCGGTGAAACTGCCTCTTTCAAATGACTTGAGAGAAAAAGCGATCGATGTTGTGGGAACAGGAGGGGATAAAAGTGGTTCATTCAACATCTCTACAACGGTTTCACTTCTATTGGCCTCTCTTGGATGTGTGGTTGCCAAACATGGAAACAGAAGCATTACCTCAAACTCCGGTTCTGCCGATGTGCTTGAAGCTTTGGGGATCAATCTGAATCTTTCAGTAGAAAATCAGATCAAGATGCTTGAAGAGACAGGGTTTACTTTTATTTTTGCTATGAACCATCATCCTGCCATGAAGCATATTATGCCTATTCGAAAATCCATAGATCACAGGACGATCTTCAATATTTTGGGACCATTGACCAACCCTGCAGGTGCAAGAAAATATCTTTTGGGTGTATTTGATCCGGCATACATTAAACGTATGGCTGAAGCACTGCTTGAGCTTGATACTAAAAGAGCATATGTGGTAAGCTCCCATGACGGTATGGATGAGATCTCTTTAGCTACAAATACCTCCTTTGCCTATGTGGAAGCAGGACGTATTTCAGAAGCTGAGATTAACCCTGAAGCGATTGGTTTTAAACGGGCACCCAAAGAGGCTATCTTAGGTGGTGATGCACTATTTAATGCACATATAACAAGAGATATCTTTTCAGGTGAAGAGCGTGGAGCTAAGAGAGATATTGTGATACTGAATGCTGCTTTTGCACTTTTTGTGGACGGCAATGTCCGTGATATAGAAGAAGCTGTAGAAATGGCAAAAGAGGGGCTTGAGAGTGGGAAAGCCAGAGAACATTTAAATAAAATAGCTGATGTAAGTCAAAAATTGGTGTAAATGTAGGTCGGGGTGCCCTCACCCCGACACATATTCAAACAATTAAAATATTATTTTATGCAAATAAATGTCGGGGTGAGGGCACCCCGACCTACGGAGATATATGGAAATCACAGCTTCATTACACGAATTAGATAAAGTTGTTACATACCTTGATGAGGTTTTACCCCAAAATGCCATTGTATTTCTCCGTGGAGATCTGGCTGCAGGAAAAACAACTTTGACCCAAGCTATCGCTAAAGCAAAAGGAATAGAGGGGGAAGTGACTTCTCCTACTTTTTCACTGCAGCAATGTTATAAATGTAAAGATGGATATAATCTTTACCACTATGACCTTTACCGTTTAGAGTATGATGAGTTCATGCAGATGGGCCTCTTTGAAGAGTTTGAAAAAGAGGGATGGCATATGATTGAATGGGGAAGTGATACACTTAAAGCCTTTTTAGAAGGGGTTGGCTATAATGTTGCTATTATAGAAATCGAACCACATAATAATGTTAGAAACTACAGGATAAAAATCTAATGCACACACTTGAAGCCAAGCATCTCTCTAAGACCATTAAAAAGACCAATATCGTACATAATGTTTCCCTGGAAGTAAAAAGCAAAGAGATCGTAGGGCTTCTTGGACCAAACGGGGCAGGAAAGACTACCTCGTTCTATATGGTATGTGGCTTGACAGATACAACAAGCGGAGAGGTTTTTTTAGATGGTGAAGATGTGAGCAAATTACCGCTGAGCAGACGTGCACAGATGGGTATAGGGTATCTTCCCCAAGAGTCAAGTATTTTTAAAGACCTCACTGTAGAGGAGAATCTTCTGATCGCTGCTGAAGCACTGAATTTACCACAAGAGACAGTACAGCCGCGTATAGAAAAACTACTGGAAATCTTCAATATTGAACCAATACGAGCACGTATAGGGATACGTCTAAGCGGGGGAGAGAGAAGAAGAGTAGAGATAGCCAGAGCCTTGGTAGGTGAACCGAAATTCCTGCTTCTTGATGAGCCTTTTGCCGGGGTTGATCCTATTGCTGTGATTGATATCCAGAATATCATTAAACAACTTGTTGAACTGGATATGGGTATCTTGATCACAGACCACAATGTTCGTGAGACATTGGGTATTTGTGACAGGGCGTATGTGATGCGTTCAGGTGAGATGATGGCAAGCGGAACCAGTGAAGAGATCGCAAACGATAAGAATGTTCGTAAACATTATCTTGGTGAACATTTTACCTTTTAGGCGATGTCTCTTCTAGATATAAAAACCCTTTTAGATAAGGAAGTTCAAGCCAGAAACAGTAGCCTTGAACTCTCTTATGACAAGCCTGATCCTCTTTTTATAGCTTCTAAATACAAAGATGAAACAATTGCTCTGATGTGTGCATTGTTTGCCTATGGAAATGCAGGGGTGATCGTTAGATTTCTGGATAGTTTGGATTTCTCATTACTTGATAGCAGTGAAAAAAATATACAAAAAGAACTTTCATCTTATTATTATCGTTTCCAAAAAAGTGAAGATGTGATAGCATTTTTTATTGCACTTAAACGTTTAAAAGAAATTGATAGTATAGAAAATATTTTTTATAAAGGTTACCGAAAAGAAGAAAATATTTTAGATGGTTTATGGATATTTATAGATACTTTGAAAAAGGTTCATCCGCATAAAACACAGGGGTATAATTTTCTTACAGGCTCCATACCAAAAAAAATAAACAGTGCAGGGACATATAAACGGTATATGATGTTTTTACGTTGGATGGTACGTAAAGATGAACTGGATATGGGATTATGGTCCAAGATACACAGCAGACATCTTCTTATACCTCTTGATACACATACATTTAAAATGTCACAAAAACTGGGACTTTTAAAACGCAAAAGTTATGATATGAAAGCTGTTATCGAGCTGACTGAACAGTTTAAAAAATGGGACAGCAATGATCCAATCAAGTATGATTTCGCACTTTATCGTCTGGGGCAGGAAAAAGTAGATATTAAAAAACTGTTTTAACCGACGATTTAGCACATTTTTAGTAAAATACAGGCAAATATTAAATATGAGGATGTTTTATGGAAGGTGTATTTACTTACCTTGGTGGTATTTTCGGAGAGCACAACCATTCAGTGGTACTTGTCGCCCATTTGCTTTTAGTGGCAGTCATTGTACTGCTTGTCGCAAAAATGGCAACGAAAAGTCTTAGAGCAGTGCCAAGCGGTACGCAAAATGTTATGGAGTCTTACCTTGGTGGTGTGATCGCTATGGGAAAAGATGTGATCGGTGAAGAACTCGCTAGAAAGTATCTTCCGCTTGTTGCCGCTGTCGGTCTATTTATCTTTGTAGCAAATGTCATCGGTATCATCCCTGGGTTTGAGTCACCGACTTCAAATATTAATGTTACACTGCCTTTGGCATTGATGGTATTTTTTTACTACAACTATGAAGGTATCAAGAAAAACGGTGTCGTACATTATTTTGCACATTTTGCCGGTCCGGTTAAACTACTTGCTCCACTCATGTTCCCTATCGAAATCGTATCTCATATCTCAAGGATCATCTCTCTCAGCTTCCGTTTGTTTGGTAACATCAAAGGGGATGATCTTTTCTTATGGGTACTTCTTATGCTTGTACCATTTATTGCGCCGCTTCCGGCATATTTGTTGCTTACATTCTCTGCATTATTACAAACATTCGTATTTATGATCCTTATTTATGTATACCTTGCAGGTGCAGTTGCGATTGATGAAGAGCATGAAAAAGCACCGAATCCTGTAGCCGATACAATGGGTGCCGTATAGATAACTAATGAGACTGGATGATAGATCACTCGGTTTCGTTATCAGTTTTCTTTTAGGCGTTGCATGGGCAGCTGTGCTCATCGGCGCTGTCTCTTCTTTTCTCTCTTTTTACCATATTGGTTTCTTTTTTGCACTTGTTTCTGCTTTCATCGGTATGCTGCCGGGTTTGATAGGCATAGTATTACTTGAACATATCATTACAAATAAAGAACAGCAGGAAGAACTTAAAAAACAGACTAAATTGCTTCAACAGCTGGTAACACAAAAAGAACAAAATTCTTAAATGCTCTCTTATGCTATTACAGATTCTTCCACTTTAGATTTTACCTGTTTGAATACTGAGTTGGAAAAATTTTCAAAGCAAGCATCCATGATCGTTTATCGGGATAAATCCAATTCAAACTATGCAGTGGATGCTGTTGATTTTGTAGAGGCAGCCAAGACATATCCTTTTGATAAAATAATGATTCACGGTGATTATGAATTAGCCAAATCCATAGGATCGGATGGTGTACATCTGGCATCTACACAGTTGCATATGATCTCAGAAGCAAAAGCTAGAGGTCTTTTTGTTGTAGTAAGTACACATTCACTAAAGGAGCTTAAAGAAGCAGAAATATCAGGTGCAGATATGGCGACCTACAGCCCTGTGTTCCATACACCCAATAAAGGAAAAGCCGTTGGACTGAAGGGCTTGCACAAAGCAATTCTTCAAGTGAATATACCTGTGCTTGCATTGGGAGGTATTTTGACGAAAAAACAAATAGTATCTTGTCAAGAAGCAGGAGCAGCGGGGTTTGCTTCCATTCGTTATTTTGCCTAAACTCCTTTATAGTACCAAAACGCTATAATCTACTTAATTATTTTACAAGGAATACTAGCATGTTTGAAACCGTTATCGGTCTTGAAGTCCACGTACAACTCAATACTAAAACCAAACTTTTCTGCGCTTGTCCTACCTCTTTTGCAGAGCACCAAAATCAAAATACCTGTCCTACCTGTTTGGCACTTCCCGGTGCTTTGCCGGTGGTGAATAAAGAAGCAGCGGTTAAAGCGATGAGACTTGGGTATGCCATTAATGCAAATGTAAATCATACTTCCAACTTCGATAGAAAGTCATATTTCTATCCGGATAGTCCCTCTGCGTATCAAATTACACAGTTTACCAAAGCGATTGTCCAAAAAGGTGAGGTAATGATAGACCTTCCGGATGGAAGCACTAAGCGTATTGGAATGACTCAAGCACATCTTGAAGCAGATGCGGGTAAAAACATGCATGAGGGTGACCACTCAAAAGTAGACTTGAACCGTGCAGGAACACCACTGCTCGAGATTGTATCAGAACCAGACATGAGAAGCTCAGATGAAGCTGTAGCATACCTCAAAAAACTACACTCAACCGTACGTTACCTGGACATCTCTGATGCGAACATGCAAGAGGGATCATTCAGATGTGATGTGAATGTCTCTATTCGTCCCAAAGGGCAGGAAGCATTTGGGACAAGGGTAGAGATAAAAAACATTAACTCTTTCCGTTTTGTAGCAGCTGCTATAGCCTATGAAGTGCAACGCCAGACTGAGGCGTATGAAGATGGTGTCTATGAGCAAGAGATATGTCAAGAGACACGTCTTTGGGATGCAGAGAGTGCCGAGACACGTTCAATGAGAGGAAAAGAGGAAGCAGCGGACTACCGTTACTTCCCAGACCCGGATCTGCGTCCACTGGTAGTGACACAAGAGATGATAGATGAAGCTAAAATCATGCCGGAGCTTCCTGATGCAAAAGTAAAACGTTATACCGAAGAGCTAGGGATCAAGATGTATGATGCGCTTGTAATTACCTCTGACAAAGAGATGGCATGCTACTTTGAAGAGATGCTGGAGCAGGGTGCTGTAGCAAAGATAGCAGTGGTTTGGCTTACTTCCGAGTTGCTTGGACGTTTGAACAAAGCAGGTTTTAGTATAGAAAATTCACCTATTGATGCAAAAACATTGGGTACACTTGTTGCTAAAATTTCTGATGATACTATTTCAGGAAAAGGTGGGAAAGAGATACTTGATTACATGATGGAAAATGAGAGACGTGATATAGAAGCACTTATTGATGAACTTGGACTTGCCCAAGTTAGTGATGATGGTGCTATTTTAGCGATTATTGATGAAATACTTGCTAACAACCAAGATAAAGTAGAACAATACAAATCAGGTAAAGACAAGCTTTTTGGTTTTTTTGTAGGACAGACAATGAAAGCATCGAAAGGGTCTGCAAACCCTGGAAAAGTAAACGAGTTACTTAAACAGAGACTCTTGTAGCTTAAAAAAGAGAGGAAGATCAGATGAAAGATAAACTGTTGTCGTTGGCACTCTTCCTTCATCATTCAAAAAAATATAAAACATACAAACAGTTTGCCAGAGATCTGCTTTTTGATGCAAATAATATTTATAAACGCTATTTTGATCTTACAATTATCTTTCTTGTTATATCTTCTGTACTGATCTTGATCTATGAGGTTAAAAATCCTGTGCCGATATGGTTGGATAATTATGATATCTATTTTGTTTCCATTATTTTTGCAATAGAGTATATATTGCGCTTGTGGGTGCATAATGATCTTTCTGAAATGATCATTAAAGAGTACAATGACTCTAAGTTCCTGTTAAAAGATTTCAATCTTTGGAGGGTGATAAAAACAGGACTCTATGCAAAAATGAAATATATGTTAACGCCGTCAGCTATTGTTGATCTGTTGGCAATTCTTCCTGCATACCGACCTTTAAGGGTTTTGCGTGTGTTCATTTTGTTTAGAGTCTTTAAATTGCTAAGATATACCAAAAGCATTAATCAGTTTGTTGATGTGCTTGTCAATAAAAAATTTGAACTCCTTACACTTCTTTTTCTACTTTTGTTCATTGTATTTACATCAGGGATTGCTATCTATATTTTGGAAGCAGATAAAAATCCAAAGATCCATACGCTTTTTGACGGAATCTACTGGGCGATTGTAACTATATCCACAGTGGGATATGGGGATATCTCACCGGTAACGGATGTGGGTAGAGGGATATCTATTTTGATCATTGTCAGTGGTATCGCTATGATATCATTTGTAACATCAGTGATTGTTTCTGCATTTTCAGAGAGACTTAATGAACTTAAAGAATATCGTATTATTGAGCAGATCAATAAAAACAGATCATTCCTCATTATCTGTGGATATGGACAACTAAGCAAAATGTTTTTCAGACAAAATCGAAAGCATATTGAGCATTATGTCATCATGGATAATGACAAGGAACGTGTAGAAAAAGCAAAAAAAGATGGCTATGTTGCTATACACGAAAATGCAAGCAGTTTTGAAACACTTAGTAAATTTGACAGCCAATATGCCGATATTACTATTCTTTGCCTTACTTCCAGTGATGTTGAAAATATCTATATTACACTTAATGCCAAGAGTATTTCCCGAAAAATAAAAGTGATTGCAAGAGTGAATGACCCAGAGACAATAGATAAATTTAAACATGCAGGAGCAGATGAGATATTGATGCCTAATATAGTGGCAAATACGATGATTTATACTGCGATCACTCAACCAACAATGTATAAAGCTATTCATGCTATTCTGACAGGCAAAAGTATAGCAAATATTGATGAGATCCATGTACACCATTCACATGGTATGGTAGAAAAGCAGATAAAAGAGCTTGATTTCAAGAGTAGTAAACTTCTTTTTATAGGTATACAAAGAGAGGGAGAATTTATTTTTAACCCACCATCGGATGAACAGATACAGCCGTATGATATTTTGCTTGTGATGGGAAGGAAGATCAGTTTGGAGTACTTTAAGTCTATGCATGAAGGAGATATCAGTGTCAAAAAATAAGATAGCGATCTTTGGTTATGGCAACCATGGAAAATTTATTGCGCAGGGTCTTATGACTGACGGGTTTGATATTACAATCATTGAGTCAGATAAAAATTTTTATAAGGATGCAAAAGCGGATGATTTTGAAAATGTATTTTTGATCGATGTGACAAAAGACAGTGAATTGAAAAATGTGGTTCTCCCCTCTTTTGAGCAGTTGGTCTGTGTAATGGATGATGAGCACTTGAATGTATTTTTGACACTCTCTTTGCGATCGCTTTTTAAAGACTCTTATATACTTTCTATCTCAGATTCTCTAAACGTAACCAAAAAGCTAAAGATGGCAGGAGCCGATAAAGTCATAGATATGTATGAAGTAAGTGCCAATAAGATCTATAATATTTTAGACAGACCGGTTGCAACAAGACTCCTTGAAGGATTTGTAAGTAACCGTGACGGCATTACCTTTAAAGAAATGCTTATTCCTGAAGGCTCTTTTCTTGATGGAAAAATGGCAGATGATGTTAATTTTTCAAACTACGGTGTATTGCTTGTCGGTATGATCGATGAGGAGATGGGACATACTTTTGTGTTTGTAACCGCCGGGATAGAGCATAAACTTGACAGTGGAGATACGATTGTATGTATTGGTTCAAAAGAGAAACTCGATATGTTTTATGAAGAGATAAAAAAAAGGAAGAGCAGTCTATGAAGTTAGCAATAATTGGAGCAGGAAAGTGGGGTAAAGCATTGTATCATGCTTATTCACAGAAGAATGAAGTGGTGATCTCTTCCCGCAGTACGAAAGATATTCCAAACTTTGTACCGATGGAAGAGGCATTACAGTATAAATATCTTATTATGGCTATTCCTGCCCAATTTGTACGTAGTTGGATGGAAGAACATTTTGTTGACAAGGGACAGAATATTCTTGTGGCGGCTAAAGGAATCGAGACAAGTACAGGAGCATTTCTTAATGAAGTATATGGTGAGTTTGTTTCTGCTGACAGGCTTGCTTTTATCTCAGGACCTTCCTTTGCTGCAGAGGTACAACAGTCTCTTCCTACAGCATTGATGATCAGTTCTGATAATTTGGAACTGGCACAAACGTATGCAGATGCTTTACCTGATTTTATTAAAGGGTATGTGAGTGATGATGTAGTTGGGGCTGAAGTAGCAGGTGCATACAAAAATGTCATAGCCATTGCCGGAGGTGTCTGTGATGGTCTGGGGTTGGGGAACAATGCTCGGGCAGCACTTATTTCAAGAGGTTTGGTAGAGATGACACGTTTTGGTGAAGCATTTGGTGCAAAGAATGAAACATTTCTTTCATTGGGCGGTGCCGGAGATCTTTTTCTAACGGCAAGTTCTACACTCTCAAGAAACTACAGAGTAGGTTTGGGATTGGCTAAAGGAAAGTCCATGCATACCATTCTTGAAGCATTAGGTGAAGTAGCAGAAGGTGTACCTACGGCAAAGGCATTGCATAAAATAGCACAGGATAAAGATATTTATCTACCTATTGCCCAAGAAGTCTATGCAATGATAGAAGAGGGTAAGAATCCTCTTAAAAGTGTAAGAGATCTATTGGGCTAAAATATCCATCTTTTTCTTATATACTTTTGTTTGTACGTTAAACACGCCAAGCAATGTTGAAAAAAGATTATCCTGACTATATTTTTGTTTAGACAACTTTTTGATTTTTTCTCTGTCTGTCGGGAAATTTTCTCCAAACCATATAATGGATCCTATATGTTTTTGAGCTTCTGGTGCTATGAAATAGGGGAGACCATGAAGATAAATACCATTTTCTCCTAAAGATTCTCCATGGTCAGCCATATATATCATGGCAGTTTGGGCTGTTTTATCATATGTTTTAAGAAAATCAATGACATGTGCAAGGAAATAGTCTGTGTAGAGAAGGGCATTGTCGTACGCATTGTTTATCTCTTCTTTTGTACATTCTTCAAGTTGATTGGTTTTGCATACCGGTGTGAATTTTTCAAATCTTTTAGGGTAACGTTTAAAATACTCCGGACCATGATTTCCCATTTGATGAAGTACAATTAAAATATCTTTATTGCTTTTAGAAATGACTTTTTTTAGCCCTTTGAGCATCCCTATATCTCTGCATTCAGTATCACATACTGTATTCAATTTAGGGGATTTGTAGTTCTCGTGAGATACACGCAATGCAACACCTTTAGAGTCAGAATTGTTGTCTCTCCATAGTATTTGTATACCTGCATGGGAGAGCACATCAAGTACACTATAAGTGTGATGACCTTTGGAGGAATCATAATCCACTCTGTTATACATGGAAAACATACAAGGTACAGAAATGGCTGTAGCAGTTCCACAGGAGTACATTTGAGGGAAATTAATAATTTGTTCTTTTTCAAGAAGAGGATTAGTCTTTTTTTTGTAGCCGTTAAGTGAAAAATGGTCACTACGGGCAGCTTCACCTACAACCATAATGACTATTTTCCTTTTATTGTCTTTTTTAATTTCTCTGGCATCAAGACCGATCTTTTTCATTGGAATATTTTTATCTTTAAATTGACCATAGCTATAAGATACAAGGTTGTAAACCGCAGTAACAGGATTGGTATAGAGACGTAAAATTCTATGTTCTCTAAAAAAGGAAGCATAAAATTTGGAAAAACTAAACAGTATTACAAGAATAAGCAGAAGATGTATAATGAAAAGTTTTATTCTGCTAAATAATTCTGTCTTAAATGATCTATATATCAAAGGTGTTTTATAGACAATATAAGAGGGAAGAAGACCAAGAAATACAACATAAATTAGGAGTTTAAAACTAATGAGGTCTCCACTTTCATTAATATCAGTCTGTAAAATATTTGCTATCATTGTTTTGTCTATAACTATATTATAGCTCTGCATAAAGTAGGCAATAAATGCAGCCAATATAAGAGAAATAATAATAATAGGTTTAAGTATATATCGTGAAGAAACAAGGGTAAGAAGAATAACAATCAAAGCATAAAGTAATACACCTAAAGAGAGTATGAAAGCACTATTTGCCAAATTGAAAGGATAAACTTCCAGTACATGTTGAAAAAATGAAAAATTATCGAATAAAACAATAAAAATTGATGTGAGTATAATCAATACTGTTATAGTGGCAGTTTTCAATATCGTCCCCTGAAAAATAGATATGTTATCATATCAAAAAATTGTAAACAGTATGATGTTATAGCATTTTTGATAGAATAACTCTTTTAGGAGTATGATGAAGATGTATTATAAAATTATTGTTTTTTTTCTACTGTTTTTTTCTGCTTCTCTTGTTAGTATGGCTGAAGAGGTTATACTTCCTACACATGAGATCCATTTTGAAGGGCAACACTATTTTGATGAGTCTGTACTGCAGGATGCTTTGGGAGTAAAAACAAAAAGCTTTTTTCAATTTTGGAAAAAAGATATGCCAAAGATCGAGGATAAACTACTTCCCACTTTAAAAATGTCTTTGGAAAATTTTTATGATTCAGAAGGTTTTTATGATGCACATTTTGGAATCAGAGAAAGCAATACAACGGTTACAGTAAATATTAAAGAGAATAAACCGGTAAGAATATCTGATATCAATGTGAGTAGTGATTATGATCTTGTGCCTCTGATTACGTTGAAAAAAGGTCAAATATTCAGAGCCAAAGATTTTATAAAAGTTAAAAGTAATATCATTAATTCATTATTGCAGAAAGGATATTGCAGTTATGATCTGGATACAAAAGCCTATGTTGATCTTGAAAAACATACAGTAGCATTAAGATATTTGCTTACCAAAGGTGATATATGTAGATTTGGAGAGACAAATATAAAAGGTCTTGAAAGTATTGAAAAGAAGATCATTATATCAAGGGTTGTAGCAAAAAAGGGTGAAAAATTTGATCCTAAAAAGATTAAAGAAAGTTATAATAAAGTCTATGGATTGGATGCATTTGACAGTGTAATGATCAGTACAGATCGTAAATTTTATAATAATGTACCCATAGATATTACAGTCAAAGAATTAAGCAAGCCTTATCATTATGAAGTAGGTGCCGGATATGACACATTTGTAGGTGCCAGAGTACATGGTCTGATTACAAAAAGAAATTTTTTAGGTAATGCAAAAAAGATTACGCTCAAGGCTTCATGGTCACAAAAAGAGCAGTTGCTTACTTTGGATTTTTTTAAACCATTGTTATTTACATTATTTGATTACGGTATTGATTTTGGAGCACAGATAGGGTATTCAAACCTTGAATATACAGGATTTAAAGAGAAAAAAACATTTGGAAAATTGTATCTGGAACATAATGAAGGAAGATTGAATTTAAGAGCTGGTTTGGGATTGGAAAATATCGAGATATCTCTTTTGGACAATCTGGAAAACAATCAAGTATTGAAACAGGCAGTGAAAGAGGGAACCTTTACCCTCTTTTATCCTTATATAAATGCCGTCTATGATGCAAGAGATTCAAAGTTAAATCCAAGATACGGATATTATCTTTCAGCCTATATGGAGTATGGTATTCCCTATAATGCAAAGGCCAGTGCCTATGTTAAAACACTTTTGGAAGGCAGGCTGATACATACTTTCGGGGATTTGACACTTGCGGGTGTTGCAAAGTTCGGTGTAGTAGATCAAACCAAAAATGAAGTACCTGAATCAAAACTGCTTTTTGCCGGGGGATCCTACTTTAACCGTGCTTATGGATATAATGAAATAGGGGTGATCCTCTCTCCTACAGCTGATAGTATACAAGGAGGATCAAGTATGTTAAATTTCTCTTTTGAAGCAGATTATCCTATTTGGGGTAACCTTTATGGTGCTATTTTTACCGACAACACCATGCTTACTGATAAAAGTTATGATTTTAGCGGAGAATACATCAATACAGCCGGTTTAGGAGTGAGATATATGACACCTATAGGACCATTTAAACTAGATGTAGGGTGGAATATACATGATACTTCACAGTATGGTATCTCGTTTCAAATAGGACAGTCATTTTGAAAAAAATATTTTATGCTTTTATGATACTTTTGATTCTTTTTATTGTAGCGGTAGTATCAGCAGTGAACTCATCTATCGTTATAGATAAAATAGCCAAAAGATTTGCTCCTGACTACAATCTAAGTTACGAACATATATCAGGTAATGTATTTACCGGTATTAAAATAGATAAGCTCAAATATGATAATAAAATTATTGCGAATAATATTATCTACAAGTGGGATCCGATCAGTCTGCTTCAAAAAAAGATCTCTATTGATAAGATCAAAATAGAAAATGCAGATATTGATGTGATCAAATCACTTGTTGCTTCTTTTACTGTGGACGGATCTGATAATAACAGTTCTGAACCTTTTAGTTTCGATGTAGGTGTAGATAATATCTCTATCTCTTTGAACCCTTTTAAAGAAGAAGGGATTACCTTCTATAAGACTATGTTAACCGCAAATGATATGACCTATTTTAAAAATGGAAAAGTAGCAGTGAAAGAGATGCTTTTGGATATTGATTCAAATTTAACAAAATTCTCCTTTAAAGGAAGTATGAAAGAGAATAAACTTAATATCCATGCACTCTCTATAAAATCATTGAATTCTCAAATGCTGGAAAGTATCATTGCAAAATTTACTCATGCAAAAAGAACTAAAGAAATAAATAATGGAAATGATGTGAGTGATACATCGCTCAATCCACTTATTCCCAGGATCATTACTTTAAAACATTTTGAAGGTTCATTACAACCAAGAGTCTATAAGTCTATGCAAATAAAACAGTTTAATGTGACATTAAATGATTTGAGAGTAGATACAGAAAAAATAGTTGCAAATGAAAAAAACAGTTTAAATATAGGAAATTTTGCATTACGCACAGATAGTAACGTTACGGATATTAGACTTCAAATGACATTAACAGAGGATAAAGTAATTTTCAAATACCTTGGATTAAAAAATATAGATATCCTGGCACTGCAGCATTTAATTGTAAGTGACTCCAATGAAAGTAATACGACAACAACGCAAGATGAGTCTAATGCCCTTATTCCTAAAACTGTAGTTATAAAACAACTTCATGCTGATTTTTTACCTGCTGAATATGAACCGGTTAAATTGAAAAAATTGATAGTGAATGCAAAAGAGATACATTTTGATGTAGAAAAACTTTTATTAAACAATGCGGTGCTTGATCTTAACGGTACGACAAACTTAAGTAATGTATCATTTGGAGGAAAAGTACAGAATAACCATTTATCGGGTAAGGTACACCTTGTTCCCAATAAACATCTTTTTGAACTCTATGAATTACCGGTGCGTAAAGAGGCTATAGGAGATATAGTAGTTGATCTCAATGCATCCAAAGAACGTATTGTTGCTGATGTAAAAGCCAAAGCAAAGCATATACTTAAAAACAAAAAAGGTGAATTTAATGTCGATATAGACAATCTTAATTCTCATGTGGTATATGATTTGCTAAAACATAGACTGAAAGCAGATTCTCAAGCAACTGTGACTACTCCCTATGCAAAAAATATTGTATTATCCAATGATTTTTTAATGGATGATACAATCAGTTATAAAGGAGAAGTCAAAGTAAAAAAACTTAGTGGTATAGATATAAAGCTTACTAAACCACTACAACATCTGCTTATCAGGTATAGTGGTAATACAAAAAGTTTGAAAACCATTCTCTCCTCAGATCAACTTAAAGGTCATTTTGATTCTTCTGATCTCAAAAAGGGACAATTACATTTGGAAACGACCACTCCTTTAATGCTCAATGAAATGCTTGATCTTCCCCCAAAACTTAAAGATACAAAAGTCAATGCTGTGGTGGATGCTCCTGTAGATTTTGAAAATATCACTCCGCTAAAAGCGCAAATAAAGATCAGTTCAAATATAGCTAATATGGATGCAGATCTGTTATATGATAAAACAATGATACTGAAAGCAAAAACGGTCATACCGAAAGATTCACTATTAAGATCTTTTAACAAAGAAGTAAAATGGGATGCATTGGCACCATTGGATACAAGAATTGAAATGGCTGAGAAAAGTGTATCGCTTCAGTTAAGTTCAAAACAGTTGAATGCAGATATTCAATATTTTTTAAACAATGGGAGAATAGACGGTAAAGTAAAATTGGCTGGACTTGTAACGAACATCAGTGGTATCGTTAAGAAAAGTCTAAAAATCGATACTAAGATCAGTTCGATGAAATCTTTGAATAAAAGTATAAGCAGCCTTTATACATTTGAAGCATTCCCACCAATTGAAGGCTCTGCAGCTATAAGTGCAGTGATTACAGATCTTAAACGTATTAAATTCTTACTCTCTTCCCCTGAAATTGTCTATAAACCAGGTCGTAAAGCAAAATATGTGATCAAGAATATTAAATTAAGCGGTACGCTAGACCAGTCCAACATTATACTAAACTCCTATACACTGACTTACAATAAAGAAAAATTTTTCTCAAATAAAGCATCACAAATACAAATAGACGGTGATAGGATAAGGATCAATCCCTTATGGTTGAATGATGCACTTCATATTGCAGGTGACTATAATCTAAAGACGAAGCAGGGAAGTATAACAACGCAAAGTAAAAAACTGCCTATGCACCATGAATATGCAGATATAGATACCAAGATAGACATTAAAGCACTATTGGACGGAAATAATACAACGATCAATGGAAAAATAACACTTTTGGGTGGAAATATAAAATATGACCTTAGTCAAAAAAGTTTTGCGTCTGACAGTGATATTGTCATTATTCAAGAGATGAAGAAAAAGAAAGCAAGCCCCTTTATGGATAATCTAAGTACCAATATTCAAATAGAGACAAAAGAACCATTAGTCTATAAACAGGGTCCTATTCATATTAAAGCAAAAGCAGGTTTGAGTATCAATAAAGTGCAGCATGGACCGTTATTGGTAGTAGGATCAGTTGAATTGTTAAAAGGCGGTAGTTATATCTTTCAAAATAAAAAATTTGTGCTTGAAAAAAGTTTTGTCTATTTTACGGGTGACCCCAATAAACCTCAGTTGGATATCAAAGTAAAATACAAATCTATTAAACATCTTATTACTATTGCTATTTCGGGTACTCCTGAAGCCCCAAATATTAATTTTTCTTCAACTCCTTCTCTGACCAAAGAAAAAATACTTTCCGTGATCCTTTTTGATTCAGAAGAGGGAGGAGATACACACAGTGGAGATGAAATGATGAAGATGATGGGTGGTGCTATGGCAAAATCAGCACTTTCAGATATGGGAATAAAGCTTGACCATCTTGTTCTTGGTGCAGACGGTAGTGTAGAGGTAGGTAAGAAACTGACCAATAAAATAACTATTATTTATATTAATGGTACGATACCTGAAGCAAAACTTATTTATCAGCATGGAAAACATACGGAGAGTACGATCAGTGCAAGTCAGAAATCCCAATCATATGACATTATTTATAAAAATGATTTCTAAGAGAGTCTCTCTTTGAAATCTTTATACCCAAATTCACGTATCACTTCAATATGGCCATCTAGCCGTCGTATAGCGATACTTGGCAGCTTAATACCGTTGAAGGTGGTGGCTTTAACCATAGTGTAGTGCATCTGATCTTCAAAGATGACCCTGTCTTCTGGTTGAAGCGGTTTGTCAAAACTATAGTCCCCCATGATGTCTCCTGCCAGACAAGTATTACCTGCCAATCTGTAAGTATATGCCTTTTCTCCGGCTTTTCCTGCATCTCTTACTTCTGCACGGTAGGGCATGATGATCGTATCAGGCATATGGGCTTCAGCAGAAGTGTCCAAAATGGCAATATTTATACCGTTATAGACAATATCAAGTACCGTTGTTACAAGTGTACCCGTCTGCCAGCCTATAGCTTCTCCGGGTTCAAGGTAAACTTCCACATTGTATTTTGTTTTAAAGTTTTGTATGAGCTGTATGAGTTTTTCTACATCATACCCTTTTCTGGTAATGTGATGTCCTCCACCAAAGTTGATCCATTTCATATTTGGAATGTATTTACCAAATTTGTCTTCAAAATTATTCAGTACATCTTCCAAAGCATTGCTATCCTGTTCGCAGAGCGCATGAAAGTGAAGTCCGTCAAGTTCTTCTATGAGTGTGTCATCAAAATTTTCCAGTGTTGTGCCCAAACGTGAGTTGATACCACAGGGGTTGTAAATTTCTTTAGGGGCTTCGGAGTATTCAGGATTGACTCTTAATCCAAGAGAGAGTCCGGGGTTAATTTCTTTTGCTTTTTTGGAAAAATATTTGAATTGTGCAGGTGTATTGAAGACCAGGTGGTGGGAAAGTTTGGCTATCTCTTCGATCTCCTCTTCTTTAAAAGCAGGAGAGTAGGTATGTACTTCTTTGCCAAATGTTTCATGGGCAAGTTTAGCTTCATTAAGACCGCTTGTACAGCATCCGTTCAAATAGGGTTTGATAGTATCAAAACTTTTCCATAAGGCATAGCCTTTAAGAGCCAAGAGTACTTTTGCACCGCTTTGCTCTTTGATCGTTTTGATCAATTCAAGATTTTTAATAAGAAGTGATTCTTCCAGCAGCCAGCAAGGAGAAGGTAAGGTAGTGTCAGTTACTATATTCATATGGGATTATAACAAAATTTTTTGTTATAATAAACAAAATAAATTATTAAAAAAAGTATTTTTATAAGGAAGAAATATGGCTCAACCGGAGAGACGAAGACGTAAAAAGAATTTGCGTTTTGATGAATCGAATATAAAGTTGGCATTATTGGTTTTAAATAAATTGGAAAAGCCGCTGGAGTTACTTTATTATCTTATGAAACGGGAAAATGAGAGACCACTTGTTTTGATGTTATTATCTGCAGAAGAGATAGAACTTGAGATTCTTTTAGAAGCAGAGAAACGTGATACCGATCTTCTTTTTGAAATAGACAAAAAAAATAATCTCTATGCACTTATCTGTCAGGAGACAAAAATTGACGGCGGATATAGATTTGCAGAGAGATTTTATCGTACTTTGGAAACGCAAAATGCTACAAATATCTATTCTGTGGAAATTGAAGTATGTTCACCAAAGTATGAAATAAAAGAGGTAGTATTCAAGCTGATCGAAACATATATGAAAGCGGTGAATGAAGAGCGGGAAGGTGAGATCATTTTTCATAGCCTGCATTAAAATAAGAGTACTTCTTAGTATGCTTTAAGCGAGCTTTAGGTAAAATCGCGTCCAAATAATACTTTAGACAATACGTTTAAGTAAAACAGATGAAGGATAATTCAGAATGAAAAGAACATACCAACCACATAACACACCAAGAAAAAGAACACATGGTTTTAGAACAAGAATGAAAACTAAAAACGGTAGAAAAGTAATTTCTGCAAGACGTGCTAAAGGTAGAAAAAGACTAGCAGTATAAGTGAGATAAGACTATTAGCAAAATTAGGCATTTTACCAGAATCAAAACCGGTAAAGAGTTTAATGGAGTGTATCACCACTCTTCAAAAACATGGCATACACCTTACTTTGTACTCTTCTATAAAAATACGGATAACTATAAAGTAGGCTTTGTTGCCAGTAAAAAAATAGGAAATGCAGTGCATCGAAACAGGGCAAAGCGTTTGCTAAGAGCACATTTTATTGAAAATATCGATCTCTTGTCAAGAGGCTCATATGTACTGGTTGCAAAACCTGCTCTTTTGGATAAAAGCTTTTTAGAGATTCGTAAAACCTACCTCCATGCACTTAAAAAGTGTTCTGTATTAACATAATTTAACCCATATCACACTATACTATCGACTAAATTGACAAAAGGTATAATTTTGGAACAACAAGATTTAAACAAACGACTTCTTCTTGCACTTGCACTCTCTTTTTTTGTATTTGTAGGATATAGCTATTTTTTCCCTCCGAAAAAAGTAACGCAACCAATAGAACAGACAGCAGATACTAAAGTATCAACATCTGATAATCCAGCACCAAATACGCTATCTACTGCAGAACAAAAAGAAAGTAATGCACCGGTAAGTAAAACATCAACTGATCCATTGTTGGTTACGGTCAATTCCAAAACATTTAAAATGAGTATAGATGCATTTGGACGTATTTCGCAATTTGAACTTTTAGAGAATAAATATCAAAAAGATGGGAAAGACCTTAAAATATTGAATCCTCAGGAAGTTAAACCTTTAGAGATAAGATTCTCGGATGCCAAACTGAACGAAGAAGCTTTTAAGACACCGTATAGCTATAGTGGAAATAGCAGGGTAGATGTAACATCTGCACCTAAAACGATTACTTTAACACAAAAACTCTCTTCGGTTACGCTTACTAAAAAGATCACTGTACAGTCCAATGGTGCCTACAGTATAGATATTTCTACCTCTTCTTCTGTTCCCTATTTTGTTACTCCCGGACATAGACCTATGGCAGACAATTCTCGTTATTTATTGGTACGTGGAGCTTTAGTCAAAGGAAAAGATGGTGTGATGACCATTATCGAAGATAAAAAAGCAAAAGGGGATGAGTCCTTTAAAGATGTTGTGATCGCTTCAGCATTTGACAGATATGTAGCTTCTACATTCTATAATTTTAAAAAGGGTATGAACGTATCTATCATCAAAGAGAAAGATGATAATCCTCTTATTTTTGTAGAGGGAAGCCAAAATCTTCACCTTGGTGGATATATAGGTCCAAAAGAATATAAAATACTTAAATCTATTAATCCTGAACTGACAGATACGATTGAATTTGGTTTCTTTACATTTCTTTCAAGACCTTTTTATAAAGTATTATTATGGATAGAAAATTTAGTGGGTAACTGGGGATGGGCGATTGTACTGTTTACTTTGCTTGTAAAACTGATCCTTTTCCCTCTTTCCTATAAAGGTATGATGTCTATGCAGAAGCTTAAAGATCTTGCCCCCAAAATGAAAGAATTCAAAGCAAAGTATAAAGATGATCCGGCAAAAATGAATATGAAGATGATGGAGATGTATAAAAAGAACGGTGCAAATCCTATGGGTGGATGTTTGCCTATGATCTTGCAGATCCCCGTCTTTTTTGCGCTTTATCGTGTACTCTTAAATGCCGATGAATTGCAAGGTGCACACTGGATACATGGTTGGATAGAAAATCTTGCAGTGGCCGATCCTTACTATATTCTTCCGGTACTCATGGGTGCATCTATGTGGTTCCAGCAAAGAATTACACCCAACAACTTTACTGATCCTCTTCAGGAAAAGATATTTAAATGGTTCCCTGTTGGTATGGCACTGATGTTTATTATTATGCCTTTCCCTTCAGGCTTGGTACTTTACTGGGTAGTAAACAATACTTTTACAATAGGTCAGCAGTATGTGATTAATAAGGCATATGCCAAGCATAAAGCCCAAGCTGTAGCAGAACACCATAAAAAAGGATAGTGAATGAAAAAGGTTGAAGCACCGACACTTGAAGAAGCGTATCAAAAAGCTGCTCAGGTGTTAGAATGTTCTATTTCTGAACTTCAATGTGAAGTTGTGCAACATCCATCAAAAGGCATCTTGGGATTTTTAAAGAGGAGTGCTATTATCGTAGCTACGTCTAAGAAGACTTCTCTTTCAAAACACAAGGAAAAAGTTTCAGTAGAAGAAAGTATTGCTTCGGAGATCATAGAAACTGTAAAAAGTGAGACGATCAAGAAAGAAACAGAAACGACAACGATAAAAGAAACTCCAAATAAAAAAGATGTTGTGTTGGACAGTTTTTTTGAAGCCGATAGAGTAGTTGAAGAAGATGAAGTTTTAGAGAATGAGTTGTCCGAAGAAGAGAAGAATGAAGAAGAAAGTGTAATTTATGACGAGTTGGCACATCTCATTGAAGATCAGCTCAAAGAGATGCTTTCACATGCTTGTTTTGAGATTGATATTGTTGAAGTGGATGTGAGAGACAATACTGCACTGATCTTCATTGACGGGGAAGATGCTGCACTGCTCATCGGTAAAGAGGGGTATCGTTATAATGCCCTCTCTTATATGCTGTTCAACTGGTTACATACAAAGTATGAACTTTTCATTAAGTTGGAAATTGCAGAGTTCCTTACTTCCCAGCAAGATATGATACGCAATTATATTAAACCAGTGATTGAGAATGTTGAAAAATACGGAAAAGGAAAAACCCGCTCTCTTGACGGTATTTTGGTACAAATTGCACTCGAACAGCTTCGTGAAGCATTTCCTGACAAATATGTTGCAGTAAAAACAGGCAAAGAGGGCAATAAGTTTGTTGTCATCAATGAATTCAATAACAAGAGCCATGCATAACTCAATCGCAGCGATTGCTACAGCACATGGTGTCTCTTCTATCTCTATTATAAGAGTAAGTGGGGAGGCAGCACTCTTTGTTGCTAAAAAAATATCAAAACTTCAAAATATTACTCCAAGATATGCCCATTTAACTTCTTTGTATAATGCAAGAGATATTCTTATAGATCAAGCGATCATGATCTATTTTTCAGCACCACATAGTTTTACAGGTGAAGAGATTGTTGAGTTTCAGTGTCATGGTGGTATGATCGTGGCTCAGGAGATACTTGATACCATTACTTCTTACGGAATAAGGCTTGCCCAGCCGGGAGAATTTTCAAAACGTGCATTTTTAAACGGTAAAATAGATTTGACTGAAGCAGAAGCAATTTCTAAACTAATTGAAGCAAAAAGTGTAGATGCAGCAAAGATTCTGGCAAGACAATTAAAAGGTGAATTGAAAAATTTCGTAGATGAGAGTAGGGATGCACTTTTAAAATCCTTGGCATATTCTGAAGTGATGATCGATTATGCTGAAGAAGATATTCCTAATGATATTATGCAGAATATTCTCCATCAACTCGATGGATTGACCATTAAAATAGAAAAGATTGTAGATGCTTCTCATCGTCGAAGAGGATTGATCGAGGGATTTAAAGTAGCGATCATCGGAAAACCCAATGTCGGGAAAAGTTCTCTGCTTAATGCCTTGCTCTCTTATGAACGAGCTATTGTCAGTGATATAGCAGGAACAACAAGAGATACGATTGAAGAGCAGGTACGTATAGGATCTCATATCATACGTTTGGTTGATACTGCCGGTATACGCAATTCAGAAGATACGATTGAAAAGATAGGTATTGAGCGTTCTATCTCTTCGGTAGAAGAGGCAGATATTATCATCGCTCTTTTTGACGCTTCTGTAGTTTTTGATGATGAGGATGAGAATATCCTCTCTATTGTTCAGAAATACAAAGATAAGCACTGTATTGTTGCTATAAATAAAACTGATCTTGAATGCAAGTTAGATAAGGAAAAATTGGAGAAATTTAACCCTATAGAAGTCAGTGCAAAAAAAGGGTTTGAAAGACTCACACAGCGTATGGAAGAACTGTTAGACAGTATAGGGGAGGGAGAAGAACTCATGCTTATCTCTGCAAGGCAGATCGAAGCAGTGGAAGTGGCAAAAAATGCTATACTTGAGGCAAAGGTACCACTTCTTGAAGGTGAATTGGAGTTCTTCTCCTATCATTTGCAAGAAGCAGTTAAAGCGATATCCTCTATTTCCAAACCATATGACAGTGAAGAAATACTCGATAAAATGTTCGGTGAGTTTTGTTTAGGAAAATAGGAAATAGTATGATAAGTCTAAATGATATTGAACTCTATGCCATTGTCATACTTTTAATATTTACTGTCTGGTTTATTTTCAATACGATAAAGTATTACCGTGGTGAAAAAAGAAAAGTAAAGAACCTTCACCGTTTTGCAAAAGAGGGTGAAGTCAAAGCACAACAAAACCTTGCCCGACACTATCAAAAAGGTGATATGGTACAGAAAAATTGTGAAAAAGCGGCATTTTGGTATCAGAAAGCTGCCTTTTCCGGAGACAATGAAGCTAAAGGACACCTTGAAAATTTTTTAGCACATCGTAAACATAAAAATAAATGTTAATAGTGTATAATTGTCCAATCATTAAACAGAAGGAATTATTTATATGACTAAGAAAATCCCATTATTCATGACTTTTTTTATTATGCTTTTTCTCTTTACGGGCTGTGTTCAAAGAGAATTGGTGATCTCTCAACCCGATATCCAGCAATCTCAAAATAATACATGGGGGGGACAGAGCAATATATCAGAAAATATTGATACCTCTGATCTTGATGAGAATTTAACAGAGACAGAGACTGTGATTACAGAAGAGATGCCTGAACAAAGAATGGAGCGTATCACTTTTCCTGCAGAAGAGTATAACCGTTTGCCAAGAACAGGAAAAGGAACAGTTAAAGGTACTATCTATGTAAAAGATGCCTATGAAAAAAGAATACCTGGAAGTGGTACAAGACTTTACTTAAATCCAGTGACGAGCTATTCTGACCAATGGTATAAAGAGAGTTATATTGGCGGTTATAAAATGGAAAAAGCAGATCCCAGACTCTTTAACTATTTAAGATTCACTGCAGCAGACAGCAATGGAAATTTTGCATTTTACGGTGTTCCCTCCGGAAAATACTATCTTATTGGCACGGTAACATGCGGTACAGAGTGCGGATACAGTTCTCCTAAAAGTATACGAATTGCTACCCAGGTAAGTGTTACAGGGAATCAGGTGGTACAAAAAGATCTAAGTAGAATGGTGGACTAAAAGTGCCCTAAGGCTTATCCTTTCGGATAGGCAGCTTCGAGTTTAGTGTAAAGCAGAGTAGGTGTGATCTCCTCATTTTCTTCCAGAATGCTTTGCATCGTTACATTGTCTTCTTTGCCGTTCCATATTTTAATATAAGTGCCTTTTTTATATCCATGGTCCTGTCTAAATTGATTGAGGATGTTTTTACCGACATAAAGCTTATAAAGACTGTCTAAATTAAGACCTGACTGCATGGCAACATTTAGAAATGCCTCCATCAGTTTCTCTGTAGACTCATCACAGAAGAGAGCTTTCATTAGGATCTCCACTGTTTCGATCTGTTCATAATTGTTTTTACTTGTTGGTGTTAACTGTTTGTTAAAAGCCTGAAAATTAGTGAGCCTGTTTATGTTGCTTGCTAGATCTTCTATAGTTCCAAGATTTTGCATTTTATATTCTTCAAGTCCTTGAGACATAATAAAGTGCCAGATATCCACAGCTTCTATCTTGATATTCTCATAATCAGGCTGAGCATCAATATTCTTCCAATGCTTCCAAGGATAAGACTCTATAAGTTCTGCACACTCCAGGTAGGTACAACGCTTCCAGTCAATCAGTTTTCCGTTTTTGGTCATACCTTTTTCCCAACCTGTACCGTTAGTGGCATCATTGAGTTCCTGTTGGAGTTTTAACATTTGTAATATTTTGTCCATTAGTTCCGCCTTTTAAAATTCTATTAGAATCATACCACTAAATTGTAAAGAGTTATCTAAACAGTATCTTAACACTTTTTCAGTAAAATATAACCCTTATTTTACCTCCTAAAAAAGGACACATTTTATGTCACAACCTGTAGAAAATCTAGATGAAGTGCTAAAGAATCATAAGCTAAGCAAAGAGGAGTATCAAGATATTTTACGTATTTTGGATGGCAGACATCCAAACATTGTAGAGATCGGTATTTTTTCAGCCATGTGGTCTGAGCACTGCTCTTACAAATCAAGTAAAAAATACCTTAACGGTTTTCCTACCAAAGCGCCATGGGTCATACAAGGACCGGGTGAGAATGCCGGAGTTATCGATATCGGTGAGGGTATGGCAGCAGTCTTTAAGATGGAGAGTCATAACCACCCATCATTTATTGAGCCGTTTCAGGGAGCTGCGACAGGTGTAGGAGGGATCCTTCGTGATATCTTTACTATGGGTGCAAGACCTGTGGCAAACCTCAATGCTTTGCGTTTTGGTCGTGTACGCGGTGAGAGTGAAAATGCCAAATATCAAAGACACTTGGTGCGTGGTGTGGTTGACGGTATTGGAAGTTATGGTAACTGTATGGGGGTGCCTACCATTGGTGGTGAAGTGAGTTTTGATGAGAGCTATAATGGGAATATTCTTGTGAATGCTTTCTCTTTGGGACTTGTAAAATCAGATGAGATATTTTTAGGTGTAGCATCAGGTATCGGCAACCCAGTCATGTATGTCGGTTCAAAAACAGGACGTGATGGACTTGGTGGAGCAGTTATGTCTTCAGACTCCTTTACCGAAGAGTCAAAGTCATTGCGTCCGACAGTACAGGTGGGTGACCCCTTTACAGAAAAATTACTGCTTGAAGCCTGTCTTGAACTCTTTAAAACAGACCATGTTGTAGGTATTCAGGATATGGGAGCTGCAGGGCTTACCTCCTCTGCCTTTGAGATGGCAGGTAAAACGGGTGCAGGACTCATTATGCATCTTGACAAAGTACCTGCACGTGAAGAGGGGATGACGCCGTATGACTTTATGCTTTCTGAATCTCAAGAGCGTATGCTTATTTGTGCTAAAAAGGGATCTGAACAGGCGATCATTGATATTTTTGAAAAATGGGAGCTGGATGTTGCCGTCATCGGTGAAGTAACAGATACAAAGAGAATGGAACTTTTCTGGCATGGAGAACAAGTCTGTGATATGCCGATCGCTCCGGTAAGTGAAGAAGCCCCGATCCTGGATAGACCGACGGCAAGACCGAAATATCTTGATACAGTCAATGCTAAACATGTAAATGATTATGCCAAAGTAGCAGATCAGGAAGCGTATGAAAAACTGCTCGCCTCTCTTGAAGTGGTGGATAAAGCATGGGTCTATAACCAGTATGACTCTATGGTACAGACCAACACAACAAAACATCCGGGAAGTCTTGATGCTTCATGTATTCGTGTAAAAGAGAATGGAAGGGCTCTGGCAATGAGTTCAGATTGTAATCCACGTTACTGTTATATTGATCCCAAGAAAGGTGCAGCTTTAGCTGTTGTTGAGTCTGGACGTAATGTGGCAATGTCAGGGGCGAGACCACTTTCTATTACAGACTGCCTTAACTATGGTAATCCTGAAAATCCTGAAGTGATGTGGCAGTTCGCGCAAGGCTGTGAAGGGATCAAAGAGGCATGTCTTGAGCTTAATACACCTGTGGTAAGTGGAAACGTCTCGCTTTATAATGAAACGAACGGTGTTTCTGTATTTCCTACACCGGCTATTGCTATGGTTGGACTGAATGATAATGCAAACAAAGTATTGCCAAGTTGTTTTCAGGAAGAGGAGTCTCATGTACTTCTTTTAGGTGAAACCAGAGGTGAGTTTGGTGGATCACTCTACATTAAAGAACTTTTTAACGAAACAACAGGGACTTTGCCAAGTTTCGATTATTCGGCAGAACTCAGACTTTGGGAACTTGTGATAGAAGCCAATAAAAAAGGACTGCTTAAGTCTGCCAAAGATGTGAATGTAGGGGGTATCGCAATAGCACTCTCTAAAATGGCGGCAGTTTCAGGTAAAGGTGTGGTTTGTGGTATTCGTATGGAAAACAGCAGAGATATCTTTGATGAATCACAAAGTAGGGCTTTGGTAGAGGTATCCAAAGAAGATATCGAAATATTTGCAAAAATGGCGATGGATCTTGGTGTAAAAGTAGATATTATCGGTAAAGTCGGCGGAGATAAAGTAAAGGTGAATGATGTTGAACTTTCTTTAGAAAAAGTAAAAGATATTTACTTCAATACCTTTGCCCGTACGATCGAGCAGGATCTGTAGAAACTTTATATTTCTATTTTAGTTTGGAGTTTGTTTCTATTTTTTTAGAAAAAAGTAGAGCAAAAGTAACACAAAATTTTAGGCTAGGGTGCGTTTGCTAATGCACCTTTAAATTCATATTATAAAGAGGGAAAATGAGAGCACTATTAAGCGTAAGTGATAAAACGGGGATTGTTGAGTTTGCCAGAGGGTTGGATAAGTTAGGTTGGGAGATCATCTCTACAGGGGGAACCTACAAAAAATTAAATGGAGCAGGTGTTAAGGTTGTCGAGATCGATGAAGTAACCAAATTTCCGGAGTGTTTTGAAGGACGTGTGAAAACACTGAATCCTTATGTGCATGGGGGGATCCTTCATAAAAGAGGCGATGCGGCACATGTGGCACAGGCCAAAGAGCTTGGCGTAAAGGGGATTGACCTTGTGTGTGTGAACCTCTATCCGTTCAAAGAGACCATAGAGCGTACAGAAGATTTTGATGAAATTATTGAAAATATCGACATCGGTGGACCAACAATGGTTCGAAGTGCTGCAAAGAATTTTAATGATGTGCTTATTGTGACTGACGTTAATGATTATGAAAATGTACTCGGTGCTTTAGAATCTAAAGCAAATTCTTTAGAGTTTAGACGTGGACTTATGATCAAGGCATTTGAGCATACTGCGGCATACGATAGTATGATCGCAAATTATATGAATGTCAGATTTAATAAAGGATTTGGGGAGTATCAGTTCATTACCGGTAAAAAAGTTTTCCAAACACGTTATGGAGAGAATCCTCATCAGGATGGTGCATTGTATGAGTTTGATAATCATTTCACTAACCACTTCAAACAAGTCAAAGGTGAAGCGTCATTTAACAACATCAACGATGTCAATGGTGCCCTTAAAATAGCTTCAAGCTTTGGTGATGAAAATGCCGTCTGTATTGTAAAACATGGTAACCCTTGTGGATTTGCATTGAGAGATACGTTGATTGAGAGTTATGTAGAAGCACTTAAATGTGACCCTATTTCTGCCTTTGGTGGTGTTGTAGCAGTGAATGGTGTGGTAGATGCACCTCTTGCTGAAAAGATGAATGAAATCTTCTTGGAAGTAGTGATGGCAGCAGACTTTACGCCTGAAGCGTTAGAAGTATTTGAGAAGAAAAAACGTCTTAAACTTTTCTCCCAAGGTGGCAAGAAGTTGGTCATGTCCAAAGATTCTCATGACTTCAAGCATGTAGATGGTGGGTTTGTTTACCAAAATTCTGACTGTATTTGTGACAATGAAGTACATAATGCCCATAGAAAGTCAGAATTGACTGCCTCAGAGCAGGAGATGAAAGACCTGGAGATCGCATGGAAAGTAGCAGGTCTTACGAAATCTAACTGTGTAGTGTACGTCAAAGACTCTGCCATGGTTGCTGTAGGTATGGGTATGACAAGCCGTGTAGATGCTGCACAATGTGCGCTTAAAAAAGCAAAAGAGATGGGACTAGATGTAAGTGGAGCAGCCATGGCATCGGAAGCCTTCTTCCCATTCCGTGACAGTATCGATGCCGCAGCTGAGGCTGGTGTAAAAGCCATCATTGAGCCTGGTGGAAGCATTAGAGATGATGAAGTGATTGAAGCTGCCAATGAGCACGGGATTTCGCTTTATTTTACCACTGTAAGACACTTTTTACATTAAGATACTTGTGTATGCATCAAAATGATGTATATATGGTTTAAGAAAAAATTCAACTTAAGCAAATACATTCTGATATATAATCTATTTAAGATAGAACAAAGAAAAGGAGTCAACGTAATGAAAAATGTTTGGTAGAACTCTTTTCTCTCCAATTAAAATTTTATATACAAAGAGATATTCTTCCAACAACAATTTTCTTTTTTATTATATTGGTAACTTTAAAACCTATTTCTATCATAAGGATAGAACATGAAAAAAGTATTACTCGTATTTGGGACAAGACCTGAAGCTATTAAAATGGCACCTCTTATTCTTGCATTTCAAAAATATTCGCAAAAGATAGAAGCCAAGGTATGTGTCACAGCACAGCATCGAGAGATGTTGGATCAAGTACTGCAGATCTTTGATATCACTCCGGATTATGACCTCAATATTATGAAACCCGGACAGGATCTTTATGATGTAACAAGTAATATTCTGCTTGGTATGAAAGAGGTTTTAACTGAGTATCAACCTGATGTGGTACTGGTACATGGTG
>JALXCZ010000037.1 GCA_026990595.1 Sulfurovum sp.
CAGGAACATCACAAGTAAAAAGTTCTCCTTTTTTGAGTGCATCTTTTAAAGTATATAACTTTTCACTGGCTTTAGGCCATTCAAATGTCACCTTAGAAGCATACTCTTTTTTTATACCCACTATAAATACTCTTTCGCGCTTTTGAGGTACATAATAATGAATGGCTTTAAGGACTCTAGGCTCTAAGACTTCATAGCCCATAGACTCAAAAACTTCAACCATCGTTTGTAAGGTACGCCCTTTATCATGAGAAAAAAGACCTTTTACATTTTCTGCTAAAAAGAGTTTAGGTTCACTCTCTTTAAGTGCACGGGCAAACTCATAAAAAAGTGTTCCACGGGTATCTTCCATTCCCATCTTTTTACCCGCATAAGAGAAGCTCTGGCAAGGGAACCCACCTGTAAGCACATCTACTCTACCCGTGTATGGTTTAAAATCAATCTGCCCCACATCACCATGTATTACATCCCAATGGGGTCTGTTTTTTTTAAGTGTTTGTGTGGCATAACGGTCAAAGTCATTGAGTAAAAGATGGTGTAGTCCTGCTTTTTCCATACCAAGAGCCATGCCCCCAGCTCCTGCAAAAAGTTCTATGCTTTGATAGTGCCGTAAAGGATGTATGAACGAAGATAAATGCTGTGATAATTCTATAGTAGATTGTGACTCACCCATAATCATCCTTTTTTATTTTTATAGAATCTTCTGAATAACCAAAGCCCACCCAGAGGGCATAATTAGTTTTGCCCAGACTAATGATGTTTTGAACGCCTAGGTTATTCAAAGGGTTCTATTAGATGTATTATACACTCTTGGTAATTAGAAAGCTAAAAATCTTTCAAATTGTCATATTTTTATTTTTTAGAAGAACAGGAGCCATTGTCACAATGACTCTTCTTAAGCACAAACTTAAAGATAATATCTTTGCTCATCAAAGCCAAACAATATACCCATAAAATATCCATGATAATATTGGGTTTATAGTCAAGTCCATAAAGAAGAACCGGCCATCCAATGAGAATAATATATTTTACATAATAAAAAAAGAGAATCCCAACACCGTAAATCTCTTTTAAAAACTGAGGCATCTTAAGATTGTGCCTCAAAATTTGGTGTACCATCAGGCATCATCTCTTCACCGTTTCTTTTAGCTTCCTGCTCTGCTTCATAAGCATTCATCTGCATACGCACTTCGTTGATCTGTTCCGGAGTCACATTGTCTTCACTTGACCACATCACCTCTACATCATCACCGTAGGCTTTCCCCATCTCTTCTATTTTGTCTGCATACTCATAGACATCCATACAGAAAACCGGTTCAGCATCCTCTTTTGCAGTATCTGTAAGTTCTATGAACCATCTCCCCAATGGACTTGTTTTAATAACAGATTCTATCACTACCATATTCTAATGACCTCCATGAAAATCTTTATGTTTTAAGTCACCGTTATAGACCACATCTCTTACATCAATATCTGTCTCGTTGAGCACTGCAGGAACAGGATCTTCCGCTTCAAGTTTCTTGATCTCTTCATCAAGTTGATCTTCCTGGTAGGTCATCATCATATCTGCTGCGATCACATGCGGGAGTTGCTGTATCTCTACCAGTTTTTTGATCTCCTCTTCTACCCCTTCACCCTCAACGGTTACAATGATTTTGCCTTTTTCTTTGTCGTGCAGATGATAATCAGTAAAATCTGCCTTTTTAAAAAAATCTACTAATTCATCTATATATTCCGGTAGTGCCTGTACTACTATGCTTGATATATTCATATTAACTCCTTATTTTTTTTCTAAATCCCATATCATAATGGTATTGTCATCACTGGCTGAAAAAAGTCTATTTTCATCTTTGAAAATAATCACATTAAGTGTACTCTTTTGCCCTTTAAGTAACGCTATTTTTGATTTGGTTGAAGTATTGAAAATAGAAATATTGTTCTTTTCATCCATTGCAAAGGCTACCTTGTCTGCCAGAGGGCTTAATGCTGTTGCATAAATAAGAAAATGTCCCTTAATGTAGTCACCTTTCCCACTGGCAACATCATACAATGAAGCTCTCTGATCCTGTCCTGCACCAGAGACCATACCATGTTTAAAATCAACTTTATAGACATTATCCAGATTCTGCCCCTTTAATTCTTTAAGCATTTTTCCACTCTGTACATCTACTATACTGAGTACACCGCTTTCACAGGCAAAAACAGCTTGTGTTTTGTCTTCATTGAGTGCAAAATCAGAAAATTTTGATTCACTTAATTGTACTTTGTAACGTTCTTTCTTTGTAGTTATATCCAAAAGTGCCACTTCATTACTCAAATATCCTAGCAATATATGTGTTCCATCAATAAATCTTGCCTTGATGATCGCTTTTTTATCTTCTGCACTAAGCAATTGTGTCAAATTGTGATCATCATACAGATACAGATTCGAATATCCTCCCTTGCCACTGTCACTCAAGAGAAGATATTTGCCATCTATAGTATCGGTACTCATGACACGTGCAGGTGCAATATCTCCCATAAAATCTTTCACATCAGGAATACTAATCTCTTTGATCTTCTCTTTTTTTACGGTATCGTGCACCTCTATATGCCCCATATCCGTAGCAACTACAAGATGGTCTCCCTCTAGAACCATATCTTTAGCTGTACCATTAATCTCAATACTATCTACTGGATTAAATGTCATTGTTGACCAAAGAGGAAGACTCAATACGAAGAAAAAAAGTAATTTTTTCATTACATAATTTCCTCAATCTGTTCAAGTAACATAGAGACAATTTCATCTTCACTCAGTGAGGATTTAACCCCGTAAAGATCCTCCTCTGATGCTACAAAATTTTCAAAAGTATCATTGTCATGTAATTTGACCAGCAATTTTTCCATTTTTGCTTCACCTAATGCCTTCTGAACAGGTTCTGCAATATAGATGATAAAGTTATACTCTTCAAAATCAAATTCAAATTCTTCAGAATCATAATCTTCATAATTTGCATCTACATTGAGCAGATGTCTTAATACAACTTCTTTATCTTCTAACTTATCAAAAAGTTTTGGATATTTTTTTTCTAAATTCATACTTTATTTTCCTCGTTTTTTAATTCAAATACTTCATAACTGATAGCCTGTGTAGGGCACCTGGAAATACAAAATCCGCATGCCGTACATTTTTCATCATCAATAATGGGATTAAACATTCCATTAAATAAAATTGCATTATCGATACAAGGCTCCTTGCACGAATGACAAATAACTCCATGATGTGCCACACAGGATTCAAGTGATATTTTAAATACCGCATTAAGATATTCTGATGTCTCATTGTTTTCTAATGAAAGAACATTCATTTCGCATGCATGGGCACATGCATCACAGAAAGTACATCCATTTTGCTTAAAACTGAGTGTGGGAGTACCGTCATCAGCTATAAAAATGATCTTTTCATCACAAGAAGCCACACAAGCTTTACTCTCGCAGCTTGGACACTCACTCTGAAAAAGAGATTCATTCTTTCCGTAAGGTGGCCGTACCAAAAGAGGAGACTCCTCTTTGGTCTGACGCAGTGGTTTGGAAAAAGACCTAAAAAAATCTCTTCTGTCTACCACTATTTAACACCATCATCCATCATATTGACAAGATTTGAGTGTGATTTAAATTCATCAGTCAATCCGTCAGATTTAAATGTATTTCCTACTGCAGTTTTCACATTTGCCTGTGGCGCATGACACTGTGAACAGTTATATCTTCCCTGATAAAGGTGATTTAGTTTTTTAGCTTTAGCCAATTTGATATCACTTACATTACCCATATCACCTTTTTGGATACCAACCACCTTGCCTTCTTTAACCAAGTTACCATTTTTAAGTACCGTTGTCGGTCTATAATTGGTGAAGTGAGATGGTGGGATCGGTGTAGCACCTACACCTTTGGCAACATCTGGCATATGACATCCAAGACATTGGTTATTGTCTTTGGTAATTGGCAACAATCCTTCTACAGAATGAGGAATCATCGGTGGAGCATTAACATATGCTCTTTCAAACTTTGGAGCAGTACCTGGAGCAGGTCTGTCTTCTTTTATTTTTTGAGGCGCAACATTTTCATCAAAAAGTGATGTTTTTCTAAGCCCGAGTACAGTCTCGTCTACCTCTTTTTTATTCCCAAGATCCTCTTTTTTTATTCTTTCAGGATCACACACTTTTGCGTTGATATCGATGACTTTTGAAACAGCTACTGCCGCAGCAGCAGCATGTGATGTTGCCTTGTCTGTTGCTGTTCCTGCACCACCTTTGATCATCTCAGCGATGGCTTTCATATCTGCATCAGACAAAGCAGCAACCTGTCCTTTCATGAGACCTTTCATTGCCCCGCCGTATGTACCAGCTTTGTAACCTTTAAGTGCCACCAAAATATCAGCTTTACTCATATCTTTTACAATTTTTGATTTACCCATCGCATGTTTTTCAAAATGCTGCCCGTGACACCCTGCACATGCAGCTGTACTTGCACCGTAAAGTGCAGATGCAGCCAACAATGAACCTAGAGCCATTACCTTTATAACTTTTGTCATTTCTTCTCCTTTGTTGATTTACTGTTTGTAAAACTTCTAATTCCAAATTCCAATGCATCATCATTACAGACATCGATACAGCGACCACAATTGGTACACTCTCCATCTGTAACTGAAATGCTCTCTTTATTGATCATATGCAACACTTGATTCTCCGGACATACTATTTTACACTCCATACAGTTCGTACAAGCCTCATGGTCATGTTTTACTCTAACCAGACTTGCCTTTCCAATGAGTGAATAGGTTGCTCCCAAAGGGCACAAATGCCCACACCATCCATTTTTAACCCCAAAAAGGTCAAAAAGGAAAATCGCGATCACCACTGAGATCCCTGCACCAAAACCAAAGATAATCCCTCTTTGCATAATAGTAATGGGACTCAGTGCTTCAAACGCAGCAATACCGACAATAGCTGAGACTATCAAACCAAGTACCATGATCCAGTAGCGTGCTCTTCTTTTGAGAAAACGGTAGTTCACTTCTTCTCTGTCCAAATTGAGTTTGCGTCTAAGCCAATTTGCCAAGTCTGTCACCATATTGATGGGACATACCCAACTGCAAAAAGCCCTTCCGCCTACAATCATATAGAAAAGTGTAATGATCAACGCTCCCAAAAGCACATCTGTTCCCAACACAAACCCTGTAGCTAAAACCTGCAGGGTCGTATAAGGGTCGGCCAACGGGATCACACCAAAGAGCAGTGAAGAACCGAAAGTACCTTTTAAGAGAGTCCACCCATAGGCATTCGCACCAAAATAAAGTACTAAAAGTCCTATCTGCGTTATTCTTCTAAGAAGTAGATATTTTAAATTTTTCATTAATACTCTATCTCCCTGTTCAAATAGTCAGCCGGTGCTTTTTCACTTCTTTTTGTATGCGTTTCTATCTCATCAAGTTTACGCTCTCCTGCTCTTTGCTGGTCTTTTTTATCCCAGCCTTTCACATAATGGTCTCCTGCTCTTCCCATCGAGTATTCTCTAGGAAGTACAAAGATTGCTGGTTTTTCAGTTACACATGCCTTTTCACACAGTCCGCATCCTGTACAGACATCCGAATGCACCACAGGAAGTAAAAATGCATGTTTTCCTGTGCGTTCATTTTTCTGATACTGTAAACTGATCGCTTCGTCTAGAAGCGGACAGGCTCTGTAACATGCATCACACTGTAACCCCCAGAACGCGATACAGGATTCCTTGTGTACAACTGCAAGTCCCATTGTTGCTTTATTAATGTCAAGCTCTTTTTTCTCATTAAGAAGACTTGGCATATCTAATGCACCCGATGGACAAACTGGTACACAAGGGATATCATCACACATATAACACGGTACCTCTCTTGGTTTAAAGAATGGTGTACCGATCAGACGATGGTCACCGCCTTTTGCCATTTGTAAGGTTCCAGGTCTTTGTTTTCCTGTCTCTTTGTCAATGTTACTTTCACGATTGACACACGCCTCGGCACACATCCCACACTTGATACACGCATCAAGGAAATCTTTTTCCGGTAATGCACCCGGTGGTCTGAGTACCAGTGGTGACGCTGTCGCTTCATCACAATAGCCACTCCACAACATGCCACCAAGAGCTGTAAGACCTACACTTTGAAGGGTTGTTGCCATAAACTTTCGTCTGTTGTTAGAGTGTGCCATCTACTTATGCCTTTGTGATCTTAACTGCACATTTTTTGTAGTCTGTCTGTTTTGACATTGGACATGTCGCATCAAGACATACTTTGTTGATGAATACTTTTTCATCGAACCAAGGTACAAATACCAATCCTTGAGGTGGTCTGTTACGTCCACGTGTCTCAACTCTAGCTTTTACTTTACCACGACGTGATTCTACCCATACAAGCTCACCACGTTTTACATCTTTGGCTTTTGCATCACCCGGATGCATATAACAAAGTGCTTCTGGTACTGCACGGAAAAGTTCAGGTACTCTCATTGTCATTGTTCCTGAATGCCAGTGTTCAAGTACACGTCCTGTACAGAGCCAGGTATCGTAAGTTTCATCTGGCATTTCTGGTGGATCCATGTATGGTCTGGCAAAAATCTTCGCTTTATTTGGTAACGCATATTTACCAAGTTTTTTATCTGGCCCTGTCAAGCTACCTTGAAGGATCTTTTTCGCCAATGGACCATAGAATGCATGCGTAGAAGTACTACCCGCTGCTTTTGCCGCTTTTGCTGCATATGGATCATACTTGACATTAAATCTCCACTGTGTCTCTTTACCATCAACAACCGGCCATTTAAGTCCACGTACTTTATGATAGACTTCAAATGGTGCCAAGTCATGTCCATGACCTCTACCAAATGATGCATACTCTTCAAAGAGATATTGGTGAACCATGAAACCATATCCTTTAAATACTTCACCATTCTCACCTTTGACATTTCTACTGTCACCATTACATTCAGAGTTATCATACCCTTTTTGCGGGAATTTATTCATGTCAATTTTATATTCTTTACCTTTATTGGCATAAAGAATATCAAACATGGTTGTATCGTCATTGTATCCTAATTTCTTAGCATCGGCTCTCACATCTGCCATTTTTTTACCGTTTCTCAACGTATATGGACCCCAAAGATCTTTCACTGTAAATCTTTTTGAGAACTCCATCCACTGCCAGGTATCTGACATTGCATGCCCTACAGGAAGTACCTGCTGTCTCCAATGTTGTGTACGTCTTTCTGCATTTCCGTATGCTCCCCACTTTTCGTAGATCATTGCTGATGGAAGTACAAGGTCAGAAACCATGGCTGAAATACCTGGATACCCGTCAGAAGTAACGATAAAGTTATCCATTTCACGTGCTGCTTTGATCCAGTGTTTAGCACTTGCAGAATCCTGATATGCATTACAAACATTGACCCATGCAAATTTCACTACACCATCTTCGATGTCTCTGTGGATTTTCATAATATGCTGGTTACCTACAGGGTTTAGTGTACCTGCTGGAAGACTCCATACTTTTTCTACTTTTGCTCTATGCTTAGGATTTTTAACCATTAAATCTGCTGGATATCTGTGACAGAACGTACCAACTTCTCTTGCTGTACCACATGCTGAAGGCTGACCAGTCAATGAGAATGCACCATTTCCGGGAAGTGCTTGTTTGTTAAGCAGGAAGTGAACATTGTAAGAGAGTGTATTGACCCAAGTACCACGTGTATGCTGGTTCATACCCATTGTCCAGAATGAAACAACTTTTCTGTCTTTTTCAATGTAAAGATCTGCCAACATTTTAAGTTTTTTCTTAAAGCTTTCAAGTGATTCGTTTGGATCACCTTTTGCAATTTTAGCGACATAATCAAGCGTGAATGGTTCAAGCGATTTCTTATATTCATCAAAAGAGATCTTCCAGTGCTTGAGTGTGCCTGGCGTGTTTTTCATCACATCACCCTCTTTGTAACCATACGGTGCAAGTGCCGGTGCTTCTTTTGCTGAAACTTTCTTACTCATTTCTTTATTAATAGTCTGCATCTCCAGTGCACTGTATTTTCCTGCACTACCATCAGCATTTACCGGTGTAATAGATTTCTCACCTGCTCTTCTCATACCGTAACCAATGTTTACAGGACCAGCCGTAAAAACAATATTCTGTTTTACAAAATCCCAATCAATTGCTTCTGGATGGTTATAGACAATCTCACGTGCAACATAGTTCCAAAGGGCAAGGTCTGTATTTGGAGAGAAGATAATGTTAAAGTCACCAAGGTCACAGGTTCTGTGTGTATAGGTTTGAATATTCACGACTTTTACATTGTCCGGATCAGAAAGCTTTCTGTCTGTGACTCTTGACCAAAGGATTGGGTGCATCTCTGCCATGTTCGATCCCCAGGTAACAATCGTATCAGTAATTTCAATATCGTCATAACAGCCTGATGGCTCATCAATACCAAATGTCTGGTAGAAACCAACAACCGCAGATGCCATACAGTGACGTGCATTTGGATCGATCGCGTTAGATCTGAATCCACCTTTCATCATTTTAAGTGCTGCATATCCTTCCATAACCGTATATTGACCGGATGCAAATACGGCTACACCTTCAGGACCCGATGCCTTCAATGCTTTTTTCGCATATTTTTCCATCTCATCAAAAGCACGCTTCCAAGAAACTGGTCTAAATTTACCATGTTTGTCGAATTCACCTTTATCATTCATTCTGAGAAGCGGTGTTTTAAGTCTGTCTGCACCATACATGATCTTTGCATTAAAATACCCCTTAATACAGTTAAGTCCTCTGTTTACCGGAGCTGCAGGGTCACCTTTTACCGCTACAATTCTTCCTTCTTTGGTTGCAAGCATAATCCCACACCCTGTACCACAGAAACGACAAGCTGCCTTGTCCCATCTCCAATCTTTCTGCGCATCAGCTGCTGCTGCATTCAAATTAGTTGGAACAGCAATTCCTACTGCACCAGCTGCAGATGCTGCTGCTGCGCTTTTGAGAAATTCTCTTCTATTTAAAGCCATATTACTTCCTCCGTAAATTGATTTTTTTGGTTACACAGTAAAGTCCTCTAAAGAACTCTAGCTGTTCTTTAGGGAACTCTACATATAACAACGTATATAGTTTAACATAGGGTTGTCAAGAGAAAAGATGATTTATATCAAGAAAAGTGAATTATGTTATTAATAGAACAAATAGGTTACATTTTAATTTGGAGTCAAAAAGTCTTAGATAAATAATACATTAAAGAATATAAAAATATTTCAAAAAAGTTGATGAAATTAGGAGTTTTAAACTCCTAATTAAGAAGAATTTACATACCACCCAAGGCTTGTTTGACATTATCATGCGCCATTGAAATATTCCATGCCGGCTCCCAAACCACTTCTACATCGACCTCTCCTACATCTTCTATACGTTCTACCGCTTCTTTGACCCAGGTAGTGATCATCTGATGCAAAGGACATCCCTGTGTAGAAAGTGTCATCACTACATGCACATTACAGTTTTCATCAATGATGGCATCGTAGATCAGCCCCATTTCTACTAAATTGAACCCTACTTCTGGGTCAATAACCGTGCTTATTGCATCAAATACGTTTTCTTTTGTGATACTACACATATTTTGTTCCTTTTTTATTTATCTTATTATTCATTAACCGTAGGTCGGGGGGGGGGTACCCCTACCCCGACAATATTCAAACCATTACAAATATCATTTTATGCAAATGAATGTCGGGATGAGGCACCCCGACCTACACATTATTTTCCGTATGCCAACATCTTTCTCATTCCGATAAAGAGAAAAATAGCTCCAGCAAAGAGGAAACTTGCACCTGCTTTAAAAAGTATATTACTCTCAAAAAGCAGACCAACACCACCCAATACTACGCCTGCAACTGTAAAATTAAACATCATAGAAGCCCCCTCTTTGGAGTACATTTCATGCAGCATAGGTACTTTCTCTTTTCCTACCAGTGGAGCAAAACGCTCAAACCAGACCAAAAATGGTACAATTTTATATAAATGTCCCGTAATCATGGAAGAGATAAAGCCTAAAAGCAGGAACCATACAGAAGCATGTAAAATACTCTCTTTTCCACTGAGAAAATAGATCAGCCCTAAGAGAATAGAGAATATTAATGTACCAAATGCAAATATCATGGATTTTGCCCAGATATCCAACTCTTTACGTACAGTCAGTTTGGCAATAATATAGATCTGCCAGATATAAAACAATACACCTATGGTATTGATGGCATATCCTATATACATCAGCCACTCTTGAGAAAAAAGTGCACCTGCAAATACCACACCTACACCCGATATGACCAATTTAAAAGCTCTTTGAATGGCACGCTCTTCAAAGCCATGAGCCAAAGAAAACATTGGTATAAGGATCAAAGACAATCCAATGATGGTTAGAACAACATATCCTCCCAGTACTGCATACACATGTGCTTTCAACATGAGTGAAATATTGATATCAAGATTACCGCTTAAGCCCAATGCTATTGCAAATCCAGTTAAAATACCTAACAGTAGATAACCGTTACTCCAGGCAACAGTTTCTATAGTCAGTGTTCGAATGGTTGTCTTTTTAAGTGTCGCAATATTTTCTACAGCAAAGATGATCATGGCAACCAGAACAAGCACTCCCCCATAAGGTAGTATGCCGGGCATAAGCCAAAAACCAAAAACCATCAGGGAAGCACCAATAAGCAGTAAAGGAAAAATCACATAATAGACATCTACCACTGCATGTCCCGCTTCAAGTACCACAGGAATAAGCTGCGCCATGGCACCAAAAATGATCATCATCACAAAGCCAAGCAGAAAGAGGTGAACCCATCCGGCTACATTCATCTGTTCATAAGAAAATGAAGGCTCAAAAAACAACAATGCCAACATTGACAACAGATAAAAGACCACACCCGAACTAAAAAAGGGGGAGATCAACTTAAGCGGCGGTGCAAAATCGCTGGAAATAGCTTTCATTTATCTATTTATCCCTCACAAGCAGCGTCATTTAAATTTGCATTCTCACTCTCTCCTGATTTATAGGAAAAGATCAGTTTAACACGTCCATCATCCATTTTTTCTGTTTCAATATTATAATTTTCGCCGATCTTATCAAGTAATCCCATTGGTTTTTTATGGTTGATCATAACAACTTTTTTATTTGGGCTATCAATCATTTTAAGTCCTGCCATTGCATTTACCATTGGTTCAGGCGGTCCACATTTAGATGTATCAAACTCAAAATACTGTGTTTCACCTACAGTATACGTAAAGAAAGGAACATTTGCTCCAGGGACTTCTATTTGTTCTTTTTTTAATTCAGACATAATATCTCCTATTTAATTTTTATTATTTTAATGACTTATATTTAAAATAACCTTGATTTATATCAAGAATTTGTCATATCTTGTCAAAATCATTAAAAATATTTCCTAAAGTATTCTTCTACCAAACCGTCAAAATACTTCATACGCTCTCTACCTTTTGGCATTGTTGTACGTAATGCTTTCATCTTTTTAAGGAACTCCCCGACACTGTCAGGTATGATCTTTTCAAAATGTCTGCGTATCTGCTTTGCAAATGCCGGTGAGGCTCCTCCTGTAGAGAACGCTATAGTAAGGTCCTCTCTTTTTATATAAGAAGGAAAGATGAAATCACAGTAGTCTGTATTATCCACTGAATTTACCAGTATCCTGCTCCCTCTTGATTCCTCATAGATCGCTTTATGCAATACTACGGTATCCGTTGCAACAATGACAATATCAAAACCTTGAATATCTCCTTCTTTATATGCTCTCTGATAGAATGTCAGGCTATGATCTTTGATCAGTTGATCAGCTTCCAGACTTACTTCAGAGGAGATCACAGTGATCTCTTTGGTAAAATCTAGTAGTTTTTCCAATTTTTCAGTAGCAATGTATCCACCACCAACGACCAAAACTTTAAGATCCTGCATATCCATGAACACGGGGAAGTAAGACATCTATTGTTCCTTTTTGTCAATTGTGAAATTTAATATAACAAAAGTCTAGCATAATAGCTTTGATATGTATCAATCTTTGTTACACTGTCATAAACTATAATCTAATCACAACAAATTATTGGAGCAATAACACTATGGAAAATGAACTACTTTTCGAGATGCAAAATGCCTTTCCTATGACACAAAGACCTTTTGAGGAAGTGGCTGACAAATTGGAGATAAGTGAAGAAGAGGTACTTGCCATGATACAAAAACTTAAAAAGCAAAAGATTATCCGTCAAACCTCTGCTATTTTTGATACCAAACGTTTAGGCTATACCTCCTCTCTTGTTGCTTTTAAAGTAGCCAAAGACAAAGTAGATCAGGCTGCAGAGATCATTAACCAACATCCGGGAGTCAGTCACAATTACCTACGCAACCACGACTATAATATCTGGTTCACTATGGCTGTTGCCCCCGATAGCAAAATGGGACTTGAAAAAACCATAGAAACACTCAAGAAACTTACCCATGCAGAAGATGCTATTACTCTGCCTACCCTTAAATTATTTAAAATCAAAGTACAAATGGATACCACAGGTAAACGTGCCAAAAAAGAAAAGGTGAAAAAAGTTCTCCATAAAGAGATCGAGCTTACCAAAGAACACATAGCAGTGATCAAAGAACTGCAAAAAGATATTACTGTTACAGAGGAGCCGTTCAAAGAAGCTATAGAAAGGCTGGACATCAGTTATGAGAAATTCTTTGAAATAGCCAATGAACTCAAAGATGCAGGCGTTATGCGCCGTTTTGCCACCATCCTAAACCATAGAAAAGCAGGCTTTGGTGCCAATGCCATGTCTGTCTGGGCAGTTCCTGAAGAAAAAGGTGAAGAGATAGGACGCCAAATGGCAGAATTCTCTGCAGTCAGCCACTGCTACCTCAGACCAAGCTATCCTAGCTGGCCGTATAACCTTTTTGCAATGATCCACGGTAAAAGTCAGGAAGAGTGTGACACCCTCATAGAGGAAATGGCAAAAGAGAGCGGTTTGACAGAATATGGAAAACTCTACTCCACACGTGAATTTAAAAAACAGCGTTTGGTTTATTTTGATGATACCTTTAAAGAGTGGGAAGCACAAGTAGCAGGTAGCAGGTAGCAGGTAGCAGGTAGCAGGTAGCAGGTAGCAACATTTAATATAATAAACTTTGCTTGTCAAGGAAATTTTAAAACACGTCAGTTCTTTGTGTTTTCTTTTTTTTGGTTCGTTTCTTTTTCTTTGTCACATCAATAAAGAAAAAAATGAACAAAGAACCTCAAATAAAAACAGTTGTATAAAGATTAATCCTTATACCCGATCTGCTCTTTAAAATGTGCAATACAGTTCGTACAATCCTTCATCGTATTGGTCTCAACAATATTATAAAGTGCATCCTCATTCAAGATCGTTACAATATGACTTTCCACTTTGATCAATCCCTCTTTTTTAAACTTTGTCATAATACGTGAGAAAGTCTCCGGAGTCAAATTGAGCACTGATGCGATCTCATTATTTTTCAATCGATGAAAAAGTGCCAACTTCTGCATCATGAGATCAGCCACTTTAGCCTCAGAGGAGAGTACAGTCTCTTTGTGCACCAAAGCCGAGAGCAAAGCTACTTTTCCGGTAAGAGATTTAATGATCTCCAATGAAAAATCTGAATTATTCAAATGTTTATAGACCATTTCAAAAGGAAGCAGTCCCATAGTTCCGTCAGTAACAAATTCACAGCTTGCAGGGAAAGGCTGCTGTTCAAAGCAGGCATATTCACCTATCATAGAAGGTGCAGCAAGACGGTTGATCTGTATCTGTGTACCTTTTGGTGTTGTTTTGTAAAGCTTGATACTGCCATCGAGCAAAATATGCAAATAGTTACTTTTATCACCTTCATAAAAGACAATACTGTCTTTGGTAAAATGTTTAATATGTGTCTGATCATAAAGTTCTTTAATATGCTCCTGCGTAAGTGCAGAGAACATTGGAATCTCTTCAAGTTTAAACATTACTACTATACCTCTTTATCTTTCCCATCCTATATACAGGAGTGTACTATACAGCACAAAAGATAAAATCTCTCCTATATATTTCCGATAATAGCAAGGTTTTAGCTATTTATTGCTTAATTGTAATAAATTAGTATATTAAATTATTTGTTTTTGTTATTTTCGAACCAACTTAGCTGTTCTCTAAGCTTGACAACCTCACCCACAACGATAAGTGCAGGCGTAGGAAGATCTTTTGCTTTCTCATAAATATTTTCAAGTGTACCCACCACAGTTTTTTCATCTGGTCTGGTTCCTCTACTGATTACTGCTATAGGATGGTCTTTGGGTTTCCCTATCTCTATAAGCTTTTTAGTGATTTTTTTAAGCCGATGCAATCCCATTAAAAAAACAATTGTATCATCTGTCTTGTAATTTTCCCAGGGAATTTGTGAGTGGTCTTTGTTGCTTGACTCATGTCCTGTTACTACTCTAAAAGAGACTGTAATACCACGATGTGTCACAGGAATACCTGCATATTCAGGTACAGCAATAGCAGAGGTAA
>JALXCZ010000038.1 GCA_026990595.1 Sulfurovum sp.
TCACCAAGCTTAAAGAGATGCACGGCAGTGACAGAGTAGTCTTTAAGTCTAAAGGTGGGACTATCATTATAGATGGCGGTGGGATAACGCTTAAGGGGAATGTGACGATTAAGGGGAATGTGGCTATTAGTGGTGGCTCTGGCGGAGGTGCGAAAGCATGGTCTGCTATTGCAAATAAAGGTGATGCTGTCTGTTGGAGCTGTCTACTTAAAGACTTGATGGGAGACAAATAATGGAAGAAACATTATTTAGTATATTTCATGACTATGTAGAAAAATCTTCTGATGCAACAGTGTATGGTATTTTTGATGGTGTAAAATACCCTATGCTTCACAGTGACCTTGAAGAGGGATTACTCACTTATGATATGCTCTTTCGTGAAGAAGAACTAAGAAATGAAATGCAAGAAGTTGCACCTTTTTTAGTAGCACTGGACTTTACCCATGAAAAGAGCCAAGAAGAGAGTAAAGAGCTTATGAAGTGTTATGGTGAAAATGGTTGTATATTTTTAGCTTCTACATTAGACTTTGAAGAGTCACTTGAAGCGATGAGAGAGCTCTTTTATGTCTATACCCCTGAGGGAGATAAAGGCTATATGCGTTTTTATGCTCCTAATATTTTTATGCAGTATATAGGACAAAAAGACCAAAATATACTCTATGCTCTCTTTAATGACATAGAACATTACTGGTGTGAAGATAAAGAGGATGTAAATACACTTGTACAGTATAGTTTAAAAAACAGAAAAGTGATTCAAACACCACTTAACTTAAAAAAGGATACACATGAGAGTTAAACTACTGTTTGCGGGTTTAATATTGATGCTTGTAGGTTGTGAAACACAACAAACCAAACGTTATGAAACAGTTGCAGACATGATGAGAGCAAAACAGAAAGCCTATGTGGACTTTGAAAAGTTTAAAGAGGGGCGACCCTGTGCAGAGGTGAAGTTTATGTGTCTACCTGAGAGCCAAGACAAAAGCTGGCAGAGCGTAGCAACATCTGACCATATAGAAGATTTGGAGCTTACGCCTGAAGTAGAGATGAAATATAAAAAAATAGCCAAACAGTGGAACAAAGATTATGACGAATACCACAGCAAGCCACACCCAAAAGGAGAAAAAGAACCCATGTTAATTACTTCACTAGATAAAGATTTTTTTGACAAAGTAGATGAGCGACGCTTTCTTGAAGAGATGGAACAAGAGTTAGAAAAAGAGTTCCCAGGCTTTTGGAAAGAGACACCCAAAAAGGTACGCTACCGCTGGATACGTAGAGCGATGAATAAGGCTAAGAAGTTTGGGTATGATCCCAAGCAAAATAACGCCATAGTGGATCTTTGTGCACGCATCGGGTTGGATTTTGATAAAGATCGGAAATGGAATCACATAACAAAGTTTATTGCTAAGAAAGAACGATATATAAGATTAGCTTGTCATTATATTGATTACACGATATTCAATAAGATTTTTTATAAACCTGGACAACCATATACAACATGGCATTTTAGGGAAGCTTTTCCTGATCTACCTAAACCAAAACGTCCGTTACCAAATTTAGGAGATAAATAATGCCATGTAGAGTATTTAGAGTCGGAGTCTTCTTTGACGGAACGGGTAACACGAAAAAACCTGACAGCAGTAAAGGCAAGATGAGTAACATCGCCAAACTAAGCGATATGTACAAAGAGGGTACGTTTAAAGACAAACTAGGTAAACAGACTGTCTCAAAAATGCTCTATACCAATGGGGTGGGTACCTACGATAGTGACATAGTGGATTATATCCACTTCATAGACCGTAAGTACGACAAAGGCGGTGGCGGTGGCGGTGCAAAGCGTATCTACAAAATGATAGAAGATATAACTGCATTATTGGATGCACATGAATATCACAAAAGTAAACCAAACAAGTTTACAAAACGAGAGATAGATGTTTTCGGTTTTAGCCGAGGGGCAGCTATGGCAAGGGATTTTGTGAATACATTCTTTTTTAATTATGGAGAAGAAGAAAAATATAACGACGTCCGCTTCAACTTCATCGGTCTTTACGACACCGTAGGCAGTTTTGGTAAACCTGGTAATCCTATTGACCTCAAACCCAAAAAAGAGTACTTGGGGAAATTCAATGAATCCTATTTGCCCAAAGGTATGCAACTTAAAGATGAAGAGTTTGGTATACGTGATGCAGATGGGAACATCAGTACCATCATCGGTCATGCAACAAACCATGATGACCTTGCAGCCAAGGTCACTGCCCTCAAAGCTGAAGGCTGGGAAAATGTAAAACTCATCCCTGTAGGAGGATATGGAAACTACACGGCCTATACCATACATGGTACCAAACCAACAACAGAGTTCTTTGAACCCTATAATTTTGACTTAGCCCAAGGCATCAATGCCTCAGCAAAACATATTTATCATCTCACTGCCCATGATGAAGTGAGAAAAAATTTCCCTCTTACAGATACCAAAAATGCAGGTGAATCCAACAGTCTTATGGGTGTACACTCAGACATCGGTGGAGGGTATGATCCAACTATGTCGGAGGAGTTTGTCTATCCTACAGAGTATCATAGCCAAGAGAAAGCTCTGGCTGCAGCTGAGTCTTTGGTAAAAGAGAAAAATAAAAATACTCTTTATGCTTTTTGGGGTTGGAGTGCATCGGTTGAGGCTATTGACTACCATATGCAAACAGAGACAGTTACGCTGTATGCTCCCAAGCTTATTAAAAGAACCAATAATAGGCTTTCTGATGTAGGATTATACCTCATGTACGAAGAAGCTATCAAACACAATGTGCCTTTTTTAGCTCCTTCTGATAGTATGCCAACTTATCTAAAAGAGTATTATCAGTATGCATTAAAAACAAAAAGCCATGCCTATACGTATGGAGATGAAGGATATGGCATAAAAGTAAAAGAGAGCGAAATGCACCATTCATCCCGTGACCCTGCACATATACATGACAACAAAATAGCAACAGTAGGAGCTTGGGACGCTGTCATACATGATGAACCAGAATCTGGAAATGATGCACGCTATGTAGATAAATACGGCAGACAAGTAGACGGCAGAAAGTATCCTGAGCTTGCAGACCATGTGCAACGTGCTGTGTTTAATAACATATCAACAAATGCTATTGTGCCGGGGGAAAGCTCAAGTAAAGCATAATAAATAGAAATAAGGCTAGATAAAAAACTTCAAAGGAGCTAACCCATCTCAACCCTAGAACCAAAACACTTCTTTGAAAGAGCACAAAAAGACTACAAGCTTCATGCCTTGCATGACTCTACCATTAACATAGACCATGACCAAACAGAAGTCGTAGGTCATGATGAGTCTTTCTCTGTAGGCAATGACAGAACAAAAAGCATCGGACATGATGAAAGTACTGATGTAGGAAACAACAGAACAGAGTCTGTAGGTAAAGATGAGCGTATAAGCATAGGACATGACCAAACCTTAGATGTAGGACATGACCAAGAGATACACATTGTTAACTCTCAGTCTACCAGAGTAGACAAAGATAAAGTACTTTATGTAGGGAACCAGAGACTTGAAGAGACGTATGCGAACTATACGCTTAAGACCAAAGGGCATTTTAGTCATACGGTGAATGGGAAACTTGACGTTAAAGCAGGCACACACATCAAAGAGATCACCAAACTGCATGAGATGCACGGCAGTGACAGAGTAGTCTTTAAGTCTAAAGGTGGGACTATCATTATAGATGGTGGTGGGATTACTCTCAAAGGAAATGTGACTATCAAAGGGAATGTGGCAATCTCTGGTGGGAGTCCTGACTCTGTGGCTAAGTGGGATGCTGTAGTCAATAAGGGTGACAAAATCTGTCTAAAGTGTCTGCTTGATGATGTGATGAAAGGATAAAGATGATAGAACAACTATACAAGACAATAGACCCAAGAAAAATAACATATGAAGCGTATACATTTCAAACCTACGCCATCATAGAAGGGGCTAAAGTACCGATGTTCTACAGTGACCTTGAAGAGGGGATTTTGGAGTATGATATACTCTTCCGTGAAGAAGCACTCAGAGAGAAACTGCAAACAAGAGGTCCCTTTTTTGTGCAGCTGGATTTTGAGAGTGAAGATGCAAAAGAAGAGAGCAAACAACTCTTAGAAGAGTGTTACGGTAAAAACGCAATGCTTCTCTTCGCTACACCCATGGAATTTGAAGAGACACTTCAAAAGATGAGAGAAATATTTTATCTTGAAAATGAAGCGGGTGAAATGGAAGGGATTATACGATTTTATGAGCCTTTGGTCTTTGAAGAGTTGATGCATTATGCTAAAAAAGAGGATCAAGCAGCACTCTTTTCCAACATATACTGTTACTGGTGTGAAGAGAAAGAGCCCCAAATATTGGTACAATACCGTTATTTGCCCAAGGGTATAGGCTATAAGAAAATAGATTTAAATAACAAGGAGAGCTT
>JALXCZ010000039.1 GCA_026990595.1 Sulfurovum sp.
TAATACGTAGCATTCTTATGATGTACCACAAGTGCTGTTGTACTCTGCTCAGGATGTATTTGAAAAGTCTCAGAAAGTTCTATCCCAAACTCTTCAGGTTTGAGCAGGTCAAAGATGATACGACTCTGTTCCAAGTCCGGACAGGCAGCGTATCCGAAAGAGTATCTGGCACCCTGATAGCGACGCATACGCACATCACGCAGTGTAGCACCTTCATCTTCTGCCAAGATTCCCAAGTCCATACGTATCTGTTTGTGAACTACTTCTGCCAAGGCTTCGGCAAGTTCTACAGAGAAACCGTGTACCATGTTATACTCTAGGTATTTTCCTGCATCGTAAAGCTCTTTTTCATAGGCAGAGAATTTCGCACCTGCACTTACACAGGTAATAGCTAAAATATCGTGTCTATCATGCCTGAAAAAATCACTCAATGCACGGTGTGGCTTTCTACCCTGTCTTGGGAAACTAAAAGCATACTCTGCGCGCCCAAGTACATTTTCAAAAGGTTCACGGTTGGCATTTTCATCTACATTCCATCCTTCGCTCTCATCAAAGAGCAACAGTTCCTGATCATTGCTTCTCACAGGGTAATAACCGTAGATAATGGTCGGATCAAACAACTCTTTTTCTATAAATTCCTGTTTCAGACGCTCATAGGCAGGATAGACTTTTTCCTCAAGAAGTTTTTCATACTCTGCCTTGTCCATCTTCCCTTTTTTGTAACCCCAGTGCATCTTGATGACGGATTTTTTGTTTACCCAGTCAAAGACCATATTCAGGTCAAGGTCTTTTTTCTGCATAACCCTTCTACCCCAGAATGGAGGTGTAGGTACTGGTACCAGTTGGGGCTGCTGTATCTCTTCAAAAGGAGGAATGACCACTTCTTTTTTCACTTTTTCTTTACGCTCTTTCATATCTCCTGCAAGTTTGGTATCAAGTACAGCATCAGGATTTGTTTCCTTCTCTTCAAGCCATTTTTCAATACGACTCATAGCAATAACCCCATCAAAAGCATCACGGCAGTAAAAAATAGGTCCCCTATAGATAGGGCGGCAAAAATCATCGACAAAAGAACGTGTTAAGGCAGCCCCTCCCATAAGCACTGGAGTTTCTATACCCTGTTCTGCCATGGTTTCAAGGTTATCTTTCATTACAGCTGTAGATTTAACCAAAAGCCCACTCATTCCTATCGCTTGAATACTCTGTGTATTTGCCACTTCCAGATATTGCTCAAGCTCACACTTAATACCAATGTTGACAACCTTAAATCCATTGTTACTTAAAATAATATCAACAAGGTTTTTACCCACATCATGCACATCACCCTTCACTGTACCAATGACAAGTGTAGTATCTGTCTCTTTTTCCTGCTTGGTAAGGTAAGGATTCAGATAATCCACAGTTGTTTTCATTGTCTCTGCTGATTGTAGTACGAAGGGCAATTGCATCTCTCCGCTTCCGAAGAGTTCACCCACCACTTTCATGGCATCTATGAGAATTTCATTAACGATCTTATCTGGGTGTATTTCATGGCGTGCCTCTTCCACAAGCGGGATCATACGCTCTTTGTCTCCATCCATAAGGAGCTTGGCGATCTTCTCTTCATTGGACATTGCCAAATACGCTTCATCATCTCCCTCTTCATCTATTGTTACATCTGAAAAATGCTCTATGAATTTAAAGAGAGAATTATCATCAGGATGAAAAAGCAACTCTTCACACACTTCACGGTCTGCATCACTCATCTTGGCAAGCGGGATAATATGCTTTACATTGATGATAACCGTTGTAAGCCCTGCTTGTATACAATGGTGTAGAAAAACAGAGTTTAGATAACGTCTTGCATTAGCATCAAGCCCAAAAGAAATATTTGAGAGTCCCAGTGTTGAACCCACTTCAGGGTGACGTTTGTGTAACTCTCGTATGGCCTCCAGTGTCTGTATAGCGGCATCACGGTACTCCAAGTCTCCGGAACCTACCGTAAAAGTAAGTGTGTCAAAGATGAGATTTCGTGGGTCTATGCCGTGTCCATTCACTGCCATATCATACATACGTTCTGCCTGGGCTACTTTATCTTCCTTGGTCTTTGCCATCCCTACTTCGTCAATAGTAAGACAGACAAGCGCTGTACCGAACTTCTTGGCAAGTTTACAGATGGCATGAAACTTTTCTTCTCCGTCTTCAAGATTTACAGAGTTTATGATGGGCTTTCCTCCAATACACTTCAGCCCTTCCTCCATTGTATAGACACGTGTAGCATCCGGCATAAGTGGCAGAGGGATCTTTTGGTTATATAGCTCCATGACTGCTTTCATGTCTTTGGCACCGTCACGTCCGGCGAACTCTACGTTCACATCAAGACAGTGAGCCCCGTCACGTACCTGAGCTTGTCCAACCTGAAGTGTACCCTCATAGTCTCCTGCAATAATAAGCTCTCTAAATGCTTTGGAACCCGTAGAGTTAGAACGCTCCCCTATAAGTAACGGTGCCGGTTCCTGAAAAAGCTCAGTCGTATTAAAAAGTGAAGCAATACTTGGCGCTATGCTCCCTGTAGGTGCTTTGGGTTTCATGTTGCCTACTGCTTTTTTAAGTGCCTGTATATGTTGAGGCGTTGTACCACAGCATCCGCCTAAAAAGCTTACACCGTCAAACTCGGTGAACTCCAACTGTTTGTCTGTAAATTCATCGGGTCCCATAGGATAGTAGGTATACCCTCCACGGTTTTGCGGAAGTCCTGCATTGGCATGTACAGAGATAGGTTTATGCCAAAGTTCACTTAGTGTTTTAAGGTGCTTTTTGACTTGGTCTGGCCCGGTACCACAGTTAAAACCTAAAGAAAGAATATCAAACGGTTCTAAAATAGTCACAATCGTTGTCGCATCTGTTCCAATAAGCATTGAGCCTGAGAGCTCAATAGTCACAGAAATCATAATAGGAAGTTTTACTCTTCTACCCTCATTGGCATCTTGACAGGCATGTAGCGCAGCTTTTATCTGTAATGGGTCTTGACAGGTCTCTAGCAGGAAAATATCACACCCACCATCTATAAGTCCCTCAGCTACAAGCTTGTAACCCTCATACATCTCATCATAATGGATATGTCCAAGAGAAGGTAGTTTCGTCCCCGGACCCATAGAGCCTAAAACAAAACGAGGCTGTTCAGGGGTGCTGTATTCCTCACATATCTCTTTAACAAGTAGCGCACCTTTTTTAGAGAGTTCATAGGCACGCTCACCCATACCATATTCATCAAGTACCCACGGCATAGTTCCAAAGGTATTGGTCTTAATGAGGTCTGCCCCTGCCATGGCATAACGCATGTGAATACGTTTAAGTAATTCCGGTGCCGTATCTATGAGGAGTTCATTACAGCCTTCCTGATTCATTCCTTTATCATCTATCCATGCTTCTTCCGGTACATCCAAGTCTTGTATCTGTGTACCCATAGCACCGTCAATGACAAGAATACGTTGTTCTAAAAGTGATTTGATCGTTTCAGTAATGGACAAAAGATTTCCTTATTTCATAATAGTGTATTGTAACAAAGTATGCGTTAAAGCAAAATCAGTAGTAGCTATACATTTTTCGCATCATAACGCTATAAGCTTAAGATGATATGATTCCACTCATAATATGTATTGAAAAAGCTAAACTCATTGTGAAATGAGGACAGAAAGCCATGAAACTCGTAGAGTTTGTCTGGCTGCCAATAAATATAAAGTTACTTCTCTTGTTGCTTACAATATTTCTTTTCCATACATTCCAATACTATCAATACAGAGTATATAAATTCGGGGGGATTACTATGCATCGTACTACAAAAAATACTATTACCGGTCAAGAGATAACTAAACCAAATCCTGTCAACGAAGAAGTTCTTTTCAATGGCGGTGTGATGATCACAGAAACAGATAAAAACAGTATCATTACTTATGCCAACCGAAAATTTAGAGAGATGACTGGATATACGAAAGAAGAGCTGGTAGGCTCTCCACATAACATAAACAGACATCCTGATATGCCTAAAGCTGCATTTAAAGAAATGTGGGAGATCATCAGAAGTGGTGAATACTGGGAAGGGTATGTAAAAAATATGCGTAGTGACGGAAAATACTATTGGGTAATCGTATCTATCAAAGCAAAATTCAATGAAAACAATAAGATCACTGGATATATTGCAGGAAGAAAAGTTCCCAACAGAGAAGAACTGGCTAAAATCGAGGCTCAGTACAAAGCGATGAAAGCTGCTGAATGATCAACAGATTCACTTTTATAAATTCTTTTTAGCTTCTTGAAGTGCTGCGATCACTGCATCGATATTGGCTTTTGGGATATGCACTTTCCAGTCTGGTTCCTTTGCTCCTGCCTGTAGGGTGATACCGATGCTCGCAACGCTTTCACTCTTCGTACCATAAGGCTCTGCGATTGTTGTCACAGAGATTTTTCCGTCTTTTGTACCGCTTAATGTTATTTCATCTACTTGGGTGACTGTTCCGCTCATTGTAATTCCTTTAGTTTAATTGCTATTAACCCTTACGGCGATAGCGTGATTATATATAAATTTCCTTACGTGGTAGATAAGACTACGATTAATAATTATATCAAAAAAGGTTAACGGTTTTTAACAAGTCTCATCAGAGCAGCTTGCATTTTTCGCCACAGTTTGATCTCTATTGCAGGGAAACCCGCATAGGTCTTTCCTCCTTCAAGAGATTTGGTCACACCACCTTTACCGGCAATGGTCGCAAAAGCACCCACTTCCAGATGCCCCGCCGTAGCACTCTGTCCACCCATGACCACATTACGTCCGAGTGTTGTAGAACCTGCAAGCCCAACCTGTGCAGCACAAAGTGTATGTTCTCCCACATCACAGTTATGTGCGATCTGTATAAGATTATCCAGTTTTGTACCCTTGCGAATAGTCGTTGTACCGAATACTGCTCTGTCTATGGCACAGTTTGCTCCTATTTCTACATCATCCTCAACCAAAACATTCCCGTTTTGATAGATTTTAACATGCTCCCCCAACTTTGTATGGGCAAATCCATAGCCGTCACACCCTATGACCGTACCGGAATGAATAATACAGTTCTGACCTATCTGTGTACCATGATACAATGTAACATTGGGATGCAGAAGTGTGTTTGAAGCAATAGTGACATTATCACCCACATAACACCCTGCCAACAGAGTCACATTGTCTCCCAAAGTCACATTTTTACCAAAACGTACCCGTTTATCTATGTCACACCCCTCACCCATAGCCGGATGCCCGCCTTTACTCTCAATCTTATGTGCAAAAAATTTAGATGCATAGGCTAATTTTAAATAGGCTTCATCAGTAATCAGTGCGATCGTAGTATCAGGTAATAAATCGGCATGCTCTTCGTCAATAAAAACAGCCGCTGCTTTTGTTTGAGGAAGCTCTGATGCATATTTGGCATCTGTAAAAAAAGAGAGTTGTGAAGAAGTCGCTTCTTTGAGTGTGTGAATGCCATCAATCTCGATGTCATTACCGTTAAAATCTAAATTGAGTTCTTTGGTGATTTGGGAGAGTTTATAGGTCATCATTGTCCTTGTGTAGGGTGTTGTACCCTTACAACACCAAAAATTTGATATACAATAAAAATAAAGAAGGTGTTGTCATGGGACAACACCCTACAAATAATCTAACGCTCTATAGCCACCACACCGCCACGTACTATCTCCGTTGGGTTGTAACGCTCTGCTGCTTCTATAAAATGTTTAATACGCTTAGGTTCATCAGCAACTTGTGCAATAACCATCTCTTTACCTACATTAACAATGCCACCGTTATAGGTAGAACAAAGGGCAGCAATATCAGAAAGGTTTTCGGCAATAGGGAACTTTACAAGTACCATCTCTTTTTCAACCATCTCTTCATGCTCTATGACCTTATAGACAGGTATCAATTTATGAAGCTGTTTCGTGATCTGTTCCATTACTTTGGTCGAACCGTTTGTCGCAATGGTGATATGCGACATTTCGGAGTTCGGGATAGGTGCAACAGTCAATGACTCGATGTTATACCCACGACCTGCAAAAAGAGCAGTTACACGTGCCAATACAGAACTTTCATTCATGACCACAACAGAGATAACACGTCTTTCATTTGTTGAATGTGCCATTACTTCTCCTCCCCTTCTGTTTTTTGAGGCAGCATCATATTAAAGAGTGCACCCCCTGAAGGTACCATAGGAAGTACATCTTCAAAACGGTTCGTTTGTACATTCATAAAACATACTTTATCTTGTTTTATGGCATCTTCCAATGCTGCATCAAATTCTGCTTTGGTCGTTACATCATATCCAATCCCTCCACATGCCTCAGCCAACGCTTTAAAGTTTGGTTGGAACGAAAGATCGGTTTCAGAATAACGTTTCTCATAGAAGAATGTCTGCCACTGTCTTACCATTCCAAGGAAATGGTTGTTAAGGATCACGTTAATGACCGGTATCTTATACTCTGCTGCCGTTACCAGTTCCTGCATATTCATCAAGATGGAACCATCACCGGTAATGTTAATGACCGTTTTTTCAGGGTACGCCCTTTTTGCACCAATCGCTGCAGGAAAACCAAAGCCCATGGTACCAAGTCCACCGGAATTGATCCACTGGCGTGGTCTGTCAAACGGATAGTGTTGTGCTGCCCACATCTGGTGCTGACCCACATCAGAAGTAATGATCGCATCCTCACCGATAAGTGTACCAATACGCTCGATCGCCCATTGCGGCTTGATGACTTCATCACTGTCTACATAGGACTGTGGATGAAGTACATCATAACGCTTCAGTATCTCTCTCCATGCATTGTATCTGTCCGTATCTACATCATCAAGCAGGGGGATCATCTTTTCAAGCACCTGTGTCACATCCCCGACAATAGGATAGTCTACATCTACAAGTTTTCCAATGTTTGCTGCATCAATATCTACATGAATAATATCTGCATATTTAGCAAATTCTGAAAGTTTCCCTGTCACCCTGTCATCAAATCTGGCACCAAGTGAAATGACCAGATCGGTTTCTGACATTGCCATATTGGATGCGTAGTTTCCATGCATACCGAGCATACCAAGAAGCAGTGGATTCTTTGCTCCCATGACACCTCTTGCCATCAATGTCTCAACAGCAGGTATCTGTGTTTTCTCTGCCAATTCCCGCACAAGATCAGCTGCATTGGAAAGGACAACTCCTCCACCAAGATAGAGTAGTGGCTTCTTTGCAGACTTGATCGCTTCAACAGCTTTTTCTATTTGTCTTTTATTCCCTTTATAGGTCGGTTTATATGAAGGGATATCTACAGAATCAGGATACGCAAAATCACCAATATCTACCGTAATATCTTTAGGAATATCCACAAGTACCGGTCCGGGTCTTCCGCTTCTGGCAATGTAAAACGCCTCTTTCAGCACACGGGGTAATTCTTCAAGTGTACGTACCAGAAAATTATGTTTCGTACAGGGTCTCGAAATTCCTACTGCATCGATCTCCTGAAATCCATCCGTACCAATGAGGGACAAAGGCACCTGCCCTGAAATGACCACCATAGGGATAGAGTCCATATAGGCTGTTGCCAGTCCGGTAACGGCATTGGTAAATCCAGGTCCCGAAGTCACCATAGCGACCCCGACTTCACCTGTAGCTCTAGCATAACCGTCTGCTGCATGTACAGCAGCCTGTTCATGACGGTTTAGAATATGTTCAAACCCGTTCTGTTTGTAAATTTCATCATAAACGTGCATGATCGCACCACCCGGGTAACCAAATACGGTCTTGACCCCCTCGGCGATAATTGCTTCACACACCATCTGTGCACCACTCATCTGCATGGTTTACACTCCATTCTTTTTATTTTTATAATATTTGGATTATAGCTAAAAATTATTAGATTGCTCTTTTGCAATTGAAATAATAGTATTTGACTTTTTTTTGACTTTTTTTTATTATAATTGTAACCATGAAGTGAGGATAGGCACTTCATAGGCTTACACTAACTTGAATGAGTTTTTAAATTCTTATTTACATATTTTCATCCCTCCTTTTATAAATAGTAAGTTGTTAGTGTAATCCTGATTTCTTGATGAAAATCATGAAAAACTCTTCCTTCTTTTACTATACTTCTTACATGGATTTCACACAAGCAATAGAGATAGCCAAAAATATTTACTGGGTTGGTATGTATCTTCAGAATGATCCTTTTCAGTGTCACCCCTATTTTATTAAAAATGGCAATGCATCTGTTCTGGTAGACCCCGGTTCCATGTTGGAATTTGATGCAGTCGTAAAGAAGATAAACACCATCAGTTCTATGCAAAATGTTAAATATATCATTTTACATCATCAAGATCCCGATCTTGCAGCTTCTGTACCTGAAATGGAAAAATTGATCGATCGTAACGATTTACAGATCATCACACATAGCCGAATGGTTCCTTTAGTTAAACATTATCTCATACAATCAGACTATTATGAAATCGACAAACATCAACATAAACTTCAATGCGACAATTTACATTTGGAATTTTTAACAACCCCTTACTGTCACTCACCCGGGGCATTCGTTACCTATGAACCACAGACAAAAACTTTACTATCAGGAGATATTTTTGGAGGGATCGAAGAATCTTGGGAGTTTTTTGCAGGAGATGACTACTTTGAAAAAGCCAAGCAGTTCCATGCAGAATATATGCCAAGTCGAGACATTTTCAACTATGCACTCTCTAAAATAGAAACACTGGAGATCGATCTTATTGCACCACAACATGGCTCTATCATCAAAAAAGAACAGATCATGCCGCTTATTGAACAAATGAAAGCTTTAGAGTGTGGGCTGTATGTTGAAAAAGAGTATCGTGATGAGCTTCTCTATACAATCGAAGCACTCAAGCAAAAAGATATGGCTCTTATTGCTTCACTTGAACAACTCAAAGAGAAAGAGGAGTTTCTTTTTCAAAAAGCGAAAATGGCGGATATGGGTGAGATGATAGGAAATATCGCACATCAATGGCGTCAACCCTTAGCCATAAACAATACGATCATTTCCATTCTTAAAGAAAAATCCCAAAGAGAGATCCTTGATGATACAGAGTTGATGACAAAACTAAAAGAGATGGAGAATAACATACAATATATGTCAAGAACCATTGATGACTTTATGCGTTTCTACCATCCGGCAAAAAAGAAAACAAACTTCTGCGTCTGTGATGTCGTTGAACATGCTTTGACCATCATGCGTCCTATGTTGAATAAAGCAGGTATCGATATCTGTTTCCAAAATTGTGATGATGCTTACATCAACGGCTATATGAACGAGTATACACAAGTCGTTGTCTCTATTTTAACCAATGCAAAAGATGTTTTGATCCATAGAAAAACAAAGAATGCTACTATCGATATGGTTCTATCTCAGGATAATAAGAATGTTGTCCTCACGATAAGTGATAATGCAGGAGGGATCAAAAAAGAGCATATCCACCGTGTATTTGATCCCTATTTTACCACTAAACATAAATCTATGGGAACGGGGCTCGGGCTTTATATTTCCAAGATGATCATTGAAAAAAATATGGGTGGTACGTTAAACGTACAAAATATTAAAGAGGGTGCAGCGTTCAGTATAACAATGGAGAAGGCAGATGGATAACAGTAAGATCAGTGATGTTTCAATACTCATTGCAGAGGATGAAACCAAACTTTTAAATTCTATGGTGGAGTATCTTCAGCTCTTTTTTACACATGTATATGCAGCTGAAGACGGAATAAGTGCATATGAAATATACCAGAAAAAGAGACCAGATATTATCGTTGCCGATATTCATATGCCACGACTTGACGGACTCTCCATGATAGAGAAGATCCGTAAAAATGATGAAACTACCAAGATCATCATTACTACTGCCCATTCAGACAAAGAAAAACTTTTGCAGGCTATAGAACTGCATTTGGTAAAATATTTGGTTAAACCTGTACAAAGTGACAGACTCAAAGAGCTTCTTTTTAGCCTTGTTGATGAATTGCGTAAAAAGAATCATCTTATCTATCTGAAAGAAGATTACTATTGGGATGAGCATACGCATAAACTCTATCAGGATAAAAAAGAGATACTGTTAAAACCAAGAGAACAAAAGCTTCTTGCGCTTTTATGTACCAAGGCAAATCAAACTGTCTCTTCCATCGATATTTATAATACATTGTATGAAGACCAGCCTGAACGTGATTTCTCTTCAAATGCTATTACTTCCCTAATAAAACGTGTGCGGCATAAACTTCCCAAAGAAACATTAAAAAGCAGTTATGGAATAGGCTATATTTTAGTCACAAAATAATAAAAAAAATCATTTTGACAAACTTTGACAAACTTTTCTACTATACTTCTACTTAAGAGGTGAGACAGTACATATCCCCCTTTGTAATTGTACTTATAAAAACACCTCTAAATTACTACACTGACCAATAGGTTTCTTCCAACCTATAAATAATAGACTTTCTTTTGTATGTCTCTTCTTTTTTTGATTTGGTTAGTGTAGGGATTTTCACTTATCACACCCTTTTAAAGCAACACCTTCACGCAATCCGTCATCTACCACCACACATTTTTCAAATTCAACGATAGTAAAAAGTTGTTTAAAAATGAGTATCCCCGCAGCGATCAGATCACTTCTGCCTGTACCTACTGTGACTTCTCTCTCTTCAAGGGGCATAGCCAGAAGTTTTTTCAAATAAAGATCCAATTCACTCATCACTAATGATGTACCATTTATTTTAGAAGCATCATAGCTCTCATAGGTCTGTCCAAGTTTCATAGCTGCTACTGTTGTAGGTGTACCGGCTGTGGCGACAAACGAGTCTACTTTACCTTTCGTTGCATATACTTCAGCACAGAACATTTGCATCTCAAACATGACTGAGGAGAGTACCTGATCTATCTTTTCTAATGTTTGATAAGTTTGGGCGATCGTTACAATACCTACAGGAAAACTTTTGGAAATAGTTTTATCCGGGTAGCAAAAGATCAGTTCTGTTGATCCCCCGCCTATATCAACCAGCACAAAACTTTGTGATGCATAGTGTAATTTACGCAACCTGTTCTTTACTGCCAAAAGAGTATATTCCGCCTCTTTTTCTCCGGAAATTATCTCGAAAACAATCCCTGTCTCTTCTTCTATACTTCTTAGTACTTGTACTTTGTTTGAGGCCTGTCGCAGCGCTTCAGTAGTCACTGCTTTTATACGCTGTTCAGAAAAATCAATCACCTGCTTTGCTTCTTTGATCGCTGCGATCACTCTAGCTACTGCTGCATCATTAATGAAACCATGTTCTCTTAAACCGTCTGCTGTTTTAACGATCTTTTCAAATGCAGCTACAGCTTCCTCTGCCTGGCAATCGTAGCAGAGCACACGCAATGTATTTGAGCCCAGGTCAATTGCAATAATTAAATCCTCACTCCTCACTCCTCACTCCTCACTTAATATTGCAAAGTAATATTTTAGTGTTCTTCTTTAAAAGAAAATCCACTCTCTTTTAACTTCTCTCTTATCAATGCCTGATGTTCTTCACCTTTTGTCTCCAAAGCCACGGAGACGTGGGCATCTCCAAACTTCAAATCTATAGAAGTTCTGTCATATCCTATTTGTACAATGTTAGCTCCCACATCCGTGAGTATCTGTGTAAATGACTGTAAGGCTCCGGGCTTATCTACCAGTGTGACCATCAGCTTCATTTTGCGCGATGATTTCATCAAACCTTTCTCAATGATCAAAGAAAGCATCGTGACATCAATGTTTCCTCCACTCAGTACCACACCTATTTTGGACCCCTTGGGAAGATCCAGTTTGCCATGCAGTAAAGCGGCTACACCTACTGCACCCGCACCTTCTACAAGCACCTTTTGTTTCTCAAGCAGAAAGAGGATCGCTGAAGCGATCTCATCTTCTCCCACACTTTTAAAACTGTCTACATTTTTTAGAATATACTCCAGTGTGATCGCAGAAGTATCCCGTACGGCTATCCCGTCAGCAATCGTTCTTACCGAAGTAGTATCAAGCGGTTGTTTTGCATCATAAGAGTTCTTCATAGCCGGAGCACCCTGGGCAGAAACACCGACTATTTTGATCTGAGGATTCAATGCTTTTGCAGCAACACCCATACCGGAGATAAGTCCTCCACCACCCACAGGAACAACCAGTGCATCAAGGTCGTCTACCTCTTCAAACATTTCCAAAGTCACTGTACCCTGACCGGCCATCACTTCCTCATCAGTAAAAGGATGTACAAAATTATAGTTATTCTCTTTTGCAAAAGTCACTGTATACGCATATGCTTCATCATAATTGCCACCATGCAGTATGACTGTTGCACCAAACTCTTTAACCCCCTGCACTTTCGTAAGCGGTGTAGACTCAGGCATGACGATGGTTGCATCTATACCGAAATGTTTAGCAGAAAATGCTACCCCCTGTGCATGGTTTCCTGCACTTGCAGCCACGACACCACCTTTTTCTCCATTCTCTACCAAAGAGGCTATTTTATTGAAAGCCCCTCTGAGTTTAAAGGCACCTGTACGTTGAAGGTTCTCTTTTTTCAGATACACTTCATATCCGCTCATTTGTGAAAGTATCGGTGCATAGGAGAATGGCGTACGATGTACTATTCCCTGCACTCTTTCATAGGCTTTTTTTATACTGTTTAAGTCCAACATTATCTTTCCTAGATATTATAATGATTGAATTATATCGAAATAAAGGATAAATCATGGAGTGTGAATTTCCGACAGTCAACAGTAATAAAGAAGAGATGAAAGAGATTTTTAATACCGTAAAGACCATTGCCATACTGGGACTCTCTCCCAATGAGAGCAAAGCAAGCCACCGTGTAGCCAAATATCTTCAGGAGGCAGGATACAGGATCATTCCTGTTTACCCGAAAGAAGAGATCATTTTAGGTGAAAAAGTCTATCGCTCTTTGGCAGAGATCCCATTGGAGGTCGATATGGTAGATATCTTCAGAAAACCTGCTGCATTTGATGCGATTGCCGATGCATGTATCGCACGTGGAGATGTAAAGGTCTTCTGGGGACAGGTAGGACTTGTCAATAATGATGCTGCTCAAAAAGCCAAAGATGCAGGGATAAAAGTCATTCAAAACTACTGTGCAATGGTAGAGCATAGAGAATTAATATAAGGGAACCCTCTGAATAACCTGGATGTTCAGAAGGTTTAACTCTTTTTTACCAAAAATACCCCGCTCTCAACATGCTCTGTATGCGGGAACTGGTCATAGATGGCTGCTTCTTTTACTTCATGGGTTTTCGTCAATATTTCCAAATCACGTGCCAATGTTTCAGGGTTGCAGGAAATATAAATGATATTTTCTAGTTTTGAGACAAGTTTGATCGTTCCCTCATCCAGCCCTGCACGCGGCGGATCAACCAGTACAGTAGTGAAATCATACGATTGGAGATCAATATCTTTTAATCTGTTAAACTCTCTTTTACCCTCAAGTGCTTCTGTCATCTCTTCAGAGGCGAGTCTGGCAAAGGTAATATTTTCTACTCCGTTAAGTTTACAGTTCTGCTTTGCTGCATGTATGGAACGTTTACTGATCTCCGTTGCCAACACTTTATCAAAATAATGAGAAATCGGCAGCGTAAAATTCCCTAATCCGCAGTATGATTCCAGAAAGTCTCCATACTTTACTTGTTTTACCTGCTTGATCGCCCACTCGATCATTTTAACATTGACTGCCGGATTTGGCTGGGTAAAGCCGCTCTCATACTGCACATAAGTAAACATTTTTCCATCTATTTCCAACTTTTCAGTCACAAATTCATCAGAGAGTATCACCTTTTGCTTACGGCTTCTTCCCATCACTTTACAGTGAAGTTCTGACTCGATCATTTTGGCTTCTTTACTCCATGTATCGTCCAGTTTTCTATGGTAAAGCATTGTGATCAAACACTCATCTATAGTCGTTGCCAAAAACTCTACGGCAAAAAGACGCTTTTTAAGTACTTCCGTAGAAGCATTGATCTTCTCAAGTAACTTCCACATGCGCTTCTCTATAGGTTCAATAACTTTAGGACACTCTTCTATACTCACAGCACCGTTTTTTGTAATATTCCCCATCGCATAGTCACACCTCTCACCCTCATGCCAAATACGAAATTCACTCCTTGCACGATAATGAGAATCACGAGAGTCAAACACTTCCAATGCTTCTTGATAGAAAGGAAAAAGCAGTTCACTTACCTTTTTCTCTTTTCTCTCCAACTG
>JALXCZ010000040.1 GCA_026990595.1 Sulfurovum sp.
CATTGCCCCTATCTGTATAATGCGGTCAGCTTCCTGATTCCCTGTGGTCTCTGTATCGAAAAGTACGTATTTGGCCATCTTTTAAAATCCTCGTATTGGTGTAAAATCATATCCAATTTTTGATTTACATCTATTTGGGTATAAATATAAAAGGGTATAATAGTATTTTATTTAACCAATGAGGAGCACTCTATATGAATATGGATGCACAACTGATAGAACACATGATGAACCCTAAGAACTATGGTACACTTGAAGGTGCTGATGTGCAAGGGATAGGAAAGAACCCTGAGAATGGTGAAAAAGTCGCTATTTATCTGAGGGTAGGGAAAGATGAAGACCAACCTTATGTAGAAGATATACGTTTTCAGGCCATAGGGTGTACCACAACAGTGGTTGCAGGTTCTATGCTGACTGAAGAGGCAAAGGGACTTAACTTCAACGGGATAAAAAATCTGGTAGATGCAACCATAAAGCTTTTAGACAAGCTTCCATCTGAAGATGCAGCCTGCTCAGAGATGGTGGCCTTGGCGATCAAAGCAGCAGTTGATACCTATGAAAAACGTCAGGAAGATCCTGACTATCCGATTATTACCTATAAAATAGTCAACAGCTGTGTACCCAAAGAAGAAATGAAACAAGACGAAGAGGAATAAGATGAAAACATTGATGATAAAAACACATGAAGCCTGGCTGGAGATGCTTATGGCAGGCTTTATGAGTAAAACACAGAACAAACAGGTACTTTTTGATTTTTCAGATATTCTCTTTAGACATTTTACCTGGCTGGAAAATGAGCTTATAGCCCTGGATGTGACATACAATTATGACAGAGATACTATACCGATCAAAGTAGAAAGACTCAGTGATCTTCTCAACAATATTGTGAAAAGACTTGATGTGATAGACCTTCAGCTTCTAAGCTCTCCGGACAAAGAACTTGATGCGCGTATAGCAAGCGATATTCACTATATGAGAGAGGTACTCAAAAATATGAATGATGAAGTGGTCACGGCATTCAGTATGGAACGTGTTTTCCCCGGGATTTCCTTAACTCAGGAAGCAACGGACGCATTGACACTCTTTTTGTTTGAAGAGACCTACAAAGAGTATGAACTCATTATGATCTACAACTACCTAAAAGCCCACAGCAATGATGCCTATATGAACAGAATATTTCAAATACTCATCGATGAGAGTTTCTTCCATTTGAAAAGTTTTGGAGATATGGGGGCAAAGATGGGGATACTTGCAGTTCCTCGGGTAGTGATGAAAGAGCTTTACCAGGTAGAGGATGTGGTACAGTTCCTTAAAGATGGGATAGATGAAGAGTTGGCGGCAAAAGAAGAGTGTAAAAGACTTGCAGAAGCAGTAGCGAAAGATAGCTTCGAATTGGCAAAATTCTTTGATTTTATCAATCATCAGGAAAATTATCATATTGCCCTTATGAAAGATGCGCTTAAACACTTTACAGGAGAAGCGAATGGGTAAACATTTTACCTCTGTAATCTCTAGCAATTTTGGAAAATTTGCCTCAAAAGAGTTTCCCTCACTCATACAGCATTTTATCAATGTGTGTTATGTAAAAATGATGGGACTTGATATGCATGAGTTCAGAGAACCAAGTAGTTACAAAACACTCAACAAACTCTTTACCAGGGCTTTAGAGACTCCAAGAGAAGTTCCTCCGGGGAAATCCGTCCTTATTTCAGGTGTGGATGCACGCATTACGGATGCAGGAACCGTTACAGAAGGAAAAGCCTATCAGATCAAGGGAATGAGCTACTCCATAGAAAAACTGTTTGGAGAGCACCATAAGGAGGCGGTAGCCAAAGTTGAAGGAGGAGAGTTCATCAACTTCTATCTCTCACCCAAAGATTACCATCGTTACCATATGCCTATGGATCTTAAAATTCTCTCCTTAACGCACATACCCGGAAAGCTTTATCCTGTGAATTTTCCGCTGCTTCGCAATATGCCGGATCTTTTCATAGAAAATGAAAGAGTGGTCATAGAGTGTGAGGACAAGAAAGGCAGAATACAGATGCTTGTACTTGTCGGGGCACTGAATGTAGGCAAAATGGTAGTGACTTTTGAAGAGCGTGTACAGACAAACTCCGAGATACGAGAACCAAGACACTACACCTATGAAGACCTATGGCTGGAGAGAGGTGAACTCTTTGGCTGGTTCGAGATGGGCTCAACTGTTTTGACATTTTCTAAAAAAGGCAGTATAGTCCCTGAAGTTGCTATCAACCAAAAAGTATCATATACAGATGTGTTGGGAAAAATAAAATAAGGAGTTCTTATGGTGTCGGTTAAAGAGATACAGGAATATGCACAAATACGTACCAAAGCCAGAGCCTACCTCTGCTATATTTTAAGCCGTAACATTTCTCAAAGCCTTGAGAGTGGTATGAGAGTAGAGGACATTGTCAAAAAGATCAAAAATCTTAAGCAGGCACTGCCTAAAAGTGAAGTGATCTATGCCATAGACGGCAATGGCATCCAGATAGTCGATAACATCTCTTCCAATCCTAAACTCAATGGCAGAGGCAAAGGAGATGACCGAAGTGACAGAGCCTATTATTACCGGACACTCAAAGAGCATCGCTGTATCTTGACAGACCCTTATCCCTCACTTGTGAGTAACGAGCTGGTTGTGACCGCCTCTTTCCCTCTCTTTGATGCAGATGATAATCTTTTATGTATCATTTGTGTAGATATTACGTTACAAAATATGCTTAAAATGATCTCACCAGGTTCCTTTGACTCAACTTTTGGTACATTCAGTCGTACGATCTATACGGCATTTTCACTTGCTCTGTTCATGGTAGCACTTTTACTTTTTGTAAAAGGGGTGACCAGTTTCATGAGTTTTGGGTTTGATTTCAGCAATATCGATATTAATGAAATGTTCAAGTCCACCATTCTTTTGACTCTCTCTTTAGCCATTGTTGACCTGGTCAAAGCGATATTTGAGGAAGAGGTGCTAGGTAAAGTTAAAAAACGGGGGCACTCAGAAGAATCTCACCAGACCATGGTACGCTTTTTGGGCTCCATCATTATTGCACTCTCCATTGAAGCATTGATGCTGGTGTTCAAGTTTGCGCTGACCGATCCTGTGAAACTTCATTTTGCCGTAGAACTGCTCATAGGTATCACCGCATTGATACTGGGACTCTCTTACTATTTAAAGATCAACCAAAAAGGTGACAAGAACAACAAATGAGTCAAAAACTGATCATCTTCGATATGGACGGGACGCTGGTTGACAGTTCCCTGACCATCGCCAATGCCATTAACTATGTACGTCAGAATCTTGGGTATGCGCCTATGGATGCGGAGCACATTTTAAAGCATGTCAATGACCATACGGTTGATCCTGCACGTTTTTTCTACCATGCCAAAGCGTTTGAGGCAAAGCATGAGCAGTGGTTCTCTGAGTACTACACGAACAATCATGAGAAGGAACTGGTACTTTATGACGGCATCAAAGAACTACTTGAAAGCCTCAAAGAGCAGGGACATAAACTTGCCATTGCTACCAATGCCTACAGAGGCTCTACTATAGAGTCTCTTACCCATCTGGACATATATGACTACTTTAATGCACTTGCTTGCTATGATGATGTACCCCAGGGCAAACCCCATCCAGATATGCTTTACAAGATTATTAAAGAACTGGAATATCCTAAAGAGAAGTCCCTTTTCATCGGTGACGGTTCACGTGATGAAATGGCAAGCAAACAGGCAGATATACCGTATATTATGGTAGACTGGGGGTTTACAGAACATGCGAATGCAGTAAGATCTGTGGATGCCTTAAAAAGAATGTTACTATAGTGTTTTATGATCTATTTATTTAGGTATACCTGTAACATTTCTTTTAAAAATGGTTTTATATAAAATCGCACCCCTTAAGCGTAATCTCATGACCTACTACTTCACTCTGGTCATGGTCTATGTTGATGCTAGAGTCATACAGGGCATGAAGCTTGTAGTCTTTTTGTGCTGTTTCAAAGGAGTGTTTTTGTTCTAGGGTTGAGATGGGTTAGCTCCTTTAATGTAACCTAACTTTCTATGTTATGAGGTCTTTGTCCATCATGGTATACGCAAGAGGCTGTACTCCCTTTGCTTTTATGTACTTCTCGTAGGCAAGATAGCCCCATTGGGATTATTGTTAAAAATCTCTCGTTTGGTGACAAGTCTCTCTCTTGGGAAAGCGGGATGTTCTCTGGCATCTACTCTTTTCCCTGATATCTTATCGGTATAACGTATGTCATTACCACCCATAAGATCAGGA
>JALXCZ010000041.1 GCA_026990595.1 Sulfurovum sp.
CACCAATACGAGGATTTTAAAAGATGGCCAAATACGTACTTTTCGATACAGAGACCACAGGGAATCAGGAAGCTGACCGCATTATACAGATAGGGGCAATGATCGTGCACAGCAAAGAAGAGGTAGAAGTCTATGATGAACTCTGCTCCACCTCTGTACCCATCAGTATAGAAGCGATGGAAGTACACAACATTACACCTGATATCATCGAGAATTGTGAGCCGTTTGAGAAGACCAATGCATGGAAGGTCATCAGTGAATTGAATGAAAAGGAAAACTATCTCATTGCCCATAACATCAGTTTCGACCTTGGAATGCTGGAGAAAGAGGGATTTACAAACCACTATACACTCATAGACACTGTTCGCTGTGCCAAACACCTGCTCCCGAACTCTCCTTACCACAGACTCCAATACCTCCGCTACAGCCTTGGACTCTACAAAACGGAAGAGGCAGAAGCTAAAAAACTCGGTATTACCATCAAAGCCCACGATGCCATAGGTGATGTACTGGTCATGAAACTTCTGCTTTCAAAACTCGTAGCTCTAACCCAGGAGCACTTCCCCGGAGTCAACCCTATGCAAAAAATGGCAGAGCTCACCCAGACACCTGTAATGATGAAAACATTTAAATTCGGAAAATACAAAGACAGAGACATTGAAGAGGTTGCCAGTGAAGATATGGGATACCTTAAATGGATGCGAAACAACCTCGATCTGGATGAAGATATGCAGTTTACTTTGGATCATTATCTAGGATAAATAAGCGACTTTATTTTAGAGCATTATCATGTTATAAAGAAGTAATCTGATAAAATACAACTCTTATTAAGAGTTTAAAATCAAAAGGGTTAATTAGTATGAGCAAGAGCAAAGATTTTTTACGTACTATAGTAGAAGAGGATTTAAAATCAGGCAAGTATCAAGAAGTTCATACAAGATTTCCTCCGGAGCCTAACGGGTTCCCACACATTGGACATGCCAAGTCTATCGCCATAAACTTTGGTATCGCACGCGACTATCAGGGACGTTGCAACCTTAGAATGGATGATACCAACCCGACTACAGAAGACACAAAATATGTTGAAGCGCTTAAAGATGCTGTAAAGTGGCTTGGATTTGAGTGGGATGACAGTGTACGTTTTACTTCTGATTATTTTCCCAAGCTCTATGATTACGCTGTAGAACTTATTAAAATGGGTAAAGCATATGTTGACAGTATCAATGAAGAGGAGATGAGAGAATATCGAGGAACAGTCACAGAAGCAGGAAAACGAAGTAAGTACGCCGAGCGCAGTGTTGAAGAGAACCTGGATCTTTTTGAAAGAATGAAAAATGGTGAGTTCAAAGACGGTGAACACGTCCTTAGAGCACGGATAGATATGAGTGCAGCCAATATGCAGATGCGTGACCCGCTTCTCTATCGTATCAGGCATGCCAAGCATCACAGGACAGGGAATGAATGGTCCATCTACCCGATGTATGACTTTGCCCACTGCCTGTCTGACTACATCGAAGGTATTACCCATTCACTCTGCACGCTCGAATTTGAGAACAACCGTGCTATTTATGACTGGGTTTTGGATACACTGGAGCTTGATCCACCGCGTCCCTATCAGTATGAATTTGCACGACTGGCTGTCAACTACACGGTGATGAGCAAAAGAAAGCTTTTGGAACTGGTTGAAGGCGGACAAGTAAGCGGTTGGGATGATCCACGTATGCCTACGATCGCCGGATATAAAAGAAGAGGTTATACCCCAGAATCCATTTTAACCTTTTGTGATCAGATAGGGATAGCAAAAGCAAACTCAATGGTGGATGTTTCACAGCTTGAATTTTGTATCAGAGATGATCTGAACACAAAAGTACCACGCGTGATGTGTGTACTTGACCCACTGAAAGTAACCATTACGAATTATGATGAAAAAGAAGAACTCGATGCTTCATATTACCCCGATGATGTGCCTAAAGAGGGGTTCAGAAAACTGCCTTTCTCTCGTGAGATATATATTGAGCGTGATGACTTTAGCCAAACCCCTCCAAAAGGTTACTTCCGTCTTACACCAGAGCAGCCCGTAAGGTTGAAGCATGCCTATATCATCTCCTGCGAGGAGGTGATCAAAGATGCCAATGGCAATATTACAGAGATAAAAGCAGTGTACCACCCTGCGTCTAAAAGCGGCTCAGATACCAGCGGTATCAAGGTTAAAAGTGCTATCCACTGGGTAAGTGCCAAAGAGGCTAAAACAGTAGAGGTAAGGCTTTATGACAGACTGTTCACAAATGAAGTCCCTGAAAGTGTAGAAGATATAAACCCGGATTCTTTGAAAATTATCAAAAATGCGCTTATTGAGCCTGCTGTTATCACGGACAAACCTGATGAGAGATTCCAATTTGAAAGACAGGGGTATTTTTATGCTGATCCAATTGATTACAGTGATGAAACTCCTGTGTTCAATAAAATTGTCGGACTTAAAGACTCTTGGGGGAAGAAGAAGAAAAAGGCACCGAAGAGTGAGCATAAACCTCAGGCTAAAAAAGAGCAAATAGATGGGGAAGTCGCACCCATGAGTGAAAGTGAGCAGGCACTGTTTGACAAGTATACTGCTGAACTGAAACTCAACAGCGAAGTTGCCAACACATTAGCACGCGATAAGAGACTCTCTTCCTTTTATGAAGATGCCCTCTCTATGCTTAACTCTCCTGTAGCATTAGCAAACATTGTGGCAAATGAAGTTGCCAGAGAGCTCAAGGAAAATGAGGGTGAGACACTTAAATTCACTGCAAAACAAGTAGCCAAGCTTGTCAAGATGCTTGATAATGAGACGATCTCAAGCAAAATTGCAAAACAGGTATTTGAAGAGATGGCCAAGAGTGGAGAAGAGCCGACACAAATCGTGGAAGCCAAAGGACTGATCCAGATCAGTGACACTTCAGTCATTGCACCTATCATTGATGAGATCATTGCAAAAAACCCGGATAATGTTGCTAAATTCAAAGCTGGCAACACCAAACTTTTAGGTTTCTTTGTCGGGCAAGCATTAAAAGCTACCGGAGGCAAAGCGAACCCAAAAGTGGTCAATGAACTTGTAGCCAAGAAGTTGAAATAATAGTGTAGATTTTGATATTATTTTCAGCTCGTTCCCATCCGTCCCCGGTGGGAATGCATACCAGAATATAGATTACCAAAATCTCTCAACCTCAATCAACCCTGATACTCCTTCATAATCCCTAGCAGAGCTGTATCGCCAATGACTAGCCTCATCTACATATCCACGCTTGACAGGATTTTTATGTATGTAGTCTATTTTACTTAGCATCATTTCGTCTGTTTGTATAAGCTTAGGCTGATACCCCTCCTGCCATAACTGATAGGTTTTGTCTTGTTTATGTGCCTTTTTATAAAACTGAAACTGTTTGAGTAGTGTCTGGGCATTTTCCTGTTGTAAAAGTTTGAGCAGTGCTTTGGCAGTAAAAGATTTAAAGTGTCTCATGCTTTTAGCTATATCATCACTTTGTACTATAAGGTGTATATGATTTTCCAATATCACATAGGCATAGAGCTTTAGATTTTCTTCTTTTTGTAGATGTTTGAGACTATCCAGGAGTATTTCTACACTCTCTTTGCGTGTAAAGATAGGAAGCCAATTTAGTACAGTACACGTAACAAAATGCGGATGTGTTGGTTCATAAATTTTGTATCTGCTTCTTCCCATAGTTTTATACCCTCAAGGGGCACCCTGTCTTTTTCTTGTATTATAGTTTAGAAAAACTAGAGAGTGTAAAAATATGACATATTGTCATGTTTTTTAGATTCTCGTATGCATTCCCACCGGGGACGGATGGGAACGAGGAAAAATATCGTAATAGAAGGACGCCAGCATATGGAACTGCCAAAATATCATGAAACATTTATTCCAATTTTAGAAACTCTAAATACGATAGAATCTATAAGTAGTAGGGACTTAGCAAATCAGGTTTTTAAGAATTATTATTCTAATTTACCGCAAGAGTTGCTTAGTCAAAAGACAAGCTCTGGAGCCAATGTCTTAATTGATAGAATTCTTTGGGGTAAATCTTATCTTAAAATGTCAAAGTTTGTTTCATACCCTAAAAGAGGAATGGTGCAAATTACAGACAAAGGAAATCAAGCTCTAAAAATGGGAAGTTTGTCATTAAAAGACCTTCAGAACGACCAAGATTTTAGAAATCATAGAGAATCTGTCAAAAGTAAAAAAGAAAGCATACTAGAAATTGACACTGTCAATGTAGAAAATGCTTCCCCTCAAGACTTAATAGATTCAGGCTTTTCAACAATTGAGACCGAAGTTAAAAGCGAATTATTGGAAAAGTTAAAAGAAATTGATCCCTACTATTTTAGCTCGTTCCCATCCGTCCTCGGTGGGAATGCATACCAGAATATAGATTACCAAAATCTTCCTCGTTCCCATCGTCTCGATGGGAATGCAGACTAATACTTGATGACCAATAAAAAGGTTACATGAATGTATAACGTAATATATACTCCCATCTGGGACGATGGGAGCAAGAAAAAGCTCCTTCATTCTATTTTATGCCTCTTTCAGTAAAAAACCCTATAATAACGCTATTAAAAAAGTGTGATCATTGGAGTCAGGAAATATGCTAAGATTTGCCCCTTCACCTATAGGTGATATGCACATAGAAGAGTTACGTGTTGCTATAGTCAACTACCTTGTTGCACAACAACACAATGAGCCTTTCCTTGTGCGTATTGATGATACCGACAAAGAGCATGTGATAGAGGGTAAAGATACTGAGATCATGCAGATCTTAGAGAAATTTGCACTCAAACATGACAGTGTGTTTCACCAGAGTGAACATCTCCATATGCACCAGACACTTGCTATTCGTCTTCTTGAAGAGGGTAAAGCATTTGTCTGTACCTGCAATGAAGAACAAACACCCTACTCTGGATGTTGTGAAAATGCAGACAGGTCTGAACATGCCAAACTTAAAGAGAGCGGTACACCTTTTGTGGTACGCATTAAAAAAACCGAACATGATATTGTCATTCATGACCTCATAAAAGGTGACATTGTTACATCACCAGATGAAGTAGATGCTTTTGTCATTCTGCATGCAGACGGTACACCTACTGAAGTATTTGCTTCTGCTTGTGACGATATGCTCTCGGGAATTACAACAGTGATAGAGAAAGAAGATCATCTTAAACATGCTTCTAGAGAGTTATATATCAAAACAAAACTGGGTTATACCGAAGAGACAGACTATGCACACCTGCCGACAATTTTAAACACCGGTAATGAAAGTTCTCTCAGGTGCTTGTTTGAGCAAGGCTTCATTCCTGATGCTATCATCAACTACCTGCTCTTACTCGGGAACACCAGCGCACCCGAGGAGATATTTACCCTGCCTGAAGCCATAGCATGGTTCAAGCTGGAAAACATTTCCAAGTCTGCCATCAAATTTGATATAGACAAGCTGCGTTTCATTAACCGGGAGCACTTGAAGAAGATGGATGACAAACTGCTCTCAACCCTCTTTGGCTTTGCAGATGCCGATGTAGGGAAACTTGCAAAACTTTACATGGAAGACGCAAGTACCATTAATGAGTTGGCTGCCAGAATCCATCCTGTTTTTGCACCCAAAGTACTTGAGGGTGAATGGGCTGAGCAGATGAAGAGCATACAAAAGCATATAAAAGATGCTCCCATGATAGAGCGTTTTGATGACTTCAAGTCCTACCTTGAAAAAGAGAGTGGGCTCAAAGAAGAAAACGTTTTAAAACCGCTTAGACTGCTGCTTACAGGGGCAGAACAAGGACCTGAACTGAACGATATCTATCCATTAATCAAACCCTATCTACTGGAGGTAGTTTCATGAATGCACTCATCTACTCGATCGTACAACTTTTACACACTGTGATCAATATCTATATTTGGATCGTGATCATCTCTGCACTGCTCAGTTTTGTAAGACCTGATCCGAGCAATCCTATTGTTCAAATTCTTTACAGACTTACAGAACCTGCTTATCGTTTTATACGCCAAAAATTGCCGTTTCTTGTTTTTTCAGGGATCGATCTCTCTCCGCTTATCATTATTCTCGGGCTTCAATTCCTCGATACGTTCATGATGCGTGCATTTTTAGGTTAAGAGAAATATGAACCTGAAACCTTTTTGGGCAGCAGTGTTAGTATTGCTGCTTGGTACAACCATACTCAATGCAAAATTCTTTACCTACTGGCAGGTACACAACATGCCCCAAAGTGTAGAAAAAGACTATTACATCTGGCGATTCCTTTCTCAATCGACCACCACAGCATTTCAGGCAAGGTCTATCATCAAAGAGGTCGATCATCTCAATAAAAAACTCCGTGTAGCCTATAAAAAAAGAACAGGGTTCAGTGCCCCAAATCCATCAACTTCTCCTGTTTCCTGCGGGAAAGTGACTAATTGGAAACGCCGTTCTGAAGCAAACAAATATTTTAGAAACGCTATCTTGCTTCTCCAGCAAAAACAACTTCAAAAAGCAGCTGATGCTTTCTATGATGCACACAATAAATATGAAGAGAGATGGGAAAAAGACAAATGCCTCTTTTGGCTCTATATGGTCACAAAGGACAAAGAGTATCTTGATACATTAAAGAAGAGTTATCATATTAATATGTATACCCTTTTGGCAGCTGACTTTACAAAAAGCAGATATCCAAAAACCATTGTTACCCCGTCTATCAGCAAAAACAGACTCTACAACATTGATGCAAAGAACCCGATTCACTGGGCAAAAATAAAAGCAAAGATATTTAATCCTTCTACCGATCTCGAAGACCTGGCAGACGACTGCAAGTCTAAAGAAACAGTGGGGATGTACTGTTATGTCAAGGCCAAAGCATGTAATTACAAAAGATCCTATTTCCCTATGCCTTATAAAGATATTATGAAAAAATACCCGATCAAACGACAAGCACTGCTTTATGCCATTGCCAGGCAGGAGAGTCGGTTTGTTCCCGCCTCCGTTTCACGCTCTTTTGCACTGGGGATGATGCAGTTTATGCCGTTTCTCATTGAGCATGTAGCAAAACAAAAGGGTGAACATATTGACCTTGATGATATGTTTGATCCTAAAAAAGCCATAGAATATGCTGATTTTCATCTTGATTACCTGAACAGGTATCTCTATCATCCTCTTTTTGTAGCCTATGCCTATAATGCAGGTATAGGTTTTACGAAACGCCTCATAAGGCAAAAGAACTATTTTCGAAAAGGTGCATTTGAGCCTTACTTGAGTATGGAAAAGATGACCAATGCCCAGGCAAGAGAGTATGGGAAACGTGTACTGACCAACTATGTGGTCTACCTTAATAAACTGGGAAAACCCACACGTCTGCTTCCTTACATAAATATGCTGACCGATCCGTCCAAAACTGATCGTTTTAGAAATTAAACCCTTTGATTAATAGGCTTTTTTATGTAAAACATACTTTGCCACTTTGGCAAAGTGCAGTTCACCTTTTCCATAAAGTTCACTTTTAAAGACCAATGTAAGACTTTTCCCTGAAATATGGGGAAAAGTGACTTTATAAAATTTACTCCATTCAGAGACAAATGAGATGTCTTTTAAAAGAGCATCATCTTCCTTCAACGGTTTAATACTTTTTGGAGGATGCCCATTCAGCAGTAAAGTGTACCCCGCCTCACTAAAAGAAGGGGCTTCACTCTCCTCAATATATACACCGATAATGAATGATTCATCATGCTTGTCGTTCTTTTTAATGGATTGTCCGTTAAGATAGGTTGCTGTAAGCATTGCTTTGGTGAGCTGTCCTTCATAAAGCTGGGTCTTTTCTGTTTTTTGCAATTTTTTATGATAGGATCTCTCTTTCTCATAAGTCTGCATAAGCACTTTTTCTTCTTTGGAAGTACAGGCAGTAAGAAGTGCTGCGACAGTGACAGATACCCATATCTTATTCATCAGCACTCCTTATAAGTTGAAATGATTTTAACATAGTTTCAATAAAAATTGATGTATAATCTCTTCTACATATACAAAAAGGTTAAACGTGAACAAAAGAGTTGCCGTAGCATTCACAGGTCCTTCAGGCAGTGGAAAAACCACGCTTGTTGAGAAAGTGGCCAAAGTAATGATAGAGAGACAAAAAGTAGCTATTATCAAAAATGACCCCAAAGACAAAGCCATATTTGATGTAGAGGGAAAAGACAGTGACAAATTCACCAAAACAGGTGCTGAAGTTGTTGTAACTTCCCCTACTCGAACTACTTACTTTTCACAAAGAGAGAAGAGCTTGGATGAGATAGTAGCCATGATCAATGATTTTGATATTTTACTTGTAGAAGGTCTTAAAACACTCCCTCTGCCACGTATCGCTATTTTTAGAAACAAGATAGATGAGAGTTATTTTTCATGCAGTGAAGCCATTGCTATAGACGAGACGATAAACCGGACACAGTATGCCATACCTGAACATATTGATATACTTGATCTAAATGATACTGCCGCGATCATTGAGTGGATCATGAACCATGCCAAGAACATATAAGTAAGAAGGAAATCTATGCAAACCATATTTGAAACCATTAAAGATGTTGCCATTAAGATCGACCATGCCATTAAGACTGAAGACCTGGGGTACAGTGACAGTTCAAATTCTTCGGGAGAAGAGCAACTCAAACTTGATGTAAAGAGTGACTACATCATAGAAGAGGCTTTTAAAGATGTCTCTATTGTCAAAGCATTGGTCAGTGAAGAGAAAGAAGGTGTACTTCAACTGCATTCTGAGGGAAAATATACGGTCTGTTATGATCCTCTGGATGGTTCATCTCTTGCAGATGTCAACCTTTCAGTGGGGTCTATCTTCGGTATTTATGAAGGTGAACTCAAGGGGGAGAATCTTATAGCCTCAGCCTATGTGGTCTATGGTCCGCGTATTGAGCTTATGATCGCCACAAAAGAGAGTAAGCCTATGCATTACAGAGCACAGGAGGGACTTTTTAATTTCATCAGCGAAGTGAGCCTGAATGAAAAAGGAAAACTCAATGCACCCGGAGGTACACAGCAGTACTGGTGTGACTATCATAAAACATTTGTAGATGATCTTTTTGCTGAAGGGTATCGTTTAAGGTATTCAGGCGGAATGGTGCCTGACCTGCATCAGATCCTTCTTAAAGGCGGAGGTATTTTCTCTTACCCGGGAACCTCTGATGTACCTCACGGAAAACTCAGACAACTTTTTGAAGTGATCCCTTTTGCCTTTATATATGAACAGGCAGGCGGACAGGCAGTTAACGATAAAGGGATGAGACTTCTTGAACTTATACCGTCACATCCACATGATACGAGTCCTTGTTTCTTCGGTTCCAACTATGAGATCAATGCGTTAAAAGAGGCTTATGGAGTGAATAAGTAATGTCAGAAGAAGTACTTGACGAGTGGCAAATCGCACTTAAACAGAAGAAAGCAGAACTTGAAATATGTCAGAAAGAACATCATGTTAAAAGTTGTATGAAGTGTGAAAAGTTGCTCAACTGTACATTAAGAGACACTTACATTAAAGCTGTTTACGACAGTATGAGCAAAGGTAAAGGCGGAGGATTTGAGTTTTAAACCACCCACTATTTAATGGTAAATAACTTCACCAAAAAAAGTTTGTTTCTTTTTATCCTTGCGTATTTGTCTTTGCTCATCTAAATAATTCCAGACTTTTTTCTTATCAAAAACATCCAACAAAGCCTTTTTATAATTGCTTATGTGCACATTGCCTTTTAAATTATGATTACTGATTGTCGCTGTCATGGTAATCCTTTATCATTTTAGACCACTTTAACATTTAACCATTACCTCTTTATTACCTGCTTGGAATTTTTTTTGCTATGCTATAATCTCATTAAAATAATTAAACCCTCTGCATATCTATATTATTTAGAAGGTTCAAGAGAAAAAGGCAATAACATTATGCATATGAAATTTAGTGAAGACGCAGAAAACAGTTACTTCTTTTCCCAACCCCATCAACCTTTTTTTGTTCTGGCATTTATCAATGCTGTGGTGATCATGTTCATATTCCTGCTGGCATACAACGGCAAAATCAACCTTGCAATACCTCCTTCAGACTTTCATGCGTATGGACTAGCGTACCTCATGTTCACTCCAGCATTCTTTGCCTTTTTATTTACCACTTTTCCAAGATTTTCTTCTACACCTGTCATAGAAAAAAAGAGCTATATGCGTATCTTTTCTTTCTACTATATAGGATCTGTTCTTTTTATACTTGGAAGTATAGTAAGCCCCATATTATCAGTATCGGGCATGCTTATTCTCCTTGCAGGACATCTTCTGGGAATACTGATACTCAAAAATAGATATATGCTTTCACCTATGGAAGACAAACATGATATTTTCTGGATACTTCTGGCAATGGTATTTGGTCTGGTCGCACATTTTCTTTTTATTATCGGAGAACTTTTTGTTGAATCTTTCATTGGTTTTTCGATGGAAGTATCTGTCTATCTTTACCTTTTTTTACTCGCTTTCTCCGTTGCACAGCGTATGGTACCTTTTTTCTCGCACTGCATGGTGGAGAGAAATGACACACTGTTAAGAAATGTCTTTTTGCTTCTTGGGCTTCATATTCTCTTGGAGGGTATTGTGACCAACAGTTCTTTTATTGTAGATCTTATTCTGGCATACATCATTGCAAAAGAACTCTTCAGATGGCAACTGCCTTTTCCCAATCCTAATCCCATGCTTTGGATCCTGCATTTGGCACTTTACTGGATACCTGTAGCCTTTCTCTTTGGAGCTATGAGTAATTTCATTACGTTGATAAACGGTACGGATTTTCTATTTTTGGACATTCATATACTCATGCTTGGTTTTGTCTTTACCATACTCATAGGCTTTGGTACACGTGTCACCATAGGACACTCAGGAAATATGATGCAGGCAGGATTGTGGGAAAAGATACTTTTTAACTGGACACAGGTGGTAGTCATCATAAGACTCTTTACCTCAATGATGGCAGCACTTGGATACAACTTTTTGGTACTTTTTGATATATCTGTCACCGTATGGTTACTGATGTTTATCCTCTGGGCTATACGTTTTTTCAAACTACTTATCTTTGGTAAAAAATTGGGAGAATAGCGTTAATCTTAGTTAATAAACGTCTGATATAATGACACAGTTTATTTGAAGGACTATTATCATGAACAAACCACTCTTTATTGTTGTACTGCTTTCGAACCTCCTTTTCTCTGCTACCTCTGAACAGGTGGAACAGTATATCTCTGTTTCCAATTCGGAAGAACAGCTTATAGCACTTGAAGGTCAGTTCTCCAAAATGCAAAACAACCTGAACAGACTCGAAAGCAATACCTCTGAAACATCTGAGAATTATGATATGCAGCTTCTTTCCATCCGTTTTAGAGAATATCTGCAAAAAAACATCAGTGAAGATGAGATGAATGAGATCCTGAAACAATACAAAAGTATACTTCTTTTACAGTTTGTCTCTGCACAAAATGATCCTGATTTTGATCCAAAAGTTGCGGCTAATTATGTCAAAGAGCTTCAGAAAAACCCGGAGGCATCCGTACGCATAGAATTGGCAGAGAAAATAGCAAATGCACTCTATAAAAAAGAGTCGGTTACCATTCTTTTTGACAACCTTATAAAACCTTTGATGCAAAACAGCATAGGAGGCAATAAAATAAATGATGAGATCATGAAAAAAAGCAGAGACTCCTACATCAAGATGATGTCAGAACAAGGAAAAACAGAGACGATCTATCTTACCAAAGATTTTACACAGGATGAACTTGAAGCATTGCTCAAGATCGTTCAAACCCCCGCAATAGATCATGAATCCAAAGCTGTTTTTGGTGCCATGGCATACGCACTCAAAGAGTTCTTTCTCTCTATGGCAAGCCGCTATGATGTGAGTAAACATCAGAGATAGCAATATATGAAGCCTATCTACATCACCGATCTTGACCATACCTTTTTGCGTACAGACCAGAGTCTGAGTGATTTTTCTGTCAATGTTTGGAATGAAAAAGCCAAAAATGCCATTCTTTCTGTAGCTACCGCAAGAAGTTTTCAAAAATCCCATAATTTTTTAGAGAAGCTCCATCTGGATGCTCCCATGATCCTGCTTGACGGCAGTATGATCGTTGCTCCGGACAAAACACTCATAGATATTAAAACGGTAAATAAAGAACTTGGAGATGCCATCATTGCCGAAGGTGCAAAGTTTGACATTTACCCTTTTGTCATAGCTCTCAAAGATATGGACTTGAATGAAGCTTTCCTTTTTCCCACCACTCTCAATACCCATCAGCACGGTGTGCTGGAAAACTACCGCAATGACCCGCGTATGGTAGAGTGCAAAAATATCAAAGCTATGGAGATGAACCTCAAGATCGTCTACTTTGCAGACCGTCAAACCCTTGAGCCTCTCACAGCACACATGAAAAAGACTTTTGGCTCAGAACTGGAGTACAAACTCTCTCCTGAAAAATACTCAGACGGCTGGTTTCTAACCATCCTCCACCCAGAAGGCGACAAAGCCCACGCCTTGCAAAAAGTAGCAGACCATATAGGCAGAGAGACATCAGAAGTCACCGTGTTTGGTGACTCTGTCAATGACATAGGCATGTTTAAACTTGCAGGTACCTCTGTAGCTGTAGCCAATGCCTTAGACGAAGTGAAGGCTGTGGCAGATGTAGTGTTGCCTCATAGTAATGATGAGGATGGGGTTGCTAGGTATTTGGAAAGTTCGATATACTTGATAGTATGAAACTCTTGAAAATAAGGATTTATCTTGAAAAACAAAGAAATATTTATACAAACTATTAAAATCTCATGCAACATATCTGATCATATAAAAAGTTTATTAGCCTATATACTAGTAATATTAGCCTTATTGTTTTTTGATCAAATAATAGATACAAAAAATGAATTTAAAGATTTTAATATTTTTTCGACCGTTTTAAAAACATACACTTTATTCATAATCTCTTTCGTTCTATCTGGTGTAATAGGATCTATCCTGTCTGGCTTATTAATGCACAGTAAACTCAAGAATATTGCATATTTCATAATAGATGTACTTGAAAAGTATATAACAATTATCAAAACTGGATTAGGCATAATATTTATATATGGATTGATTATTAAGTATCAAATACTTTGGCTTCCTTTTATTCTATTTTGTGTGACAACTTTTATTATTTCATTTTTAACAGTCATCAGAAAAAAAGAGTAAAAGTAGATCAGCAGACTTACGTCATTATGAGGATCTTCTTTGCCTCGTTCCCATCCGTCCTCGGTGGTAACGCATACTTCAATAAAAACAATAAAATAAACTCATAAATTATACAAATACCGACATGCATTCCCACGCTGGAGCGATGGGAACGAGAGTGAATTCATATATCAATACCGATTCATCAACTCCACATTCAATCTCTCTAACCTCTCAGGTGTACCAATGTCCAACCATTCTCCCTCATAGAGTTCACCTGTCACTTTCCCCTCTTTCATAGCAGTTCTAAGCAATGGTGCCAAGGCAGATTTGCCATAAGGCAGCCCCTCAAAGAGTTTTGGAGAGTAGTAGCCGATGCCACTGAAAGTATATTCCTTGTTGTCCACCACGAGGTTACCGTCTAAGGCAAAATCACCCTCAGGGTTATGCTCTGGATTGGGTACGAGGATAAGATGTGCTAAAATACCGTCTGCTAAGTGCCTGTTGTCTTGGAAGTCGTAGTCGGTAAAGACATCCCCATTGACCACAAGAAAAGT
>JALXCZ010000042.1 GCA_026990595.1 Sulfurovum sp.
GCATCTACTATAGCAGCAACTGATCTGTCTAACACTCTGTGATCGTAAGCTTTAAGCTTTAATCTAATTTTTTCCATATTTACCCTTTAAAGAACTCGTTAGCAAGGCAAAGCCAAGGTGCCTAAAACACAGGGGATTAACCCTCTAACATAAATTTAGGAACGCGAATTATACCCAAACTTTTTGAAAGGTGCAATACTTTTTAGTCTAAAAACGTTACAATACAGAAAAATATTTCCTTTTAATAAGGAAGGATAAATATGAATTTACTTGAATATTATCAAAATCAGCGCCCAGTGAACGATCTTTATGTTATAAGGAAAACACAACTTCCCCTTAAAGGTGATCTCAATCTTTATGGTGTACGAGGCAGCGGAAAGACATCCATAATACTGGACTTGCTTTCCCATGAGGAAGAAGATAAAATCCTTTACATAGATATGGAAGATCCAAATCTCATTTTTAACTCCATAGAAACCAGTACATTGCAGCAGTTCATAGACAGGAACCGTATTACTCTGCTTGTACTTGACCATTATAGAGAAGAGATGCTTCCTCTGTTCCCCAATGTCGAGAAGCTCATCGTGGTCACACGTATCGCTCTCGTTGACAAAGTCTTTACCCCTGTTGAGCTGTTCCCTTTAGATTATGAAGAGTTTCTTGCTTTTGAAAGCAGCAGTTCACAAAATAGGGGATTTAATCATTTCCTTCGTTCAGGGACACTTCCTCTGCTTGCACGTTCGCCAAAAAACAGTAGCCGAGTCATGAAAACATTTTTTCAAAGTGCATTTGACAACCAGGAACAAAAACTGCTTCTTATCCTTGCACAACACCATACAAAACACTTAACAACTCACCAGATCTACACCTTTGCCAAAGAGAAATTCAAAGTATCCAAAGATTGGCTCTACAGAACCATAAAACTGTTTACTGAAGAGAAAATCATACTTTTTATTGATGACAAATACCAAAAATCCGGGAAGAAGATGCTTATTTTTGATTTTGCTTTCGCCAAATACCTTACTATAGGACAACCTTTTATCATACAGTTCGATACCATGATAGCCCTAGCACTTATGAAACACCATATCAATGTCCAAACACTTGGGATCCATGGATATGTGACCGATCATAACGAACTCATTATCCCTGCACCTTTTGAGAGCGAAGAGAGCCTCTGGGTCAAGTCTCAGAATAAATTCTCACTCTATAAAAAATATGGTATTGAAAAAGTAACTATTGTCACGGTAGCGAACCACTATGAATACAGCATCGAGAAATTACATTTTGAAGCATTGCCGTTTGATGAATGGAGTGTCATTAATGATGAGAGCAGAGAAGCAAGCTAAGTCATTTCCTGTTTTTCTTTAGCATTTCCTCTTTCCCTCTCATAAAGAACAACGGTGTTCCTCCCCATCATTTTTGCTTTGTAGAGTGCTTCATCTGCATTCATGTAAAGGCTTTTCGTATCACTATCATCCTCTGACATTGATACACCTATAGAGAGGGTAATGCATTTATACGGACTCCGCGCATGCACAATATCCAAGGATTCCATTTCAGCGCGTAACTTTTCAGCCAACAGCAATGCATCGTCCTTATTGTAATCATACAGGATTATACCGAATTCTTCACCCCCGATACGGTATGCACCACGATGCCAGGAGGTATAACTATTAAGTTGCTCCCCTATTTTTTCCAAGGTATCATCCCCCTGCATATGTCCATAGAAATCATTGTATTTTTTAAAATAATCCACATCGATGAAAAGCAGTCCGGAGATCTTTTTTTCATCATTATTTCGCTCAAAAGCCTGGGTAAATGCCCGTTTGTTATAGAGTCCTGTAAGATCATCTGTCTTTGAAAGATGTTCTATCTTCACATTCATGCGCTGCACTGCTTCATGTTTTCTCCTGATCGCATAGGCATAATAGCCTGTAGAAAGCAACAATAAACCTAACAATGAAGCAACAGAATAGGTCAACTTGTAATCCACTTTCTCTATGTAGTTCAAACGCCGAGTCCATTTGGAAAGTATCTTTTCTTTGGTATCGGTATTCAGGGAGATCAAGGATTTCCTGATAATATTTTTAAGAATAGGTTTCGCTTTCAGTACACCTGTATCTACATAAATACTTTCATCCGTCTTTCCTACAATATCAAGTGCTTCATATTGTTTCTCTACAAGAAAATTAATGGCTTTGGAAAGAGAGAGTAGAGCAGCATCAATCTCTCCACTTTTGATGGCATCCAGCAATGCCGGTACAGTTTGCATTTTTGTGAAATCATAAGATACATATTTGGAACATATCCTGTCTGTATACTCCTGAGAGGAAAGCAGTCCTATTTTTTTAGTCCGTATATCATAAAGATTTGTGATAAAACGTACTTTTTTATTCATTACGATGACCATAGGACCAAAATCCTGTGCATCCAAAAAATCATATTTTTGACGAAGCTTTGTTTTTGTTGCTTTGTCTATCGACCCAAAAATAACATCACTGTATCGGCCGTTTTCGGGATGAAGTATTTTTTCCCAACTATTGGCAGGTTGTATCTTCAGTTTGCTTCCCATATTGGAGACAATAACACGAAGATAATCTCCCATGATCCCATGATAATGGTAAACACCGCTATCCAAAAGTGTAGGTAGCCATTGGGGATCACCGGTAAGGCTGATACTGTTTTTCTTCAGCCATGCCTCTTCTTCTTTGGTATATTGACTATGTACCTTTAGTTTTTTGGTATAAAAAGCATTCTCCACTGTCGGCAGCCATATTTTTTCGATCTGTGCAAGTTTTTTCAGTCTCATATTTTTCAGTCCTGCATTGATCTGTTTGAGCAAAGGTCTGTTTTTTGCATTGCATATCGCATAAATATCATTATAAAAATGTAATCTTTTATCTTTTATCTGCTTAAATTGGTTCATCTGTCCGGTTTTAATAAAATAATAGACAACGGATTCAACATCATCAACCAATGCATCTATTTTGCCTTTTTTCAATGCTTCTACCAAAGGCTGATAATCATCGTAGGTGATCACTTCTATACTGTTTCCCGTTGCCTTCTTGACAAGATCTCCATAATATGAATCTATTATTCCTACACGTTTATGCCGTAACGATCGGATATTGGATATTTTGGAGTTACGAAGCGTAAAAAGTGAAGTCTCTATCTCATATATCTTATCTGAAGCGTACATCCAGTCTCTACCTTTGGTCGTTCCGCAGTGAAAATCAACTTCTCCTTTTTGGGTTGCTTCCAAAGTCCCTTCCCATTTATAGAATTTATACGAGACCACGTAGTGATTCACTTTAGCCCAATAGTTCCAAAAATCCACCAGTAATCCACTGGGGTTATCGTCAATATCTTTTTGTGTAAAGGGGATGTATTCGGGGTCAATAGCAATCGTAAAATGTGTCTTTTCTGCTTCTGCCAATTGTGTAGAAAGTAGTAAAAAAAGTATATATATTATGTATTTTCTAATCACAGATCATTACGTTGTCTCCTACTTTTCTCTTCAGAAATAATTATATCAGATCAATCTTATCTTAAAAAGACTTAAGCATGAAGTGTATTTATTTATTCAAAAACAGGGTTTATGTTTGCTGATTTACAAGAAGGAAAGACCTCCTTCAGATCCCTGCGGCACATGACGAACAGGGGTGGGCTGCTATGTTCCCATCCTGACCCGTTGTCCCTGTAAGCCATTGCACAGGTCTAAAAGAGGCAGGAGAATCATAACAAAAAAGAGCTTATATGCCATTAAATTTAGTCAATTTTAAACACGATTGGCTATAATTCTTTCCTATCTTCTTCAGATAGATGTTAGAGAGGTGGCCGAGTGGTCGAAGGCGCACGACTGGAACTCGTGTATGGGGCAACTCATCGAGGGTTCGAATCCCTTCCTCTCTGCCAGTTAAATTTCA
>JALXCZ010000043.1 GCA_026990595.1 Sulfurovum sp.
AACTTGAAGGAGGGCTTTATGTAAAAGGCTCTGCTCCGCATAGCTATCTGGTTATCGAAGATCAAAAAAGTCATAAGAGTTACAAGATACAGAATGCAAAAACATTTAACCTTGGAAAAAGACAAAAAGAGGTGGTCAAGCTCAAAGCAAAGCTTGTTAAAAAAGCCATAGGGCCAGGTTTTCCTGCCATTATAAAAGTTGTAGAAGTCAAATAGACTTCTGCATACCATTAAACACTTTCTTCTCCAAACTCACCCCTCAATACCTCATTATTTAAGACTATCTTAAGCTCTTAATCAAACTGTGATATACTTCTAGAACTTAAAATAGGAGAAAAGAATGTTTAAGAAAAAGAAACTTATTGCCGTATTGGCGTGTTCTGTACTTACGGGGAATGTACTTTATGCATGGGGACCTCCGCATCCGCCATCAGGAGCAGGTGCATTTGTTGCCGGAGCCGCAGTTGGAGCTGCAGTAACCTACGGTGTGATGAGTCATAAAAAAAAGCGACGTGTACATAAAAAAAGACATGCAAGAAAAAAACATGTAAAGAAATATGTCGCACCTGTAATGACCATTGAGAAAAAAATTCAAAAATCACTTACAGCTTTAGGGTTCTACCATGGTAAGATAGATGGTGAAGTCAACTCCTATGAAACACGTTCAGCTATTAAAGCAATGAATAACGCTTATGGATTGGGGAATACCGCATCATTAGACCCAAAGACAAGAGATGCACTTGTTTATTTGGGTGACCTGTTCATATTTGACAGATACCTGATCGCACAAGGAAGCAACGAGAAAGTAAAAGCAAAGAGAATACAGACTGCACTTAAAATTTACGGTTTTTACCATGATAAGATCGATGGTGTGATAGGATCAGGCACAAAAAAGATCATTGCTGATTATAAAGCGTCCAAAAGACTCTCCTACGGTCCGGAACTGAACTTTGAAGAGGAGTATCAACTGATTACCTCTGCAAAACAGCTTAACGATAAGAATATTGATGAGACTATTGCATCATTAAAAAGCACGGCTCCTCAAAAAGCAGTGCTTTCTCAACAAAAGGTCAATAGTGCAGAGGGGCTACAAAACAACACTGCTGTAAACGCCAATGTACCGCAACCTGCTGTTGTCTCTCCTCTGGTAACTACAATGAGCCAACAACAGCCTGCAAACAATGCAGTATCAAGAAATACTGCACCTGTGGTAAATCAATAACCCTGCATATGCCGGAGAGTTTTCTCCTGCATTATGAAATTATCCTTTCTTTCTTACAATATCTGCACCCAGTGCAGCCAGTTTCCCCTCAAGATCATCATAACCTCTGTCCAGGTGATAGATACGTCTGACATTCGTTGTGCCTTCTGCTACCAGTGCGGCAAGTACCAGTGCAGAAGAAGCTCTAAGGTCTGTTGCCATGACATCGGCACCGTAGAGCTTCTCTACACCTTTGACTGCTGCTGTAGAGCCTTTGAGCCAGATGTCTGCACCAAGACGGTTGAGTTCGCTTACATGCATGAAACGGTTCTCAAAGAGACGTTCTTCTATAAGGCTCTCACCTTCTGCCATGACGGCAACAGCCATGAACTGTGCCTGCATATCTGTAGGGAAACCGGGGTACTCTATGGTGATGAGATTCACCGGCTTAAGCTCTTTGGCAGGGTAGATGGTGATGCTCTCTTCCTGAAGGTCAAACGTACATCCCATAGACTCCAGTTTGTCTATGGAAGCTCTAATATGTCCATGGTCTACTTTATGCAGTGTGATGCTTGAATTGGTGATCGCACCGGCACAGAGATAAGTGCCTGCTTCTATACGGTCAGGGATAATATCTACCGTTTTGAAGTCCAATGGTTTTCCGCCTGTTCCTTCTATGCTGAGTTCATTGCTGCCAATGCCTTCTATTTTTACACCGGCATCTGCGATCATTTCACACAGCTGTACCACTTCAGGCTCTTTTGCGGCATTGACGATGGTCGTGGTTCCGTGTGCAAGTGCTGCTGCCATGACGATATTCTCTGTACCGCCTACCGTGATCTTGTCAAAGATGATCTTGGCACCTTTGAGCCCATCTGGAGCCATAGCATGTACATACCCGCCCTTTATCTCTATTTTCGCACCCATGGATTCAAGTGCTTTAAGGTGCAGGTCAATAGGACGCTGTCCGATGGCACAACCGCCGGGCAAAGAGACTTCACATTCGCCAAAACGCGCGAGTAGGGGACCAAGTACCAAAATAGAAGCTCTCATCTGTGAGACGATCTCATACACAGCTTTGGTTGAAGTGATCGTACCGTTATTAATGTGCGCTACAGTATTGTCATGTGCTACCGTGCCTCCAAGCATGGTAAGGAGTTTAAGAAGCGTACGGATATCTACAACATTGGGCAGGTTGGTAAGTGTTACCTCTTTATCACTCAGTATGGTCGCAGCAATAATGGGCAGGGCAGCATTCTTTGCTCCGCTGATCGTTACACTTCCACTTAATTTTTTTCCGCCGTTGATCTGTAAATAATCCATCTAAACACCCTTATATATAATGAAAGAGATTTTATCTAAAGATTGGTTAAGGGGAGGAATTAAAGAATGTATATTAAACAATATTAAATACTCTTTCTCTTTTTTACATTAAAAAATAGAAAAATTGATATTATTCACTATAGTTTAAACTCTCTATTAACTAATATGAGTTACAATATTTTCTAATATATGATTTTATGCGGCTTTAAAGCCCCATTTGAAGGGACATTCATGTCTAGTAGTTTAGATAAACTCAAAGCACTTACCAGTCGTTTGGAAGAGAAATTAGAGCAAAAAGAGACTGTTTCCAAACCTTCTCAAAAGGAAGTAACTCAAACTAAAAAAGCATCTGTTGAAGAACCTGTAAAAGAGACTTCTGTTACAAAAAAAGCTTCTGCTTCAAAAGTAACGCTAAGTTCTGATGATGTTAGAAAAGAGAATGTTGTACGGGTAAAAGAACTTTATGAAAAACTGAAGATCTTTGAGAAGTCACCTGACTTTGATAAGATCTTCATCTATAAAGCGATGAACCTCTCAGGTATTGGACTGAAAGAAGAAGATTTCGGTGAAGTACGTGAAGGAAAATATATCCAGATCATTGCAATTACCTATGAACCGGACAAGAATGGCAAAAAGAAAGCAAAAAATATCTCTTTGGGGTATTTTGGAAAAGCCGAAACACTCGACAACACCTTGAAAAATGAGATCATCGAATTTGTCCTGCGTTGGCGTTATGAAAAAGCATTCCAGAATGTTGAACACTACAAAGATCTCATTGCAAGAGTTGAAACAACGTCTGATACATTATTTTAGATACCAATTAGCTCTTATCATAGCTATTCGTACACCTAAAAGCAGTTTTAAAAAGAATTAAGTATATTACGCTAAAATAAACCATAAAAAACAACATTCAAGGGAACCAAATGAACCCGACCCAACTGCAAAAAGTCAAAGCCCGTCTCACCCTCCTCAATGCAAAAAAGAACCCCTACGTTAATGACAATGCCTACTCCATCTACACCCTAAACGGCACACACACCCTAGGCAAACCCTATACCTACGAAGTCACCTTCGTAAGCCCTGTCAAACTAGAAGTTGCTGACCTAGTAGATACCGATGTGAAACTCCTGCTCCAAGATGAAAAAGACTTTACTAAAAAAAGAGAGATCTTTGCTAAAATCTACCAAGCCAAAGAAGCCAACAAAGTAGCCGATAAATACCTCTATACCCTCACCGTTGTCCATCCTCTTTTTTATCTGGGACTCAACCAACGTTATGAAATCTTTCAAGAAAAGAGTGCGTATGCGATTATCCAAGAGATCCTTGGAC
>JALXCZ010000044.1 GCA_026990595.1 Sulfurovum sp.
TGCTACAATGCCAAAAATTTCTATATATAAAAGAAAGTCATTCATGAAAAATCTGATCATAGTCGAATCACCGGCAAAAGCACGCACCATCACCAACTTCTTAGGCAAAGATTACAAAGTCATCGCCTCCAAAGGGCACATACGCGACCTTCCAAAAAGTACTTTTGGTATCACGATAGATGATGAAACCGGGGATCTGGTTCCTAAATACTCCATTCCCAGAGATGCCAACCCTACCGTCAAAGAGTTAAAAAAACTTGCCAAAGCCGCAGAGACAGTCTATATCGCGACCGATGAGGATCGTGAGGGGGAAGCCATAGGGTACCACATCGCCAAAGCTATAGGTAAAGAACCTACAGAACTTCCGCGTATCGTCTTTCATGAGATCACCAATTCAGCCATACAGCATGCACTTGAAACACCACGCAAGATAGACATGGACTCCGTGGATGCACAGCAGACGAGACGTCTGCTTGACAGAATAGTCGGGTATAAACTCTCTCCCCTGCTTGCCAGCAAGATACAAAAGGGACTTAGTGCCGGAAGAGTACAGAGTTCTACACTCAAACTCGTTGTGGACAAAGAACGTGAGATCAAAGCATTTAAACCTGAAGAATACTGGACTATAGATGCACTTTTTGAAAAAAACATAGATGCAAGTATCTACGACTATAATGGACTTAAAATAGAAAAACTCACTATCAAAACCCAATCAGATGCAACAGAGATAGTCACCTCTGCGAAGTCTGAGTCTTTTGTGGTAGCTTCTATCGACAAAACAAAACGTAAGACAAAAACGCCACCACCATTTATGACCTCTACGCTGCAACAGGCAGCATCTACACAGTTAGGATTTTCTCCCAAAAAAACCATGATGGTAGCTCAAAAGCTTTATGAAGGAGTCAAGACAGACAAGGGGACGATGGGTGTGATCACCTATATGAGAACCGACTCGATGAACCTTGCCAAAGAAGCTGTAGAAGCTGCCAGAGAGTACATCAAAGCTACCTATGGAGATAAATATCTTCCAAGCAAGGCAAAAAATTATGTGACTAAGTCAAAAGGAGCGCAGGAAGCCCATGAGGCTATCCGCCCTACTATGGTTGAGTTTGACGCCAAAAAGGCTGCAGATTACCTCTCTGTAGATGAACTGAAACTTTACAGACTTATCTATAACCGTTTCTTGGCCTGCCAAATGACTGAAGCAGAACTTGAGTCGCAAAGCATTCTTTTTAAAGGAGACAAATGTACCTTTAAAGCCTCTGGCAGAAAACTTCTCTTTGATGGTTTTTACAAAGTCACAGGACACGGGGATAAAGACAAGCTCTTGCCTGACCTTACCAAAGGACAATCAGTGAGTCTGGATGACATCAAACCTGAGCAGCACTTTACAGAGCCTCCTGCACGCTACAATGAAGCCAGTCTCATCAAAAAGCTGGAATCTCTAGGTATCGGACGTCCGAGTACCTATGCCCCTACCGTAACTATTTTGCAGACACGTAAATACATTGAGCTAGAGAAAAAACGTATCCATCCCACAGAAATAGCCTTTACTGTGATTGAGATGCTGGAAAAACATTTTCCGGAAATCGTTGACAGTGGGTTTACCGCAAATATGGAAGAGACACTGGACAAGGTTGCTGAGGGAAAAACAGACTGGCAGACCATACTCAAAGCATTTTATACCCCATTTATGCAAAAAATAGAAGAAGGTAAAAAAAATATTAAAAGTCTTAAAGTAGCTATTCCTACCGGAGAGAACTGCCCAAAATGTGGTTCGGAACTTCTTTTGCGTAAAGGACGTTACGGTGAATTCATCGCCTGTTCGAATTTCCCTAAATGCAAATATACCAAAAATACGGATGGTACGGAAGTAGAAGGTCCGGAAGAGACAGATGAAAAATGTGAAAAATGTGGTTCCATGATGGTCATAAAAAATTCCAAAAGAGGGAAATTCCTTGCATGTTCTGCTTACCCTAAATGCAAAAATGCAAAATCTCTTGAGCCGGCAAAAGAAATTAATGTGCCTTGTCCGGAGTGTGGGGGAAAACTTCAGGAGAGAGAAGGACGCAGAGGAAAATTCTTCGGTTGCACCAACTATCCTAAATGTAAATTCATAGCCAACTTTGAACCTGTCGATAAAAAATGCCCAGAATGCGGATACACTATGGGCATAAAAACATTAAGAGGCAAAGAAGTCTATGAATGTTTTAAATGCAAGCACAAAGAAGAGGTCAGCTCTTAAGGTAGAGCTCCATCTCTCTTCTAAGCCTGCTCCACTCCTTTTTATAGATAGGGATATACTCTTCCAAAGAGATACCCTTCTTGTTTGCCAAAAAGACCAGGATCTCTTTAAATATCTTTGTTAAACGCACTGCTCCGACAGTTTCTACCAAGCTTAGGGTATCACGGGAAAATACCTGCAACTCTGTAAATTTTCTTTTGGAGATCATTGAAAGAAAATGCTCATTGGAATTTTCCAGTAACGTTTTTACCTCTTCAAGTATCTCTCGGTAAAATACTTCATTATGTGCATTCATAATACCCTGCTGTACATCCAGTACCTCTTTGTTTGGCATATATCTCTCAACAACATGATTCTCTTTTATATTTGAATCTATCTCTTCCTGTATCAGATATCTGTCCATAGCTGTATAAAGTTGCCCTATTTTAAAAGGTTTTACGATACAGGCATCCACGCCTGCCTGACCCATACGTTCTATTTCATGGTTAAAGCCCAATCCTGTTACCGCTATGATAGGTATGTCTTTTAGCTCTGGATCCTCTTTTATTTTTCTTGTTGCCGCAAAACCGTCCATGACCGGCATACTCATATCCATCATGATCAGATCAATATCATGTTCTTTGAGTATGTCCAATACCTGAAGACCATTTTCTGCTTTATATACATGCATATTGGAAGCACTCAGTATACTGCTCATTACTTTTTGATTTACAAAATTATCTTCTGCGATCAAAATATTCCTGCCTGCAAATTTATGGAATTCCTCCCTAGAAACTTCCGGCGCTTCGGTGATCTTGATCGTTTTTTGATTATGCTCATAAGGCACGGGGCTTGTCTCTTCTGTTGCAACATCGGTCTCTTTGGGTACCAGGAAAAGCTGGAACAGTACCTCTTCAACGTCTCCGGGTATGACAGGGCTGTAAATCTCTGCATCTGTGATCTGAAGAGCAATATCCGCCAGATCCTCTGACTCAAAGATCTCATGCATAAGAATCACTTTCAATCCTTTTGTGTGACGCATCTGCTGAAAAAATTCCAAATGCATAGGTGTGATATCTTTTGAATTCAGTACTACAATATCCCAATCTGCATTTTTCGGTTTATGTTGTCTAAAGTGAGAGGTCAGTTCTCTTTCAACTTTTACATCAAAAGATTCCAAAATATATTTTAAGGTTTCCATATTCAATGTGTCATCATCAATAATATGAACATTTTTTCCTTCCAGTATCTCTCTGAGTCTTTCTTTATTGCTTCTTGCCTCAGGATCTTTGATGTAGGGCAGTTTCAACGTATAGGTTGTACCATTTTTTAGACTGCTTTCAATCAAAAATTCTCCATCCATTTGGGAAACAAGTTCGTTGGTGACAAAGAATCCGAGATCTTTATTTGTTTTTTGAAGATCCTCCCAGCTGCTTGGGACAAAAAGTGAATCTATCTCATCCTGATCCAGAAACTGGTTCTCATTCAATATATTAAAAAGCAGTTCTTTTTCTTTCTCATCAACCTTTATGGTTAGCATTATTTTACCGTTTGTACTCTCTTCATCATCTAAAGAGTTGGAAAGTACATTATGCAATACTTGAAAAATACGAAGAGAATCTCCTACCAAATATCGTGTCACATTTGTTTTGACATTATAATAAAAAGTATTATTATTCTTTTGCAGTAGTCCCGATATGGCATTCGTTAGTTTGTGTAGCAGCATACTTAGCTGAAACGGCTCATGATGAATAATGATATTTCCTGATTTTATTTTAAGAAAATCGATCATTTCATACGTAGTATTAAGCAGATCATCATCATGTTTTTTGATATTTTCTATCTTGCCTTTTATCTCAACAAGTTCCTTGTTTTTTACAGGTGTCTCAAGTATCTTTGTTTCATTTTTAAGGTTCTCTATGACTGCATCTTGGATCTTTTCTCCCATCTTTGAGAGAATGAAGTTCTGTCTTTTCTCTGTCTCTTCTTGCTTTTCCTGCATTTTTGCATGTCTTTTTTTAATGTGCTTGATCTGATCGGAGGAGAGGAAAAGTGCCAAAATACCAATGATCGCCAGCCCAAATAAAGCAGTCCACAATGTCGGATCTTCTTTTTCAATATAGACTTTCTTTTCTACGTATTTTGTTTTAGGCACAAAAACTTTTTTTGGTGTTGTATTTTCTAAAATAAAAGCTTGAGGAAAAACATCTCTACTTTTTAGATACACTAGCGTCAATGTATCGCTATTGGCAAAAGGACCCACTTTCAATATATATTTGTTATCTGTCCCTAGGATATTTGCACGAAAATCTTCCTTACGCTCCAGTTTCGACAATGTTTGATCCTGCGCTATAAGTAAATTATATTTATCCAATGCTTTATGTATAGTGCTGTTGGATTCGCTTGCTGTCAAAGCAATAAAATTTGATGAGGACCCTGCCAGCAAAAGGGCTGAAAAAAAGATCATCCATGCCATATAATGGAATATTCTATTCATACTGTTCTCCTATATGATCCATTTGTATTTCTACTTTTTCCTGATATTTTTCAAGCTTTTTTTGTAATTTCTTGATCTTGTTAATCTGCCGTGTACTGCGATAGACCAAAAGAAGTCCTGCCAAGGCAAGTACGATCAGTGCCAGCCACTCGTTTGGAAGCCCTTTGATCAAGGAGGTTTTTTGAACTATACGTTTGTTTATCTCCAAGCTACTCTTTTTTAACACCACAGGCTCTGTTTTCTTTTTTACCAAAGACTTCACAGGATGTATGGCTTTGGTATTTTTTTTCTTTCTTTCCTGTACAATGAAAGCATCCGGATATTTTGTCTGAAGCAATAGTTTTAACTGGTTTTTTAACGAAACTGTTTGAATAGGTTTGATCACCGTAAGCACATATTCATCAAGTAATTCCATACCCAATTCCAGATGCTCTTCTCTCTGTAACTTTTTTGCCGCAGGATTTTCCTGAAAGAATTTCTCCAGTTCATAGAGGGATCTAGCAGCATCAGAACTCTCTTTCTGTGCACTTATGACCATTTTATCATTGATCGCCTGTGCAAAAACCGTATGAATGAGGAAGAATATGATCATTAACTTTTTCATTGGTTCACAACGTTACTCCTCCCCCAAAGTATCCTATTATAATGTATGATTGTATCATAAAATTAATAGAGTTAGATAAATAATTACTTCGTCTTGGCTATAGCCAGGTGTTGTAAATCTCTTGCACAATCTTACATTAGGAAAGCCCATTGTGAATGTCTAGATTATTCAGACCCAAATATAATACGCTTTAGCTATAATTAGAACCAAAATTCAATATAGCGAGACACTGTATGCCCAATCGTAAAGAGATATTTTTATGTGCTATCAATAATATATTAAGCGGTACATGCCAGGAAGACTGTAAATTCTGCACACAAAGTGTACGGTATCATGCAGATATACAACGCTACAACTACAAAGACATCTCTCAGATCGTTACAGAGGCAAAGATGGCTAAAGCCAATGGTGCTTTGGGGTATTGTCTGGTGACTGCAGGAAAAGGTCTGGATGATAAAAAAGTAGATTTTGTTGCCCGTGCTGCACAAGCGATAAAAGCTGAAATCGAAGATCTGAATCTTATTGCCTGTAACGGTACGGCAACAAAAGAGCAGCTACGTTACCTCAAAGCACATGGAATAGACAGCTATAATCATAATTTAGAAACTTCTGCACGGTATTATGCCCAGATCTGTCAGACCCATACATGGCAGGAACGCTACGAGACTTGTGAAAATGTTAAATCCACAGGACTGGCACTCTGCAGCGGTGGTATTTTCGGCATGGGAGAAACCCTTGAAGACAGAGAGGAACTTCTCTCTGCCATTGTCTCACTCTCTCCGGAATCCACACCGCTGAATTTTTACCACCCCAACCCTGCATTGCCTATAAAAACCCGCAATATAGCACTTGAAGAATCTCTACAGATCATTTCAAAAGCACGTTCCATGCTGGGAGAAGATACGCTTCTCATGGTTGCCGGAGGCAGAGAGCTTCTCTTTACGGGGAAAGAGGAAAAAATGTTTGAAGCCGGTGCAAATGCTATCGTCATAGGAAACTACCTGACTACAAAGGGGCTTGCACCCAACAAAGACAGGCATATGTTGGAAAATTTAGGCTATGAGGTTGCTGTAAATTGTGATACACACTAACATTTCCCTCATACTGACCCTCTCTTTGTTAATATGGGGAAGTCCCTTTGTAGCAAAGCTCATCCGGATACCTATCCCACCCGTGGAAATTATTTTAGGTTCTCTTTTTGCCTACACAGGTCTGATCGGACACAATGAATATTTTGATCTTATTGCAGAAGTAGGTTTTCTCTATCTTATGTTTCTTGCCGGTATGGAAGTAGATCTAAAACAGATCACAAAAAGCTCCAAAGTAATGATTCAAAGATCTATGCTCTTTTTGTCCCTTATGGTTTTTTTCTCTATTTCTTCAGGTATCTTGTTTCGTCTCAATACCATCACCGTTATTTCTATGCCGCTTATTTCCATAGGATTGCTCGCTTCCCTCTCTAAAACATATGGCAAAGAGCAAACATGGATACGTGTGGCTTTTATTGCCGGGATATTAGGGGAGATCCTCAGTATTACAGCACTGACAGTATTTGATGCAGCCAGTACAACCGGCTTCAGTATCGCACTGATCATAAAAATAGGATATCTCGTTCTTTTTATTGCTTCAGTATATCTGCTTTACAGATTTTTGCATCTTCTTTTCTGGTGGTTCCCTGAACTCAAACATACTCTTGTTCCCAAATTCAATATCTCCGATCAGGATGTTCGTTTATCTATGGCACTCTTTTTTATTCTAATCGCCGTCATGCTCTCTTTGGAACTTGAACTGGCACTGGGTGCATTTATTGCCGGTATGGCGATCTCTGCATTTTTCCATCATGAGAAAAAACTGGAAGAGAAGATGTCAAGTCTGGGGTTTGGATTTCTGGTTCCCCTGTTTTTCATACATGTAGGAAGTTCATTTGACCTGAGATCACTTATGGTAGAGGGCGTGGTCTCAGGAGCACTACTGATCACTTTTTTAATGATGCTTTCCAGAATATTGGCTGCGATTGTGCTAAAACACATCAGCGGCTCCAGAGATGCACTTCTGATAGCACTTTCTCTCTCTATGCCGCTGACACTGCTTGTAGCTGTTGCCACGATCGGATATGAAACAAAACTATTGGATATTTTGAGCTACTATCAACTCATTTTGGCAAGTATTTTTGAAATATTGATCTCTATGGTGATGATCAAGATTTTACAGACAAAAAGAGAAGAGGGCTAATCCTCCTCATCCATCTCTTTTACAGCATTTAGATACTCTTCTTGGGCTTTTTGTGTTGCTTGGGCTTTTTCACGTGTAATATTGATATCTGTTCCCTCTGCTGCAACTTCAGATTCTTTTGGGGAAACTTCTTCTTTCACTGTGCTCTCTTGAGGAAGATTGGTTTGGACAGCTTTTTGTTCTTCTTTTTGTGAAATATTATCCTCTTGCACTTTCATTTCAGCTCCTTTTTGAGCCTCTTCTCTCTTTTTAGCAAGTCTTTGGGCTTCATAGGCTTTAACCTCACGCTTTTCTTCTTCCAGACGTTTTTGTTCTTCCTCTGCTTTTTCTTGTGCTATTTTTGCTTCTTCTGCTTTTTTAAGCTTCTCATGTTCAGCCCTTGCCTGTTCTATTTTTTCCTGTTCTGCTTTAACTTTTTTAATTCTCTCTTCTTCTGCAGTCAGTTCGGCTGTTTTTTGCTGAGAAACTGTTTGTTTACTGTTATTGCCCTCATTATTTGCGCTGTCACTATTTTCCTGTGCTGCTGTATTTTTCTCTGGGCTATTTGCTTCTTTCCCAGTTTCTTTTGGCATGGCAGCATCCTCTGCCGCTTCTGCTTTTTCTTCTTCCTGCTCTTTTTTCTGGGTCATTTTCTTTAATTCCGAAAGAAGACTGTCCTGATCCTGATCTATCTTTTTTAAATTTTCTCCCAGATCAAATGGATTATCCGATGCATTCGCACCTACCAATACAAATATTACTGCTGCCCATAAATATTTTTTCATACTATTACTCCTTTGGTTCTAACTGTTTTAATTCAAAAAATTCTTTTTGAAGCCTTTGATTTTCTGTTTTCAAAATTCTCTCTTCTTGAATTAATCCTTGTTTTTTCTCTTTTAACTGATTCAAAACAGTTAGTGAGTTCTCTCCATAGATCAAAACACCAAGATAGATACCAAAAAGCAAAATACCGATCGCTGTGATCAAAAGTGTCTTGATCGACAGTCCGGCAATTTCCTCTACTTTTTGTACACCTGACAAATCATACCCTTATTTAGTAAAAAGTGAGCTACCTAGATACTCGAACTGTCCTAGCTCTGCTTCAATTTCAAGCAGTCTGTTATATTTGGCAATCCTGTCAGATCTTGCGGTTGATCCGGTTTTGATCTCTCCAGTATTGAGAGCTACTGCAAAATCTGCAATGAACGTATCTTCACTCTCTCCTGAACGGTGGGACATCACACAGGTATAACCATTTCTTTGTGCCAGTCTTACTGTCTGCATCGTTTCACTTACGGTACCGATCTGGTTTGGTTTGATCAAAATAGAATTGGCAACTTCTTTCTCAATACCCTCTGTCAAAATAGCAACATTGGTGACAAAAATATCATCCCCTACAAGCTGTATTTTATCTCCAAGAACCTCAGTCAGCTCTTTCCATCCTTCCCAGTCATCTTCACCCAGCCCGTCTTCAAGAGAAACGATAGGATACTTTTCACACATATCTGCATAATAAGCAATAAGCTCAGAACTTGTAAGTTCTCTATCTTCTGATTTCAATACATAGTTTCCGGCATCATTCATAATCTCACTTGCTGCCACATCAAGCGCAATAGCGATCTGCTCGCCGGGTTTATACCCTGCTTTTTCAATGGCTTGCAGAATAATTTGGATAGGCTCTTCATTTGACTTCAGGTTTGGGGCAAATCCACCCTCATCACCCACAGCCGTACTTTCACCCATTTCATCGATGATCTTCTTGAGATGATGATAGACTTCAGAAACAGCTCTTAGCCCTTCAGAGAATCTGTCAAAACCTATCGGCATGACCATATACTCTTGAAAATCCACAGAGTTATTTGCATGCTCCCCTCCATTGATGATGTTCAACATCGGTATCGGCATCACCACAGCATTGGCTCCACCAAGATAACGATACAGAGGCATCTTCATACTGGCTGCAGCTGCACGTGCTACTGCCATAGAAACACCAAGTACCGCATTGGCACCAAGATTGCCGTAATTGTTCGTACCGTCAAGTTCTTTCATGGCAAGGTCTATCTCTGCCTGATTAAACGGACTGAGTCCTACCAAAGTATCATAAATAGATCCGTTCACATTCTCGCATGCCTGAAGCACACCCTTGCCCATATAACGGTCACCGCCGTCACGCAATTCTAAAGCTTCTCGTTTCCCTGTACTCGCACCACTAGGAACAATGGCATTTTCTACCGTACCGTCACTTAAACTTACCGTTACTTTTACAGTGGGGTTCCCTCTACTGTCCATCACTTCTGTCGCTACGATCTCATCGATAAAAATCATCTTTTTCCTTATTTGATTATATATTTGCTATATTTTATCCAAAATCTTCTGATAATTCGTATAGATAGGATTTGTCCCTTCAAAATATTCCAAGATCACCTTGCTGTAACGGTCATATGGGTTCTTCTCTTTGCCAAGTCTAAAACGCTTTTTATAAGAGAGGTCATAACTATTTAATAAAGTGAGTACATGGTATAGGAAAGGATGGGTATGTATGTCTATGGTTTGCATGAATCCTCTTTTTCTTTTTAATTATTTATTTTCTCTTCATTGGGAGGCATAGGAACAAAATACCCTATCAGCAAGAGCAGTGTTCCTACCACAATGAAAGAGATAATCCTCTCTATCGTCCCTGAATGTGCAAGCTCCACAAAGAAGAGTTTGAGTACTACCAAGATAAGCAGCCCAAATCCACCTAACCACAATGTACGTTGTTTGTACACTTTTGAAAACACCATAGCCACAATCGCCACTACACTCCACAAAATGGAGATACCCGTTTGAAAGTAGCTACTTTGCCATAAGGCAGTAGATGTATAAGCTATCCCTTGTAAAGCATGTACATATCTTGCAAAAATAACCGTAAGGAGTACCCATTCCAACACCGTTATGCCACTATACATCTGTAATATGCTTGACTTAGCCCATATTTCACTCTGTTTACGTACCCCGTAAACCATCGTTCCAAGTACAGACAGTTGCATAAAGTCTATGGGGTTTAGAAGAGGGAAATAGTCTATGCCTCTAAAGTCTGAGGGTACCCCAAATGCACGTATTTCCCACAATGCAAGGCATACAAACAGCCCAGCCAAACCAATGTTTTGATAGGCTTGTTTATGTTTGCCCAGATACTTGGAAAACAGTAAGATACCCATAGCAAAAAGCAGTGTTACTATGCCCCAAGAAATCAACATCATACTCTGCCCTACCTGAGCCAATGCCATATGGTAATGCACTTCAAAAGTAAGCACACTCACCATAAACCACAGGGTCAAGACATGCAAGACTTTTGCATAACGCCAAAGCTTGTCGTAAAGAGAAAGCAACAGATACTGCACCCCAATCAAACCAACAAATGCCCACAGACCATACGACAGAAAAGGGTGGACAGTGTCAAGATAATCCCCTACATCTTTAGAAGCATAAAATAGAAATGCACCTAAAGGCAAAAAGCCCTGTAAGTTCATAGAAAGAAGTCTCCATTTAATGGCTTGTACTACAGCAACACAAATGAGTGCAGCGACTATGAGACTAAACACATAAGCATCATCGCCAAAATACGCTAACTGAGAAGGGGTAGCCGTAAACCATAATATCAAAGAGAGTAGTAAAAAGAGGTAGATAAAATAGTGCGTAAAACGATGCAATATCTCTCTGTGCGTATCTAACAGCCATGCAACAGTCATCGTACTTGTAATGACAATGAGGAAGCCCAAATACTCCACCATGCTAATGCCACCATAACTTACACTTTCAGGATACACCACCACAGAAACCAGCAATAAGAAGATACCAAAATAGCGTGCTATCACCTTGTTTTGTTTGAGCGATACCCAGATGATGGCGGCACTCTCCAGCGACCATAAGGCAGCACTCACATCTCCATCGAAGATGTACGGAACAGCGATAGTAAAAAATACCACAGACAAAGCTAAAAATGACTGTGCCAAAAGCCCTGTACGCTCTTTGTTTTTGAGTATCCAATACAAGAGAGCATACAGCATACCCAATGCCACGGCACTATAAGCTTCGCCATAAGCAAAATGTTGCACCAAACTAAGTTGTAAAGGAAAGGTAACCACAGGCAGACCAAAGACCAAAGTGCCATCGACTAAGTTTTTAGGCTCGTAAGGGTGCTTGAGGGTAAAAAGTATCGAGATGACTAAGTACATCGCAAAGAAGATGAGTAAAAACGGTTCTGTACTCTCAAACATTCCAGAGCGGTAACGCAGCACACCCCATGCCGTAGCGATGACAAAGGTAAAGACAAACCCTAGCAGATTTAACACACGCCAAGAACGGTACCAAGCCACAATGAAAATACCAAGATTCAAGAACACATAGTAAGAGAACAGCATCACATGAGAGCCGTCACCACTAGATGTCAAGATGGGTACCAAAAAACCACCTGCTGAGGCAAACAATGCCAGAGGTAAGGCATCTTCTAACACCGCCAAGAGCGAAGCGATGATGACCACCAGTAACATAAGTGCAAAGGCAGTCTCAAGGGCTAGCAGTCCATAAAATTTGGATGCCCCATAGATGACAAGGTAAAGCATCGCCACACCAAGCCCTTGAAGCACTTGCCCATACGCCCCTTCCCTCTCCCGAAGCCGCCATCCAATCCCCATGAGTACCACCGCCACAAATGCTATCGTCCAAAGTCGCATTTCCATACTGATGACACTATGCTCCGCTGCATACTTCACCAAAAATGCCAACCCAATGAAGAGTACTACCCCACCGATGCGCACAAGGAGATTTCCTCCTGTAAAGTAGTTCGTGAGCCATGCCGTTATAACAGACGGTTCTGCCACCTGTTGCGGGACTCTAGGTTCTCGGTGTTTCTGCTTAAAGATTTCTACCTTTGAGACTTCCTCTACAACATCTTGCACCTCAACAGTCTCGTTCATAATAGGTTTTTCTACTTCCTCTACGCTAGACATGGGCTCTTGGACTACTTCTTTAAAAACCTCTGTTTGTTTTTTATCTTTACGCGATGTAAGTCCATAAACCAGCTTCTCAAGATGTTTGATTTTGCTCTGCAAAACAAAGACCCAAAAGACCAAGATGATGAAGAATAGTGCTTCTGTGTTCATAGTGCATCCTTTATTTAATCGTTAATACTCAATTCCAAAGCAACTTTTTTAGCCCCTTTAAAATCTGCCTTCCCCGTACCAAGTTTAGGGAGTTCTTCTACTTTATAATATTCACTCGGCACAAACAGAGGATTCATCTCCAAAGTTTTTATTTGCTCTTTAAGCGTTTCCGTCTCCAGTTCTCCCTCAAGCAACAACACCAGTTTTTCACCCTTCTTCTCATCAGGCAATGCAGCAACAGCTATCTGGTCATTTTCCCCAAGTATCTTGGATATTTCGCTCTCTACAAGCCCTAAGCTAACCATCTCTCCGGCTACTTTGGCAAAGCGGCTGTAACGGTCAACAATGGTGAGGAAACCATCTTCATCTAAGCGTCCTTTATCACCTGTTACATACCAGCGTATGCCGTCGAGTTCTTTGATGACAGAGGCAGTCTTTTGGGGGTCACCGATGTAGCCTTTCATGATCTGTGTACCACCGATAAGGATCATCCCCTCTTCACCTGTAGGCAGCTCCTCAAAACATTCAGGATCAACGATCTTGAAACTGCTTCCGGGAAGAGGAAGTCCTACAGTACCTGCTTTATTGCCAATTTGTACCTTCCAACTGTCCTGCATAAGTACATCAGGTATGTTGACCGAAGCCACCGGTGTGGTCTCTGTAGCACCATAGCCTTCATAAATATTCCGTCCAAATTTATTTTTGAACGCTTCTCGTATTTCATTTGGCAGTTTCTCTGCACCCGCCACCACCATACGCAGGCTCTTGAACATCAAAGGATGCAACTTACGGTTTCTTGTGTAAAGCCTAAAGAAAGTAGCAGTGGCAAAAAGCATGGTTCCTTCATACTTTGCTGCCATTTTTCCTATGCCAAAGCCATCGGTAGGGTCTGGGTGACAAGCTACAGGAATACTCTCAATCAAGGGAAGAAGTGTTGTTACTGTCAATCCAAATGAATGGAAAATAGGCAGTGTTCCCAACATCACATCTTCATCTGTCGGATTGAGCAGTGTAGTGATCTGCTTAATGTTACCCATCATATTCCGGTGGCTCAGCTCTATACCTTTTGGAGTACCTTCGCTTCCACTGGAGAAGAGAATCGCAGCCGTATTATCCAAAGCACTTTTTTGAATAAACAAAAGACTCAATAATGAAGAAGGGAGAAATTTAACAAGTAAAAACATCCATGCACTGCCTGCTTTACTCATATGTTTTTTCATCTCTTCAAGGTAGATCACCTCTACATCCTGAAGTACCGCAGCCATATCAAATCCTTTAGCTTTGAGTTTTGTGACAAACTGTCTGGAAGCCACCACTTTTGTAATGTTGGCAATCTTTAAGGCATGCAACAGACTCTCTGTTCCACTGGAGTAGTTTAGGTTCACGATCGTTTTACCCAGTGTAAGCAGTGCCATATTCCCCATCGACCCCCCTACTGATGTAGGCAGTAGCAAGCCGATATTTTGACTTCCTCTCACTTTTGCTTTAAGTATCCGAGCGATCATCAGTGTTCCTGCAGCAAATTTCTCTCCACTGACTTCCACACCTGTTGAATCAGCTATACAGAGTTTACCGCCGGTCTCCTTGGCAGCATCTATCCATGCTTTTTGCACACAAGGCAATGTCTCAGCATACTGTTTCCAGCTTGCAACAGAGAGATCAAACACTGCTTTCTTTACCTCACTGGCATTGGTATGAATATCCAATGCTTCTCCAAAGTTCACAGAGATCTCTCTGGTCGTGTTGCGTTTCATTTTTTTAGAAGCATAAGAGAAGTTGTCTTCCCACAGTCCTCTTAGGTAAAAAGGAATAATGATCGCATCTTCTACCTCTTTGGTGGCTATCTCAAATCCTCTTTGGAACGTTCCTAAATGTCCATTTCTTGAAAGATGACCCTCCGGAAACAGTGCCACTGTCTCCCCACGATTGAGTGCTTCTGTCACTTTGACCAGAGCTCCTTTGCTCCCTCTGCTTGAGATAGGGATCACTCCAAAGAAATCTAAGAACGGTCTAACATACCACTTCTCATAATAACTTCTCTCCATCACAAAACGAATCTGTTCAGGGTATGCCATTTGCAAAATCGCCCAGTCTAAAAACGAGATATGGTTCCCTAAAAGAAGTACCCCTTTATTGGATTCTATGTTTTTAAGCCCTTCTACATACAGACGATACTTCAACCCAATGATCATCTTGACCAGATAACGTACCAACGATTGAGGCAGTTTAACGAGTGTATACCCCATTCCCAGTAGTGCCACCACTGCTATCAAATAGAATAAAGCCCTGCTGGAGAGGTCGAAATAGCCAAAGATTGCTGTCACTGTCAAAAAGAGGAACATCGAGAGATTTTGCATAAAATTGTTGCCGGCAAGTACTTTACCCAATATCTTTGAGGGGGTAGCAAACTGTATCATCGCATTAAGCGGCACGATGAACAATCCAGCAAAAAAACCAAAGAGAAACAGTACACTGCCCAAAGCCCAAAGATGGCTGAGAGTTGGGATAAGATAAAGTGTGACGGCAATACCCAATGCACCTAGGGGGATGATCCCTGTCTCTATGTAATTCCTGCTCACACGTCCAGCAAAAAGTGACCCAAGTACAATACCTACACCAGAAAGAGAAAGCAATCCTTGGGCTATAACGGTATCAGTGATCCCAAGATTCCCTTTGAGATAATCTCCAAAGATCGCAACAACCACTTGGGATATTCCCCAAAATATACTTAATCCAATAATACTCAACCATACCGCATCATTCTTTTTTATAACATTTAAATTATTCTTAAGATAGTGCAGATTCCTATATTCTTTAGGCTCAAAGATCATCTCCTTATCCAACTCAACAGATTGAAACTCTTTTGCTAATTTTTTTGCAGAAAGATACTCGATAATACTTGCACCTATAAGCAAATACCCCACTGGAGCAATATAGGTTAATATCTCTGAAGGGAGCATTGTGGCATCCTGTAGCAAATACTCAAAAACCATAGAGTAGATCACTGCACCTGCCAGAATGGAGACAATAGTCACTGCCTGCACCAACGCATTGGCTTCAGCCAGTTTTTCATTACCTGTCATCTCTTTAATAAGTCCATATTTAGCCGGAGAATAAATGGCACTTTGTGCCGCTAAAATAAATGTCAAAATAAATGCCATCCAGAACCATCCCATATAATAGGTAAAAAGTATCAATGTTGTAATACCAATCGCTGCAAACGATGCATACTCGATCACTTTTGTTTTAGGGAATTTATCTGAGAGAAATCCGGCAGGAGAAAAAAGAAAAATAAAAGGCAAAAGGATCAATGCGTTGACAATAGCAGTCAGCACAATAAGTTCAGACCCTTCATAGGCTTTAAAGATTGTATTTTGAAGAATGATCTTGTGCCCAAGATCGGTCATAGCGTTTAGAAAAATAATAAATATGTAGGGAATAAATCCGGCTATTTTGAAAAGCTGTTTCACTACGCATCCTTTTTGATAATATTTTGATGAGTTTGCACGGTGTGCATATTGAAGATGTAAGGTTTGAGCGTTAAAACTAGATCAAAAAGTAGTTCGTATCTCGCATTGTGAGACTCTTCATCATCTTTAAGGAGTTTTGCACCCACTTCATTCTCTTTTTGCGCCAATACTTTAGCATCTGTCACATAAGCATCCAGCAAAGAGATGTCCAATCCCAAAGCTTCTGTACGTAACAGTATTTCTCCTATCTCTACTTCTTTGGAAGAAAATCCTTTTGCACGCTCAAACAGGTAACCTTTTTCTTGGTAAACCTTTAACTTTTTTTCATCTATATGCAAGAGGGCTAAAAATGCTTTTTTACTATACCACTGGTTATCACGTCCTCCGGAGATAAGCTCCAAAGAGCGTACCATCATCTCGAATGAACCATCAAAATCAAAGTTGTTATCCTGAAAAATCGTTTTTATCTCTGCAAGAGAGTAAGAAAAATTATGTTGTAAATATTTGATAAATTTAAGTATCTGCACACAAGATGCGTCATAGAGGTGTACGTTGGGTTTGGGTTTTTGAGGCTCAGGCAAAAGCCCTTCTTTGATGTAAAAAAGTATTGTTGATTTACTCTCTTGGCTCAATGCCATGAGTTCTTTCATTTTAAATGCCATCATAAATCCTTTAATTGATTTATGACAGTATAGGAAATTTTACCTTAAAGTGTGAAGCATCACTTTACACTTTAAGGTTTTACTCTTGCATCTCACTTTCATCTACAGTCAGTCCTGCACCAAAACCAAGTGCCTCTTTTACTTTCTTATCTATCTCTGCCATCATCTCAGGATTCTCTTTAATAGTAAGTTTTGCATTCTCTTTACCCTGTCCAAGTTTTTCAGCCCCATAAGAGAACCACGCACCAGATTTATCGACAATGTCCATCTTAATACCATAGTCTATAAGCTCCCCAATATATGAGATCCCCTCTCCAAACATAATATCAAACTCTGCCTGTCTAAATGGAGGTGCAACTTTGTTTTTCACCACCTTGGCTTTGACACGGTTACCTATGCTAGATTCTCCTTGTTTAAGTGTTGCGATACGTCTTACATCAATTCTTACAGAACAGTAAAACTTCAATGCATTACCGCCAGTAGTTGTCTCTGGAGAGCCGTATCCCATCGTCCCAATCTTCATACGAATTTGGTTAATGAAAATGACTGTGGTGTTCGTCTTATGCAAAATAGCTGTAAGTTTACGAAGTGCCTGTGACATAAGTCTGGCTTGAAGCCCAACATGTGTATCTCCCATATCTCCTTCTATCTCTGTTTTAGGTGTCAATGCAGCAACGGAATCCACAACTATCAGGTCAACAGCTCCTGAACGCGCCAATGTTTCAAGTACATCAAGAGCTTGCTCACCGAAGTCTGGCTGAGATACCAACAGATTATCTGTATCAACACCTAAGTTCTTAGCATAAACTACATCAAGTGCATGCTCTGCATCTATAAAAGCACACACCATCTCTTTTTTCTGAGCAGAAGCGATGGTTTGTAGCGCTAAAGTTGTCTTACCAGACGACTCTGGTCCATAAATCTCAATAATACGCCCTTGAGGAATACCACCAATCCCTAGAGCCATATCTAGCCCAAGTGAACCTGTAGAGATAGACTCTATCGGTTCAAATGCTTTATCACCAAGTCTCATAAGCGTACCCTTACCAAACGTCTTATCTATCTGTTTGATTGCCATATCCAGTGCTTTTTGTTTGTTTGCATCCATTGCCATAGTCATATCCTTCACCTTTATCTGTTGAATTTTATCTAAATAATCATTAGTTACTTAGTCATGTTGGCAGTTTAATACAAATTTGAAAAAAAAGACAAAAATATGTCAAATTGTCATATTTTTTCGATAATTTACCTTTTTGCACCCTTATGATAAAATACATCTACTATAAAAACAAGGTAAACCTATGCCAAACCCAATCGAACTTGCCCACTCTCCAGATGCTGATGATATTTTTATGTACTTTGCTATCAAATTTGGCTGGGTAGATACCAAAGATTATGAGTTTACGAATGTCGGACTAGATATTGAAACGCTAAATGTTGAAGCCCTTAAGGGTACCTATGATGTAAGTGCCATTAGCTTTGGAATGTACCCGCTGATAAAAGATGAATATGCCCTGCTTCGTACCGCAGTGAGTTTTGGTGAGGGGTATGGACCTAAGCTCATTCGCCGTAAAGACAAAAAGTTAAAACGCAACTTTAAAGTAGCACTCTCCGGTAAATACACGACCAATGCCATGCTCTTTAGACTCTACTACCCTGAAGCTCGTCCAGTCTATATGGATTTCCTTGAGATAGAAAAAGCAGTAGTCTCTGGAAAAGTAGATGCAGGGGTACTCATACATGAATCTATACTAGATTTTGATGAGAGCTTGGAAGTAGAAAAAGAGGTATGGGACATCTGGGTGGAACTTGCAGGCGAGGGCCTACCTCTGCCTCTTGGCGGCATGGCGATACGTCGAAGCCTGCCACTTAACCGTGCGATTGACATAGAGAATATCCTCATAGATGGTGTCAAAGTCGCCAATGATAAAAAAGAGGAACTGTGTAAAAAACTGGAAGACGAAAACCTTGTACGCATCTCTGATGAGATGCTGACAAAATACTTAGATATGTATGCTTCAGATGAATCCGTAGAGCTGAGTAATCTGCAACTCAAAGCCTTAAACAAACTTTATCAGATCGGTTTTGAACATGGAATGTGGGACTGTCCTATGACAACTGAAGACTACCTCATTCCCAAAGAGTATGAAGCTTTACGGAACAGCTAAATGTTTTTTAAAACCATCGACTTCTCCAAATACTCCAGCATCAAAGTAGGACAACCTACCGAAGTTCTGATGATAGAAAAGGGGGATGCTATCCCCAACGATAGATATCTCATCGGTGGTGCAAACAACCTTTTGGTATCACCTACCCCTCCACCTCTTATGATGCTCAGCAAAGATTTTGCATATATCATACAAAACGAAAATATACTGGAAATTGGTGCAGCTATGCCAACAGGACGTATTGTCTCCTATGCAAAAAAACACAATATCACAGGATTTGAGTTTTGCTCCAAGCTTCCCGGTACACTAGGCGGTATGCTGGCAATGAATGCAGGTGTAAAAGAGTATGAAATCTTCAATATCCTGCACAGTATTGAAATCAATGGGAAATGGATTGCCAAAGAAGAGATTGCACATGGGTACAGGTTTGCACATCTTGGAGGCACAGCAACAGCTGCAAGATTTGAAACACAAGAAGGATTTAGCCAAAAGCTACTTGATTCCCTTCTTGATTTACGCGCAAATCAGCCCCATGATCCAAGTGCCGGTTCTGCATTTAAAAACCCTCAAAAAGATGCAGCAGGTAGACTTATAGAGGCTGTAGGACTTAAGGGATTTAAAAAAGGGAATATGGCATGGAGTAATATCCATGCCAATTTTTTAGTCAATTTGGGAAATGGATCATTTGAAGATGCCAAATATCTTATTGATCTAGCTAAAGAAAAAGTATTGCAAAAGTTTGATATTACTTTGGTGGAGGAGATCAAGCTCCTCTAAAACAATCACTATCTGCTTCTAAAGGTAGAGACTTCTTTTTCTCCGGCCACAGTTCCGAGTCTTGAGCCACTTCTTTTTTCCGATTCACGTATACAACGTACACATCTGATATAATTTGTCTCTTTTTTAACTCTTTTATATTGATAGGCATCTGCAGGGAAGACCACATAATATCTATTTTCGGTAGTAGGCGTTGATGACCAGAAATCATTCCCTCTGTAATAGGTAAAGACCTGTCCTGTTTTTCTATGCACATGCATAAGTTCGTCTGCTGTAGGAAGTCTCCAGTCTGTATATCCTGCATAATTCAATCTACGGCAATAGTTCATTGCATGATTCCAGGTTCCCGCTTTGGCGACTGAATGGTGACGCTTATAGGCACCATCTTCCGCATCGGTATACGCTTGATCCTGCCACATAAGCTGAGCATCTTTTTCTATATATATTTTGTTTGCTTTACATATCTTGTTAGGGATATCTGCAACTGCCGATAGATTGGGGCTTATATTCCCCCCTGCTATAAGCAGTGCAGTTGATAAAAAAACCCATAACATCACCACTGTTTTCTTCATTACTTTCTCCTTCAAAATCCAATATTATTCAATATGATAATATAACCTTTATCAAACTAAGCTAAATTTTTTAATAATTATGAATTAATTGTAATCGGTACACCGTTCTCTACTGCTACCCAAAGTCTGTCCATTGCTCGATTTGGCACTGCCATACACCCTTCTGTCCAGTCATGTGAAAGCGTATAATTGTCTCCATGTCCGTCTGCATTCCATTTTGGTTGCCCATGTATCGTAATATATCCTCCCGGTGTTGCCCCATGCGCTCTTGCTCTTGCCTTATCTGCAGCATTCGGATAAGAGATCATTAAAGATCTATAGAGTCTGGGATCACATTTTTTTCTTACAATACAATAACTCCCTTCCGGTGTTCTATAATCTCCGGCACTGATCTTATTTCCTTTATCTCCATTTTTTCCCAAAGAGATACGAAATTCATCCACCACTTTTCCATTACGATAGGTATAGAGTCTTCTTTTCTTTTTATAGACAACGATCTTGTCTATTTTTTGACTTTTGATAATTTCAGAACCTGAAGCCAACTGCTTACGGCACTCTTTTGTCGCATAAGGTGTTTTATCTACTTTACCATAGGCTGTAGGCTCTCCGCACCCTCCAATAAAAAAAACTGTTACCGCTGCTAAAAATCCTAATATTACTTTCATTTTTTCTCCTGTCATTTATATTTAACCCCAGTCTTCATTTTGATGTCTGGATCTGTGTTTATCTTTTTTGTACGATGTACCGTTTTTTAGCTTCTGCAAACGGTTGAGATTACTCATTTCAGCCTCTCGCATGTCACTAAAAACTTTATCATTAAAATCTTCAGACAAACAAGTTTGTTGATAGATTCTTTCAATATACGATTTAAGTTGCTGATGATATTCTGAATCCAACTGCACTTCCGCTTTTTCATCAAACTTTTTTTTCAGCTGTTCAAATTTTACCATAAAACTTTGAGAACATGCCTGCTCATCCCGGAACATTCGAAAAAGATTTTTACTTATCTTTTCCAATTCTGTTATATATTTCTGACGATTGAATTTATCGATCTGTTTTTGCGTGTATCTAATACTGTCTCCTTAGCGAATAATGATCGGTACACCTTCTCGTACCGCATACCATAATTGTCTCATAGCAGTGTTTGTCACGGCAACACAACCTTCCGTCCAGTTATGGGAAAGAGTATAAGTGTCTCCTTTCCCGTCCGCATTCCATACAGGTTGTGCATGAATAGTAATATCACCTCCTGGATTCACTCCTTTGGCTTGTGCTTTTTTCACATCTTCAGGACGAGGGTAAGAGATGCAAAGCGAACGATAATATTTGGGAGAGCATAACTTTCTCTGTATCCAAAAAGTACCCTCCGGAGTTTTATAATCCCCTTTTTGTTCCTTCGTTCCTACAGGATTTTTTCCTAAAGAAACAGGGATCGTACTTTGTACTTTGTTATTTTTATAAAGATACATTTTACGTTCTTTTTTTTCAACGATGATCAGATCGATACTCTCGCCTTCTATATAATCCTCAGCATCCAAAAGCTCTTTTTTACATTCATCCAGAGTATAGCGGTTTCCTTGGACTTCCGGATCTTTTCCACAGCTGGATAAAGCCAGTAAAAAGAAAAATAGAAAATAGAAAATAATTCTGTGGCTTAAAAACATAAGTGATTGTAACGAAATTCGAAATAAAGATAAATAAAATGGGAGAAAAAATGGGAGAAAGTTCAAAACCCGGAAGGGTTTTGAAAAAAATTAAAGTGCTGCTTTAGCTGCTGCGATAGCTTCTTCATAGTCAGGCTCTTGTGTAATTTCAGGAACAACTTGCTTATAAGTGATTTTTCCGTCTTTTCCTACAACAAAGATAACTCTGGCAGTTACACCCGCCAAAGGACCGTCTGCAAGAAGTACACCGTAAGCATTTGCAAACTCTTTATTTCTGAAGTCAGAACATACTTTTAAATTTTCGATTCCAGCTGCTCCACACCATCTAGCCGCTGCAAATGGAAGATCCATAGATACAGTGATCACTTCTACACCGTCTAGTGACGCTGCTTCTTGGTTGAATCTTCTAGTCTCTGCATCACATACACCAGTGTCCAGTGAAGGAACTGCAACTACAAGTTGCACTTTACCTTCTCCCCCTACTTGTTCGTCTTGAAGCATTGGATCACAGTTTACTACTGTGACTACCGGTGCTGTATCACCTACGTTGATTTCTGTACCGCCAAGGTTACATACGATGTCATTTTTAAATGTTACTGTTGCCATTTAATATCCTTTAAATTGTTTTGATAGGAGCATTATGACTTAATTCGGATAAATTTAGTCTTAATTAAGCCATTTCCATTGATTTGTATCTGTTTAAACATTATCTCAACTGCCGTTGTAACGTATTATTTAAAGGCTTCTGTTTCTTATCGTAACATATAAATTTAGTTTTGTTTGGGAAAGTGGTATAACTACTATATCATACCAGGGAGAACTTCTTTCCCACTTCTTTGTATAGAAAGAAGTAAAAAAGGAAAAGAGATTTATTTATTTGCGATTGCTTTTACCCATTTTTCCATGGCTGCATTGGCATCCGGATTTGGTGCTTCCAAAAAGCTTATGACAAAACTCTTGTGCATTTCAGCAATACCAAAAGAACGTGGTCTTACCCCAAGCACTTCCGGCTTAGGCAATACTTTCCCAAAACAACAAATAAGATTTTTAGCATCTTTAATATTCTCTGAAATTTCTCCGACTTTAAGACCCGACGTATGGGCATAATGATCAAAAACACCAATAACCACTGCTACAGGATGTGCTTCTATCTGAGTTTTCAAATATGTGATAATTTCATCTACATTGTTATAGGTTGTCTCATTTTTTGCTATTTCAATGGTAAATACTGGATATTTTTCCATGACTGTGATTTGTTTCATTTTTCTTATTTTCCTTTGTATCGTAAAATTGTATTTTAGGTTATAGCGTTTTCTTAACGCACAGCCTCCGCGGCTTCACTTCGTTACGACCGCTTCGGTTTCGACGCTACAAAAGACACGCAGATGTCGTTAGACTAAAGTAGTTCCAGCCTCCGCGGCTCCGCTTCGCTATGACCGCTCCGGTTTCGACACTAAAATCGACACGCAGGTGTCGATTTCTTAACGTGTCTCACATTCCAGGGATTCTTGGGATCTTTCCCAGTTTGGAATTACGGCAGTACCATCCCCACCCTTTTTTCATCCAGTGTCCTATGATCGGCATAGGGATCATTTTGCCCCCTTTATTGTCTCTGTAAACAAAAGCTGCTCCATTACCAGTATCCATGACACACAAAATATTGAGATGCTCTTCATAGCTGTATTTTGAATCAATATTCTGGATCTTCATCGCTATATTGTAGGCTGTATTTTTAGCCATAACCTCAGCCACATGTCCTTGTTTGGCTCTCCACTCCGGACCCATAAGTGAAGCAGAATCACCAATAGCATAAATACCTTCAAATCCCTCTATCTCATTGTATTTATTGGTCACAACAAAGCCTGCTGCACTCAATGGCAATCCAGACTCTGCTAAAATACTATGTCCCGTTCCTGCAGAGATGAACATGGTGAGATCAGATACTATCTTCTCCCCATCCTCAAAGAGGATGCCATCTTCTATAAATTCTGTAATTTTTGTACCGACTTTTTTCTTGATATTGGTCATTCCGAACATCTTGTCCATCATCACCAATGCTTTGTCACCCATTTTCTGTCCAGGTTTTTCCATAGGTGCAAAGAAAGTCAATTCAAAATTTTCTCTGATACCTTTGTTCTTTAGAAAATTATGGACATTGAAAAGCACTTCAAAAGCAGGACCTCCACGGACAGCAGAACTGTCTTTTGGGTTTCCGCCAAAACCCATAGCGATCTTCCCACTATCTTTAAGAACAAGGGCATCCAAACGTTTGTAAAGTTCTTCTGCCTCTTCAGGTTTCCCGCAAATAGAAAGTGTGTGCTCCATCCCTTTATGTTTCATCTTGTCCTGTCCAAGTGCAACAACAATATATGCATAATCATCTAATACCCGACCACTTTCAAGTGTTACCCTTTTTTCTTTTGCTTCAAAAGAGACTACCGGATCAATGATCAGCTTAAATCCATGCTTAAAAGCGATCTTGTCAAGAGGTACAGAAACATCCTCTTTGGTTACCTCTCCTGTCGGTATCCAGATTGAGGTAGGATAGATATAAAAATAATCCCTCTCACTTACCAGTGTTACATCAAGTTCCTGTTTTCTGAGGTAAATTGCCGCTTCAACACCCGCAAATCCACCACCTAATACTAAAATTTTTGACATTATCACTCCTTACTTTTTAAGGAGATCTGAACGAGGATAGACAAATACAGTGTGTCTTTCTACTGCAATTTTCTCTTTGTCATCCGTTGCAAATGCCTTGATCGTTACAGGGATCGGTGTATCTTTTCTTGCATTATTCGCTAAGCGTTCTTTGGTTCTAAGCACAACCACTTTTTTACGTTTTTTGCCCGGGGCAATAGAAAAAGGCTCTTTAGGTCTAATGATCTTGATTTTATTTTTCAAATCTCCTTCTATCTCAAAGTAATAGGTATGTTTTTTGCTGTCTGTATTGGCAAAAAGGAAAAGGTAATCATTCTCTACCCTACCATGATCAAGTACTTTATAAAGTCTCGTTGTTTTATTGACATTCAACAGCATATGTTCTTTTTTGCTTCCCATAACAAACAGTGCAACAAGTACAATTGCCAATACTGTAAAGTACGCAATCACTTTAGGTCTGAAATAATTTGTTTTACCTTTTTGATAGATTGTCTCATTCTCACTTGACCATTTTACCAGTGAAGGTTTACCTAAGGCACCCATAACTGTCGTACAGGCATCAACACACTCCAGACAGTTAATACACTCAAGCTGTAATCCTTTACGGATGTCGATGTGCGTAGGACAGACCGTTACACAACTCTCACAGGTCGTACACTCTGCTGTAGGATCCGCAGCAAGCAGCTCTTTTGTTTTACTATACTCTTTGTGTCTGTCATGTCCATGCCCCTGGTAGATCTCTCCTCCACGATTAGGATCGTAGATCGCCATGATCGTATCATCATCATACAGTACTGACTGTACACGGCTGTAGGGACAAATATAAACACAAAAATCCTCTTTAATAAAGATAACATCAACAATAATAAAGAGAGCAATACCGATCAGCATTCCAAATAGCATCATGTGTTCACTTGGATTTTGCAAATACTTGAAAAAATCTTCCGGCGGCACAAAGAACCAAAGAAAGTCTGCAGCAGCAATAAACGCCAGAATCGACCAGAGCAGAATCGCGATCACTTTTTTCACCTGATTTTCAGGTTTACTCATGTCCGGATCTTTTTGCTTGTTTTTAATACGCTTTCTCAAGCCAAGCAGTTTTGTTTCTATTCCATCTCTGTAGATGACTCGGAAAATCGTTTGAGGACAGGCCCATCCACACCATGCTCTACCACCTACTGCTGTTACAGCAAAAATACCCAGAAAAAGCAACATAAGCAAAAACGGCATCAAATACAGTTCCTGCATATCAAATGCCACACCTGCCAAGTGTAGTTTTTTATGGTCAAAACTAAGTAGAAAAAGGTGATTCCCCCCAATAGTGATCCAGGGCATTACAAGTGCTACGATCGTCGCCGCTACATATGCCCAATAACGTTTAATACGATAAGGTACCCACCCCTTTAAATACTCTTTTGCTTGGTTCTTTTTGGATTTTGTCTCTTCATTCACAATTGCTTCCATTTTATGATATCCTTTCTTGTTGTTGTTTCTCTTGTTCAAATGGACATACCAATATCGTATTGTCCACGCCTGAAATATCCTGAGGTTGATTGATCTCCATCCAAGATCCTTCAACCAATTCTTTTATCCCTCTTGACTCGATATAATCTTTCAAAGAACTCCTGCTGACCTTTAATTCTCTTGCAATGGCACTGACATTCATCCCTCCTTTAAGTAAAGCGATGATCTGCGGCTGATACTCATCAAACTTTGAGGAAGATCGGCTTCCTTTCGGACGACCAATCTGATTTGATTTTGCTTTTTGTGCTTCTCGAAGATCATTGAGTAAAGGGAATATCTCTACAACTGTTGTCTCCTTATTGATCCGTCTCTTCGCACTGGCAATATACAGATCAATTTTCCGACTCAACATACAGTTTATGATTTTGATCAACTCTTCAGCACGATCACTCAAAACAGAAAGAGTATCAACAACAAGGCTACTCCCCTCTTCTAAAGAATGCATGAACTCTTCAAACTTTTTTCTCTCTTCTATAAGGTGGTTTTTACTAGAATACTCTATCACTTCCTTATCTATTTCCAGATTTTGAGCCAATGAAAATGAGAGGATATTACGCTGCTGTTCAGACATATTGTGATTGTCCGGCATTTGTCTTAAATACGCATAATTCATACTTCTCCTTATAACCTTTTGCCCACTTTAACAAAAATGATGTTAAAAATACATTATTTTTCTACTAAAAGCGTCATTTTATCTCTTTTTTCGTCATTTTTCTTCATTTACATCATTTTTTATGTTAAAATCTATAAAAATAAATAGTAGGTAACATTTTGAATTTAACACATTTAGATGAACAGAACAAACCAAAAATGGTTGATGTAGGCGACAAAGCAGCAACAACTCGTATTGCAACAGCAAGTGGAATTATAGAGGTTGGACAGGAGGCTTTTGATGCAGTAGTAGCCAACAGAGCCAAAAAAGGTCCGGTTCTCCAAACAGCCGTCATCGCAGCCATTCAAGGTACTAAACAGACAAGCACTCTCATCCCTATGTGCCACCCACTCATGCTGACCTCTGTGAAAACCGATATAGAAGAGCTGCCTAAACTACCTGGATTTAAACTCACCGTGACTGCCAAACTTACAGGACAGACAGGGGTAGAGATGGAAGCACTCACGGGAGTAAGCATAGGGTTACTTACCATTTATGATATGCTTAAAGCTATCGACAAAGGAATGATTATTAAAAATATTCAACTAGAAAGTAAATCAGGAGGTAACAGCGGTGATTTTAGACGATAAAACACAGAACAAACCAAAGATAGAGTATCCGACAAACTGGGGCTTTAAACTCATAGGAAAAGACAAAGAGAAATTACTGGCATGCATTAAGGAAACAATGGGAGAGAAAGAACACCTCTGCTCTCTGGGAAATGCTTCAAAAACAGGCAAATTCCACAGTTACAATGCCAGTTGTACCGTAGAAAGCAAGGAAGAGCGCGACAAACTCTTTAAATGTTTTCAGGACCATGATGATGTGGACATGGTGATCTGATTCCTGCTATGCTTTTAATCGGTGCAGCATCCTGTCCGCACTCAGACTTACCAGCATAGAGACTATCACATACGCCAAGAAGAAATAAAGTCCTACTTCAACCTCAGCACGGCTGACATCCCCTTTGTTTGCTGTAAGATAGACAAGAAAAGTAGCCACAACGAAAACATCAACCATGGACCACTTTCCTATCATTTTAAAGAACTTGACGATGCTATGGGCAAATTTGCTCTCCATAAAAACAGAGACAAAGAGCAAAGAGAGTGTTTTGACAAAAGGAACCAGTACAGAAAAGAGCAAAATGACCACAGCGACCACCACATCGCCATTTTCAAAAAGTTTTGAGATGGAACCTATAACACCTTTAGATTCAAAAGAGAGTACCACATCCCCAAGGTATTCTACTTCTTTGTGGATCGTCACCATCATAATGGGGGTAATCAAGCCAAAGATGAGTGTGATCAAAGCACCCATAGCACCAAAAAAAGTAAATGCCTGCAAGGAGAGGAGCATGTAACTCCCCAAAATACCCATGAGCGGCAAAAGTGCATACAGAGCATAGGTTTTACTTTTTATTTTATGCTGTTGTACCTCTTTGCGCAATATTTCAAATTTCTTTTTTTTACCATTTTTATACAATCCCAAAGAGACTGTTTCTGCAAGCTCTTTGAGTTGGAACTCTGCCAATTTTTTGGCACTCATCTGCTTTACAAGCGATGCCGTTGACACCTCGTATGCCTTTGCATGCGTGTAGGCTTTTGATCCAAAAAAGACCATCATCCCCAAACACAGGACCAAAACAGTGTATATAATATTTTTCATCATTGCTGCAATACCTCAAAATAGATCAACAGTGTTTTTTGGAAGAAATTGTCATTGTCATCGCTGATCATCACATAACGATGCCTGCCTACCTTTGCTAGCCCTTCAAAGTTATCTACACTCCAGCCCTTGTGGCTGTTCATCTTGGCAAGTACTTTGGTTTGACACCAGCCCTTTTTGCATCTGTGCAGATAAACCTTTTTAAGCGTGATGACAAAAGGATTTAACAATCCCGTATAGGAACGCTCCAGCACAAGCACATTGCCATCATCCATCACTTCCATCGCAACAACCGCAGAATTCCCTTCAGGCTCCGCCTTAAAATGCCATTTTCGCCCATTAAGTGCATAAATAGTCTGCCTCTTTCTGTTCTCTCTCTTCAGCGGCCACTCTGCTGCAGTCAGTAAACCGTACCTGGGATGCCAGGCAAGTGCTTCAAGTGATTTATTGCGGCTTCTGTAGTTTTTAGGATCTCTTAATACTTTCGGCAAGCTGTATTTTCGTATCAAAGAGCCAAATTTACTGCTGTTCTTGTGAAACCATGCAATTTTTGCTTTGCCTTCAAAAGAGACGAGCAGTCTTCCTTTTCCATCAAGCACAAGCCCCTCACTGTCTCTTTTATATTTTTTGAAACGCTTACCTTTCTTATTTTTCAAGGTTGTTGCACGAAGTGGTATGAATGTATCTATTTTTTTTGTAAATTTAACACGAAAAGCGAACAGTGTTCCTTTGTCTCCTACAAGGTACAGGATCCTTGTTTTTCTTCGGTACGCAATATCTGAAAGTTCAGAAAATTTTACACCGTTTATCTGCTCAAAAGAGAGCTGCTTCTGATCAAGTATCTTTATACCCATAAAACGGTTTTCTTTTAGAAGAGGGGCAATGTCTATTAAAGAGACAGAGGCCTGAAGCATTCCTGCATATACTATTAAAAGAAAAAAAAATCTCATTTTTCTTCAGACTTTTCAGGGAAGAAATAAGCCACAAGGATAATCCAGGCAATAGCAATATCTATCGCCACGTCTGCAAAGTTAAATACTGCATAGTTAAATCCGCAATGCCATGCTACATAATCCACCACCCCCTCATGCACAAAACGATCATAAACATTACCCAATGCTCCACCGAGAAGCAGTCCTATCGGGAAAGCATATCGCTTGATATATCCCTCTTTAAGTACCACATAGAGTATGCCTGCGACAAGAAGTGCCTGTATCCATTTCAAATATGGTCCAATGAAAGCAAACATAGAAAAGGCAACTCCTTTGTTATAATGCAACTCCAGATCAATACACGCTCCTGCCCGGTAGTACCCTTCAACAAAAAGTGTTTTGATATTTTGGTCTATGATGAACGTACCTATGGCTACAAGCAAAAAAATAAAAAAAGAACGCATTAAACAAGAGCACCTTTAAAAAATACTTTGCACTCTTCCATCATAGCTTCAAGTTTATGTTCATCTTTGCCTTCGAGCAAAAGACGGATCTTATTCTCTGTTCCAGAATATCTGAAAAGGTGACGCATCCCTTTATCCTCTACTTTCTTTTTAAGAGTATCGAGTCCTTCTATCTCTTCAAAAGGTCTCTTCTCATTTACCAATAGATTCACCAATGTTTGAGGATAGGATTCATATGGGTTGAATGCTTCACTTGCTTTTTGTTCTGTTTCTATCAAATAAGCCAAAGCCTGCAAAGCACTGGAAATACCATCACCTGTTTTTGCATAATCAGAAAAGATAATATGTCCACTCTGCTCTCCACCGAAATTCATTCCGTTCTCCTGCATCATCTCTACGACATTCTTGTCTCCTACGGCTGAGCGAAGCAATTTTAATCCGTTGTCAGAGAGATATTCATCAAGTCCCTGGTTACTCATAACTGTAGCTACCATACCCCCACCTTGTAACATGCCGTGTTTCTTTAAATGTACTGCAAGTACACCCATGAGTTTATCCCCATCGATCACTTCCCCTTTTTCGTCAACCATTACAAGTCTGTCTGCATCTCCATCAAGAGCGATACCCACATCTGCACGTTTATCCAAGACTACTTTTGCAAGAGTCTCAGGATGCATCGCACCACATCCTTCATTAATATTAAAACCATCCGGTTCATCACCTATGACAATAACCTCAGCTCCGAGTTCCTGCAGGATCGTAGGTCCGACAATATATCCTGCCCCATTAGCACAATCAATAACAATTCGCTTTTTCCATAAGGTAGAATTCTCAGGAAAAGAATTTTTAATATGCACAATATATCTTCCTACGACATCATCAATCCTTTTAGATTTACCGATCTCTTTTCCTGTTACTTGTGCTTTCTCTATCTGTTCAATATCTCCATATATCTTTTCTATCTCTTCTTCTTTTTCACGATTAAGTTTATTTCCAAACCAATCAAAAAACTTGATTCCATTATCAAAATAGGGATTATGGCTTGCAGAGATCATGATCCCCGCATCACAACGCATATTGGAAGTTAAAAACGCTATGGCAGGTGTAGGCATAGGACCTATTTGAATCACATCAAAGCCTACAGCTGTTAATCCTGAAACTATTGCATTTTCTATCATATATCCGCTTCTTCGTGTATCTTTTCCCACTAAAATTTTATTTGTTCTAGAAAATTGTTTAAAATATATTCCTGTAGCCATTGCCAATCGCATAGCATTGATCGCACTTACTTTTTTACCTGCTTTTCCGCGTACGCCATCTGTTCCAAATAGTGTCAAAATAATTTCCTTAATTTTAATTGCTTAATTTTAACGCAAATTAGTTAACATATCTATTATAGTGAATATAAAGCATTTAAATGTATTTTGCAATATATTTAATAAATCTTTAATCTTTTTTTAGCTATTATTCGCGAACTATTTTCACTCTATATCAGGGTGATAACAAACACTATACCTAAAAGGAATTACCTATGGCACATCATAAGTCAGCAAAGAAACGTATTTTGCAAACTGCTGTAAGAACTGAAAGAAACAGATATTACAGAACAAGAATTAAAAACATTACAAAAGCGGTACAGGAAGCAGTAGACGCAGCAGATAAAACTGCAGCAGCTGAAGCATTTAAAACTGCAAATAAAAATATCCACTCACTCGTAAGCAAAGGATTTATCAAAAAATCTACTGCAGCAAGAAAAGTAAGCCGTCTACATAAAATGGTAAATAAAATCGGAGCATAGTTCTTCAATTTTACTTCATCAACTAGCCTTCAAGGCTAGTTATCTTATAATACCTCAAATATTCCAACATAAAGAACAAAAATGTTCAAAGAAAAACTACAACCTTTTATAGATAGATATAACGAACTCAATGAGATGCTAAGTTCTCCTGACATTGCTTCAGATATCAACCGTATGACTGAACTCAGTAAAGAACAATCAGCATTAGCAGTCCTCGTAGAAAAAGCTAAAGAATATATAGAAACTGCCAATGCCATAGAGGAGAATAAAGAGCTTCTAGGGGATGCCGAACTAGGTGATTTAGCTAAAGAAGAACTCTCAGAGCTTGAGCCTGTATTACCTATATTAGAAGATGAAATCAAAGTACTTATGATCCCTTCTGATCCCAATGATGACAAAAATATTTACTTGGAGCTCCGTGCTGGTGCAGGAGGAGATGAAGCCGCACTTTTTGTAGCGGATGTCTTCAGAATGTATACACGCTATGCTGAGCAGATGGGATGGAAAATAGAGCTTATGAGTACTAGTGACGGTACAGCAGGTGGATACAAAGAAGTCATTGCACTCATTAAAGGGAATGCTGTATATTCTCAACTTAAATATGAAGCCGGTATTCACCGTGTGCAGCGTGTACCTGACACAGAAACACAGGGACGTGTACATACCTCGGCCATCACTGTAGCAGTCATCCCTGAAGTAGATGATGTAGAAGTAGATATTAAGCCTAATGAAATCAGAATGGATGTTTTCCGTGCCAGTGGATGTGGAGGACAGTGTGTCAATACTACTGACTCTGCAGTAAGGCTTACACACATACCTACAGGAATTACTGTTTCCATACAAGATGAAAAATCACAACATAAAAACCGTGATAAAGCGATGAAAGTACTCAAAGCCAGAGTCTATGAAGCAGAACTCGAAAAACAGCTGGCCGAAACCTCCAGTCAAAGAAAACTACAAGTAGGGTCTGGCTCACGTTCAGAAAAAATACGTACCTATAATTACCCGCAAAATAGACTCACAGATCACCGTATAGGGCTTACCCTCTATGCACTGGATGATATCATGAATAACGGCAACTTAAAACTGCTAATTGACCCTCTTATCGCCCATGCGCAAACAGAGGCTATTCAGGAAGCAGGACTGTAAAAGTCTACTCTTCCATCTTCAAAAAATACTTTCCTTTTGGCAATACATTAATAAATAAGCTATAATACTTCTAAAATATACCAATGGAGTTCCATGCACGCATTTAAACAAATTGCATCAAATAACGATCTTCAAGCAGTAGTAAAATCAGCCTTTGATACAGATTTTTCGATTAACGGTGCTTGGGGCTATACGCAGGCACAGGCAACCATTATAGAAGAAAATGAACATACCCTGCCTCTTTCTCAACTGGAGCATACTCTTACCTCTATGCGTACCTATCTGGAAATGAATATGACACTTCAAAAAGAAGAGAGATATGGCAGTATCAACGTCAATGAAATTAATAGAGAAGAGCTCAAAACAGATGAGCTTATTTATCATAAAGTCACCTATGAAATAACCGCAATGAAAGAAGATATTTACGCTGCGTTTATCAGTGAATACAAAGAGGGTTACGGTAAAGAAGATTTTGATCTAAACGATCATTTTAAAAGAAGAAAAGAGGCAACCCTAAATAGAGTACTTACCCATTGGTTTGAAGTTGGTAAAGTCATATAAACCACTCAAAAGTAACTCACATCACCTTACTTTGGATCCGAAGATCCAAGCAGATTAAAGACCTTTAATCTTCTTATCTTCAGTAACTGTTTTCCCTGAAAGATCTGTCCAGGTAATAGCGATCTTGTCCCCATCTTTGAATCCATCTTTTTTAAATTTAAATTTAAACTGAGGATTTTTTGACCAGAACTGACTTGTAGAAACATCATATACTATTTTATCACCTACTTTGGCTGTAATATGTGTAATGAAGTTTGCCTCTTTACCTTTAGCTTTTGCCTGATCGTATGTAAGCATATCATGTTTTGCCAACACTTTAACACCAACTACATCACCTTTAACTTTTGCTTTAATTTTCATATTTCCCATAATTTTGTTCCTTTATATTTTCTTTAATACTTGAAAGAGAGGGGATTAACCTTCACATCCGCCTTTTGCAACTTGTAATGCTACTGTACCTTTATAGAATTTACCGTCTTTCCCTTCTGCTATAGCAGTAATCACACCATTACCACCATTTGCATCTGTTGCTTTCAGCTTCATTTTAAGAAAATAATCAACGATGCCATTCTCAGGTACATTAAATACTGCTACGGCACTCTCTGGATCCATATTTTGGAATACTGCTACTGTTTTTGCATCTATATCAGATTTAATTGTTACCGGCACTGCTCCACCGTTACTTGCTACTTTTGGTGCTTTTACTGTTACACCACTCTCTTCCGGTTTAATATCACCATACAGTGCTTTAATCGCATCCTCAACTGTTTTTGCTTTCCATGCATCCGGTTTGGTCGCTCTAAAATCAATACTGCTCAATGCACTTAATGTTGCTGGTATCGCAGCAACTGCTAAAACACTTACACCTAAAAATTTTCTTCTATTCATACTGTTTCCTTTAATATATATTTACTATGATACAAAAGTTTTTGTTAAACTTCTGTAACATCTTACTGACCCATTGTGAAGCAAAAGTGAAAAATCACTATTTTGCTTGGCTTACCATATAGTCAACGACTTCTTTTACCTTATCGTCCGGTAGGGATGTTCCACCTTTTGGAGGCATACCATTTACACCGTTAAGTGCATTAAGATAAACTTTGTCAATACCTTTCTTAAGTACTGCAGCCCATGCTTTTTTATCACCCACTTTAGGTGCTCCCATTGCATCTGTCGCATGACATACGGCACAAGAAGCCTCATAGGTTTTCTTCCCTGGAGCATCTGCACCTGCCGCACCCTCTTTTTGAACCGGCAATGATCTTTTTGTAGAAATAGGTGGTTGATAATCACTAATCCCCGATCCTGAGATTCTTGAAAGTACAGGCTTCCCGTCAAAACAGTTTTTCATACAGCGTGTACCATTTCCATAATTTTTAAAATCATTAAAGAATTTACGTGCATTTTCAACACCATGCGGTCCATCAATTTTAGGAATAAATCCATCTTTGTTTGGCATCACAATCTTCAGGAATTTTGCTCTATCGAGCTCATAATCATCATCTAGCTCTTCACCATCTATTTTTATCTCATTAATAGATAAAATATAGGCACTTAGGGCATACACTTGATCATTTGTCAAAGACATTGGTGCAGGATGCGGCATACCGGTTTTAATATACCACCAAAGTGTACTTGCTCTTGGCCAATATGAACCAAATACACGGATAGGTCCATCTGCATCAGGGCTTGTTCTTTGGTTTGTAAGTGTTTTTTGCGCTTCATAGGCATTCCCTTTTTGAAGTGCCGGGTATCCCGAACCACCTGTACCAAAGTCAAAGTGACATGCAGCACACTTTTCTTCATACAAAGAGTCACCTTCCTCTACAGTCCCATGACCTTCAGGTAGTCCTGTACCATCCGGCATTACATCAATATTCCAGGCTTTGATCTCATTTTTGGTTGGTGTTCTACCAAATGTAAATCTACCTTTATCTGCTTTTGTATTCACATAATAGGCTGATGTTTTATTGCTTTTAACAGGGTAGGTTGAACCACCGTCAATCACTTTTTTCCCATTGCTATATGTACGGGATGCATCTGCATATTTGGCACATACTGTACTTGTTGCTGCGCTTGCAAGCAACACCGTCGATAAAATAATTTTATGATAAGACTTGAACATTGTTCACCTCCCCTTTTTCTGTTACTTCCCAGGTAAATATTCCATTTCTATGATACACAGACTCTACACCCATGACTTCTCTTTCATGCTTAACTGTAGGCTGAATATGTCCAGCATCATCTCTGGCACGGCTTGAGAGCAACAAAGGTTTACCTTCATATTTATACATCAGACTGAATCTTGTCCATGCTTTTGGAAGTACCAATCCTTTAAGACTTGCTTCCACCCAGTTCTTTCCACCGTCAAAAGAAAGATCAACACCTTCAATAGTACCCATACCAGACCATGCCAATCCTTCAATCTCAACAAGATCACCTTTTTTAAGGTCAGTCCATGGCTTCTCAGGACAAGGTGATGTGATAACAGAGTTTACTTCATTCGCATAAAAATGCTGGATCGCTTTACCACTTGGTTTAAGTGCTGTATATTTTGATGTTTCTTCTTTTGCATACCAAGGTTCAGAACCAAATTCAAGTCTCCCTAACCACTTCACGCAAAGGTTTCCTTCCCATCCAGGGACAAGGAGTCTGATCGGATATCCCTGCTCAGGACGCAAAGCTTCACCATTTTGTCCCCAAACGATCATTGCATCATCAAGTACTTTGTCAATAGGTACTGTTCTACCCATATGTGCATTATCAACACCTTCTGCCAGCATCCATAAAGCTTCTTTTTTAAGCCCAAGATCTTTGAGGATATCTTTGATATAGACACCAGTCCACTCCGCACAAGACATCATCCCTTTGGCAAACTGAATAGAAGGGAACTGAGGTCCTCTCCACTCCGGTCCACCGTTTGCCGGACATTCGATAAAGTGAATTCTGCTTACGCTTGGATATTTTTTAAGCTCATCCATTGTCAAGACAAGTGGTTTTTCAACCAAACCGTGGATCATTAATCTATGTTCGTTCGGATCGATCTCTGCAACACCACCATGTTCACGGTTAAAGAATAGTCCATTAGGTGTAATGATACCCATTGATTCATGAATAGGGCACATAGCGATTGAAGCATAATAGTTTCCTGAAGAAAGAAGTTTTGTATATCTTCGTGTCACATTATGTTCATAAGGAGATGGTTGTCCATATAAATTATGTGTTACAGGATAACCAAATGTTGTTCCCCATTTTTTTTCTTCTACGATCGCAGGATCATCTTCTGCGTTTATTTTTACCGGTGCCATAACACTTGCTGCTGCGAGTGCGCTAACCGAATACGCTGCTGTTTTTCTAAAAAAGTCTCTTCTGTCAGATTGTTCTGCTGTCATCTGAGAAGCTTTACTTATCTTAGTCATATAACCTCCTTGTTTTGTTAGTAAGACTCGATTTTTCTTGTTGTAGAGTTACTATTGTCTTTGATTGTAATAGAAAATAAATTAAAATGTCAAGTGATACAAGAAATATTATCATCTATTCTAATATATTTGTAAAATGTATACAAATTATTATCTTTTACAATAGTTAATCAATAAAATATTTGAATATAATCAATATAATATATGTTCCTCAAAATCAAGAATCTTTGCAAGTATAATAGAGATATATTACCTCAGTGTTAACACTTTTCTTTATCTTGTTTCTTAACAATTATCTAATACTTTTATGCTAAAATGAGGCAATTTTTAATGAAGGAATTACAGTTATGCAAGAAGTAGGAAAAGTCTTATCTCTCTATATTTCAAACAAAGAAATGCCTCAGCCTGTTGAAAAGAAAAAAATAAATGTAGATATAAAAGGTATTATAAATGACAAGCATTATAATAAAGATATTGAACGTGCTATACTGATTTCTTCTACAGCAAGCTATGCACTTGTCAAATCACATCTGATAGATATTCCTTATGGCATACTCGGTGAAAACCTACTTGTTGACTTTAATCCATATGCTCTGCCTACAGGGTCACAACTTAAAATAGGAAATGCTGTTTTGGAAATCTCCCAAAATTGTACGCTGTGTAATCATCTTTCAAAAATAGATAAAAAATTACCAAAACTTTTAAAAAATGACAGAGGTATTTTTGGGAAAGTAGTTCAGGAAGGGACTATATCTGAAGGAGATGCAATCTATCTTCTCGATTAATTGCCTTTATCTTGTTTTATGGGCATAAGTGCCCATAAAATAGTGTTGGCTTATTTCGAAAGTTTAGCCAACATTGCCTCAAATTTTTTCTGTGCATCAAGAAGCACATCAATAGATGCTTTATCTGTAATATTCAGTGCCGCAATCCATTTATAAACGTTAGGGAATGCCATATGGACTGTTTTTTCACCTTTTTTCTGATATTTATAAGCAGAACAAGGAGCAAATGCACCAGCTTCTGGATGAAGTTTTGCTACCTCATAAATCACTGCGATCTTACAGATTGAATAAACATCATAAAAAAGATAATCCTCGATGTCATGTTCATCAAGATCATAATTGACATCTGTAAAACCTGCCATAACAAAACCGTTTGGCGCTAACTCTCCTTCAAATGCTGTTTCAAAATCATCTTTTGCATCTTCCCAATCATCACCCTTTTGCTCAAACGAAATACGTGTAATAATATCATGTGTAGGTTTTTTCATCTTATATGGAAGCTTAATGAACGTACCTTTTGGCATGGCTGATTTGAGTGCTTCTTCCACCTTTTTACCCAATGCCACCATAGCAGGATTATCTTCAGGTATTTTCATGATCTTTGCCATCGCTGATGCTTTTAGAGAAGAAACAGAAATAGTTTTATCACCTTTTTTACACCAGATAGATAAACTCATTGGAGTAAACAACCCAATGTCTGGGTACTTTGTAGCCAATGCCAATGCCGTATCTTTTCTATAAACCACCATCAAATTATAGTAATCAAAAGAGGTTTGATTAAAATCTCTTTTAAACGGAAAATTCATATCATTGTTCGCAGCAATAGTGAATCCTGCTTTTTTAAATGCTTCTTCTACTGTTTTTGCAGTAATCTTTCCATCTGCATTGTCAGATTTAAATACTCTTACATCATTTGTCTGGGCCGTTTCTGCTTTAGGTGCAGCTGCCGCTGGAGCCGTTTTTTCTACTGCCATAAGTCCTGTCGATACCAACAGTGACAATACTAAACCTTTTGTAATTAATTTCATTATGTTCCTTTGTGTAAATAATTCGATCATAACATAGATACATTACCTATATATAAATATCTATATCATGATCATAAAATTCCGATAGTTCCTCAGAATTAACGCAACCATTATAACCGAACTTCTTTTAATTCAAATTTATAACTTACGTTTATATAGTATAAAAAGTAAAAGTGTGTAAAATGTGGAAAGAAGTAAAAGAGAGAGTAACAAAGGGAAATACCCTTTGTTAAATAATTCTAAAATCTGTATCTAAGATAGAATCTTGCATCTTGTGCTGATTCAACAATAAAAGGTAACATTGCCTGAGCTTGTGGATCACCCATAGCAGCTCCCATTTTTACATCACTTATTTTCATAGGTGTACCTCCTCGACCAAAGAATCCGTTACTTCCGGTATAGTCATAATCAATCTTTGTATATCTTAACTGTGCACTCAAAGCATCTGTTAACTGGTATGTAAAGTATGCTTCGAAAGCATTACCACGTGCTGCAATTTTGGATCCGATCATGGTATCTTCTCCATACGTGAACGATCTCCAGTATTTGCTTCCATGATTATATTCTAGTCCAAACTTTCCTTTTTCTGTCACAGGAACTTGAGCACCAAGCCAATATGATGTTCCTGTCTCGCTATCTGTAGAACCTAACATTGTATTAGGTTGTCCTCCTGCATCTATTCCTGCATTTGGTCTTGTTTTACTCCAGGCAAAAGAACCAAATACTTTTGCATCTGCAAAATAACCTTCATCCGTCAAACCATCAACTAATACAGAAATTGCTGCACCATCCATATCACCGACGGTACTCATAGCAGGGTTATATCCTACAATAGCTCCGGTAATATCACGAGTATATGATCCTCCTAGTACTGTTGCGGGAACTTGCGCCCCCATTGCTGCACCAAATTCTGTCGAAGAATAACCAGGTAAACCAAATGCTCTAAATGCCGTAGTCTTAACAATAAATTGCCCATCATTGTATGGTTCAAAAATAAAACCTGCAAGCTTAATATCTTCTAACTGATCGCCCTCATTACTATAAGCAGTACTGTCAAATCTACTAAAGACCGGCGCAGCATTTGTAGAACCTTGTCCCATACATATTTTAAAAGACATCCCTGGAACACCAGTAACATTAGAGAGATCCAATTTAGAACTTAAGCCGTCAAATTCAACATTTATTGTATGTCCAAGTGGGGATTGTGCAGCATCATCATCTCTTAAATTTGCAAGGAATCCATTGGTTGAAGGTCTTCTTCCTACAGAAAATGTCCAAGGAATATCTGCACCAAAGAAGTTATCTCCTAAATAAAGCCAAAATGCTTGTCTTACTTTTAAAGAATCACCAGTTAATGCTTCATTAGTAATCCAATCAAAAGTATCCATACCAAATCCTCTAGGTCGACCCGAATCATTTCCAAAATCTGCACCAAAAGCTTTGTTAAAGGCAAGTTGACCCATAAAAATATTATGTTTATCTGGAGCATATGCCATATTTAACCAAAGTCTTGTTGACATAAGGTCATTTTTACTTCTGTCGCTTCCATCTGCCATATCATAGTTAATACTATCGATAGACGTTCTTAGATCAGCACTCCATTTTATATTATCATTAGCATCATGTGCTTTAACTGTATTTATCTTTTTAGTTAATTTCTTGATTTTTGCCGGACTTCCACTCTTTTTAAGTGAAGATACTTCTGCTTTAAGTTTAGCAATTTCTACTTTCATCGCTCTAAGATCACTAGCTGTAGATCCAAACGCCATCGTTGTACTCATCGCTGCCACAAGTGACAAAGTTACAATTTTTTTCATGTTTACTCCTTTAAATTATGTTTGTCCAAAAACATGTGCATATAGTCTAAGGCATAATCCCTAAGTTTTTACTTAAAGTAAAGATTAAAATAGATAATAAAAAGTTATTTTAATAAATATGTTACTTTTATAAGATATGCATAGAGAGTTTATAAAGTTTTCATTACCTAAATGTTAATATGGTGAGACAATCAGAATGTGTCTATCACAGATACTGAGATTTTATAAAAAGTGTTAAAAAACAAATAGGCTTAAAGATAAAGAATAAAAGTTCTAATAAAAGTAGATTGATTGAAGATATAGAAGAAGTTATAAACTCAAAGTGGCAGCGACCTACATTCCCACAGACGTAGCCTGCAGTATTATCGGCGATGGGAGGCTTGACTTCCAGGTTCGGAATGGAGCTGGGTATGACCCTCCCTCTAGCCCCACCACTAAGAGAAGTAAAAGCACCGTGATGCGTTTAATTCTCTTTGCTTTGGAAAGCTTGAGAAACTTAGTATTGTTAAGAGCCTAATATAAATTAGAAATTAGAAGTTAGTAATTAGAAATTAATTACGATTTTCGTATTGTCTAATACTGTTGCTCAATTACAATTTTGATACTCACTGAAGTGTTTGTCAGGAACAATTTCTCATTCCTAATTTCTCACTTCTAATTCATTAAGTGCTTGCACTTAATAAGGTAGTACCTATTGAAGAATAAAGTAAATACAAACGATCTATTAGTACTGGTCAGCTAAATGACTTTCATCACTTACACACCCAGCCTATCAACGCAGTAGTCTTCTGCGGATC
>JALXCZ010000045.1 GCA_026990595.1 Sulfurovum sp.
GGGGCTTTGAGTGTATGGGTATGTATGTTTGTGATTTTCATAGGGTATTGTAACGCATTTTGGGTTATTTTTGAGCGTATGTCTATGTGTTTAAATATTTGGCACTTTTGATGATTTTCATATCTATCTATTGAGGATTTAGGGGGCTGTTTCCTAAATAATAAGTATGATTCTTATCTCGTTCCTATCTCTTTATCATACAGTCTATACAACGTGAAAATGAGTAAAAAGGTGGTATAATTTCTATACTCTTTTCCATCATCCTATATAGATTTGTATTATGGTCTATAATAAAGTCTTATTTTTTAGATAAAAGATACTTGTTGTGATGGAAGCTGTTATTTTTGAGGAATTACCATGCATAAAAAAGAACTAAAGACCTGTCCAAAATGTGGTGAACATTACTTCGGTGAGCATTGTGTAGGATGTCAGAGTAATCAGTACGCTCATTACAGCTCTAATACTTCAATTAAAAATAAAATACTCATCACTTTGGCTTTTTTAGTCATCGTTGTACTCGTTATAATCAAAAATTAATAAAATAGTACAAGACCATGGGTAGTGAAAGATATAAAGACTACTTCCCCTCGTTTGTATAATCAAAAATGTCTTGCTATTTGTAAAATTATCCTGCTATCATCTCCAAAATCTTCCCCACCATCAATCCGCCAAAGGTACCCAATATATACCCCATCATTGCCATAAGTACACCTATGGGGATGAGGGCTTTGGAGTAGGCTGAGGCGAGGATGGGTGCTGAGGCGACGCCTCCGATGTTTGCAAGCGATGCAACACCCAGGCTAAAGAGGTCAAGTCTGAAGAGTTTGGCAAAAATGACCATGACTGTGACATGAATGGCGATGATGACAAAGCCGGCTGCAATGTAGAGTGGAGCCTGGGTGAGTTCAGCGAAGTTGGCACGGCTGGCGATGAGGGCAACAATGAGGTAGAGCATGATATTACCCAGCTCCATAGAACCGGAGAGTTTGGAAAGCGGGCTCATTGCCATGGCAATCCCGGCAAGGGTGGCAAGTATAACCACCCATGTGGTGGTGCTAAGAAATGATGTCGTAGGCAGATACCCTGCAAAGTATTGGCTTAGTGCCGAGACAAAAAAAGCCGCACCAAGCAGAAGAAAAAGTGATTCGAAAGTGATGGGCTTTTTGCTCTCTTCTTTAGTGGCTAGTTTGCTACCCACTTCATCGATGATGCTTGTATCTGCCTTGCTCCAGAGATTGAAACGCTTGGCAAAAGGTACCAAAGCAAGGAGTACCATCACCCAGATGGCGTAGTCTATGGAGTCAATAAGCAGGGCATACCCCATTTTGGAGTCGGGTACGTTCAGTGCTCCCTGAATGGCGACCATATTTCCCGTACCGCCCATCCATGAACCGCTCAGTGCTGCAAATGCTTTCCATGCATCGACACCGAATGCGGTATGAAAGAGAGCGAACATCCCTACAAAACCCAAGGAAATACTTGTTGATGCCAAAAGAAAAGTAAGCAGCATCTTCTTGCCCAGTTTCAGGATCTCTCTCATGTCAGCTGAGAGAAGCATGAGAAAGATCATCGCAGGCAGGAGGTTTGATTTGACAGACTTGTATGCAGCCGTGACTGACTCTGTTTTGTGCCACAGTCCAAAGGTAGAAAAAAGCATCACTGCAAAATAGAGTATGACAATACCGGGCAGGTATGCAAAGAGTTTGTTATGTGTCTTCTTTTCGGTGTAGACGATGCCCGAAGCCAGCATCATTAAAACACTAAGGTAGGTAAATCCATTCTCGATCATCTAAAATATCCTTTTTGATATTATAAAATATATGGTATAAAGAGTTTTGTCTTTTTTCTGTACAGGGCATAGGCTTCATCATGATCCATCCAAAGTAACTCTTCTTTGGTTGCTTTGAGCACCAGTACACCTATGAGAAATGCAAACAGCAGGCTTTCGGTAAGTGTAGGTGTACTCACAAGCACACCCAACATCATAACTATGACCGAAGTGTACATAGGATGTCGTATGAATGCATAGATACCCGTAGTGACGAGTTTGGCATTCTTTTTAATGACCGGTCGCACATGAAAATTGCCAAGTTGGTTGTGGTTCAGTGCCCAAAGCCCAAAGCTTAGTCCCGCAAGGAAGAGAGGCAAAGCAATAGTATCGTGGATAAAAGCATGCAGACCTTTTGAAAAATAGACCATAAGAGCAATCAGTCCAAACTGCAGAAGCACTAAAAGTTTAGGATACATTTATACCCTCCAAAAGTCCAACTCCCAAGGCACGTATCTCATCAACTTTATGAAAGTGGTAGGTTTTGTAGTGTTTTGTTTCAGGCTCAAGAAGATAGATATTCTTATTTGCATTTCTTATGTGTGTCTGTGTCTGGTTGTAAATAAGCAGACGTATGGACTTTTCGAACATTTCAAGGACATTGGCTGTTTTAAAAAAGTTATCCGGCATCTCTTTTTCAAAAGAGTGTTCACCCAGAACATCCACTGCCAGTACTCTGTCAAAGGCCGCCTCGTTGATACCCAGATTTTCACAAAGAAATCCGTCACCATAGGTATTCCCGCCTATCACATGCTCATCAAATATACCTGGTATTGCCATCGTGGCAAGTACAGCATCCCTGATATAAACGTTATCGTTTGGAGCAAAAACCCTTTTATGCCCGTTGAGCAGGTTGGTTGCTATGAGCTTAAGGGGGATGATCGTCTCATTCATTTTCCTATCGCCGAAAAGTCTTTTGAATATGGCTTCTATCTTGCTGTTATCTACAAGGGCATTACCGGAAAATGAGAAGAGTATCCACTTTGAGACAGAGGCAAATGCTTTGATCTCTTCATGTATCTCTTTCTCTTTCATCCCCACAGCCATACAGGCACCGATGATACCGCCCATACTTGTACCGACAATTTCTTTGGGAGCAATAACATACTTTTCCAAGTCAGCCAAAACACCCAGATGGGCAATGCCCAATGCACCACCGCCTGAAAGTACCAATGAGAAGTTGTTTTCTTTGAGATTATGTATCATGAAGGTATTATAGCGTATCCCTTATGTTATAATTCATTATATTAAGGAGTCCACTATTAATGTTACGCCTTTAGAACAACTGATATTTACATATTTACTGATACTCATAGGCAGTATTCTCGTATTTTCTGCTGTGAGTCATATTCTCTACCAAAAACGTTCACCAAGTAGTATGCTCTCATGGATCATATCGGTTTTTTTTCTACCCTATATTGCAGTACCGCTCTATTTCCTTCTTGGTATACGCAAACGTGAATCCTCTCGTAAAAAAAAGTTTGTCACATTCCATGAGATTGACCAATATCGCCCCTATACACTCTATGATTCCCATCATGCACTGCAGAACATATTTAAAAAAAATGGTATTCCTCCTGCAACAAAAGGGAATACCTATACATTGATCACTGACAATACAGCAGCCTTTCATAGACTTTTAAAAGAGATAGAACAAGCCAGGCAGAGCATTGATATCTGTACCTACCTTTTTGAATTTGACAAAACGACTGAAATTATTTTAGATGCCTTGAGTAAAAAAGCAAAAGAGGGTGTAAGGGTAAGAGTGCTTATGGATATTGTAGGTTCGCTGGGTGCGTATTTTCACCAGAAAGGTTTCAAGGCATTAAAGGATGCTGGAGGAGAAGTTGCCTTTTTTACACCTATTTTGAAAAGACCGTTCCAAAACTATATCAATCTGAGAAATCATCGTAAGATCTATCTTTTTGATCAGCACAGTCTGCTTAGCGGCGGGATGAACCTCAGTGATGCATATATGGGAGAGGCTGACGGAACAAAGCGCTGGGAGGATCTTCTCTACTATCTAAAAGGTCCTGCCGTACATTATTTTTATCATATCTTTTATAATGACTGGGTTTATGCTACCAAAAAAGAGAAAATATCAGACAACCCTTCCAAAGAAGAAGCATATCATGGAGAGAGCATTGTGCAAGTTGTCCCTTCCGGTCCTGATATTCCTACTGATGCATTGTATGAATCACTGTTGAATGCCATCTATAATGCTAAAAAGCGCATATGGATCGTCACACCGTATTTCGTACCTGATGACAATATTGTTCAGGCGCTGGTGATCGCTCAGCATAAGGGGGTGGATGTAAAGCTTATCACCCCTAAAAGCTCAGATCATCTATTGGCAGATATGGGAAGAAGTCCCTATATGAGGGAACTTGATGAAATAGGTGCGGATGTCATGCTTTATGAAGGCAGGATGCTGCATGCAAAAGCCATACTCTTCGATGATGTAGGCGGTATGGTAGGGTCTGTCAATCTGGATAATCGCAGTCTCTTCCTTAATTATGAAGTTGTTGCATTTGTCTATTCATCACATTTTATAGAGAGTCTTGAATCATGGATGAATATATTGATGCAAAACACAACAAGAGGTATGAAAAAACCTTCCAAATTTCGTGAAGCCATGGAAAATATGATGAAAGTGTTTGCCCCTTTACTCTGATGTTCTTTCCTTCTATTCTTCATCATCGTTCATGTAGTTTGGCTTCTCATCGCACCATCCCAGACGTTTTTGGTGTACTTTGCTGGAATATTCACAAAAAGAACCGTAAAAATATTGGATTTAAACCTTATTTAAAACAACTCTTAGAAAAAAGTAAGATTGATCTTTTGCTTTTACAGGAAGCCAATTTTAGAGATGACAGACACTTTACACTGCCCGAACTCACCTTTGATGCTGCAGCCAATCTGGAATTCAGAGGAGAGTTCTACGGAGTACTGAGTGCGAGCAGGGTAGAGTCGAAGTATTCTCAGGCTTTTCTTTCAGAAGGCAGGGAGAGTCTTATCGGTCCGCACAAGAGTCTGCTTTTGAGTGCGTATCCTCTTACAGAGGGAAGTACACTTCTGGTACTCAATGTACATGCTATCAATTTTCGGGAAAATCAGCACTATCATAAGGAACTTGAACGTTTTTTGGAACTGATGAAAGACCATACAGGGCCGATGATCATCGCAGGAGATTTCAACAGCTGGAACAAGAAGCGTATGTCCAAACTGCATGAAGTACGAGAAAAACTTGGACTGCTTGCCGTACCATTCAGACAGACAGACAATGTAAAATCATTTATGGGAAATCATTTGGATTTCATTTTTTACCGGGGAATGGAACTACTGGAACATACTGTACTCCAGGAGCATGAACTTTCTGACCACAATCCTCTTGTGGCAAGATTTAAAAGAAAAAGTTGATTCTCTTCACATTTTCTTCACAATTATCCATTATCGTTAAAAAAACAGCAAAGGAGAATAGTATGAATGTCTATAGAAGAAAGTTTATGCAGTATCTATCAATATTAGGATTTGCAGGTCTCACAGGGGTGTCTCTTCAGGCACAAAGTCTAAAAAGTATAGAAGAGCCTGAGGTAGTAGAAGGGTACAATGACGATCTCTTTGATCCTGATGGTTGGCTTTAGAAAAGTAAACTACTATCTTAAAAGTCTGTAAAATTCTCCGGGAGCATCTACCTCAAAACATAAAGGTTTTTTGCTTTTAGGATGTACAATGCTCAGTCTTAGGGCATGAAGTCCCATCCTTACCCCTTTTGTTCCGTAGCGCTCATCACCCACAACACTGTGACCCAGCCACGCCATATGTGCACGTATCTGATGCTGTCTACCTGTCTCTAATTTCACTTCAAGCAAAGAGCTTTTGGAACTGCTCTGCTTTACGTTGTAGTGTGTTACTGCATGCTTTGCAAGAGGGTGATCCCCTACATGCATACGATACTCTTTTTCATCCAGTCTTAAAGGCTCACTGATCGTTCTTTTAGATACTTTAGGTGTTCCTTCTACAATAGCAAGGTATGTTTTTTCAGACTCTCCCCAGGTAGCCATCACCGCTTCTCTCATTTCTTTGGAGGTTGCAAAAAGCAACACCCCAGAGGTCTCTTTGTCAAGTCTATGCACAGGCCAGAGTTTTACACTGTGTTTTGGGCGTGAGAGTTGTGTACGGAGCAGGGCAAGCGCATGTTGTCTATTCTCTTTTGTCGTACCTACAGAAAGCAGTCCTGCAGGTTTGTTTACAGCAATGAGATCTTTGTCATGATAGATGATCTCCAGTTTGTTTGCTGTTTGTCCGGCTGTTGTACTTTTCTGTACCACACCCACTTCTATGATATCACCTTCATTAAGGAGGTAGTCATGTTTGGTTGTAACCACACCGTTTACAGCAACAGAAGCACCTTGCAGACGCTGCTTTACTTTCTTCTTCGACCAGCCAGACAGAGAGTCAAAAAGGAATACTAAAAGCTTTCCTCTCTCTTTTACAGTGTATCTTTCTGCCATTTATGATTTTTTCTTTTTGGACTCTTGTTTTTTCTTTTTCTGTGAAGCGTAGGTGAATTTTCTCTTTTTGTCGTAGTCGATATACCCTTTTTTCTCACGCAGTGATTTTTTACGTGGTCTAGCCTGACGAGGCTGCTTATCGGTAATTTCAAAGCCTTCCATGATTTCACGTTTTACATTGAGTTTAAGGTGTTTTTCTATGGTTGAGAAGTGGTTGTAGTCGTGGATGGTGAGCAGGGTGATGACCTGCCCTTTATGGTTGGCTCGCCCTGTACGTCCTACACGGTGGGTAAAGTCATCAGTCTGCTCCGGCAGGTCATAGTTGATGACAAGTGGCAGCTCGGGGATGTCTATCCCTCGTGCTGCCACATCTGTAGCAATGAGTACTTGTGATTTTCCACTCTTAAAAAGAGTCAGTGCCTTGGCTCGTCCGCCACGCTTGATGTCTCCATGAATGAGTGCTGTCCAGATGCCTTGCTCTTTAAAATACTCAAAAAGTTTATCTGCTGTCTCTTTTTTATTTACAAAAATAAGTACCTGACCTACACCCATATCTTTTACTAGCTTTGCAGCAAGTTCGGCTTTACGTTTTTTATCTACCTTGTATGCTCTGTGTTTAATGAAGTTTACTACATCACGACGGTTACTCACCTCTACAATGACAGGATCACGTAAAAATTCTTTAGCAAGTTTTTTAATGTTTTGAGAGATAGTCGCAGAGAAGCACATCATCTGTTTAGGCTTCGTACAGCTTTTGAGTATACTTTTTATCTCTGCAAGGAAGCCAAGGTCAAGCATGGTATCGGCTTCATCCAAGATCACTGTATTGACATATTCGAGGTTTATTTTTTTATCGGCAATGAACTCCTGTAAACGCCCCGGGGTTGCTACTACGATGTCCACACCTTCTTTTAACTTGTGTATCTGGTCTATTTTTTTAGAACCCCCCTGTACTTTGGCTGTTCTGATATCCATATATCTTGAAAAACCAATGATGGTACGGGAGACTTGGTCTGCAAGCTCAATGGTTGGTACTATAATAAGCGCACGCACCACTTTTTCATCTTTTTTAACGATTTTCTGAAGCTTGTGAAGCAATGGCAGTACATATGCAGCGGTCTTCCCTGTGCCGGACTTTGATGCACCCAAAATATCAAACCCTTTTAGAGCAGGGGGAATGACCTTGTTTTGAATGGCAGTAGCGTTTTCATATTTCTCATGAGCGATGGCTCTTAAAATATCCGGGTGTAAATTTAGTTTTTCAAATGCTTTGATGGTGGTTCCTTGATTGTAATAGACGTATTATATCAAAATGTAGATAGATGCACTTCACAATCATTTCACAAATAGATGATACGTTTTATTATCTTCTCTTCAAGGAATAATAATGATAGACAATGCAAGAAGAAATTTAATGAAATATATGGCACTTTTGGGGATAACAACCATAGTAAGTATAGCTGCACCGGTAAGGCTAACGCTAAAAGAACGTAAAGTTCAGTATGATGCAAATAATGCCCGTACTGATAATGGTTATTATGGATTTGGAGAAACCTGGTAAAGGAAAAGTAGAAATTACTTTCTCCTACGACCTCTATATCCACCACGGCTTCCGTTGGAACCTGAACCTCTTTTGTTTTTATTGTGGCAGGCATCACAAATAGAAAATCGATAAGAGAAGTCCAATACTTTTCCGCATCTTCTACATTTTTTAGTGAAATGCCCCTGCCTGAGAGAGTTTTCTATAAAGTTGTTCAGCCGTACTCTGGCTTGTAATGCTTTATTAACATCTTGGAAAATATCAGGAAACTTAAAACTGAGCCACAGGTAGAGTGATATTTCCCTTACTCTGTCTTCAGCATTTAGCAGCATATCGTTGGTCTGGGCAAATGCAGGAAGGTCACGTGGAGGGATGTAAAGTACTTTGCCTCCAGCTTCGATTTGTCTGATGTAACGGTGAAATACCGATTCAATGTAAGGTGAAGAGATGCTTGCAGGTGCACATGAAAGATAAAAACGTGTTTTCAGATCAAGTGTATATTCATCAACGATCGCAGCGATCTCAAGCATGGAGTCGATGTTGGCTGCTATAAATGGACCGTCAAATTCCATATTGTCGGCAAAGAAACCTAAAATAGTGGTGATATTTTCTGTTTCAAGTATCTCACCTATGAGCATCACATGTTCCAGGCTTGCCATCACTGAGACAGGAAGTGCTATATCAGGAAGAGGAGAGTGGAAGGCTTGGTCAATGGTTTGCAGGGCATTCTCATCCAGTGCCCCGACATAGCCTTTTTCTTCAAAACCGTAACGCCCGGCACGCCCGGCTATCTGTACCACTTCTGTGGGGAGAAGCTCTCGTCTGCGTAAGCCGTCAAACTTGTTGTCTTTGGCAAACAAAATGGTTTTGATAGGCAGGTTCAGCCCCATGGCAATGGCATCGGTAGCTACAAGTATCTCACTCTCTCCTTCTCTGAAACGTCTTGCCTCTTCACGTCTGACTTCAGGAGAAAGGTTACCGTACACTACAGAGACACGGTACTTTTCTGAAAGTTGTTGTTTAAGAGAAAGTACATCACGACGGCTAAAGGCTACTACGGCTGTTTGTGGCTCTATCTTCCTCATGGAGACAGGGTACTTCATCATCTGTAACTCATTTTTGCGTTCAAATGCTACGATCTCAAGATCTTCGCCCAGATACTCACAAAGCTCTTTGACAGCGGGCAGGGCATTGCTAGAACCGGTCAATATCACTTTTTTTGCAGGTGCTCCTATGAGTGCATTTGCCCATGCCCAGCCTCTATCTCGGTCAGAGATCATCTGTATCTCATCGATGACACAGACATCGACATCTACCGAGCTGTTCATCATCTCTATGGTAGAAGAGATATGTGTAGACTCCTCATCGATGATCTCTTCTTCACCGGTAATGAGTGAGACATGCACTCCCTCTTTTTTAAGATTCTCATAGCCCTCGAGTGCCAATAGACGCAAAGGTGCAAGATAATACCCTGTCGTAGCAGCTTCCAGGGCTTTTAGAGCACTATGGGTTTTACCGGAATTGGTTGGTCCTACATGAAAGACTATCTTTCGTTTTAGCTGTCGTGCAAGAGGGAAAAGGTTTTTAAAATCACGAATGGTTTTGGCAAGCAGCTCTTCACGTTTTTGTTTCTCAAGCAGAGGCTTGATATATTCTCCAAAGTGAAAGAGGATGCGTCTTTTACTTTTTTCTTTAAATTTTAATGTTGTAGATGCACGTATTTGTGGTTCTACAAACCGTACGATGAATTCATGGAGTGTATCTTCGGGAATATCCAGTTTTGCACTCATCTCTTCCATCTCGTCAAGCACATCATCTATAGCTACTCTAAAGTGTGCCAAAAGGTCATCATTGACTCGGTTTATGTCTTCCTTTACCGGAAGCTCAACACCTTTCCAAATGAGGTTGTAGAGATAAGGTTTTTCGTATGAAACTGACGTTTTATAGTAAAGAATCGTTCCAAACAGATCATGGTTTTTTTCTTTCTCTATCATAATGTGGTCTGTACTCTCAAAGACCTCATATTTATCACTAATATTAGTTAATATTTTTTCCACAATACCGAGAGAAACAGGTGTATGTAAAAGTGGAGAATCTGTTGGCATACTTTTAAGTGACTTAAAGACTTCATCATCTGACAAATAGGGATGTTCCTGCTCATTTAACTGTGTTAGAAAAGCAGTCAATTCTTCTTGCTTGTGTGTTATAGTTTCTTCTTTAGTAAGACGTAGTTCTTCTATTATTTTTTCATCATCACTGTCTGGCATACCATCCATGTCCAACGAGGCAGTTTTGCATAAAAGAAGTTTACTAAAATCTACCTCTTTTAATATAAATGTAAATCTGTGGTAAAATTCCATTTCATTGTTGGTAGTAAAGGTTGCATCAAGCGCTTTTTCTAACGTATGCAGTCTGTTTTTTATGCGTAGATAATGTAGTTTGTTGCGTATCTTGTCGGGTGTGATTTTAGAGTGTTTTGCATCGATAAAAGCTTCTAAAATGATGTTCTCTTCCTGAGTCGTATGCTCCATAGTTGAAAGTATGCTGAGTATTTTGCCGACTTTATCCGATGCTTCTGTGTCATCACCGTGTTTGCTGCGCGAAGCACCATGGATGGCTTTGTGTCCTTTGGTAAGGTAAGAGACAATCAGCTCTCGCGTACCCGCACCTTCCTCGCTCCAAACACGACGCAGGGCACGCACCATGTCATCGTGTTCATGAGAGGGGAGTTCAAGTTCTAACAGCATAACAAGCTCTATGAGTTTGTCTTCATCTATCGTAGCGATACCCTCATCAAAAGAGAGCCCGTGAAAGTAGTTTCGTATTTTATTGTTGAGTTTTATGAGGTATTTTTTCTTTTTCTTTGCCATGATGACAGTATACTGTAAAAATAATACTTTATTATGTATTTAGAGTCTAATACCTGAATGCTTATTCTGTGTTTTCTTTATTGGTTTTGTTACTTTATCAAAACATGTATATTTAAAGCTCGTAGTAATAGCTTTTTTACGTACACGTATAAGTTTTTCGCAATCATATTTCGTGTAAAGTCTATGACCATAATCACTATATCCACCTTTATTACGCTTTATAACATATATTTTTTTATCTAAATCTGTACAGACCTTACCTTTTTCATTTGGAACTAACCCCTCATAACCTATAAGTTTTTTATCATAATACCGTTGTGCTTGATTAGCAGTATTAAAGTAATCACAAGCCACATTGGCATGGCTATAAATAAAAACTATTCCTAAAATAAATATATACTTCATCTACTAAATCCTTATAATTTCTTAATATTGATTATAGCGTTTTAAATATTAGTTTGTATTACTTTTGGTATTATTATTATGTTTTAAGGTAGCAACTATCCCTTGTGGCAGAAGCATTTAAAGAAGAATTTGACGGCTATGTATGTGAAGTGGCATTGGCCATTGGTTACCATAAAGAGCCAGAAGACTTTAATGTAGCACTTCCAAAGTCAAGATTACGTCATGAGGATGTATTTGTGCACATGTAAAAGAAAATGATGACTACTTTCTCAAGGTAGCAATTAACCGTTTTTCATTGAGTAGAAGCCCCAACACATCCGCTATGTTGACACAAGAAATATCACTTTGCAGTAGCGTAGGGGTAGCACACCCCTCATCCCCAATGATAGCGATGCCGAGTATGGCATTTTGAAGCATATGAGCATCATTATTCCCATTTCCAACAGCAATACAATGTTCTTTCCCCAGCACATCAACATAGGCTGCTTTTTCTGCTATATGGTTGTCAGTTTGCAACACTTTTATTACAACATCAAAGCCTTCCATCTGTGCTTTCACACTCCCAAAAGTATCGGCAGTGATGATATGCACCGTGTAGTTCTCACAGAGTTCAGGAAGCAGGGCTTTCACCTCAACTTTCAGCACACCATCTTTGGCAATGGTACCGTTGTAGTCTAGTACAACGTGTTCTAAAATGAGTGTTTTATAGTAGGGGATTTCGATGGTTTTCATGAGGTTGCCTTAGTATGGTTTGGGGTATTTTAGCATTTATTTCCTTTTTGCAGACATGATTTTGTAGGTCGGGGTATCCTTACCCCGACATCAATTTGCATAAAATAATATTCACAATGGTTTTGTGGATTTGTATACAATTATGTTCATGTGATTTTGGTTTTTATCTCACTTTACATTATTGTCGGGGTTAGGGCACTCCGACCTACACCGTCATGGTATTTGATATGTTCTAATGGTTCAAAATTAACCTCCCTCTTACCAAAAAAGCACTAACATTTATTAAACCCAAATTATGTAATAGAAATTACCAAACTAGCAAAAGTCATTGCACCGTGGGCATTTACAAATAATCATCGATTAACCTAAGGGTTAACCTCAAATTCTTTGCAAACACCCACACTGCAAGCACTATCACTAATTTTGGCAATCCTATTGCATAATTTGGGTTAAAAATATAAAGAAGTAATTATGCAAGAAATAAAACTAACCCAATACAGCCATGGAGCAGGATGTGGGTGTAAAATCTCACCAAAACAGCTCGATAATATTTTAAAATCTGCCAGAGAAACTATAATGTATCCAGAACTACTTGTGGGCAACTCTACCAAAGACGATGCGGCGGCATTTGATCTTGGTAATGGTACTTCTGTACTCTCTACTACGGATTTTTTTATGCCTATTGTGGATGATCCTTTTACCTTTGGGCGTATTGCTGCTACCAATGCCATTAGTGACATCTATGCGATGGGTGGTAAACCACTTATGGCTATATCCATTTTTGGGTGGCCGGTGAAGAAGCTGAGTGATGAAGTAGCACGTTTGGTGATAGATGGTGGACGTTCTGTATGTGAAGAGGCAGGCATACCATTAGCAGGTGGGCATAGCATTGACTCTCCTGAACCCATTTTTGGTTTGGCGGTGACAGGTTTGGTGGACAATGAAAATTTGAAACAAAACGACACTGCCCAAGAGGGTTGTGAACTCTTTTTGAGCAAGCCACTGGGTATCGGTATCTTAACCACGGCACAAAAACAGGATAAAATCGCCGAGGGAGACATAGAACCAGCTGTAGAGGCGATGTGTACACTCAACAAGATAGGTGCAGAAATCTCTGCACTTGAGGGGGTGACTGCCATTACTGATGTGACAGGCTTTGGATTGCTTGGACACCTGACTGAGATATGTGAGGGGAGCGGCATCTCTGCGGTAGTACGTTTTGAGGATGTGCCACTGCTCCCAAAAGTTAAGGAGTATCTGGCTATGGAGTGTGTGCCTGGGGGTACACGGCGTAACTTCGAGAGTTATGGACACCACATCGGCAAGATGACGCCAGAGCAACAAGACATCCTCTGTGATGCCCAAACCTCAGGTGGACTGCTCTGTGCTGTGCGTAAAGAGAGTGTCGAAGCCTTTTTGGCACTTACACGTAAAGAGGGGCTTGAACTTAAAAGCATCGGTGAGACAGTAGCACGGGGAGAACATCTCGTTGAAGTCCTTTGAGACAGAAGAGTATACCCCTGTAGGTACGGCAGATGAGATAGAGGCGATAAAAAAGCTTGATCTGCCTTTAACGGACGATTTTTGCCGTATTGTGCTGGAGAACAGACCACTTATTGATGTGCGTGCTCCTGTAGAGTTTAAAAAAGGCTCGTTCCCTACCGCGGTCAATCTACCTCTTATGACAGACGAAGAGCGCCACCTTATAGGCATTCGTTACAAAGAGCAGGGCAATGCCTCTGCTGTACAGCTTGGCAAAGAGCTTGTAGGTCCCGTGAAGCAGGAAAGAATAGCAGCATGGATGGAGTTTTTGAAGGCTCATCCAGATGCATATCTGTACTGCTTCAGAGGTGGACAGCGCTCACAGATCTCTCAGGCATGGGTACAGGAAGCAGGTATCAGCATTCCGCGATTAAAAGGTGGGTATAAAGCTTTTAGGACTTTTTTAATGAAGGAGGGTGAACGTATCAGCAGTGAAGCTGATACACTTATCATAGGTGGTCGTACAGGCAGTGGGAAAACCTTGCTTATCCATCAGATAGACAACAGTATCGATCTTGAAGGACTTGCCAACCACAGGGGCTCATCTTTTGGACGCTTCATCTCTCCTCAGCCTGCACAGATAGATTTTGAAAATGACCTTGGGTATGCACTGATCAGACATGAGGCAAAAGGATATAAACATCTTATTATAGAAGATGAGAGCCATAATATAGGACGGGTATACATTCCCAAACCGATATTTGACAACTTTAGAAAAGGGAAACTGATTCTTTTAAAAACACCTATGTATGAGCGAGTGGAGATCACTTTTGATGAATATGTAACGCAGGCACTGAAAACCTATGAATCGAACTATGCAGACAAGGGTGCCAAAGTATGGTTTGACGATGCCAATGCCGGGCTGGATCGCATTAAAAAGCGTCTGGGGAATGAGCGTTATACTACCATTAAAACAGCGTTTTATGATGCTTATTTGGAACAAAAGCGTACAGCAGATACGACCCAACACAAAGAGTGGATAGAGATGCTGCTTAGAGACTATTATGACCCTATGTATGATTATCAGATAGAAAAGAGTGAGGTACCTGTTGTGTTTGAGGGAAGTGCCGATGAAATTTTGGGGTATCTTGGCAGAGAGAATTGAGGTAAATCATTTTTATGGTTAATCTATTCTACTATAATAAATGAATTAATTTTTTGGAGAAATAAATGAGACTTTTATCATTACTTGGCATCTTACTGCTTACTGCTGCAGCCTGGGCAACAGTACCTGCTACCATGCAACCTTTTAACCCGACCATACAAGTGAATGGAGACCTTAAGGTCGACAAGATGAGAATGCAAAATCTTAATGTAGTAAAAAAAGCGGTAGAAGGGATACGTGAAACACTGCCGCAAAAAGTAGATGCCTACACACAAATGGTCGGTGTTGACAGTAACGGTACGGAGCTCATCTATACCTTTGAGGTAGATGCCGGTCCCAAAAGTGACGAAACACTTAAAAAAGAGGGACAGACACGTATGACACCAGTGATACGAAAAGGTATCTGTACCGATGCCAAACGTTTTTTACAATCAGATATTACCATCACCTACCGCTATCTTAACAAAGCTACCCGAAATGAGATACTTAAAGTTACGATGGATAAAAAGGCATGTGATTACAATACTATGACTCAATAGTCACTATATTTACCAACTCCACCCCGTCACACTCTTTTTTAAAACGTTTATGTTTACGGGCATCCTCTTCTGCAAGTTCAAGCAGATCTGCAAAATCATTTTTGCTTGCAGTAAATGCAAATACCTCTTTTTGTGTCTTGATGTAAATCTCTGTATTTTCCTTACCCGAAAGTGTAAGATTCCGTAAACCTTTTGCAAATTCACTCTTGATGGCTTTGGCGACTTTTTCATTGTCAAGCAGTTCTGAAAGTTTTACCTCTGCGCTTACATCATTTTTACACATTACTGTATAACTCACTTCTATCAATCCTTCCATGATTCACTCCTTAATGTTGTTTATTGTCTAATGATAGTCTATTTTATGTGAGTTTCATAAAAAAATGTCATATTGTAATATTTTTTATCAGTGTTAGCCAGTTGACAGATAAAAAACATAGGATTAGTAGATAATGCTATAGCAGAAAGTAGAATTGCAACCTAAGTATCATACAGCAATTATATGATTCTGCTAGAATAAAAAGAAAAAAGGAGTCAATATGTGGCAATACCCAAAAGATTTTGATCTTTTTGATCAAATAGGAAAATATGCAAAAATAGCGGGGATTATTTTTATGATATTAGGATTGATTGGAGCCATATACCCCATATATGCGTCTTTTGCAACTGTTGTCTTTGTTGCCTGGCTGATGCTTATCGCAGGTATGTTTGCAGCCTATTTTACGTATGTAACAGACCGCACTGACTGGGCAGGCTGGCTTAAAAGTGTTATTTTGATAGGTGTAGCACTCTATATGCTGTTCTCACCGTTGGGAGGGGTTGCAACATTGGGCTTGCTCTTTTCTATCTATTTTTTTATGGATGCATTTGCAGGCTTTACTATTGCTTCTTCCATGTACCCAAACAAGGGGTGGGGAATATGGGTATTTAATGCAGCACTCTCTTTGATCATAGCAATACTTTTCGTCATAGGCTGGCCGTTCTCTTCCCTCTATCTCATTGGACTGTTTGTAGGATTCAGCCTCTTTTTTGATGGACTGGCACTCTTAATGGGTGGAAAACTTTTCAAAAAAATGGGAATAAATGAATAATAATGCAAAAGCCTTTGGACTCTGGAGTGCGGTCTTTTTAGGCATTGGTTCCATGGTCGGGGCAGGAATTTTTGTCCTTTTGGGTGAAGCAGGAGCAATAGCAGGCAATCTGGTATGGATCTCTTTTGTATTAGGTGGGATCATTGCATTGCTCAGTGGTTACTCTTTGGCAAAATTGGCAACTGCATACCCAAGCCGTGGAGGTATAGTAGAATATTTGGTTCAGTGTTATGATGAGGGGATCTTTTCAGGTTCACTTTCCGTACTCTTTTATCTCTCTGCTATGGTTGCCATAGCGATGGTAGCTAAGACTTTTGGTACCTATGCTGCAATGATGAGCGTAGGAGTAAATAGTCCCCTTTGGGCAAACAGTTATGCCGTAGGAGTTCTACTTCTTTTTATGGTTATCAATCTTGCAGGAAGCTCTCTCATTGCCAAAAGTGAAAATATTATTGTGATCATCAAGCTAACTATTATCATACTCTTTACGGTTGTTGTATCTTTTTATATCAATCCGGCACTGCTTTCTCTTAAAGATGCCCCGCCTGTGATGAATGTCTTTTCTTCTGTAGCACTTACGTTTTTTGCTTTTGAAGGTTTTCGTGTCATTACCAATACCGCAGAAGATATGGAAGATCCAGGGAAATTGATGTTAAAATCTATGACAGTAGCGATATTGTTTGTAATGATTCTATATGTTGCTGTTACTTTTGCGGTATTTGGAAACTTGACGTTACCCCAAATTATAAAAGCACAGGATTATGCACTGGCAGAAGCAGCCAAGCCTGTTTTTGGACACATAGGTTTTACTGTCATGGCAGTAGCCGCGCTCATTTCAACAGCATCATCTATCAATGCCAATCTCTATGCGGTAACCAATGTTACCTACCAGATGGCAAAGAACGGTGAACTTCCAAAGGTCTATGAACGTAATGTCTGGCACAGTAGTGAAGGGCTTGTTGTAAGTACCGTTATCTTAATAGCCTTTGTGCTTTTTTTTGACCTGACAGAAATAGCTGCTATTGGATCTATCTCTATTTTATTTATTCATGCTTTGGTACACATAGGACATTTGCTTAAAATCAAAAAAACAAAAGCATCTAAATTTTTAGTCATCTTGGCAATTATTACTATTACACTGGCAATTATTTTGGCATTACAATATACTTCAAAACATATACCTGATGTAGGATATTTTATTGCCGGAGGTTTTGTATTGGCTTTTATTATTGAGATAGGACTTCGTTTATTAACCAACAGAGTCGTTACGAAGCAAACAAATAAAAATCTACTTAAAAATGTAGAAAATGAAATGAAAAAAATTATAGGAGAAAAATAATGGAAAATGAAGAAAAAAGAATTGTAATCAAGGGGATTGACATTCCTTTTATGGATTTAGTGGTATTATTGGTCAAATTGGCTTTTGCCTCCATTCCGGCAATGATCGTTATATTTGCAGTGTTTGGTATTTTATCAGCACTCTTTGGTGGTGTATTTAATATGTTTATGTTTAGAATTTAATTTGGTAGAGAGAGGTAGGAAAAACAGATGAAAAATACAATACAGGCAATCCTTTTTGGATTTAAAGAGCTCTTAAGTTGGAACACAATGAAGTATGCCCTCATAAGCGGATTTCTTGTAACTCTTTTATGGGTAGGTATAGGGACGATGCTGTGGGAAACCCTCATAGGACTCAGTAGTCATATACTGGAGATGGTTCCTTTTTCCATGGTACGTTCAAACGGTGCATGGATGCTCTCTTCTTTTCTGTGGCTTCAGTTGGTACTGCTCACTTTTGCTCTAATATTTGCTTTTTTCGGTAATATTATTTTACGTAGTGTCTCTAAAGAGAAATATACTTCTTTCTCTTTACTTGTGATTGCAGGAAGTGCTATTTTTTGGGGGATAGTCTGGATATTTGAGGGTGGGTACATCTATCAGCAGTTCCTTAAACTTCTGACTTGGCTTCCATTTGAGACAGTAGAGAAGGGGATCGCATTTCTTATAGGTTTCTACCTTATCTACAATGCTATTGTAGTTACGATGGTGTTTGTCACGAGTTTGTTCAGTGAACCACTGATCACTACAGTGGAAAAACACCATTTTAAGGGAGATGAAGTACGCAGAGACCATGTTTTCAGTTCTGTAGGCTATACGCTAAAAGACAGTATCATTTTTATTGTTGCCTCGCTACTCGCTTTTCCTTTACTTTTTATTCCAGTACTAAACATACTCGTACAGGTTGCATTATGGATGTGGCTGATTAAAGATACCATGAGTTACGATGCCGCTGCTTTGACTTATGAAAAGGTTAAAAAAGAAGAAATTAAAAAACATCGGTTCGCACTGTGGAACATCAGTTTTGTTACCGCACTGTTCAACTTTGTACCCCTACTCAATCTTTTTGGTCCCTATTTTGGTGAGATTGCAATGTTTCACTATTTTAAAGCAGGAACAAAAAATGAAAAGAATTAAGTGATCAAGATGTTACTGACACCTTATATTTCGCTACTTATGCATGATACGATAGCACTCATCACAATACTGAACCCTTTAGCGGCTGCAAGCATTATGATCTCTCTCATCGGGAGCGAAGCAACGTCTTTAACGGTACGCCCCATAGCATTTAAAACAACATTGGCAATCATTATTGCAGGGCTTGTTACACTCTATTCTGGTGAATATATTTTTAAGTTTTTTGGTATCAATGTGATGTCCATTAAAGTTATTGGTGGAATTTTATTGATGATGATTGCTATCAATATGGCATCAGGAAACTCGAGTAAATCAAGACATACACCTAAAGAACATGAAGAGGCAGAAGAGAGTGAAGATATATCAATTGTTCCTTTGGGTATTCCTATTTTATTTGGACCAGGAGTCATCGCTACTATCATTGTTTTAAACAATACAGCTATGAAAACACTTTCCCTGCTAGATAGTTATATAATAGTCAGTCTATCAATTCTTCTTTCCAGCATTACAACCTATTTTATCTTGGTAAATGCCACGTATATTAATCGTATTTTAGGTGTCACCGGGATGAAGATACTGACACGTATTATGGGACTTGTCGTAGGAGCGATTGCTGCACAATTTATGGTTTCAGGTATTAAGGGGTTATGGGGATGAAAATCTTCATGAAAATCTTCTTTATTGTATGCTTTAGTGTTGGGATGCTTCAAGCCTATGATCTCAACAGTACCATTATTGATGGTAATACCACTGTCTACAATACACTACTTAAAAAAGTGGATAATGAAAAAAATGTAACTTCAGAAATATTACTTGAAAAGTCATTGATTCAGCTTCTTCTTGAAGATGAAAAAAAGAGTTTAGTGAAAAATGATTTAAACATCACCATGCCTAAAAAGAGTGATGATTATAAAATGATTTTTCAAAACTATCTTGACTTACTAACACGTAGAGACAAGGTACAAACCGCATTAGAGCAAAACAAAGAAAAAATAAATACGATAGAAGATGAAATCCAAAAACTAAATAAAAATAGTACAAAAATACTGCCTCTTGAACTTCAGGATGCCGTATATCATAAGAATATATACCTGTACAAGAAACAAATTACTGCGTATACAAACACCATAAAAAAGATTGAACAAATCGTGATGAATACATTGGGTCAACTACAAATTGATACTTCTGCCATTAAGAAAAGTATAGAGAAAAGTAAGTTACAAGAAGAGCATATATCCAATAAAATCAATGCTCTTCAAATCAATAAAGAACAAGCAGATTTACTAGACAATACGAAGGAGTCATTGGCACTTGAAAAGAGCATCAAGAAATTAGATTTAAATCATCAGAAAATTGTTCAAGATATTGTCTCTTCCCAATTTCTTCTTTTTACGGCAGCATTAAAAAATAAAGAAAAAGCTGCTTTTACTTTAGAGAATGAGCTATTAAAAGAGGAAGAGTCATTAAAGATGCTTTCTTCTGATGTTAGAGACACCTTAACACTTTTACTTCATACGATGGAAAACAAATATCTTGGGACACTTCAGACACTCACTGGATCAGGAGAAGAAGAGATTAAGACACTGTGGTATAAAGTATGGAACCTTATTGCTCAACCAATATTTAGTATCAACGAAACCCCAATCAGTATTTTTAAACTTTTTATTACATTACTTATTTTTATAATAGGCTTCATCCTTGGTGCTCTGTATAAAAGAAAAATTAAAAACATGACATCCAATCGGCGTTCATTTACAACTTCTACACGTACATTGTTGGCAAATATGGGGTATTATCTTATCATTCTTATTGCATTTTTTATTGCTTTGAATGTACTGGGGATTAAGCTTTCTTCTTTGGCCTTTGTTGCAGGTGCACTTTCTGTGGGTATTGGATTTGGCTTACAAAACATTGTCTCAAACTTTGTATCTGGGCTCATCTTAATGTTTGAACGCAGTATTAAGATTGGAGATTATATACAATTGGATGATGACCTTCGAGGGTATGTCAGTGACATTCGCATGCGATCTACAACAGTAAGTACCAATGAAAATATTGATGTCATCATTCCAAATCAGAAGTTGATTGAAAACAATGTGATAAATTGGACAATGAGTGACAATATACGACGGTTTTCCATCCCTTTTGGTGTGGCGTATGGTACGGATGCTCATAAAGTGATTGACCTTGTGACAGAGGCAGTACTCCATAGTGAATTAAAAGTAGACATTGTTGAGAATAAACAGCGTCAAACTCGTGTGATCATGACTGAAATGGCAGACAGCAGTGTGAACTTTGAACTTCTTGTCTGGGTGAGGGGTGATGAACTACATAAACCAAAACGTACTGCATCGGCATTTTTAATTGTCATTTATGATGCACTCAATAACAATCATATTGAGATTCCATTTCCTCAACGAGACTTGCATATTCGTACCGTAGAAGATACTTTTACGATAAAACAAACAAATAGAGAAAAAGAAAACAATGAAAAATAATTCTAAAACTCCCATAGACCCTAAAGATTTAATGGCAGTGGAACGGGCAACGACTTCACTGATAGGTACTGCTATTTCTCTCATTATTTTAGGATTTGTTGTTGAAAAGTTTGAACTTTTTCTTCACCTTATTGAGATTGAATTAAAAGGTAAAGCCGGGAGTAGTTTACCACAGTTAGCACATGCATATTTTTATAACTATATTGGTATAGCTATTGTCAGTGCAGGTATTATTCTTGCATTATATACCTATCGTTACTATACAAAATGGATTCAACATTTACAAAAAGGTCAGCTTGATACCGATAAAAATATCTACTTTATTTTATCAATGTTTGTAGCCTTTATAGGTGGATTACTTCTGGCTAGTATGATTCTTATATAAAAAGTTTTGATACTAAAATAAACAATTATCAAAAGTAAAAGGAATATTTCATAGACATTACATTTTTTGATATTATAATAAACTATCTGTTTGTTGTTTTTGGTGGTATTCTACTTTTTCTTGCATTGGGACATATCCTTTATCAAAAACGCTCATCATCCGGAATGCTCTCATGGATTCTAGCTATTATCCTGCTGCCTCATATTGCAGTTCCACTTTATTTTTTTATAGGTATACGTAAACGCCGCTTGAGTGCAGATAAACGATATATTGCATTCAGCAGAATGGATGAGTATACCCAATATGAGATTGAACCCTCTGAATATCCACTGACACGTTTACTTGAGAAAAATGGTATTCCTCCTCCTACGAAAGCAAATACCTTTGAACTAATCACTAAGTCTTCAGTTGCCTACGAACGTATAATGTATGAGATAGAAAATGCGCAAGAAAGCATTGATATCTGTACCTATGTATTCAAATTTGACATAATGACAGACTCTCTATTGGATGCATTGAGAAAAAAAGCTTCAGAAGGAGTAAGAGTGCGCATACTTATTGATCTGGTAGGTTCTCTAAGTGTAGCTTTCGATAAAAAACGATTTTCTCAGCTAAAAAAGGAAGGAGGAGAAGTAGTTTTTTTTCGACCTTTTACCCTTAAACCTTTTCAAAATTATATCAATCTCAGAAATCACAGGAAAATATATCTTTTTGACCAAAAACGTCTCTTAAGCGGTGGAATGAATTTAAGTAATGAATATATGGGACAGGAAGATGGAAGCAAGCGCTGGAAAGATCTGCTTTACTTTATGCAGGGACCTGCGGTGCATCACTTTTACTCCATTTTTTATAATGATTGGATATATGCCACAGGTAAAAAGATAAAAATTGATTTTATCGAACCTCAATATCATCATGGAACAGATATCGTACAGGTAATACCTTCGGGTCCGGATCTTTCTATAGATGCACTTTATCAAACACTGATTGATCTTATCTGCTCGGCCAAAGTACGTATCTGGATCGTAACACCGTATTTCGTTCCTAACGACACCCTGATGGAGGCATTAGTGATGGCAAGTAACAAGGGGGTTGATGTGAAACTACTCACACCCAAAAAATCTAATCATCTTTTAGCAGATATGGGAAGAAGTCCTTATATGAGAGATTTGGAAGAAGCAGGGGTTGATGTAATTTTATATAAAGGGAATATGCTACATGCAAAAACCATACTTTTTGATTCCAATGTTTGTATGGTTGGGTCAGCTAACTTTGACAATCGAAGTCTTTTTCTTAATTATGAAGTAGTTAGTTTTATTTATTCATCCAAGCACACCCAAATACTTGAATCATGGATAAAAGATCTAATCCAGTACTCAACAAGAGGTCTTGATAAACCATCAAAAATACGTGAAGCCACTGAAAATATCATGAAGATATTTGCTTCCATACTCTAAAAGAGTATCTTTCTTTCTCGTTAAGCTAAAGTAAATTTATTGAAGAGTATAATTATCAAAAGATAAAAAATATCTTTTGATATCCTACTATTTAAGGAAAAATAATGGCTTGCGATACAAAACAAACAGTCAAAGAAAACAAAGAGGTCGTTTCAAAAGAAACTGATACAATAAACACACAAAAGGAAAATAATATGAGCTCAACATTAGTCATGCAAAAAGCACCGGAATTTACTATGGAAGCGTATAACGCTAAAACAGGTCACTATACAACAGTAACAAGTACTGATTATGAGGGAAAATGGCATGTAGTCTGTTTCTATCCTGCCGACTTTACTTTTGTATGTCCTACTGAAATTGCAGCGATGAATGCAAAATATGATGAGTTTCAAGCGATGGGAGTAGATATATTAGCCGTTTCAACAGATACAAAATTCTCTCATAAAAGATTTGTAGAGACTGAACCACTTTTAAAAGATCTTAAACTAACTATTGGTGCTGATGGGACGAAAGAAGTAAGCCGTGCCTTTGGTGTACTTCTTGAAGATGAGGGAATCGCACTTCGTGGAAGATTTCTTATTAATCCCGAAGGTGTTGTTGTAGCACAGGAAGTACAGGCTCCTTCAGTAGGAAGAAATGTCAATGAATTCCTCCGACAAGTAGAAGCATGGCAACATGCTACAAAAACAGGTGAAGTTTGCCCTGCAGGATGGAGACCGGGTAAAAAAACACTGCCGGTAAATACCGATGTAGAGCAAATGACTGGTAGAGTTGGTGACTATATCACTATTGAAGAGATCTTGTCATAAAGATCTCTTGTCCCTTTTTTAACGTTTCAACGCTTTTATCCACGACTGCATCCAGGCATTGACCTCCGGTCGTGGTGTCTCTAGAAATTCTAGAATAAAACTCTCTTTTGTTTCACATATTGCAATAGACTTTGGACGAAATGCAAGTATTTCTATATTTTTGATGGTATGTCCAAAGCAAAACAGCAAATTTTTAGCATCTAAAATACTTTCTAAAATTTCTCCATTTAACTCTTTAGTATGTTTGTAGTGAGCATCTATTTCGAGATTTGGACTAAATGATGAATATAATTAAGCTTATTGTGATATTGTAAAATTTGGTTATACTGCTTTTTCATTCAATGAAAACTTACAAAAGGAAAAGAGATGCAACACTACCAGAGCCTAAAAGAACACTATCATTTTACAGAAAAAGAAGCATCAATCTTAAAAGGGCTTCAGCCTCGTATGGAAACCTTGGCAGATGAATTCATCGATGGTTTCTATGATTATATCTGGGGTTTTGGTAAGACAGCAAAATTTTTAAAGAACAAAGAGATCATTGCCTACCACCGTAGTAAAATAAAAGAGTGGTTTATCAATCTTTTTTGTGGAAAATACGATTTGCCCTATTTTATGTATCTATATAAAATAGGGGAGATTCATGTCAAAATAGGTCTGCCGACACATTATGTTAATTCAGCTTTTACATATGTACGTACTTTCATACTTACCAGTATTGAGGAAAATTTTAAAAATAAAGAGCAACATATAGAAGAGATAAGGGCAGTAGAAAAGATTGTCGATATAAATCTTGATGTTTTGACAAGTTCATATCGGGAAGAAGAGTTAAGTACATTTTTATCTTTATCCAAAGTAGAAAAAGGTATTTTGATTGGATTAAAAAAATTTAACTCCTATATCAACTATTTTCTTGCCGGAGCATTGGCTCTGGTAGCATTTTTTGCTATTGTACTTTTTGGCTATGATATTTATTTATTATTTTTTTCCGATAAAGGTATTGAGAAAGGTATTTTAACAGTACTGGGAAGTTTGTTGGTTTTATGGGCAGCAATAGAGTTGATCCATGAAGAGATAAATCATTTGCAGGGTAAAGGATTTGCCATAGGTGCTTTTATTATGTTAGCAATGGCTGCATTGATTCGTAAAGTGCTTATTTATTCACTTTCCGCTGAAAAATCTGAAGAGTTACTTATTATTGCTGTAGTAATAGTAGGATTAGCAATAGCATATTGGCTTGTAGGTGCAAAAAAACGTACAACAATCGATTAAATCTTACGTCTATGATTGAGCAAGATTTGTATATATGGAGAGGAAAATGAAAAAAAAATACGTAAAACATGCAACAATGTTAAATTTTAAAGGAATGTTGTACCTGATAGCATTTTCTATATGGGTTTATGTCATGATGGATATAGCAGATACACTGCATTTTTCAAAAGATGCGATCTTATCTTATGGAGGAAGTACAGCCCTCATTATTTTTGCTGTATATATTATTTTTCTCTTGTTGGAATTATTCGTTGATATTGAAGATATTGACTGATCTATCATATATATATAATTTAAAGGAAATACTATAGAAGCTTATTATATTAAATTTATTTACTTTTTGTTTTTGGGTGGATTATTGTTTTTGGGTATCACTCTTTTTCTTGACTACCGAAAAAGACAACGACTTAAAGCTTTGGAAAAAATACCTTTTAAGGAGGAACATAGAAAAGTATTACTAAAAGTACCACACTATAAAAATCTCTCGGACATAGACAAGAAAAAAATTGAAAGATCCATGATTCGTTTTGCCTACACGAAAGAATTCATAGGTATCAAAATGCAAATAACAGATGAAATGAAAATAGTTATCTCATTTTATGCCTGTTTACTCCTTTTGCATATAGAGACTGATAATTGCTATGATAACTTAAAGACAATTATTGTGTATCCTGCACCGGTGGTACTTAAAAATGTAAGAGAGAGCGGAGGTATTTATACCAAAGAAGATTTTATGATAGATGGACAGTCTGCCAATGATACGGTTGTACTTGTCTGGCATGATGCAAAGTTTGAGGCATATCATTTACGACATGACAATGTCATAGTTCATGAGTTTGCACATGAAATAGATTTTATGGATGGGGAAATAGACGGGGTACCACCACTTGAAAGATCAAAATACAATGAGTGGACTTCCGTACTGTATAAGGATTATAAAAAACTTCAAACGGTTGCTGCAAAAAATAGAGAATGGGGTAAATATAAACTGCTTGGAAGTTATGCAGCTACAAATGAAGCTGAATTTTTTGCAGTAGTTACAGAGAGATTCTTTGAATCACCCCATAGTCTGAAAAGTCATTTTCCTGAACTCTATAAAGAGTTGAGAGACTTTTATCATATAGATACGCTTTCATTGGTATCGAAGTAGGGTGTTCTAAATAAGCCCGAGATCTGCCAAAACAGTTTTTACTTTTGGTGAAATTTCGCTGAGTTCCGCCATAAGTGATTCCCAGGCCTTGTCTTCGGCATACCACTCTTCTATACGTTTAAAGGAATCACTTTTCTCTTCTTCACTGAGTGTATTTGATTTATCTATATTCTCTTTAACTGTTTCCAAATGTTTTAAATTGCTTTTACTCATGGTTCTTCTCCTAATAATTGTTATATTTTCCGGCTTCAACTTCTGTCTTTAGATCATCCAGAGCTTTTTGCATTGTCCCAATGATAAGTTCAGCAGATTTTCTGTCATCATTTTCAGGAATATCCCAGTCAAATATCTTCATATTCGCTTTAAAAATGAGGCGTAATTCTGTAGTAATACTTGATTTCATTTTTTCTATTTCCTGTTCTTGTGGTGTCATTATTTCTCCTCAGTAAATTAATTGTTACATTGTACATTAGAAATATTAATTGATGATTAATATTCTTTTTTCTTATACGGTTGTGTTTTGTATTTTCTTTGAAAAATTTGACCTCTTACATAACGTCCGTATATGAGTTCAAACAGCAGTGATATAATGATAAATGATCCAAAAATAATCATTGCATGTGGATTGGAATCATACGTATGCAACATTAAGGTAATTAGTGCAAACAGCGCAAAAACTGAAGAGAGGATAGTAACAATAGGTGAGGCATTAATTTCAGTATGTAGTTTATAGGCACTGACGTTCACAAGAAAAAAGATTAGAAGAAAGCCTGCACTTCCTATAATGGCAATTTCAGTGAGATCAATACTGTTAGCCAGAATAAGACTGAATAATGTAGTATAAAGAACCCCATTGAAAGGTACATTTTTTTTTGAATCCATAAGCGTATGCGGAAGCTTTCCATCTTTTGCAATTTTGTAACCCAGCCGTGCATTACCATAGAGCGTTGCATTGATGGCCGAAAAGGTTGAGAGTAAGGCTGCAGAGGAAACAATGACAAAGCCTATATGTCCCAAAGCTGGTTTGGCAGCTTCTGCCAAGGCATAATCTTTTGCTTTCATAAGTACTTCATAACTGACGCTCCCTACCGTAATGATAGAAATAAGTACATAAAGCAGTATTACAATACTGACAGAAAAGTAAAAAGCACGTGGCAGATTTTTATCCGGATCTTTAATATCTTCGGCTGCATTGGCTATGAGTTCAAAACCTTCATAGGCAACAAAAATGATCATACCTGCTACGACAATAGAAAGAGGAGAAGACCAATGGTCTGGAGACATTCTGCTGGTCTCTACATAGGGAGCCCCGGCAACAATAACCAGTATAAGCAGTGATACCTTAATAACAACGATCACAGTTTCAGATTTTCCTACAAAAGAAGCACTCACAAGATTGATGATTGCAGGAAAGACAATAGAAATGCTGATCAAGGTGTGTGTAAGTAAAGTACTCTGCTTGGAAAAGAATGTTGTACCATAAGATGCAAAGGCTGTAGCATAAAGGGAAATAGTGACAAGATAACTAAGCCATAACATTAAATTGACTGAACCAGAAAGAATATTGTCTCCAAATGCCTTGTCAATGAACGTGACTGTACCTCCGCTACTTTGGTAGGCAACAGAAAGTTTTGCATATGAGTAGGCGGTAAAGATAGCCACTAATCCTGCAATGGCAAAAGCAATTGCCGTTGCACCATCAGCAAGCGATACTGCTTCACCCAGTACAGCAAAAATACCACCACCTACCATGCCACCAATACCTATAGAGATGGCACCTAGTAGTCCTATGCTTCGCATAAAATACCTGTCTTATTGTTATCCATTTATATTATATCTACTTCTATTTGATTATTTTTTATCGGTGTGACACTTCAGTGATTCTGCTTTAATAAAATGTAATTTGTCCAAAATATGCTCCAACTCTGCTACATTTTCTTTATACTGTTTTTCAAGTGCTTCTTTTTTCTTTTCTATCATCGTGATCTGTTTCTCAATATCTTCTGGTTTTGCATGACAGTCTTTCGCTGCATCTGCCTCTTTTTCCAAGACCCAGTCCATTGCTTTTTTCATAAATTCTACCATTTGTTTTTCCTTTTCTTTTTTAAATAATTATACACTATCTCTTGTTAATCAGAGTATTTCTTCTATATCATGAGCTAATTCATCTGCTTTTGACCTTTGATGGCTTTTTGCATGGACAGCGACTGCCCATATTGCACCCAGAAAACTCAAAATAATGAATATCCACGGATTGATCTCATCATAGGCATAGTAGTCCACCATAGCTGTCAATGCAATGAAAAGTACAAAATAGACAATAAAAAGTGAAATTTTACGCTTTAGTGTCATGGGTACTCTCTTCTTCTGCTTTATCAACCAATATACCACCTGTCAAAAGAGCAATTCCGTCAAACAGAAGACTTATCCCTACAAGCAAGCCGACCATGAACAAAGAGCTGAAAGGCCAGTCGACTACGAAGATCACACCCAGTGCAAGAGAAGTAATGGCATTAAGAAGCCATAAAATCCAGTTTTTTTGAGGTCTCATTGAAAATGCAAGACCAAATCCTGCAAAGGCATCCGTAAAGAAGTAGATCGCAAACAAAAGCCCCAACGTTGCAACACCCTGCATTGGATAGAAGAGCATAAACAGCCCTACTAAAATGAGCAGGAAGCTTTTCAGCCATCCTGCCCAGTCCTCTTTGTTACTTGTCCAGGTGAACCAGCCTGCAAAAACACCTGCAAACAGCATGAGATAAGCGACAAATGCCAATGTTGTTAAGGACATCACTGTAGGAAAAAAAATCCCTAGAACACCCAATATAATAAATACGATACCACTGATCTTTGAATATTTTTTAAAATTGTCTACCAAGTTTTTATTAATATTCATTTCCAAATTTAACTGATCGTTCCATTTCCACATGATCTATCCTTTTTTAATTATAATACTATTGTACCGTCTTTTTTTCATCCGTATGTGCTTCTTTTTTGAATGTATTTTGCTCATCTATTGCTTTTTTACCCTCTTTTTGCTCAAAATGTTCTACCTTTTCTTCGGCTTTATTGTGCACAGATGAAGGTACTTTCACTCTGGATATCTTGGTATGCGCCACAATATTTTTAAAATCTGTTTTAAGAGTATCATAAAGTTTTTCTACGATATTTTTCCCTTTGATCTCTTTTTGGATTGCTTCAATACTTTCATTGAGATGCTTGTAGTCTGCATCATGTTTTTTTGTATATCCGAGAAGTTCTGCACGTTTCAACTCTTCTTTGGCTGCATCTAGTAGCTTGTTAGCCTCTTTCTTTTTGCTTTTATCCAGTTTTGAAGCTTCTGTAACAAGATCTTGTGCTGCCAGGAGCGGTGTAGGGAGAACTGCCTTAAAGACAACCAAACTGTTCATTGCCTCTGCAATAGCAGCTAAAGCCTCTTTTTCTTTACCTTTATTAAGAGCATCAAGCGCTTTTTTTGCTGCAACAGGATAGAGTTTCATAGGTATAGCGATCGTACTGATATCCATCTCATCTTTAAGTGGTGAGATCACATCAATAGCAGCTTGGGTATCATGTGCTTTCAAGAGCTGTTGTGCAACTTTTAGTCTGTCTGCAATCACTTCTGAAGTCCCCATAAAGGCATACGCCTGAAGTCTCTCATCGATAGGTACAAGGTCTAATGACGGATCTGCTTTCAAAGCTTTGTTAAAACTTTTCATAGCTGCTTCCAAGTCTTTTTTCGCTTCTTTTTTGTCTTTTTTCCCTAAAGCCTGCAGAGCATTAAATGTATTTTGCATACCCTCAACGATCTCTTTTGGAGCTTGTTTATGGTTTTGTACCTGTTTTTGCATTTCATGCTGAACCAGCACTTTTTTATCTGTTTTAGCCTGAAGTGTTGTCACACCAAGTAGTAACCCGCATGTAAGTGCTGAAAGTAAAAATCTTTTTTTCATCGTAAATCCTTTTGTGTTAATTTTTTATTTCAACCAAATTATGAAGTAGTAAAAATAACCTGTCTGTTAGCTAACTAACAGAAGTAAAAATTTCACTGCTATATGATTATAAATATAAAGGGAACCTATTATTAGAGATTCCCTAAAAGAGGAGTACCTATGTCTTATAAAGAAGAGATCATCATCAGACTTGCAAGAGAGGAAGATGTCCTGAAGAAAAGTGTAGCAGATATTTTTGAAAAAGCACTTTCACATACCAAGCAGACAGGGCAGTCTCTGGAGAGTATTGTCTATGAGATCCTTGAAGGGGTAGAAGAGAGTAAAAAAGGTGAAGAGTCACTCATTCAAAGTACCGACAATATTGCACATATACTTTTGGAAAATGCCAAAGACGAGATGACATTTTCTTATAAAAAATATATGAAAGCAGAAGCAGTACACAGTGAAAATATTGCCAAACAATATGCTTTGGCAGATGAACTTATGGAAACGGTGGCACACTATGCAAAAGAGCATAACCATAAGAAACTCTTAAAACGTTGTCGTGAAAAAAAATCATTATTCTTAGAGCATATAGATGAAATAATTGAAAAAGTTGGCTATAATCATGGACTAAACAATAAGGATCACCATGGTTAAAACATCATCACTCTACGACAAAGCATTTGAAGTACTTAAAACCTCCGATCTTTTTGGAGGGCTCTGCGAGACTGTACTCTATGATATGCTTGATGAGAGTGAAGAGGGGAGTTGGAACAAAGCCGAGGTTATAGACCCTGATCTGAGTACAAAATATCTGCATATACTTCTCAGCGGTCGTTTGAAAATTTCTCAGGTAGATCCTGAAACTGGCAGAAGTATTGCTATTTTCTTACTTGAGAGCCAAGATATTTTTGATGTTTTTTCTCTGCTTGACGGCAAAGAGCATATTGTTCAGCCTGTGGCACTGGATCATGTAGATTTTTTACGTATTCCTTTGAAACGTGCCAGAGAGTGGATTAAAGAACATCCGGAATTCAATGAAACCTTTCTGCCTTATTTGGGAGATCAAATGCGTGAACTTGAAGCCTTCAGCGAATCTCTGGTTTTTCATGACACCACCACAAGACTGGCCAAACTCATCTTGAAGCATGTCCATAGCTGTAAAGAAAATAATGATGAACACTACCCTGTAAAACTCATTAACAACCTCTCTCATGAAGCCTTGGCAGAGATGATAGGCTCTGTCCGCTCTGTGGTCAGTACGCAAATGCATAAGCTTAAAGAAGAGGGCGCTATCGTTAGTAAAAGAGGACATCTGGCTGTGACCAACCTTGACAAACTGATGAAAAAATGTGATCTTTTTCATCGTTGAGAAAGATCTTCCTTATCTGCTTATCGCTTTGGCTGCTTTGATAAGTACAAGAGGATTGTGAATGGAATCATAGATCGGATTTACTCCTCTGTCTGCTTCAAAATGTCCAAACACTGCCATCTGTGCCGTACGTACTGAATATTCTACAGTAAATACACAGTCATCTTCTACTTCTGCAAACTGTCCCAAAAAGGCAAAGTTTGCTGCTCCTTCAGGGATGACCTCCGGTCTGTCCCCTAAGGTGCGGGGCATGAAAAGACTGTCTATGAACGGCATTGCCACAGGGATACAGTTGATCACTTTTCCTGCTTCGACCACGGGTTGCATAAGCTCCTGTATTTTTAAGTGATACCATAGCTCTTCAAGGATCTCTTCTCCCGTACATTCAGACATTTTTTTCTTGACGAAATTGCCTTCTCTGTCAGGATAGAGCCCATAGCCCCAGAAGATCTTCACATCTTTAGGCTGGTTTGGAAAATGCGGTTGTCTGGCAATAACAATGGACATGAGCCAATTTGAGTCGGTCATCGTCACCAACCCGCCTGTACCGTCAACATTACCCGAAAAGTTTTCCATATAGTCATGGAACGTATCATCCTTGAGCGTAGCTGTAAAAGAGTACCATTTTTGCAGGTCAATGTTGTCAGAAAATACTCCAGGATTCCCGAAGGCTTTGTCTTTTTTGGCTACACGTTCCCAAAGCATCCATGCACCTGAACTTGCCTTGTCTTTAAGAGTAGGGGACTTGTTCCATGCACCGTTGTCTGTACTCTCTGTGATGGAGCCATTGGTCATGAACACATAATCATTCTTCCCAAGTACGATCTCATCTTCTTTCCCATTTCTGTCAATAATTTGCAGCACTGTTGCTCTTTTCTCATCGGCAGAAAGATCAAAGTCAATATCTACTACCTGTGTATGCATATCGAAATGTACCCCTTTGGCTTCGAGGTATCTTTGTGTAGGCAGGATAATAGAGTGGTACTGGTTGTATTTGGTACGCATCACACCGCCAAGCTGATGCAATCCGTCTACAAGATGAATAAAGCGTTTCATATAACGTCGCATTTCAGCAACGGAACTCCATTTTTGAAAAGCGAAGATTGAAGTCCAGATGTACCAGAAGTTAGTCGTAAAGAACTCTGCAGAGAACCAGTCCTCTATACGTTTATTTCCCAATGAACTTTCAGAAACGAATGTCAACTTTAAAAGATCTGTCTGGTCTTTTAAAGAGAGCCCGAATGAGGAGACATCCAGTTTCTTTCCCTCTTTCAGCAAACGTGCCTGAGCATGGGAGACAAAACGTTTATTGAATTCAAAAGACTCATCTCTGACTGAGATGTTCGGGTCTTCAAGCGAGGGAATATTTGAGAGTAGATCCCAGTAACACTCATAGTGCTTTTCATGCATACGCCCGCCGCGTACCACGAAGCCTTTTTCAGGATCACCCGCACCGTCACAGGCTCCACCGGCAATATCATCCTGTTCTAAAACATAAATGTTCTCTCCTGGTACACCGGTATCTTTTTCCAAATAAACTGCTGCCGCCAACGAAGCGATCCCAGAACCAATAAGGTAGACTTTACTTTGTTCAGAGTCAGTATTCTTTTTTCTTGACATGATGTTTTCCTTGCTATCATAATAATGTTTATTATACTATAGAATTGATTTATGTAGAAATATATGGTGTCCCCACGAGGACTCGAACCTCGAGCTAGGCCTTAGGAGGGCCCTGCTTTATCCAGTTAAGCGATGAGGACACTTTTGAGGAGAAAGAGTGACTACTTTCTCTTAAGTTGCAGTGCTTCTGCAACAATATTTGATTGTTCTGTCTGCTGATTGAGATAGTTCCCGTTATCCTGGTTGTTTTTAAGATTTTTCTGTCTTGTTGCATCTACGTTATCATATACATAAGGAAGTTCTTCCGGATTGACTTCAGTTTTATTGTCTTCAACAATGAGATCGGCATCCACAACTTGATTTACCTGTGGTCTTTTGATCTTTTCTGGTTTGACTTCACTGCTGCTGCATCCTGAGACAAGAGATACAATACAAATAGAGAAGAAAATATGATAAAGATATTTCATAGATTATGCCTTTCATTTTATTTTCGGGATTATACCAAAACAAAGATAACAAAAGAGAAAATTACGCTATAATTCTGCTACAAAAGCATCCATCGGTCGGATGTATTTGGTGTTGTTATGGAACAAGTATTAAAATAGAGTGCAGGTTAAGCACCAAATACTGAACCATGCAACACCCTACAAAGCCTAAGACCGAAATACTTATAGGTCATACTAGGAACATCATGAAATTTACAGATTTAGGACTCAGGGAGTCTCTGCTTAAAGCAGTCAAAGAAGAGGGCTATACTACGCCTACACCCATTCAGCAACAGGCTATCCCTGTTGTTCTGCAAGGTAAAGATGTCCTCGCAGCTGCGCAGACAGGAACAGGAAAGACAGCAGGATTTACCCTGCCTTTACTCCAAAGACTCTCTGAAAAAAAGATACATACTAAAAAATATAAAATTAGAGCACTTATCCTTACACCTACCAGAGAACTGGCAGCACAGGTAGCCCAGAGTTTTAAAACTTACGGTAAATATTTGCACTTTACCCAACGAGTCATTTTTGGCGGTGTCGGCATTAACCCACAGTTGGCAGACCTTAGAAGAGGGGTGGATATTGTTATAGCTACACCCGGTCGTCTGCTGGATATTGCCGGGCAAAAAGGTATAGACTTTTCTGCTGTGGAGACTTTGGTGCTTGATGAAGCTGACCGTATGTTGGACATGGGATTCATTCATGACATTAAAAAACTTCTTAAAATGATGCCCAAAGAGAAACAAACACTGCTTTTTTCAGCGACATTTTCCAAGGAGATCAAACAACTCGCTTCAGGACTTTTAAAAGAGCCGGTACTCATAGAAGTAGCCAGAGAGAACACCACAGCCGAACAGGTAAGTCAAGTGGTGCACTATGTGGATAAATCGCGAAAAAGAGAACTGCTTTCCCAACTCATTAAGAGTAAAGATTGGCGACAGGTACTTGTCTTTACCCGTACCAAACACGGTGCCAACAGACTGACCAAGCAGCTTGAGGAAGCAGGCATCAGTGCAGCTGCCATTCATGGGAATAAATCTCAGGGTGCCAGAACCAAAGCTCTTGCAGCTTTCAAAGCCAATGAAGTACGTGTATTGGTTGCTACAGACATCGCGGCACGCGGTATTGACATAGACCAGCTTCCACATGTGGTCAACTATGAACTCCCCAATGTTCCTGAAGACTATGTACACCGCATCGGGCGTACAGGGCGTGCAGGGCAGAGTGGTGAGGCGGTCTCTTTGGTTTGTGTAGATGAACATAAACTGCTTTTTGATATTGAGAAGTTCATCAAATCCAAGATAAAAAAAGTACACATAGAAGCATTTACGCCAGACCCAAATATTAAGGCAGAGCCTATACAAAACGGCAGAGGCGGCGGACAAAAACGTGGTGGTAATCGTAATAAACAAAATACACGTAAGAAGAAATCTAATGTAGGGGCAGATTCTATATCTGCCCATGGCAAAAAGAAAAATAATTCATCAAAAAGGGCAGATATGGAATCTGCCCCTACAGAAAACCAACAAAAAAAGAGGAAACCTAAAAATCCTCATGCAGAGAAAATAGGCTCAGATCTACAAGCAAAATTAGATGCACTGGACAAAAAGAAGCCTTCGACAGGCGCAGGCAGCAGACAAAACAACCGAAGGAAAAAATAGTGAAAAAAGTATTTAAACTCACAGACCCAAAAAAACATGAAGACAGAGTGCTCGAAGCAGTAAAACATGAGATACGCAAATATGTTAAACGTGAAAAAAAGAAAACACTCTCAGATAAAACGACGATGTACTGGGACTTTGACTGTAAAGTGGGGGCTACTGCTGACGATGCGAAAGTTGTTGTTTTTGAGGAGCTTATTAAAGCATTGGATGCAGTCAAAGAGAGTGGTGCAAAAGAGGTCTATGTGGAGATCTTGGCAAAAGAAGTTGCCAAACCTGTAAAAGAAGAGGTAACAGACGAAAAATAGATCAAAAGCTCATCTTTTGTGACAAATGTGAAGTGATTTAGTGGAAAAACCTTAACTTCTAGCAAATAAAAATTAAGGATTTGCATCCTATAATGGTATACATTAGTAGGAAAAAGGAAAAAACCATGCAAAACCAGATAACGAATTATCTCGACAAAGCAATGACACAGATACGCGATCTTGGACTCGTTCCCCAGAAGACAGAAGAAGCACCGGTGGTAACACTTATCGACAGGATCGCTGATATTGATGAGGACAAAGCAGTTGCAATCGCGCGGACACTTTCTCAGGCTTCTACTTTCAATGAGCTTGTACGCAACGAGATTTCGCAGATGAATATCGGTGAACGCTACAAAGAGATCACCAATGCGTTCAACTCTATTCGTGATGATGCCAAACGTATGGTAGAACAGGTAGAAGATGGCAAGATCGATACCTTTGAGCGGATCGGAAATGTCTGGATGAAGGTCACACGGGGTGACATAGCGACACGTTTTGAAGATATCAAAAAGACCTATCTTGATGTTGCACACGACTCTAAAGACCAGATAGAAAGAGAGGCACGTATTCTCAATGCCTATCAGGACTTCAGGGGAGCCATCAAAGAGGCAGAGATACTCTCACTGGATATTCTTAAGCAGGCAGAAGCCCAGTGGAACAGTGCCAAAGGCAAGCTGGAACAGGCAAGCGAGGCGGTAAAAAGCTATCAGGGTGATGACCTGGCTGCTCGTGCCAAGCTGGAGCTGGCACGTGACGAACGTTTGCGTGAACTCCAAAGTGCCGAAGAGCGTTACCAAATCGCCAAAGACCTTGCAGACAATCTGAGCATCAACTATAACACCTCCGAAGTGATCATGACCCGTTTAATGCAGACGACTTCTATTAAAAAACGTGTCTATCAGCAGGCGGTGACTTTTTTCGGTACCAATGAGACAGTGTTGACTGCTTTGAGTGCCTCTTTTACAGGTCTTTTCGGCTTGCATGAGAGTACGCAGACGCTTGAAGCAATGAAAGAGGGAGTCTCCAAGAGTCTGGAAGATCTCGCAGATATCGGTGGCAAAGTACAGGATGCTGCTATCAAGGCGGGGTATGGACCCACCATTCGTGCCGACGCGGTTAAAAAACTGGTTGATTCAGTCGTGAACTTTCAAGAACGCACTGTAGAAATGGTCGATGAGATGCGAAAGCTCTCTACAAAGAACAGTGAAGAGATACGTGAAGCAGTCGAGGATGGCAAGCAGCGTCTGAGCAAGATCATCAACCGGGGCGATTCACTGGCACTGCCACACAAGGTATAACACACCATGTCCCCGAACAAAGACAAAAGAATACCGTTGGATGAACTGATGGTTGCGATGGATGCGGTCGATGCACTACGCCATCAGGAGCATGTCGTACAAAAAGAGCTAAGCGGGGAACAGAGACGTGCCAAGGTGATTGAAAAACTGCGTGAGATCTATGCCAAACAGGGAATAGAGGTAACTGATGAAATGCTCGAAGCCGGTGTCAAGGCACTTGAAGAGGAGCGTTTCAAATATCATCCGCCCAAGGCAGGCTTTGGTACCTCTCTTGCAAAGATCTATGTGAACAGAGCTAAGTGGCTTAAACCACTGTTTATCTCTATGGGGCTTCTTACAGCAGGTGCTGCAGGGTATTATGCTCTGGCAGTCTATCCTAGGCATGCTGCTGTAGCACAGATGCCTAAAACCCTACATCAGCTGTATACACAGATTACAACGATCAGCAGAGATGAGCATGCCCAAAAAGAGGCAAATCTTCTCATCTTGGAAGCTAAAGAGGCACTGCAAGAAGGTAAGATAGAGACGGCAAAAAGTAAGCACAAAGCACTTCAGAATCTACTGGAGAGACTCAAATCCCACTATACTGTCCGCGTTGTACAGGGAGCCGGTAAACGCTCAGGAATCTGGCGTATTCCGCCACATAATCCCGTAGGCAGGAATTACTATCTCATTGTTGAGGCCATTGACAGTAACGGTAAGAAAATAAAGGTTCCCATACACAATGAAGAGAATGATGCCATGGAGAATGTCAGTGAGTGGGGACTTCGGGTAGACAAAGAAACCTATGAGCGTATCAAGCAGGACAAACTCGATGACGGGATCATACAAAACAGATCCGTAGGTAAAAAAGAGCGTGGTAAACTTGCACCACAATACAGTGTGCCAAGTAACGGCAGTACGATCAGCAAGTGGTAGGAGCAGCAGATGATACGAGGTATTGAAACCCTGGCGGAACTTGAAGGAACCATCCGATCCATACGTGCGGATGTCACATCGCTTGATGCAGAAAAAGAGGCACTTTTTTCTGCTTCTCAGGAAAATAAACGCCAACAGTTAAAGATACTCGAGCGGATTGCCCAACTGCATTTTGAAGCACTCGCTGAAGGTAAAGACGAAGCAGGATACACCACAAAAGATTATCGTATTGACGAGGTGCTATCTCAGCGTCAGGATGCCTTTGAAAGGCTCAAAAGAAAGATCGGTACACTCTCCAAAAATATAGAAGACAAAGAGCAGGCACGCACGCAGGCTCATCATGCCCTTGAGGAGGCGCTGACGCGCCTGGCTCAGGTACAGCAAAAGGTACAGACTGCGCTTAAAAATGATCCACGCTACCAGGAGCAGTTTGAAAAGACTGCCAATGCCAAAGAGATTGCCCAAAGCACCGCCAAAAAAGCCAAAGAATCTATCCAGAGCTACCGTGAAAAAATGCAGCCTTTTGAGCAAGATATGCTCTTTTGGTATCTTTGGCAGCGTCACTATGGCACGTCACAGTATAACTCGCAAGGTCTGAGCCACCTTCTGGACGGATGGGTAGCGACCCTGAGTAACTATGAGTCAAATCGTACGACTTACTGGACGCTTTCACAGATCCCAACACGACTCGAAAAACATGCTGAACACAAAGAGGAGCGCTACCAGAATGAACTGAAAAAGCTTATTATGCTTGAAAAAGCAGAATCAGAGGCACAGGGAATGAAAGATGTTAAAAAAGAAGTGCAGCAGAAACAGAAGATCGTTGATGGACTTGATGCAGATATTGCGTCACTTGAACAAGATCTTGATGAAGCACTCGAAGAACAAAAGCATTATCTGCAGGAGAAAGATACCTATGCCCGGCAGATCACCAAGCTTATAGAGTCAGTACTCTCACGCTATGGAGCAAAAAATATTTATGAGATCGCTAAAAAGACCGCTATGGTACAGGATGATACTCTGGCGATGGAGCTACGCACCCTGGAGCAAAAGGCGCAGAAGTTACAGGAGCAGATGAATCAGAACAGAGAACGCTACGATGCACAGCTTAAAGCACTGCGTGAGACCGAAGCACTGCGCAGACGCTTTAAAGCAAGCCGATACGATGATATTCATTCCGGTTTTGACAATAATGTTGGAATGGGTACCGTGCTTGGAGAGATCCTCGGCGGTGCACTCAGTAATGCCGGTGCATGGGAACGTATGAGTCGCCATCAGCGTCCTATGAATAGCGGCTGGCTCTCAGATTTTGGCAGTGGCAGTTTCTCACAAGCTGACTCTCCATGGTACACCCCTACAGATTCGGGAGGTTTTACTCTTCCTGACTTGACCGGTTCCGACACTTTCCGAACCGGTGGAGGCTTCTAAATATCTGGAAATATGACAATATGACATATTTTTAATCTTTCTCTCTTTTTTCTATTAAAATACTTCTATAAACTATAGGAGTGTTCTATGCAAGCGTTAGTGATACAAGGGGAAATAGGTTCCAAGATATTGACGTTACGTGCTCAGCAGGTGATGCTAGATAGAGATTTGGCGAAGCTTTATCAGGTTGAGACAAGAAGACTAAATGAACAAGTAAAAAGAAATCAAGATAGATTTCCAAGTGATTTTATGTTTCAGTTAAATAGTGATGAGTTAGAAAATTGGAAGTCGCAATTTGCGACATCCAATAAAGAGATTATGGGGTTGCGTAAAGCACCTTATGCTTTTACAGAAGAAGGCATTTATATGTTGGCTACTGTACTGCGTAGCCCTGTTGCAACAGATACAAGTATCAACATCATCCGAACCTTCAAAAAATTAAGAGAATTCTCTAAACATTACAACACTTTAGCCAAACAAATCATGGCAGTTGAACGTAAGTCAGACAAAGAGTATAAAGAACTCAAAAAAGCACTTGATGAGCTTATAGCCTCTTCAGAAGTGGCAGATGCAAAAGTGATGGGGTTCATCAAATGACTGCACTTCGAGACTTACATAAAGACGACAAACCCAGAGAAAAACTGTTAGCCAAAGGTGTGGAAGCCCTTAAAAATGAGGAACTCCTTGCCATACTCCTTGGCTCTGGTGTCCAAGGTAAAGATGTGCGCAAGCTCTCTAAAGAGATTATCATGATGATGAACAAAGGCATAGATGAACTCACCCTCAAAGGTCTTTGTGACATTCATGGTCTAGGCATCGCCAAGGCTTCTCAGATATTGGCTTCGATAGAACTCTCCAAACGCTATCTTATCAAAAGTAACAAGCGCATTACCGATGCCAAAGATGTGTATGATGAACTCAAAGCCTTTAGCACCAAAAATCAAGAGTATTTCCTTACCATCACGCTTGATGGAGCATCTCACATCATCAACACACGTACTGTTTTCATTGGCACACTCAACCAGTCACTCGTCCACCCTAGAGAAGTTTTTGCTGATGCTATTGCAGATAGAGCCGCAGGTATCATCATCGCCCATAACCACCCCAGTGGCACACTCGAAGCGAGCAGGGCAGATGTGCAGATAACACAGAGATTGAAAGAAGTTTCTAAATTGGTGGGTATTGAGTTGCTTGACCATGTTATCTTGGCAAAGGGTGGGTACTACTCTTTTTCGGATGAGGGGTTGTTGTGATAGAAAGGTATGAAACCGTAGGGGCAGACCTATGTGTCTGCCCTTCAATATGGATAACAAATCAATATACCACGGCATTCAAAGTTAAAGGGCAGACACACGGGTCTGCCCCTACGGGGTATAAATATAACCGTAAATCATTGCGGTTGAAACATTATGATTATGCACAAGCAGGGTATTATTTTATCACTATTGTGGCACAAAATAGAGCGCATCTTTTTGGTGAAATTGTGGAGGGTGAGATGGTTTTGAATGAAGCGGGGAGGATGGTTAAAAAATGGCATATGAAATTGGAAGAGAAATTTCAAAATATATGCAATCATGAAATGGTTATCATGCCCAATCATATTCATTTTATTGTCCAATTGAAATATGGGCATCAAGGGCAGACACATGGGTCTGCCCCTACGCAAAACAATATTTCAAATCCCGTA
>JALXCZ010000046.1 GCA_026990595.1 Sulfurovum sp.
CTCCGTCAAAGTGTATGGCAACGGCTATTTTGGCTCTGGTAAAACGTACACGTGCGGGCATACGCTTGACATCTATGTTCCATGAGCGTAACGTTTTTGCTACTTCATCTGCTACAAGGATGTTCCAATCTTCTTCCCTGTAAAGTTTACATTCTGCACCGGTATTCCCACATGTTCTGCCCTCATGCCCTGCCTGAATGACTACAGAGACAGGCTTGGTTGTACTCCAGTAGAGGATGAATACCATGAGGAGGAGGATGAGCAGGGCAAAGAAGGTTGCGGGTTTGTTTTTGATGTTCATAGGTAGGATTATAGCGAAAGAGTTTGACATATTTATTTTAATGTAGTATTATACATATAATTATATATAAAATAATAAGGATATAAGATGGTGGCATACACAAGAGATGAGATTATCTCCGCGACAGATTTGGCTCGTAATGTTTCTGGTACGCTTAGTAGTATTACAAAAAATATAAAAGATAAAGTAGCTATTTCGAAAAACAATAAGCTTGAAGCAGTTATTATAGACATAGAAGAGTATGAACGTCTAAAAGAAGCCTATGAACTTATGGAACATATAGAGATAGCGAAGATGGTGGAAGAGAGAAAAGACTCTAAGACTATTGATTTTGAAACATTGTTAGAAAAAGAAGGTATTTCATACGATGAACTATAAGCTGAAAGTCAAGGAAGAGGTAGAAAAAGATTTATCTAAACTTTCGACTACTCAGAAGATGCTTGTACTTAAACAGTTCAAAAAACTCCAAACCTCACCAGAGTTAGGGCAATTACTTGGTAACAAAAGTGGCTACAACCTAAGTGGATGTAGAAAAATGTATGTAGATAAAAAGAAAGTACGTATTGTCTATAGTATTTTAGAAGAGATTATTACTGTTGAGGTGATTGCTGTGGGGAAGAGGGATGATATGGCTGTTTATGAGAAGGCTGGGGAGAGGAGATGAATTTGGATAAAGAAAAATTAATTTCAGAAATAGAAGAGACATTCAAGAATGTAAAATTAGAAGATGGTATTGGAATATTTGAAGCTGAAGAATTGGATGCTTGTAGTAGTGATAAAAAACTAAAGCAAGCTAAAGAAAAAGATAGGTCTTGGTGGAGAGATTGGCATTATATAGAAGATAAACATTTAGCATATTACACTTCACCAATGTGTTTTATGGATTCTCAAGGTATAAAATGGGCATTACCAGCTTATATGATTTTTTCTTTGAAAAATTATGATAAAAGTTATTTTTCTATAGACACAACAATTTATGCAATTGAACGTGGAGCAATAGGTAAGGATAAAAAAGATTTCTATACATTAGGACAAAAAAGAGTCATCGCCAAGTTTTTAGTGTTTATGGTTGAGGTAGGTGAAGATTTTGTTGATACTGATTCTGCAAAGATGGCATTAGACAAAGAGTGGAGTAAGTATCTTTAAATAAAAGGTGCGTTAGCAAACGCACCCTACGACTACTTCTGCAACAACTCCGCCGCTTCCTTAGCATGATACGTAATAATAATATCCGCTCCCGCACGTTTAAACCCTAGCAATGTTTCCATCATCACAGCATCATAGTCTATAACCCCTGCTTTGGCAGCCATTTTGAGCATGGAGTATTCGCCACTAACGTTGTAGACTGCCAGTGGTAGGGTAGTGTTGTTTCGTACGTCACGGATGACATCCATGTAGGCTAGGGCTGGTTTGACCATGAGGATGTCTGCACCCTCTGCTTCATCGCTCACGGATTCGGCTATGGCTTCGTTGCGGTTGGCTGGGTTCATTTGGTAGCTTTTTCTGTCGCCTTTTCCAGGACTGCTTTCTGCTACATCACGGAAAGGTCCGTAGTAGGCTGAAGCAAACTTGGTAGAGTAGCTCATGACGGGGAGGTTTTCAAATCCTGCAGCATCAAGTCCACCTCTGATGGCTTGTATCATACCATCCATCATACCAGATGGAGCAATCATATCTACCCCCGCTTTGGCATGGACGATGGCCTGTTTGGCTAGGTTGTCCAGGGTGATGTCATTGTCTACAGTTTCTAACACAGGGTCTATGACACCACAGTGACCGTGGTCTGTGTATTCACAAAAACAGAGGTCTGTGGTGACAAACATATCTGGGTGCGCTGCTTTTACCTTACGTACTGTCTGGGCAATGATGCCGTGTTCGCACATCGCATCGCTTCCGACAGAGTCTTTGACATTGGGGATACCAAAGAGAATAATGGACTTGATGCCAAGTGCTTTAAGTGTGTCACACTCTTTGACGATCTCGTCGATGCTCATTTGGTAGACACCGGGCATAGAGGCTACTTCGTCTTTGATGCCCGTACCACTTCTGGCAAAAAGAGGGTAGATGAAGTCATGGACACTCAAATGGGTCTCCTGAAGCAGGTCACGTAACACAGGGTTGATTCTTTTTCTTCTAAATCTAGCAAACATATTTTAACCTTCGCAAATAAATTAGGTTATTTTACACTAAATATTAATTGTTAATTATTAATTATTAATTGTTTCTGTATAATCCTGCTATGAATAACATAGAAATATCACAAATCGCTACTTTACCAACGAAACATGGTACCTTTAAGATACAGGCATTTAAGCAGGATGATAAAGAGCATTTGGCTATTTTTACCGATAATTTCCAAGAAATAGAAGCTCCCATTGTGCGTGTACACTCTGAGTGTCTTACCGGTGATGCCATAGGTTCTGTCAAATGTGACTGTGGAGAGCAACTGGACTTTGCGTTGGAACGTATAGCTCTTGATGGTGGACTTGTGATCTACCACAGACAAGAGGGTAGAAACATCGGTCTGCTGAACAAAGTCAATGCCTATGCCCTGCAGGATGAAGGACTTGATACCGTAGCAGCAAATCATCAGCTTGGGTTTAAAGCAGATGAGCGTACCTATGAAATAGTAGAGTATATTTTGCATCATTTAGGGGTTAAAAAGTTGAAACTGTTGACAAACAACCCTGCAAAGATAGAAAGCCTTTCAGATATAGAGATTGTAGAGCGTTTGCCTATTCAGATCACGCCAAATCCTTATAATGAAGCCTATTTGAAAGTAAAGAAAGAGCAATTAGGACACTTGCTTTGAATGAGGAGTAGGGAGTGAAGAGTGAGGAGCTGAAGAGAAGATTGGCAGCTGAAAATATTATTTTGAGTCATGAGATTATCATGAAGTTGGAGAGGTTTGCAGCACTTCTGCACGAGTGGAATCAGATACACAACCTTACCGGGGCAAAAAATATAGAGGCGATCTATGACAACATCATTGACTCACTCTATCCTTTAACCTTTATAGAAAAACCAAAAACACTGTTAGATGTAGGCACTGGTGCCGGGTTTCCGGGGCTTGTGCTGGCTATTGCCTTGCCGCAAACAGAAGTGGTACTGGCAGAACCTCTGAAAAAACGTGTCTCATTTTTAAAATATGCAGCTATAGATCTGGAGCTTTCAAATGTAAGTGTAGAGGCAAAAAGAGTAGAAAAAGTAGAGCATGTACCTTTTGAACTCATCTCTTCCCGTGCGGTGACCAATACCAGACTGCTGCTTGAGTTGACAGAGAATATCTCCAATGAACAAACAGCCTATCTTTTCTATAAAGGCTCGCGTGTTTTTGATGAAGTAGCCGATGTACAACATCAGTTAGATTATGATATAGTACAGAAAAATCAACGAAATTATTTATATATTAAAGGTAAGGTATGATCTTAAAACTTATTATTTTTGCTTTTGTAGGATTGATGATCTACAAGTTTCTTGGTGGAAAACTGCCAACCATAGGTAAAAGTTCCGAAGAAAAAAAGTTAGATGAAGATACACTGGTAGAATGTGAAAAATGTGGTACTTATGTCACAGTCAAAGAGAGTATTATGATGCATGGAAAGTACTACTGTTCCAAAGAATGTTTAGATTAAAAGTGAATAAGGAGTAACTATGATTATCATTGGTCATCCGTGGATTGAAAGTCCCAAATTCTATAAGGTGTTCTCTTTGGAAGATATTAAGAAAAGTAAAGCAGAAAATATTGTGCTGCTTGAGCCTTTAGTTGATTCGCATGTGCTTGCCAAGTATTGTAAAGAAAATGGGATTCCTTTTGCCGCAACGGTCAATACACTGCAAGAAGCGATCTTTTCCAATGCTCTAGGTGCATCTTACATGGTATGTGAAGAAGATGATGCATTGATCATCCAGCCTATTGCTCAGGAGTATCTGTTCGATACACGTATATTGGCTCTGATCCACGAAGAAAAAGAGATAACAAAGATCGCACGTTCGGGCATAGACGGAGTGATTTTCCCAGAGGCGATCTGTTAAATTTTCATGTTAGGTGAATTTCAAAGATACAAGATCACTTACAGTCTTATAGGGCTTAATATTTTTGTTTATCTTCTTTCCTCTTTTTTAAGCCGTGATATGATGAATATGGATATGCGGGTGCTTGTAGAGCTGGGTGCATTGTACGGTCCGTTAACTGTATTAAAAGAACAGTGGTGGAGACTTTTTACGGCGATGTTCCTGCACGGAGGTATGACCCATATACTGATGAATATGGTATCACTCTATATCATAGGACGTGGTGCAGAGATGTACTTTGATACGAAATCCTATCTAAGCATCTATCTTTTTTCCGGTCTTCTTGGGGGTGTAGTATCGCTTTATATGCATCCGGCAACGGTAGGTATTGGAGCTTCGGGAGCTATTTTTGGTGTCTTTGGTGCTTTGGCAGGATTTTTTCTGGCACACAGAGAGAGAATAGGAGAGCATACCAAAGCCTTTATGAAAGAGTTTGCAATTATTATAGGGATCAACCTTGTCATAGGTTTTTCTATTGAATCAGTGGATGTCAGTGCACATATTGGGGGTCTTTTTATTGGGTTTATCGGTGGATATATCCTTTCTAAAGATCCAAAATGGGTCTGGACATACAGTGTTGCGATGGTATTTTTGATCTTTATAATGATGAGTTATCTACCCGGTTATTATGCACAGAAATCATTTTAAACTTTTGCTTTTTGTTTTCTTTTTTTCGGGTTGTACAGTCACTCCGGTGCATGTTTCCCAAAATAGAATAGATCACTTGTCCATTGAGCTGCGTTCGCTTGATGATGCCATTCCTCCCAAAGAAGCCAAAGCGCTTTCCGAAGATATTTTTCATGAGACAGCTGAACTTACGAAAGAATTTAAGCTGACCTCTCCTCCCTGGTTTCATAATTTTTTAGTCAATATCGGACTGAGAGAAAAAGGGCTTTGTTACCAGTGGAGTGACGCGCTTTATATACATTTTTTAAAAAAGCACTATCCGCATTTTTCATTTCATTTGGGCGGAGCCAATATAGGAGAGTATTTTTTTGAGCACAATGTTCTGGTGGTTACAGGGAAAGGTGGAAAGTTTGAAGAAGGGATCGTGATAGATCCCTGGAGAGATTCCGGAAAACTCTATTTTTCAAAGCTCAAAGATGACACCAAGTATAAATGGAAACACAGAGCAAATAGGGAGTTTTGTCAAAATGGTAAATAAATTTTGTCAATTAGCTCTTCATATTCATCTTTCGCATCAGAATCAATAGTAATGCCTCCACCACTTTTGTAAAGAAGTTCATTATTTTTTTTCTCAATAAAACGTATCATCACCCCCGAACGTAGACTCTCCCCGTCAAATACGCCAAAGACTCCGGTGTAAAACCCTCTGTTGTAGTTTTCTACACGGTTGATGATATTGACAGTACTTTTTTTCGGTGTCCCTGTGATGGAGCCTGCCGGAGTGAGTTGATCAAGCAGTATGCCTATGGTGTCTCTCCAGTTTGTCTGAAGTCTGGCAGTGATCTTTGAACTTACCTGTAGCAACTCTTTTTTACCGGCTTTGATCTTGTCCACATAACGGAATTTCTCTACTTTAATATCCTCTCCTATGATACCAAGATCGTTACGCATAAGGTCAACGATCATTACATGTTCTGCCATCTCCTTTTCGTTGCTTAAAATATGCTCTTTTGCATGGGGAAGATCCGCATCAATAGTACCTTTCATAGGATAGGTCGCTATTGTGTTTCCTTGAATGTTTACAAAACGCTCAGGAGAGAAGCAGATGAACTTCCCTTTGAAATAGAGCTTAAATTTGGCTCTTGCATAAGTAAAGATCTCCTCAAGGCTGAAGTTGCTCTCTACAGGAGTCTTGAATGTCAAGTTGAGAAGATAGGTATTGCCTGAACGTATATCTTCGAGTATCTCTTCCATGGCACTTTTGTAAGTAGAAAAATCTACGGGGCTTTTGGAAAATGTAAAATCTTTCTCTCTTTTTTTGACAGGGTAGTTTCGCCAATCTTCTAATTTATAGAAAATGTCATTGTCCAGATGGGCTAAAGGTTGTGCGAAGATCTTGGTCTTGTCGTAGGAGACAATGAAGAGAAAAGGGGTGCGTGATTGACCAAGTTGGTCAATCTCTTCAAAACCATTTTTTTTATTGAACCAACACATCTATTTTCCTGTAGGTCGGGGTGCCCTCACCCTCGACGGTTTAAATTAAATCAAAAACAGAAGCTTTTTTCTTATGCAAGTTGATGTCGGGGTGAGGGCACCCCGACCTACGGTTATGCATCCAGCAATAATAATTTCAAAATAGCCATACGCATAAAGACACCGTTTTTGACCTGCGTCAAAACTTTACAGCGGGGATCTTCGAGCATCTCATCAGAGATGTCTATGTTTCTCATTACCGGTCCCGGGTGCAGAAGCAGGATGTCTCTGTCCTGCATGCGCTTTTTGGTGATGCAGTACTGTCTGGCATAATCCTCATAATTTTCAAAAAGTTCTGTCTCATGACGTTCAAGTTGGGCACGCAGGCTCATAATGACATCTACTTTGTCCATAACGTTTTCCAGTTTCTCATACTGAGGGAGATCACTTTGAGGCATGAATTGTTTGGGTGCAACAAGGATGACATGCATTCCCATACGCTTCATGAGTCTGATACCGGAACTGGCTACGCGTGAACTAACAATATCCCCCACAATAGCAATGGTCTTTCCTTTGACATCTCCAAAGTGCTCCACCATGGTAAAAAGATCAAGCAGGGCCTGAGTGGGATGTGCATAATTTCCTGCACCTGCGTTGATGACAGGTGTGGTTTGCATATCAGCAAGAATTTGCGGTGTTTCATTTTGAGCATGTCTGACGATGACTCCGTCAGGTTCCATGGCACACAAGTTTGCGAATGTATCTTTCAGACTCTCTCCTTTTTTAGTAGAAGAACGGCTTGGGTCAAGGTGTACTACGGCAGCTCCAAGTCTTTTGGCTGCTACTTCAAAAGAACTTCTTGTTCGCGTAGAAGCTTCAAAGAAAAGAGTGATGAGAAGTTTGTCTCTGAGCAGTTTAGGCGGGCATTGTGTTTTAAAGTTTTTAGCATCGCTTAAAAGTTGTTCGATTTGAGCATCAGAAAAGTTATTGGTGTCTACGAGGTGTTGCATGGATATCCTTGAAGAGTGATTATGTGATTATAGCAGATGGGTGGTAAAGGTTGAGATAAATTTATCTAAGCCCTCCTCAACACTCCACCACTTAGGAAACACAGCATCATAATAGGGCTTTGTTGTTTGAGTAAAATTCTCTTTGTCTTCATACAAATTCACACACCAGTCAAAGTCAACATCAAATGTTCTTAATGCCAAAATAGATAAAAGAGTGTCATTGATGCATCCAAGTCTACTTGGAGTGACCAATAGTGTTTTTGCATTGAGCTCTTTAATAAGGTTGATCATCATGTACTCTTTGGTAATGGGAACCATGAGTCCGCCTGCACCCTCTATTAAAAGGATGTCACACAGCTTTGAGAGCTCTTCATGTTTGTCCATGATATGTTGAAGGTTGATGGTTTTGTCAATATCGGCACAAAATGGAGCAGCCGGCAGTTTAAAAGTGTAGGCTGTAATATCCTGTGGTGTAAGATTTTCAAAATGCGTGTTGACCTTCCGACAAGCTTCGAGGAGTATAGTTGCATCAGGAGCAGTACTGGTTACACCGGTTTCAATGGGTTTAAAGACACCGATCGAGTAACCTCTGTCTGCCAATGCTTCTATGAGCTTAAGTGTAGTATGGGTTTTACCGATATTGGTATCTGTGGCAGTGATAAAAAGTGATGGCATTCACAATTCCTTTACAGTTTTTGATATAATTATAGTGAAATAGAAAAATGATTATACTATAGTAGATATTTTAAGGATATGAATTGCCAAAGTTTGAAGAAGAGTTAGACGTAGAACTGGAGATAGCTGAGCCGCAGATGTTCAGAGTGGTGTTGCATAACGATGACTATACCAGTATGGATTTTGTTGTAGAGGTACTCACAACGATCTTTCATAAAAGTGAACCTGAAGCTGTACAGATCATGCTTCAGATCCATGAGAAAGAGAGAGCAGTGTGTGGGGTTTACAGTTTTGAGATCGCTCAAACAAAAGCAGAGCAGGTGAAACAGCTCGCAAAGAAAAATGAATTTCCGTTATTGGCAACAATAGAGGAAGATGCGTAAAAGGATAATAGATGATAAGTGTAGCATTAAACGATGTATTTAAAAATGCTGTAATGTATGCAAAGGAGAATAGACATGAATATCTGACGGTAGAGCATGTATTTTTGTCTATTGTAAGAAGCCAGCCGGGTGTGGAGATACTCTCCACGCTGGATGCAAATCTGGAGATATTGGAAGAAGGGATCATTGAGCATATCAATAAGACCATCCCTTCTCTCAAAGAGGCAGTAGAGCCGTTTGAGACCGTAGCACTCTCACGGGCTATTAACGATATGATGACCCATATTCACAGTTCAGGTCGTACAGAAGCCAGTATAGGTGATATGATCGCAGCGATCTTCATGCAGGAGCACTCGTATGCGGTCTACCTCATGAAAAAAGAGGGACTCAGCAGAGTAGATATTTTAGAAGTGATCTCTCATCGTAATCTGCCTAAAGAGGGAATGCCAAAAGAGGGTGAAGAGAAAAAAGACGAAACGCTTCTTGACCAGTTCACTATGGAGTTGGTAGCCCTTGCAAAGACTGGAAAGATCGACCCGGTAGTCGGACGTATAGATGAAATAGAACGTGTGATGCAGACACTCTGCCGCCGAAAGAAGAACAACCCTCTGCTCGTGGGTGAACCTGGAGTAGGTAAAACTGCCATTGCTGAGGGGTTGGCACTGAAGATTTCCGAGGGTGAAGTACCTGATATTTTAAAAGACTCAAAAGTTTTTGCTTTAGATATGGGGGCATTGGTGGCAGGAACGAAATACAGAGGTGATTTTGAGAAGCGTCTTAAGGGGATCATTTCTGAACTGAGCCGAATGGATGATGCTATCTTGTTCATAGATGAGATACATACGATGGTAGGTGCAGGTGCTACAAGCGGAGGAAGCATGGATGCCTCCAATCTGCTTAAACCGGCACTTGCTCGCGGTGATCTTAAGTGTATCGGTGCAACGACCTATCAGGAGTTTAGAAACTTTTTTGATAAAGACAAGGCACTCAGCCGTAGATTTGCGAAGATCGATGTGGAAGAACCGAGTATTGAAGATACCTTTACCATTTTAAAGGGCGTGCAGCATAAGTATGAGGATTACCATAACATTAATTTTACTGATGCAGCATTGCAGTCAGCTATAGACCTTTCCGTGAAATACCTGCATGACAGATTTCTACCGGATAAGGCGATGGATATCATCGATGAGGTAGGGGCGCACTTTATGCTTAGAGGGCAAGAGGGTGTGAGAGTGAAGCCAAGAGATATTGAAGAGAGTGTGGCAAAGATCATGAAACTTCCTTCAACTGTTATAGGGACAGATGATACGAAAAAACTTAAAACACTTGAAAAAGATCTGGCATCACATATCATCGGACAGGATGAGGCTATTAAAGCTTTGACAACAGCAATAAAACGCTCCTATGCAGGGCTCAATGCGAGAGATAGACCTATAGGTTCTTTTCTCTTCGTGGGACCTACCGGTGTAGGAAAAACAGCTTTGGCAACACAACTTGCCCAAACAATGCATGTACATTTTGAGCGTTTGGATATGAGTGAATATATGGAAGCACATACCATCAGCCGTCTGGTCGGTGCACCTCCGGGATATGTCGGGTATGAACAGGGTGGACTGCTGACCGAGATGATCAAAAAGCATCCGCATACCGTACTGCTGCTTGACGAGATAGAAAAAGCACACCCTGATATTATGAACATTCTGCTTCAGGTGATGGATGGGGCGAAGTTGACAGATAACAACGGTGTCGTGAGTGACTTTAAGAATGTTGTTCTCATTATGACCTCCAATATCGGGACCAAAGAGGCGAATGTGATGGGCTTCAACAAAGATAACTCTATGAAAACGGACAAAGCACTCAAAGCATTCTTCTCTCCGGAGTTCAGGAACCGTTTGAGTGCAACAATTGAGTTCAATAGATTGAATCTGGATGCACTTATTGAAATTGTAGATAGAGAACTGGACAAATTAAATGCATTACTCAAGTCTAAAAAAGTAAAAGTCAAACTCAGCAAAAAAGCTAAAGAGTACTTGGCAAATGAAGGCTATGATGAGCGTTACGGAGCAAGACATATTGCCCGTGTCATAGATGAGAAGATCAAAGAGGCTCTGACTGATGAAATACTCTTTGGAAAATTGAAAAAAGGCGGCTTTGTTAAAGTAGGCTTTAAAAATGAAAAATTAGATTTTACATTTGAAAGAAAAAGGTAAAATATTGGGTTCTATGTTTGATGAGGAGGAGTACTTTATTCCTCCTTTAAGTCATTATTCTTATATTTTTCCAAATCCACGTGATGCCTCAGATGAAGGGCTTTTGGCGTATGGGGGTGATCTCTCTTCTTCCAGACTCCTCACAGCGTACCGCAACGGGATCTTTCCCTGGTATGCGGAAGGAGATCCTATTTTATGGTGGTCTCCCGATCCGAGACTGTTGCTTTATCCTGAAAATTTCAAAGTCAGAAAATCATTTGCAAGAGTGCTGCGCAGCGGTAAATTTACAGTAACTTTCGACAAACATTTTTCTGAAGTGATCTCTTTGTGTGCTACTGTACCAAGAGAAGGACAGAGTAGTTCCTGGATATTGCCCCAGATGCAGGAAGCGTATATCCGTCTGCATGAAGAAGGATTTGCACACAGTGTGGAAGTACATAAAGAGGGGAAACTTGTAGGAGGGCTTTACGGTTTGGCCATGGGAAAAGCCTTTTTTGGAGAGTCGATGTTCTCTTTGGTCAGTGATGCTTCAAAAGTAGCCTTTAAAGCACTAAGTGATGTTTTAGGAGATAGAGGTTATGATTTTATAGATTGCCAGATGAAAACTGATCATATGGTGGGATTGGGTGCACAGACAGTTGCAAGGGATATTTTCCTTGATGCACTGCACAAAGCATTACAAAAGCCCAGTGATCTGGGGTATTGGCATGATTTTAACTGGGAATATAAAGACCCTGTACACGAAGGAAAAAAAGATGGTAAATAGAGATATAAACTTCTCTTTATGGTTGGATTTTGTAGAGAGAGACTATTTGAAAAACGCGTTTTCGGCATGGGTCGAAAAAGGTATTATTAACGGTGCAACCAGCAACCCATCTATTTTTGCTTCGGCAATCACTACTTCACCTGCCTATCAAGAACAGTTAGCCTCGCTCAAAGGGAAAAGTCCCAAAGAGAAATATGAAGCATTGGCAATTGATGATATACGTACAGCTGCACAGGCACTTAGAGAGAGTTACGATGAAGGGAATGACGGATATATTTCAATAGAAGTAGATCCATTTTTGTCAAATGATACACAAGGAACGATCGAAGAAGGGAAAAGACTTTTTGCAGCCATAGATGAACCTAATGTCATGATCAAGGTACCTGCTACCAATGCTGGATATGCAGCGATGACAGAATTGCTTGCCATAGGAATATCGGTGAATGCAACACTTATTTTTTCTCCGGATCAGGCAAAACGTTGTCTAAAAGCAATGAAAGAGGGAATCGATACTTTCTCGAATGAGGGAGGTTGTCGGGTTGAAGCAGTTATCTCTGTATTTGTCAGCCGTTTTGACAGACTTTTGGATCCTGATTTGGAAAAAGAAGGTATCGAAGTTGCCAAAACCGGTATCTATAATGCTGCTAAAATTTACAATCTCATCGAAAAGAACCATACACCCTCTGTACGAACACTTTTTGCCAGTACAGGAGTCAAAGGTGATAACCTGCCTACAGATTATTACATAAGGGAACTTTTGGCACCACACTCTGTCAATACGGCACCATTGGCAACGATTGAAGCATACATAGCAAAAAAAGAAACTGCGCCGAAATTACCTATAGAAGATGATGTGATAAACGGATATTTTACCAAATTGGCGGATAACGGATTTGATATGGATGAAGTCTATGCAACTTTATTGAAAGACGGACTTGAAGCATTTGAAAAAGCATTTGAAGAGATGCTTGACAGTCTCAAGTAAAATATATTTAAAGAGGAAGTGCCATGGAAGAAAAACTCAAACTCTATCTAAGAAGTATGATCAGTAATCAGGGAAGTGACCTTCATATTAAGTCTAGTTCTCAGGTGAGAGTGCGTATTCATGGTATTCTGAAAGTTTTGGGAAAAGATATTCTGAGTGCTGATATGGTAGACAAACTTGCCCAGGAGATCACAACAGATGAGCAGTATGAAAGACTGAAAAATGACAGAAACCTGGATTTTTCATATGTTTTAGATGCCCAGAACCGATTCCGTGTGAATTTCTTTTATCAGATGGATGGGTTAAGTGCAGTTTTCCGTATCATTCCCGTAAAGATACTGACACTCGATGAGTTGAATCTTCCGGAGGTCATTAAAACATTTACCGATATCCAGCGTGGACTTGTCCTTGTAACCGGTGTTACCGGATCGGGTAAGTCAACTACACTCGCGGCTATATTGGACAAGATAAACAGAGAGACAAAAAAGCATATTATTACTATTGAAGACCCTATAGAATTCATACATAAAGACAGAGGATGTCTGATCAATCAGCGTGCTATCGGGCAGGATACACACTCCTTCTCTGATGCGCTTAGAGCTGCATTGAGAGAAGACCCGGACATCATCCTGGTTGGAGAGATGAGGGATCTGGAAACCATCGATATTGCACTGCATGCTGCGAATACAGGTCACCTTGTATTCTCAACCCTGCATACACTGGATGCAAAAGAGACCATAGACAGGATCGTCGGTATGTTCTCCAAAGAAGAGCAGACCCGTATCAGGAGTTCACTGGCTTCTGTCCTTGAAGGAGTAGTTTCACAAAGGCTTGTACCTACAAAGCAGGGAGGAAGAACAGCTGCGATCGAAATATTGAAGAAGACAGCAAGGATTGAACAGCTTATTATGGAAGACCGTGACTATGAGATACCCGATGCCCTCTTTGAAGGTAAAGAGATCTATGGTACGCAGACATTCGATCAGGCACTTCTAGATCTTCTTCGTGAAAGAAGGATCACAGAAGAAGTGACCCTTGAATATGCAACAAACCCATCAGATATGAAACTGAAAATGGAAGGGGTAGGGAAAGGTGCCATTGTTGATGAATATGCAGATGAAAGAGAAGTGGAAGTATTTGAATTTAAAGAGGAAGAAGATTAAATTAAACTTTTTTCGGTATAATCCGCATCTATTTTAAATTTAAGGACAAAATATGTTAGAAGGTATCGTTAGAGAGAGTATCGGAAAGACTACTGCAAAGAAGCTTAGAAGAGATGGTTATCTAACTGCGAATTTATATGCAAATGGTGTTGAAAACATTCAAGCTGCGTTCAAGCGTGGTGAATTTGTAAGAGCAGTTAGAAATAAAGAGAACCTTGCATTCCCTGTAAAAGTGGGTGATAAAGAGTTGAATGTTGTCATTCAAGAATATCAACTGCACCCGGTTCACGGTGAAGTAGTACATGTTGACTTAAGAGTAACTGTACCAGGTCAAGTAACAGATTTCTTAGTACCGGTTGTTACACACGGAACACCGATTGGTCTTAAGAACAAAGGTGTACTTGTTATCTCTAAAAAAAGAGTAAAAGTGAGAGGGGCTATTGAAAATATGCCTGCAAAATTTGATCTTAATGTTGAACCGCTTGAGAGAGATGACTCTATTCTTGTAAGAGATGTGGAAGTACCGGCAAATTGTAAAATGATGGATAGACCGGATGTTGCAGTTTGTGGTGTGATCAAATCTAAATAATCTATGTTGTAAAAGCAGAATTGTGACACTTTTCGTAGGTCTAGGTAATCCGGGATCACAGTACGAAAATACACGGCACAATATCGGCTTCAAGGTCATTGACAAACTTGTTGATGATCTTGGAGCCAGAGACATCTCCAAAACTTCTTTTCAAGGTAAGCTTTACCGCTCTGCCAATTCACTTTTTTTAAAACCTACTACATTTATGAATCTTTCGGGTAAAAGTCTGCAGACAGTAAAAAACTTTTTCAAAATAGAGTTGGAAAATATTATTGTGATCCATGATGATATTGACCTGCCGTTTGGTGCAGTGCGTTTTAAAAAAGGCGGTGGTCATGGCGGACATAACGGACTCAGATCCATTGATAGCCATATTACCAAAGAGTATTTGCGTGTAAGGGTAGGGGTTGGGAAACCTGAACATAAAAGCCAAGTATCCGATTATGTACTGCATGATTTCAATGATGAAGAGAAAAAGGTACTACAGAGGCTGATTGAACATGTTGTAAAGGCATGCAAGGCATTACTTCAGGAAGAGTTGAATGAGGTACGATCCAAGTACAGTTTAAAGTCCATTGAAGGACTGAATGTATGAGTCTTTTTTCTCCCTCATTGCATTTCAGGTACCTCTCAAAACTTTATATAAAGAATTTACTGGCAATTTTATTTGGACTCTCTTTTGCTTTTGCTGCCATTGACTACTTTCAACATGTACAACAGTTGGATGTCGCAGGAAACTACAAGATACTCTATATCTTCTATATGTGGCAGGAGGCATTGGGGTTACTTTATCCCTTAGCTATTGTATTTGCGTTGATCATGACAAAACTCTCTTTGGTCAAAAATAATACGATGGGTGCATTGCATGCTTTCGGATATAACAAAAAAAGGCTTTTCCTTCCTTTTATGGCAGTAGCTTTTGTTACCTATGCTCTCTTCACTTTTTTGCATACAACAGAATTTTCCTATGCGAAAGACAAAGCTTCTTTTTTATTGAAAAATGAGCTTGGTGCCTATGATGTGAAAGATCTTTTTTTTAAATATAATGATACTTTTGTCTATATTAAAAATCTTGATCCTGTAGAAAAAAAGATAGAAGATATCACTATTTTTAAAGTAGAGGGGTATCAGATACGTTATACGATCCATGCACCTGTTGCATTCTTTGACGGGGAAGAGTGGGATGCAAGAGATGCTACACTGAAAACGCATATCTATAAAAACGGTGAATTGGAAAAATACAGAGTTGAGCATAAAAAAAGTATCAAAACACTCAAAGGGTATAAACCAAAGATCATAGAGTCACTTTACGAAGGGAAGGCACTGAATATTGAGGATGCATTCAATACCTGGAGACTACTTGAGAAACAGCATCTTAATTCAGACAAGATCCGTGCTGTATTCTATGATAAGGTCATTGTTCCTCTTTTTGCTCTGGCACTTCTGTTGATACTCTTTTTTAAACTTCCTTTTCATGCCAGGATGATGAATTTCGGAAGTATTATTGCACTCTCTTTGGGAGCAACATTTGTTATATGGGGTATTTTGTTTGGCTTGAATCAGATAGGATCCAATGGCGTATTAGCTCCTGAACTTACTGCAATCCTGCCTATTATTCTTTTATGGTTTTATGCAATATATGTCTATGTGACAGATGAAAAAAGTATTGTTTAAAACCGCTACTCAGGCTTCTTTTTTCGCTAAGGCACCCTTTAATCAACTTTTAGCTAAAATCACCCTAAAATAGATATGACTATAAATTAGGATTTTATAAATGGAAATTGACACTAAAGCATTGGCAAAGAAATACGGTACGCCATTGTATATGTATGATTTTGACTATATTGAAAACAGATATACAACACTGAAAGATGCCTTTGCAGGTAAAAAATCAATCATTAACTATGCAGTAAAAGCAAACTCAAACCTCTCAGTGATTGCACATCTTGCCAAACTGGGGGCCGGAGCAGACTGTGTGAGTATAGGTGAAGTCAGACGTGCTTTGGATGCAGGCATAGATAAGTATAAGATCATTTTTTCCGGTGTGGGAAAGCGTGATGATGAGATTCGTGAAGCGCTGCAAAAAGATATTTTGATGCTGAACCTTGAGAGTGAAGCAGAAATGAAGCGTGTAGAGTTGGTAGCGCTTGAGTTAGGGAAAGAAGCACGTATCTCTATTCGTGTCAATCCGAATATTGATCCGCAAACACATCCGTATATCTCTACAGGTTTGCATGAGAATAAATTTGGTGTTGAGATAGATATGGCAAAACGTATGTATATTTATGCGAATAAGTCAGAATATCTCAATCCTGTGGGTATTCATTTCCATATTGGATCACAACTCACGAAACTTTCTCCTATTCGTGAAGCTGCCATGATCGTAGCTGATCTGGTACGTTCTCTTAAAGCGATCAAGATCGATATCAAATTTTTTGATGTGGGTGGCGGTATTGGTGTAGTGTATGATGATGAAGTGACCATCTCTGCAACAGACTATACGCAGGTGATCTTTGAAGCAACCAAAGGACTTGATCTGACATTACTATGTGAACCGGGACGCTATATGGTTGCCAATGCAGGGGCATTTTTTACTAAAGTCCTCTATGAGAAGAACAATGGCGGTAAACGTTTTGTTATCGTTGATGGTGGTATGAATGACTTGATCCGCCCAAGTTTGTATAATGCGTATCATAAGATAGAGGCTGTGGGTGTAGAAGGTGAAAAAACACCTGCAGATGTAGTGGGGCCAGTCTGTGAAAGCGGTGACTTCTTCGGAAAAAATGTGCCGTTGCCTCCGCTGGAGCATAATGATATTATCGTGGTGCATTCTGCAGGTGCCTATGGATTTACTATGGCAAGTAACTACAATACCCGTGCAAAACCGGCAGAAGTAGCGCTGCAAAACGGAAAAGACAGATTAATACGTAAACGTGAAACCTATGAGGATCAAGTACGTTTAGAACTTGAATATTTAGAAAAGTAAAAATAAAGGCTGCAAGATGACTTTAGATGCATTAAGAGAGAAGATAGATCATATTGATGATACACTGCTCAAGCTTTATAATGAACGCATGGAATTGGTACATCAGGTAGGTGAATTGAAAAATACAACCGGTGCACCGATCTATCGCCCTGAAAGGGAACAGGCTATTCTTAACCGTCTTAAAAGTCAAAACAGCGGTAAATTAACCCCTAGTGCCATTGATGCACTTTTTTTAGAACTTTTTGCCGTAGCAAGGAACCTTGAGTTGCCTGAAGCAGTAGCCTATCTTGGACCAGAGGCCAGTTTTACACATCAGGCAGCGGAGAAGAAGTTTGGTGCTATGAGTCGTTATTTGCCTGTTAGCTCGATCAGAGGTATTTTTAGAGAAGTACAAAAAGGCACAGCAAAATTCGGTGTTATACCGATTGAGAATTCTTCCAACGGTATTGTCAGTGATACGATCAACTGTTTGGATGAATATGATTTGAAGATCATTGCCGAAGTGATGATAGATGTACATCTCAGTTTTGCTACCTTGGTAGAAGACGTTAAACATATCACAAAAATATATTCAAAAGATATTGCTTTTGGTCAGTGTAGGAATTTTTTACAGGATCTTGGACTCGATGAAATCGAACTAATACCCGTAGAATCTACTGCAAAAGCGGCCAAATTGGCACTGGAAGATGAAACTGCAGCAGCGCTTTGTCCTTCTGTTGCCGCAAAACTCTATAATCTTCCCATTCTATTTGAAGATGTAGAGGATAATACCAATAACAGAACACGCTTTTTCATTATTTCAGATTTTAAAAATGTACCTTCAGGAAACGATAAAACGTCACTGCTTGTAAGATTACCTGACAAACCCGGATCTTTGGTAGAGTTTTTAAATGATTTTGAAAGAGTACATATTAACCTGACAAAGATCAAATCGCATATTGTTGAGGGAGAGTCTATTTTCTTTATAGAGTTTGACGGGCATCAAAATGATGAAAAGATAAAATCTATTTTAGAAAAACATCAAGAGTCTGTCAAAGTGCTCGGTTCGTATGTAAAAGAGACAGATGATGTATAAAGATAATGCAGAGTATTGTCTTTTGATAACACCAATAAGGTAAAAAGAAATGAAGTTTAACAAAGTACTTGAAAATATAAAGACCTATGAAGCGGGTAAGCCTATAGAGTTGGTTGTGCGTGAATTTGGGATTGCTCCTGAAGAGGTGGTGAAACTGGCTTCCAATGAAAATCCTATAGGGACAAGTCCTGCAGTCAAACAGACGATCATAGAGAATGCTGACAGAGCACATCTTTATCCGGATGACAGTATGTTCGAACTCAAAGCTGTACTCTCTGAAAAATATGATGTACATGATGACAATATTATTATCGGTGCAGGATCAGACCAGGTATTAGAGTTTATCTCCCGCTCACTGCTTAATGAGAATGAATCTGTATTGATGTCAGCAGTGACATTTGCAATGTATGAGATCTATGCCAAGCAGATGGGAGCAAAGATCTACAAAACAGCTAGCTATGAACATAAATATAATGAGTTTATGGAAGCTTACAAAATGTACAGACCGAAGATCATTTATATCTGTACTCCGAACAATCCTACTGGGGATGCAACCAGTAAAGCCGAAGTAATGAAGATTATTGGATCCATAGATAAAGAAACATTGATCGTGGTGGATGGTGCCTATATGGAGTATGCTGCAGCCAAAGATAAAAAATATGCTATCACTCCTAAGGATATACTGGGATATGAAAATGTCATTTATCTTGGTACCTTTTCCAAAGCTTATGGTTTGGGAGGTATGCGTGTTGGGTATGGTATTGCACAAGCTGGACTTATACATGAACTGTATAAAATGAGACCACCCTTTAATATCTCTACACTCTCTCTTGCGGCAGCGATTGCTGCCTCTAAAGATGATGTGTTTGTAGAAGAGTCAATTGCTTTGCATCAGGAGCAGATCAAGCGTTATGAATTGTTTGCGAAAGAGAATGGATTGGTATATATAGAGAGTTATACCAATTTCATTACCTATCTGTTTGATGAGAAGATGGATTCAAGCAAGATGGCAGATGCACTGCTTAGACGGGGTGTGATCATCCGTGATCTTGCTTCTTACGGAATGAATGCAATACGTATAACTATCGGTACAGCAAAACAGAATGATACATTCTTTAGACATTTTTCGGAGGTTATCTCTTGAGAAAAATAGAAGTAGTCAAGGCAAATGAAGTAGAAGTAAAACCTTTTATTTTGGATGATTTTAACCAAAACAAAGCCAAAAGCAGTACTATGGAAAAAGTAAGTAAAAAAGAGCTCAAATCCTTAGCTAAAAAGTTAGGTCTTGACTACGATGATAAGCAGATAGCGTTTGCAAAAAAACTGATAACAGCATATGTATCGGCACAGAGATAAAGAAAAGAAAATGGATATAAAAGCATACTCAGTAGAAGAACTTAGCACATTGGCCGAAAATATCAGACAAAAAATATTGGAAACTGTGAGTAAAAATGGTGGACACTTGAGTTCAACGATGGGTGCCACTGATCTTATTGTTGCGATGCATAAAGTATTTGATGCAGGTAAGGATCCTTTTATTTTCGATGTAAGTCACCAGTCCTATGCACATAAACTCCTGACAGAGAGATGGGATGATTTTGATACTTTACGTCAGTTTGGCGGGATCTCAGGGTATACAAAACCAAGTGAATCTCCGTATGACTATTATGTAGCCGGGCACAGTTCGACTTCCATCTCATTGGCTGTGGGTGCAGCAAAAGCTATAGCGCTAAAAGGAGAAGATAGGATTCCTATTGCTTTCATAGGAGATGGGAGTATGAGTGCAGGGATGGTATATGAGGCACTCAATGAGCTGGGAGACAGAAAGTACCCTGTGATCATTATTCTTAATGATAATGAAATGAGTATTGCCAAACCGATCGGAGCCATTTCCAAACTGCTTTCCCAGACTATGGCAAGTCCGTTTTATCAAAAGTTTAAAACGAAAGTGGAAAAGGTTGTAGATATGATGCCCGAGGGTACAAGCTATATAGCCAAACGACTTGAAGAGTCATTTAAACTGATCACACCGGGTATTCTTTTTGAAGAGATGGGTATTGAGTATATTGGTCCGGTAGACGGGCATAATATCGAAGCTTTAATTGAGACTATGGAAGTAGCAAAATCGCTTAGAAAACCGGTGATCATACATGCACAAACGACAAAAGGCAAAGGGTATGAGATCGCTGAAGGGACAAAAGAACATTGGCATGGGGTAAGTGCTTTTGACTTAAAAACAGGAGAAACTCCCAAGAAAACAGGTGCAAAATCAGCCACAGCTATTTTTTCGGAAACACTTGTAGCACTTGCAGATGCAGATGAAAAAGTGGTGGGTGTCACTGCTGCCATGCCAAGCGGCACAGGCATGAGTGCAGTGATAGAGAAATATCCCGAACGTTTTTGGGATGTGGCCATAGCAGAACAGCATGCAGTTGCTTCCATGGGACCGCTCGCCAAAGAGGGATTCAAGCCTTTCTGTACGATTTACTCGACTTTCCTGCAACGTGGATATGATCAGGTGATCCATGATATCTGTCTCATGGACTTAGGTGTGGCTTTTGCGATGGATAGAGCAGGGATCGTTGGTGAAGATGGAGAGACACACCAAGGTGTTTTTGATATCTCTTTTTTACGGGCTATCCCCAATATGACACTTTTGGCTCCTTATAATGAAACAAGCATGAAAAAAGTGATGGTATTTTCCAAAGGGTATGACCATCCGTGTGCTTTCAGATATCCAAGAGGTGCATTTATAGCCGAAGATGCTGATGTGCCTGATTATGAATTGGGGGAATCCCATCTTTTAAAAGAGGGGAATAATATACTTTTTATTGGATATGGTAACGGTGTGGGTAGAGCCAAGCAGGTATCTGAGCTTGTCAAAGCTGATATTGCTATGTTAGATCTGCGTTTTGTAAAACCGTTAGATGAAAAGATGCTGATTGATCTAAGTAAAAAGTATAAAAAGTGGTTTATATTCTCAGATTCTGTAAAACAAGGTGGTGTAGGCTCAGCAATACTTGAATTTTTAAGCCAAAAACAGATAAAAGATATTTCATTAACTACTTTTGAGTATGATGATGCCTTTATTACCCATGGCAATACGAAGAAGGTGGAAGAGAGTTTGGGGTTACTTCCTGAGCAATTGGCAAAAAAGATAGTGTAGGAGCAGACCTACGTGTCCGCCCTTTGAAGTTGAAGGGTAAACATACAGGTTTACCCCTACGAATTGGATTTAAAAAAATACCTTGAGAGATATTTTTTTAAGTTCAGTGACAGTGAACAAATTCTAAAAAAATTCTTTTATTGGAGTATTCTGAGCCTAAGGCAAAGCTTCAGTGAAATGAATTGAAAGATTGGCCTTGCCAATTTTCAAGAAGAAGGAGCATGAATGAACGAATACATTTTTACAAGTGAATCGGTAACCGAAGGTCATCCGGATAAAATGGCTGATCAGATCTCTGATGCTGTATTAGATTATATCATTGCAAGAGATCCGCAGGCCAGAGTGGCTTGTGAGACGTTATTGAGTAATGGTTTTTGTGTTATTGCAGGAGAACTGAAAACAACCGCATATGCACCTATGCAAGAGATTGCAAGAGAGGTAGTAAGAGAGATCGGCTATACCGATGCAAGTTATGGTTTTGATTATAGAAGCGCCGGCGTACTTAACGGTATAGGTGAACAGAGTCCAGATATCAATCAGGGTGTGGATCAGGCTTCAGGAGAGATAGGTGCTGGTGATCAGGGATTGATGTTCGGATATGCGTGTAAAGAGACACCTGAATTGATGCCTTTACCGATCTCTCTGGCTCATAAGATCACAGCTAAACTTGCCCAAGTACGTAAGAATGGTACGGTACCCTTTCTTCGCCCGGATGGAAAAGCACAGGTCTCTGTAAAATATGTAGATGGTAAACCCGTAGCGATCGATACGATCGTTGTTTCCACACAGCATCATCCGGAAGTAAGCTTGGAACAGGTACAAAAAGCAGTACTTGAAGAGGTGATCAAAGCGGTGATCCCGGCAGAATTAATGAGTGATGATATTACGTATCACATCAATCCTACAGGGCGTTTCGTGATCGGTGGACCGCAAGGTGATGCAGGACTTACCGGACGCAAGATCATTGTTGATACCTATGGTGGTTCATGCCCTCATGGAGGAGGTGCTTTCTCAGGAAAAGATCCAACCAAAGTAGACCGTTCAGCAGCATATGCCGCAAGATATGTAGCAAAGAATCTTGTAGCTTCGGGTGTATGTGAAAAGGCAACCCTTCAGATCGCTTACGCGATTGGTGTGGCTGAGCCGGTCTCTATCTATGTAGATACCCATGGAACAGCTGCTGTTGATGAAGATAGAATTACTCAATGTGTAGAAGCACTTTTTGATCTGACACCAAAGGGGATCATGGAAGAGTTGGATCTGTTAAGACCGATCTACCGTAAGACAGCAGCTTATGGACACTTTGGTAGAGAAGATGCTGATTTCACTTGGGAACAATTGAACAAGGTTGATGAGATTAAAGCCTATTTCGGCATATAATTAAAGAATAATTTAAATAAGTTTTGATATAGTTTGTTAACTTTAAATTAAGGAGTAAATATGGCAGTAATAATTACAGATATCTGTATTAACTGTGCGGCATGTATTGATGAATGTCCCGTAGAAGCAATTGTAGATGAGGATGATAACCCAACAGGTGAAGAGATTTACTATGTATACGCAGATAAATGTGTTGAATGTGTGGGTTACCATGATGTTCCGGCATGTGCTGAAGCATGTCCAACCGAAGGCTGTATCCAATGGGATGATGTCGTAGAGGGGATGCCTGCTTCTGAGAACAGAGGTGAAAAGGGTACACCAGTTATCGAAGACTAAATTTCTCTCTGTATCGGGTTTTACCCGATACACCTTTCTCTAAAACTATTTTCTTCATTTTTAATAAAATTTTAATTTGATTTTCGGTATAATGCCGCCCAAATACTTCGTGTGCATGTTATAGCAAGAAGTAAATTATCCTTTAGGAATATTAAGATGGAACAAACATTATCGATCATCAAACCGGATGCAGTGGCAAAAAATGTTGTAGGACAGATACTTGCAAGATTTGAAGCAGCAGGACTTAGAATTGCAGCAACGAAAAAGATCAGACTTTCTCGTGTGGATGCAGAAGCATTTTATGCGATCCATGCTGAGAGACCTTTCTTTAAAGATCTTGTGGAGTTCATGGTATCAGGTCCAGTTGTCGTAACTGTGCTTGAAGGTGAGAATGCAATGGCTAAGAACAGAGAACTTATGGGTGCTACCAATCCCGCAGAAGCAGAAGCCGGAACTATCAGAGCTGATTTTGCAGAGAGTATTGATGCAAATGCTGTGCATGGTTCTGATTCTGTAGAAAATGCAAAAAATGAGATTGCTTTCTTCTTTGCACAGAGAGAGATCAACTAAGACGATTTTCTTTTGAAAATAGTTTTTGATAAAGTAGGTTCTACTTCTAAACCGATTGAACTTGAAGTTCAAGGAGTAAAACTGGAGGGAACACTGCAGAAAAATGGTTATCATCGTGTAGCTTTAGATGCCAGGTTGAGTGGATCTTTGAGATTAGATTGTGACAGATGTGGTCAAGCTTTTGACTATGATATGAACACACCTCTTAAATTGACACTGAGTGACAGAGTATCTGAAGATAAAGATGATTTGGATATAATTGAGTTTTTAAATGGCGTAATAGACATTACGTACATTCTTGAGAGCGAAATTAGCGCAATAGAAGTTGCTTTTCATTACTGTGACAGTTGTGACGGTAATGAAGAAGCACTTGAGATAGAATATTAATTGATAAAGGAATAAATTATGGCAGTACCTAAGAGACGAGTGAGTCACACAAGAGCAGCAAAAAGAAGAACACATTACAAGTTGACATTACCAATGCCGGTAAAAGATGCTGATGGAACATGGAGAATGCCTCACCACATGAATATGACTACCGGTGAGTACAAAACAACAAAAGCGTAATTGATGATCAAGATCGCAATTGATGCTATGGGTGGGGACTTTGGTCCTGAACCTATTATTGAAGGTGTAGTACAAGCACTCGAAGAAAGAAAATTCCTCCCTATTTTAGTAGGTGATAAGACAGAGATACTCTCTCTCCTCCCCCAATATTATATTGATAAAGTTGAGATCGTTGAAGCAAATGATGTAATCTCTATGAGTGATCAGGCAACAAATGCATTAAAACGTAAAGATTCCTCTATCTATAAAGCAGTTGAACTTGTGCGCAATAAGGAAGCAAATGCTGTAGTTTCAGCGGGACACAGCGGGGCAACCATGACGCTTGCAACTCTTCGTATAGGAAGACTTCCACATATTTCAAAACCCGGTTTAGCTACTTTGATGCCAAGTATTACAGATATAAAAACATTGGTATTGGATGTGGGTGCAGTCACAGACTGTACACCTCAAAATCTGTATGAATTCGGTGCAATGGGCGAAGCCTATGTACAAAAAATATTGGGTGTTAAGTCTCCACGTGTAGGGCTTTTATCTAATGGATCCGAAGAGAGTAAAGGGAATGCTTTAACAAAAGAGGCTTTTGGACTTTTAAAGGGGCTGAAAGGTTTTATAGGGAATGTTGAAGGGAAAGATATTTTCAACGGCAGTGTCAATGTTGTAGTATGTGACGGATTTACTGGGAATATTCTGCTTAAAACCAGTGAAGGAGTTGTTACAACTGTTTTTGATCTGATGAAACAGTATATCCGAAGATCACTTCCTGCAAAGATCGGTGCATTGATGATGAAGAAGAAAGTCTTTGCCAATATGAAAAAACAAGTAGACAAAGATGAGTATGGTGGTGCACCGTTACTCGGAATTGATGGCTGCGCTATAATTTCTCATGGTGCATCCAGTGCAAAAGCAATGAAAAATGCTATTTTTCAAGCAATTCTTTATACCCAATCAGATGTAAATAGTAAGATAGAAGAACTTCTTACAAATAATTAATAAGTCTAATCGTGTATCTACACTTTTAGACTGACTACATAAGCTTTCAAATCTCTCGTTAGAAAACAGATTCACCACAATTATTGTGTGTATGGGCTTCGTGTAAAATCATCATCGAACCTACGGGTGTAACTGCCCGGAGGAAATACCCTTGGGGTGCAAATTTTACATAAACCCCTTACACACGAGCATTGCACTGACTATAAGTTTTCTATTTCGAGATTTGGGAAGCTTAAATATCTCCTAAAACTTAGAAAATTATGGTAAAATAATAGACTTTATATTATTTGTTAAGGACAACTATGTCACATATATATGCTTCATTTAGATCAATAGGTGCTTATGTACCGGAAAAGATTTTGAGTAATGCCGATCTTGAAAAGATGGTCGATACTACGGATGAATGGATCGTAAAACGTACAGGTATCAAAGAGAGGCATATTGCAGCCCAAAATGAAGTAACAAGTGATATGGGAGCAAAAGCTGCCCAACTTGCCATTGACAGAGCTGATATAGGAAAAGAAGAGATAGATCTTGTTCTCTGTGCAACAGTGACACCGGATTACTTCAATATGCCTTCAACAGCATGTATTATCTCTGATAAATTGGGAATAAAGAATGTTCAAGCTTTTGATATTTCTGCCGCATGTAGTGGATTTGTCTATCTTCTTTCTGTTGCTAAAGCATTTATTGAGTCTGGTATGAAAAAGAATGTACTGATCATCGGTGCCGAGAAGTTTTCCTCTATTGTAGACTATACGGACAGGGGTACCTGTATTTTGTTCGGTGACGGTGCCGGTGCAGCGATCATTAGTGCTACAGAGAATAAAAAAGAGGCTTTGATCGATATTCATGCCAGTGCAGATGGTGCCTATGCAGACTTTTTAGTGACACCTGCTCCCGGTTCTGTGAACCCTGTTAGCCAGAAAGTTATTGACGAGGGACTAAACTTTGTTCAGATGAAAGGTAATGAGACCTTTAAATTGGCTGTCAAGACATTGACAAAAGATGTCAAGGAAATTCTTGCAAGGAATGAAATAGCCTCAGCAAATATCCCTCACTTTATTCCTCATCAGGCAAATTATCGTATTATTAAGGCTGTAGGGGATGCATTGAAAATGACGGAAAAACAAGTGGTGCTTACAGTAGGAAAATATGGAAATACTTCAGCAGCTTCCATTCCCATGGCGATCAATGATATTTGGGAATCTGGCAGATTGCAAAATGGTGATCTAATGTTACTTGATACGTTTGGTGGAGGACTCACATGGGCCTCTGCACTTCTTCCTTTTGCAGGGAAAGCTAAATAATTTGTGAAAATAGCTTTTATAGGCGATATAGTTGGTAAACCCGGTCGTTTGATGCTTAAAAAGCATTTGAAAAGACTACAGCAAGAGCATTTCATCGACTTTACCATTGCCAATTATGAAAATGCAAGTCATGGCTTTGGACTGACTGAAAAAAATTGTATGGAACTGTTGGGTTACGGTGTTGATATGATGACCGGAGGTAACCACAGTTTCGATAAGAAAGAAATATTGGATCTTTTTGATACCTATCCGCTTATCCGTCCCATGAACTACCCGCAAGCCACACCTGGAAAAGGTATTTACCAAACCATACTTTTAGACAAGCAAGTCGCTATCCTTAATCTTATGGGGCACTATACCATGCCTCTGGCAGATAATCCATTTACGATGATCGTCTCGGTTGTTGCTTCCCTCAAAGCTCAGGGTATTAAGCACATTATTATCGATATGCATGCAGAAGCAAGTTCTGAAAAACAGGCACTTTTACATATGCTTAAAGAGGATGTCTCTGCAATACTTGGAACACATACCCATGTGGCAACGGATGATCTTTATGTAACTGAAGAAGGGTGCTGTTATGTGACAGATGTAGGACTGACAGGTTGTCGTGACGGTGTTATCGGTATGGACAGCGAAGTCCCTGTAAAACGTTTTCTTACAGGATTAAGTGGACATTTTGATGTATCGGATGTGTGTAAAACGCTCTTGCAAATGGTGGTGTTTGAGCTTGATGATGAGGGACGTTGCCTGAGTGCTGAAAAAATTAAAATTTATGATGATAAGCCTAAGATTGTTTCTCAGGCATGGATGGATTAGGAATTTCTTTTAATTCTTACTTTTTTGGGGTCGAAGAGGGCTATGGCTTCTTTGATCATAGGTTCTTCAAGAAGTGAAGAGGGGTCTTTCTCTTTAGCTGCTTCTGTTTCTCCTGCTTCGGGTGCGATACAGGAGCTTTTCATCTCGACCTCTTCGATCATGGAGCTGCTGTCGGCATCGGTATGTGGGGCATCGACAGGCTCAGCCACCGATTTTATGGGGGTATGGGTAGTTACTTTATTTTCTGCGGTTGCTGAGTTTGTCGAAGTGTTAACTACTTTTTTTTTAGCGATATTGACTATTTTTGTCTCAAAACCAAAGAGCTCTTTGACAAACATATTAATGAGCCCCCAATGGGTGATGAGTTGTTTTTTCTCTTCCCCTTCGGCGGTGGACTCCCAAGTGAGTTTCTGTGCTTTAAAAGTAACAAAAGTAATATTCTCTTCAAAGAGTTTTCCAAGGTCATAATCTCTGTCGTAAATCTTTTTGATGAGAGCAGTAAAGGTTTTTTGATGAGGGTTGGCTTCGACAGGCTCAGCCACTTTATTCACTTCATCCACTGAACTTATCGAAGTGCTGGTTACTGTATCCTGATCATGGTCAGTCATACTATTCTTATTTTGTATATTGTTTGATTCTTGAACTTCTGATACTTGAGTCTGCCGAAGGTCATTTTCCTTCTTTTTTGGAAGCGTAGCAACAATCTCATCTTCAGTAATGGTGATCACCTCAGTTTCAGGTTGTTTTGTCACCATGATCTCGGAGACTTCAACACCTTTGAGTTCTTTCTCCAATCCACGTATCATTGCATCAATATCTTTGATCTCAAGGGCTTCCATCATTTTAAAGAGTGTGAGTGTCAAGACAAACTCTCCATCGCTTCCCAAAGCAAGCAGTCCTTTGGCATCTGCAATGACCCTGAAAAATCGTTCTATGATCATAGGGGTAAATTTACTGTTCTGTGTAAGCAGTAACTCTTTAAGATAAAGGGTAAGTTCATCAAGTATCATCTCTGCTTCATAGTCTGCTGCGAGTTTGATGAATGCCAGTATTTTGCTTTTATCTTTACGGTTAATGTCATCAAGTAATTGCTCAAGAAGAGTGGGTTCTATGATCCCCAACATCCCAGTTATAGTGCTTACATCTACGAAGTTTTTCGAGTAGACAATGGCTTGATCCATAAGTGTAAGGGAGTCTCTTAAACTTCCTGCTCCGGAACGTGCAATGATATCTAGAGCCTCTTTTTCATATCCGATTTGTTCAAGATTTAAAATATGTTCCAAGTGCTTAAGTACAAGATTCTGAGGGATCTTTTTAAAGCGAAAATGCTGTGTCCGTGAAAGGATGGTTGCAGGTAGTTTCAGAGGATCGGTCGTAGCTAAGATGAATTTGACGAAATCAGGAGGCTCCTCAAGGGTTTTAAGCAATGCATTAAAAGCTTGATTGGTCAGCATATGGACTTCATCGATAATAAAGATTTTATACCGTGCAGAGCTTGGTTTGTATTTGGTATGTTCTATAAGATCTTTAATGTCATCGATCCCGCGATTGGAAGCAGCGTCCATCTCAATGATGTCCATATGACGATTCTCTGCAGCCATGATACAATGGGTACAGGTGCCGCAAGGATGGGATGTTGTTCCCTTTTCACAAAGCAGAGCTTTGGCAAAGATGCGAGCTGTAGAAGTTTTCCCTGAGCCTCTTAGACCTGAGAAAAGATAGGCATGAGAGAGCCGGTTGCCATCAAGTGCAAGAGATAAAGTTTGAGAGACTGCCTCTTGACCGATAAGATCATCAAATGTAGCAGGTCTATATTTTCTTGCAAGGGCTAATGACACAATTTCTCCTCAATTTTTCAATAATACTATTGTAGTTAAATTTTACTTTTGACTGGTATAATTAAGCAAATATTACACTAAGGTTTTCGTATGAGAATGGATGATGAACGTGAAAGTAGAAATGTAGAAGATAGAAGAAACTCTTCAGGAGGTGGTGGACGTGGTTTGCCTTCCATGGGAACTATGATGATGATCTGGCCTCTTATTAGGCCACTGCTTCGAACAAAATTTGGTTGGGCAATCCTGGGATTAGGTGCGGTAGCATATTTTTCCGGATTTAATCCTCTATCTCTGGTAGGTGTTGGAGGAAGTCATTCCAGTCCGGTCAATAAAGCGCATGATGAAAAAGAGGCAGTATTTATCAAAAAAGTACTGGCAAGTACAGAAGATGTCTGGAGTCAGGTATTATTAAAATATGGTATACGATATAAAAAACCGATTATGGTACTTTACCGTGGCAGTACACGAAGCGGCTGTGGACATGCCAGTGCACAGATGGGTCCCTTTTACTGTCCTGTAGATCAGAAAGTCTATTTGGATCTGGGCTTCTTTGATGAACTTGCACGTCGTCATAATGCTCCTGGTGATTTTGCTCAAGCGTATGTACTTGCACATGAGATAGGACACCATATCCAAAATATGCAAGGAACGCTGGATAAAGTACAACGTGCAAAACAGAGCTGGGGCGGCAACAGTGTCAAATCTAATGCGCTTCAAGTAAGAGTAGAGCTTCAGGCAGACTGTTATGCAGGAGTATGGGCGAATCGCGCACATAAACAGTTCAATATTCTGGAACCGGGGGATGTGGAAGAAGCACTGAGAGCTGCAAGCTCCATCGGGGATGATAAACTTCAAAAAGAGACGACAGGGTATGTAAGACCAGATAGCTTTACACATGGAAGTTCCCAACAGCGTGTAGAGTGGTTCAGGCGAGGACTCAGTTCAGGTGATCTGAGTCAGTGTAATACGTTTCAGTAAGTATTTGGTATATTAAGATCTCTGTAAGGGGCAACTGCTATTACACCTTTACAGACACATCTAACCCCATCTTAGATATAATCCTTTTAATTAAATTAATCACCTAAAAGTATGCACCCCAAGGGCACTTCTTTCTTTGAGTCAGGGCGCATTCCCAACGAGAATGTTGGGAACGAGAGGTAATGTGAAGGACGAGAAACAATGAATTACAATCCAAGCCAGATTGAAACCAAGTGGCAAGAGAAATGGGAAGAGGAACAGGCTTTTGAACCTTCCGATTCTTTAACACAAAAGAAAAAATATATCTTAAGTATGTTTCCTTTTCCCAGTGGAAGATTGCATATGGGACATGTGCGTAACTATGCCATAGGAGATGCCTTCGCAAGATATTACAGAAAGCAGGATTTTAATGTACTGCATCCCATAGGTTGGGATGCTTTTGGTATGCCTGCTGAGAATGCGGCCATTAAACACGGACGTCATCCTAAAGAGTGGACCTACAGTAATATTGACTATATGAGAAAAGAGCTTAATGCTTTAGGGCTTTCATTTTCAAAAACACGGGAGTTTGCTACCTGTGATGAGCTTTATACCAAGTGGGAGCAGGAGTTCATTATCAAGATGTTTGAAGAGGGACTACTCTACCGTGAGTCAACAACGGTGAACTGGTGCGAGTCCTGTCATACAGTTCTTGCCAACGAACAGGTAGAAGAAGGATGTTGCTGGCGTTGTGACAATGAAGTACAACTCAAAGAGATGCCAGGGTACTATCTTGATATTATCAAGTATGCTGATGAGTTACTGGATGATCTGAGCCTGCTTGAGGGGAAATGGCCAAATCAGGTACTGACTATGCAGGAAAACTGGATAGGTAAATCACAAGGACTTGAGTTTGAATTTGAACTGAGTCCAGAGAGTAAAGCGAAACTTGGTGGGAACTTTGAGAAGTACACAGTATTTACTACCCGTCCAGATACTATTTATGGTGTGACTTATTCTGCACTTGCAGCAGAACATCCTATAACTAAATATTTGTTAGAAAACAATCTGTTAGATAGTGCTGTGGCAGAAAAAATAGTCACTATCACAAATATGACAGAGATAGAGCGTGCCAAAGAAGGAAAAGAGGGGTATGACTTAGGGCTTACAGTCATCCATCCTCTTACCGGCGAAGAAATACCGGTATGGACGGCAAATTTTGTACTTGGTTCTTACGGTGGAGGTGCAGTGATGGCTGTTCCTGCACATGATGAGAGAGACTTTGAATTTGCTACAAAATATCATTTACCTATTAAACGCGTCATAGAAGGCGGAGATGAACTACCCTATACAGGAACAGGTAAGCTTATTGACAGTAACCGTTTTTCCTGCGTAGACAGCGATGAAGCAAAAATAGCAATTATTAATGAGTTTGAAGAGAGAGGTGTAGGTAAAGGGACAACCAATTACAAGCTGAGAAACTGGGGGATCAGCCGTCAGCGTTACTGGGGTGCACCGATTCCATTCGTGCATTGTGACAGTTGTGGACTTGTGGCTGAAAAAGTGGAAAATCTGCCTATTGCTTTGCCTGAAGATGTGGAGATTACCGGTAAAGGAAATCCACTGGACAATCACCCGACATGGAAGCATTGCGTCTGTCCAAAGTGTGGAGCAGAGGCTACCCGTGAAACGGACACACTTGATACCTTTGTGCAGTCAAGCTGGTATCAGTTCCGTTATGCCACCAACCCCAAGAAGTGGGAAGAAGTAGGTATAGACAAAGAAGATGCCAATTACTGGTTGGGCGTGGATCAGTATATTGGGGGGATTGAGCATGCGATCCTTCATCTGCTTTATGCACGTTTCTTTACCAAAGTACTTCGTGATTTGGGATACCATGATATAGATGAGCCATTTGAAAATCTGCTTACGCAGGGTATGGTGCTTATGGATGGAGCAAAGATGTCAAAGTCTAAAGGAAACACAGTTGATCCTGATGCCCTGGTAGAGAAGTATGGTGCAGACACAGCGCGTCTCTTTACTCTTTTTGCTGCACCTCCTGCCAAAGAGCTTGAGTGGAATGACTCAGCGGTTGAAGGAGCATTCAGGTTCATTAAAAAGCTTTATGACAGAAAATCCAAAGTGACAGGCACAATGTTGCCAATGATTGAGCAAAGCAGTTTGGACAAAGTATCCAAACTTGCCCGTGTGAAAGTTTATGAAGCATTGCAAAAGTCAACGGATGTCTATGAGAAGACTTTTGCCTTCAATACACTTATTGCAGCATGTATGGAAGCACTTAATGCTTTAGACAAGCAAGATAATGCTGAAGTGTGGACAGAAGGAATGTATATTATGCTTAACCTCTTGGAGCCTATTATCCCTCATGTTGCAACTGAATTAAGTGAAGCATTGTTCAATAGAGAAAATCTTGGTGCTATATTGAAAGTAAAAGAAGAAGTGTTTGAGCAAGACAGCATTTTATATATGGTGATGATAGGCGGGAAAAAACGTACAGAGATTGAAGTAGATCCTTCGGCAGCAAATGATGAGATACTTGCAGCTGCGAAAGAAGCCGGTGCCAAATGGCTTGAGGGCATGACAGTAGTCAAGGAGATCGTTGTACCTGGTAAACTTGTCAACCTTGCGGTGAAACCGATATAAGTGCGTAGGGTGTGGCGAGTAGTGCGTAGAGAATTTAAAGATACTATTGATTAAAGGAAAAAGATTGAAGCGGATACAAAATATTTTAAAACAATTTCTACCCTCTACCCTCTACCCTCTACTCGCTATCATGACAATGGTCATGATTTCAGCCTGTGGCTACAAACCCTCTTCTCATATGATCAAACAACTGTTTACAGACAGTGTGTATGTAGAAGTCATAGTAGACAGGGCAGAACCGGAAAATGCGCCATTTGTAAAAGATGAAATGAATCGTCTGGTTTATACACGTTTTAAAGGACGAATCGTTCCAAAAGCTCAGGCGGAGAGTCAAATACGTATTGCCTACAGCGGCAGTACATTTACACCTCTTGCTTATGAAGACGGATATGTAACACGTTATCGTGCCAATATCAAAGTCCGTTTTGATATGATAACCAAAAAGGGTAGAATGACAAAAAATATCTCTACTATTTTTGAATCCGATATCCAAGCCAGTTCACTAGCCTCTTCTACACTCCGAACAGAAGCAATACGTAAAGGATTGGAGAAAGCGTTGGATGAATTTTTGGCATATGTAAGTGCGAAGTCAGTAAGCAGGTAACAGTGAGCAGTGAGCAGTTAAAAAAGTTTTTAAACTCTAAACCTCTTTATTATAAAGAGATAGACCATGAGCGTGTACATATTGCTTACGGGATGCTCAAACCCTATATCAGACGACCAAAAACCGTACATATTGTGGGTACCAACGGTAAAGGCTCTACCGGAAGGATGATCGCATACCTTGCCTATCGGCAAGGAGTCAGAAGTGAGGAGTCAGAAGGTAGAAATTATAGTGTTGGTCATTACTCTTCGCCGCATATTCTGAAATTTAATGAACGTATCTGGATAGATGGGCATGATGCATCTGATGAGGTACTTGAAGAGGCACATCAACGGCTTTTTGGCTTTTTGGGTAAAGAGATGAGTGATGCACTGAGCTATTTTGAATACACGACACTTTTGGCTTTTGTAGTATTTGAGAATTGTGGTCTTATGGTACTTGAAGCAGGGCTCGGGGGTGAGTTTGATGCAACGAATGTTTGTGATAAAGAGCTTACTGTCATTACCCCTATAGGTATAGACCATCAGGCATTTTTGGGTAATACGATTGAGCAGATCGCTGCAACGAAGATACGTAGTATTCAAACGCAGGCATTGTTGGCACCACAACCTTATGAAAAGGTGGTTGAGGTGGCAAAAGAGATTGCAAGGGATGTAGGGGCAGACCTATGTGTCTGCCCAAAGGTCAACACACGGGTTGACCCCTACGGATTGGAAAAAATAGCCGAAGCCAAAGGTTGGGGAGACTACCTTGTAGACAATGCTACAATAGCTTTAAAGTCACTTGATATCTTAAATATACAATATGATATCAATGATTTAAAATCTTTAGAACTCTTTGGACGTTTTTATGCACTGACTCCTAATATTCGTATTGATGTAGGACACAATCCTTTAGCGGCATTTGCTATAGAAAAAGCCTTAGATGAAAAAGTAGTACTTGTTTATAACTCTTTGGATGACAAGGATTATGAAGAGGTGCTGCGAATACTTAAACCAAAAGTAAAACGTGTGGAGATCATTAAAATCGATTCACAGCGTGCAACAACTTTAGAAGAGATAGAAAAAGCGTTGCAAACCGTAGGTTTGGAATATAGTTATTTTAAGAATGAGATAAAAGAAGATGAAAATTATTTGGTTTTTGGTTCCTTTTATGTGGTTGAAGCATTTTTAAAACAAAGAAATACGTAGGGTGTTGTCCCACGACAACACCATTAGTTGGAATATGATGAAAATTTAAAATTGTTATTTAAATATGTGGTGTTGTAATGGTACAACACCCTATAAAAAAGGATAGATAAAAGCACATGTACCAAAGCAATATATATGAATACCTAGAGACACTTGTCGAAGCCAAACTTCTCATTTGTAAAGATGACAAAGAAGCAACACAGATCGCAGATGTGGCAAATTTATTGGAGTACGATACCTTTGTTCTGCCTGATCTTCGTGTAAGTGTAGGGGAAGATCTTCGTGCATATGGTGAAGATATTCAGATGTTGTTTACGCAACTTTCATTGTATCATGCAAGTAAAAAGAAAAAACTGCTTGTTTCTCCTGTAAGAACAGTGCTTATTCCTTTTCCAAAGCCGGAACTTTTTGAGAAGATAAAAATTGAATTTGGTGATACGATTGATCTGAATAAACTAAAAGACAGGCTCTATCAGTGGGGATATCATTTTACCGATATTGCAGCACAAAGAGGAGAAGTCTCTTTTCGTGGGGATATCATTGATATTTATCCTATCCATGTGGAGAAACCTTATCGTATCTCTCTGTTTGATGAAGAGGTGGAAGCCATACACTATTACGAGGAAGGTAGTCAAAAACGCCTCTCTGATGAGTTGGAGTCATTAGAGATCACTCCGGCATTTCTGGCACTGGATAAAACAGAATATGAAGCGTTTAAAAACCGATGTGAACGAAGCAGTTATGACACATTCGTAAAAGATATAGACTCACTGGGGCTTTGGTACTTAGATGACTTGGGTGAAAGTGCACTTGAACAGTTTGAAGGTGTTTTGGCGAGCAATCTCGATGAGGAACTTAAGGAGATCTATGAGCTGGATGAGCCCTTGGTTCCAAGAAAATCTTTTTTACTTCCTGCTATTGGGGAAGGGACAAAATACCGTGATCTTGAAACCGTCGATCCTAATAAACTGTTGGAATCCCATAAAGATAAAAAGATCACCATTATTGCCAAGAATGAGAGTATCGTTCGTGGTTCACAATTGGCTTCCTTTGAAAATATAGAATTCATCTATCAGGATGGTATTGTTAATCTTTTAGGAGCTGACAGGCTCATACTCTCATTGAATAAACCGGTAAAACGCAAACGTGTTAAAAAAGCCACGATCATTTTGGACGAACTCAAACCTGGGGACTATGTGGTACATGAGAATCATGGTGTGGGTATCTTTAGGGGTATAGAAAAGAGAGAGATACTGGGGGCCTCTTCTGAGTTTGTAGTGATTCACTATCAGAATGAAGATGCACTGCTTATTCCTGTAAGTAATTTGGAAACCATAGACCGTTACGTAGCAGAGGGCGGGGCGTTGCCGGTGCTTGACCGTATGGGGAAAGCCAGTTTCAAAAAGCTCAAAGCCAAAGTCAAAGAGAAACTCTTTGCCATCGCTTCACAGATCATTAACCTCTCTGCCCAACGTCATCTTAAAAAAGGAATTAAATTAAAACGTAATATGGAAGAACATGCTATCTTTATGTCAGAAGCAGGGTTTGTCCATACAGAAGATCAGGAGCGTGCTATCAATGAAATGCTTGATGATATGGCAAGTGGAAAGATGATGGATAGACTGCTTTCAGCAGATGTGGGCTTTGGTAAAACAGAAGTTGCAATGAATGGAATGTTTGTGGCTATTAAAAATGGCTATCAGGCAATGATGATCGCTCCGACGACACTGCTTAGCTCCCAACACTACAAAAGTCTCAAAGAGCGTTTTTATGAACATGGTATCAGGGTGGCAAAGCTTGACAGGTTCTCTACAGCCAAAGAGAAGAATACCACACTAAAGGGACTTGCTGAGGGAACGATAGATGTAGTGGTGGGTACCCATGCACTGCTTAACGCCAAATTTAAAAACCTCGCCCTTGTGGTCATTGATGAAGAGCATAAATTCGGCGTCAAACAGAAAGAGGCACTTAAAGAGATGGCAATCGATGTGCATTTGCTTTCTATGTCAGCCACGCCCATCCCGCGTTCACTGAACCTTGCACTCTCAGAGGTGAAGAGCTTCTCGGAGATACTTACGCCCCCGACAGAGCGCCAAGGGGTGCGAACTTTTGTGAAGAATTATGATGATAAAGTGATCAAAGAGGCAATACTTCGTGAGATGCGTAGAGGTGGACAGATTTTTTACGTTTTTAACTCCATTGCCGGTATAGAGGAGAAGAAAAAAGTCCTACTTGAGATACTTCCTAAGCTACGCATTGCAGTGCTTCATTCCAAAATATCAGCCAAAGAGACGGAAGATGAGATGATGAAGTTTGAAGATGGAGAGTATGATGTGCTGCTCTCCACCTCCATTGTGGAGTCAGGTATTCATATGCCTCACGCCAACACGATGATTGTTGACGGGGCAGACCATTTTGGTATTGCTGACCTCCACCAGCTTAGAGGGCGTGTAGGACGTGGTGGGAAAGAGGGGTACTGTTACTTTATGGTTACAGACAAAGAGAGACTGACAGATAATGCCAAACGACGTCTGTTGGCACTGGAGTCTCACTCCGATCTGGGAAGCGGTGCAGTACTTGCATTTCATGATCTTGAGATACGTGGTGGCGGGAATATAATCGGTGAAGCACAGTCCGGACACATTAAACAGATAGGGTACAGCCTTTACCTTCGCATGCTTGAAGATGCCATTAAAGAACTCAGCGGGCAGGATAAAGAGGTAGCTCAGAACATAGATATGAAGCTCTCGGTTGATGCCTACCTGAATGAAGAGCTTATCGAAGAAGACAGACTGCGTCTGGAACTCTACCGCAGGCTTTCACTTTGTGAGAGTACAGGAGAAGTGTACGAAATAGAAGCAGAGATCGCAGACAGATTCGGTAAACTTGACACCATTACCAGACAGTTCATCGATGTCATCGTGATGAAGGTTCTGGCACGCAAACAGGGTATTTCCAAAGTCTCTTCTTATGGTGAAAATGTTTTTATTGAGTTCAGGGAAGAGGGTAAAGAGCGTGTTGTACTCAAATCCCGAAGTAAAGATGATGATGATATTATTGCTGCGGCAATGGGATATCTGAAAAAATGATACATCCTCAGTTACAGCAGCTTATCAATCTTGGGTTGTTGTTGCTTCTGGGGAAATATGCAGCGCATATCTATCTTCCATGGGAACATATTCTGCTGATCCTGTTTGCGACCATACTCATAGAACATTTGATGCTTTATGTGAAGGAAAAAGAGATTACTTTTTTTTCTTTCTCTTCCCTTTCTACCGCTATTGGTGTAATGCTGATGATGGTTACACCGCATGTGTGGCTCACAATATTGCTTATAGCCTTTGGCTTGTTTCAGAAACATTTTTTAACATGGAAAGGAGAACATTTTTTTAATCCTTCCAATTTTGCATTGATGACAGGATTACTGTTTTTCTATGATGATGCCCATATTGTTCTGGGGCAATTGGGTGACAGTGTGTGGCTTGGAATAGTTGTCTCATTATTGGCGGCATCTATACTCTATAGAATAGATCGCTGGGTTATTCCTGTCAGTTTTTCTGTAATCTATCTGCTGTTACAATATTTTTTTCTTGTAAAGAGTGATCCGGTATTGATCATGGATACAGTGTATTACCGGTTCTATTCGGTCTCATTTATTGTCTTTATTCTTTTTATGCTGACCGATCCAAAGACCACACCGAAAATGCATTGGCAGCAACTGCTGTTTACAGCGCTTATTGCTTTGGGTGCGACATTGCTTGATTACTACAACGGCTTTAGGGTACAGCATCTCTTTATGGCACTTTTTGCAAGTGCAGCTATGGTACCGCTTTGCGTGCACTGGCAAGATGTTGATCAGAGAAAAATATTAATACGTATGAGCAGTGCGATGCTACTTTTAGCTCTAAGTGCTATAATTTACATCGAAATGCAACCCCCTTACTATTTTGAAATGAATGGATAAATAGCAGGATGCAAGCAGCAAGGAGCAGGTAACAGGTGAACAGAGAGAGTAAGATCAGTATAGGTATATTGCTCATTGGATTATTGGTAATCGCAGGGTATTGGTTTATGCCGCAAGAGAGTTCTACAGTAAAGCATTTAAAGTCAAAAGTATCTGTTGAAGAACGGGTTATTTTACCGCAGTATGAAAAGAATATCTATCAAAATATACCAGAAGTACAGAGCTATTTGTCAGATATCAAAGCAATGATCAAAAAGGGACAGGCTGTTCTTCCTCTGCAAAACAGTGAACTGGATAGTCAAGCCCAAGAAGTACAAAAAATTCTGCTTCAAAATGCAGATTTTCTTAAAGATACCAGACAAGGAAACAAACTTCTGCATAACGATATGATGCGTATTCTACCTGCTATTGTTAGTACATTGAATAAAAAAGCACAAAAAGTGTGTCAGGATCACAGCTGCTATCAGGCAGAGAAGTACAACTTTGTCACCAACACGACTACTAGAGCAGTAGTCGATACCGATGCAGGTCAAGTGCTCTTGGTAGAGCGTTACCCGGGGATGCAGCCTGATATCTCGTTACGTCTGACACATATTGCCCAGACCATTGCCCTGCATGCACCTGAAGTTAAAAAGGAATTGGGTTTTACGCCTGCGAAAAAAGATATCACTATGGCAAATGTCAGGGGAACCATGAAAGAGTCCCCATGTGAAAACAGTGATCACCTCTGCGTGGCTCCTACCTTCTCCGACCATGAAAAAGAGCAGGCACTTTGGGCAGTGGTGGATCTGACAGAGTTAAAACTTGCAGCTGCCAAATGGGCTGGTTTGGGTAAGACAACGACGCCTGCGTGTATCAGTGAACGAAGTTTGCAAAACCGTTATATTATGAAAAACTTTTGTCAAAAGAACAGTGTGCTGGAAAAGAACGGCTGGAAGATCACCTACCGACTGACAGGTTCGGATGGATTGGAGATCCGTGATGTTTTTTTCAAAGGTATGCCTGTAGTCACCTCTGCCAAGATCGTGGATTGGCATGTAAGCTATCAGCAAAAAGGCGGAGAGAAGTTAGATACCAGTACAGAAACTTACATAGAAGGCAGAAGGGTAGAGTTTGTTCGGGGAGAAGACGGCAACTATCTCTTTGGTTACAACGATGCGATGGGATGTCCGCTTTTTTCTACCTCTGTTGTCTTAGCTTTTAACGGTCCTCAGGTAAGAGCGCTTAAAAATGGAGATGGTTTTATGCTTACACAGGATTTCCGTAACCCGAAATGGCCAATGGCATGTAACTATCGTTATGAGAACCGTTTTGAGTTCTATGATGACGGTTCTTTTAGAGTAGTAGGCGTAAATAAAGGTAGAGGGTGTGGTGACAATGCAATCTACCGACCGGTCATGCGTATTGATATGGCGCTGGGAAAGAAAGAGAATCTTTACAGCTATGACGGCAGTTGGAAACTTTGGGAGAAGGAAGGTAGCGAGTTTGTAGGTCGGGGTGCCCCCACCCCGACAATATCGACAGATAAATACCCATACAAAATAGTCTCTGCTACCAATGAAAACAAGGGCTACTATATCGAGCCAAACCACGGGCAGTTTGGTGATAACAGCAGAGGAGACCATGCGACACTCTTTGCCACTAAGTTCAAAGAGAATGAAGGCGATAAAGACCTGCTTACTTTGGGTTCATGTTGTGACCTGAAAGCAGATGGAGTAGAGCGTTACATAGAAAAACCGGAAAACATTGAGGGTGAACATGTGGTACTGTGGTATGTTCCCCGCATCCGTAATGATGCAAAAAAGGGAGAGGAGTACTGCTGGGCAGATACGGTCATTGGAGATGACGGCAATCTTCATGTCAAAGTGTGGCC
>JALXCZ010000047.1 GCA_026990595.1 Sulfurovum sp.
ATACCTTTGACTTGTAGTATATCTAATGCTTGTTGCATCTGGATGAGGAAGTCTCCAGAGCCACAACCAACATCTAAAAGCGTGTCAAAATCTATAGTCTGTAAAAAAAGAAGGTAATGGGCATAGAGATGAGGTGCCGCCTCTTTTACGCCAAGTAAATCCTCTACTTTGGCATAGAGGTCAAGAGAGTTGGAGCTGTTAGGCATTTCTTTCTACAACTGCTTTGATTTTTTCATACAGAGAAAGAATTTCTTCTTTTTTTGCATAAAAACTGTTTTTATTTGAGATAAGATGTGCAGAAGAATCCATGATATCTTCAGCTACTTTCAGCCCGTTCTCTCGCATAGTATTACCGGTCTCCACAATGTCTACAATGGCATCTGCTAGTCCTACAAGAGGTGCAAGTTCTATAGAACCGTACAGTTTTACCACTTCTACACCTACTGCCTTTTTAGCAAAGTAGTTTTTTGTAATGTTTACCATCTTGGTAGCTACTTTAATGTTCGGGCGTGACCAGTCAAGTTCATCTTCATTTTTGATACCAATGGCAACTTTACACTTACCCAATTGCATATCAAGCAGTTGGATAATATCTAGCTCTTTTTCAGTAATAACATCAAGCCCTACCACACCAATGTCTGCGGCACCATGTTTTACATACGTCGGTACATCCTGATTACGTACATTAAGAAAACGGAAATCACCCATATCCAAAATAAGTTCTCTACCCTCAAACTTAAATTCTCCACCGAAAATCTGGGCAAATATCTCTAGTGTCTGCTCTGCAATTCTTCCTTTTGGAAGTGCTACTGTTAACATATCTTTTTATCCTTTATTGCCTTTAGCATACCTCTAAATACTAAAGTTTCATCATAGACAGCATTCTCGAAGAAAGTAGTGAGTAATAACCCGTCTCCACCCGTGATATAAAGCTGTTTTTCAGCTCTATGTTTCTCTATGAGTGCTTTTACAGACGCGATTATACCATAGCTTATCTGCTCTTTTGTTGTAATAGGAAGTTCCCTTAAATCTAAATTTATATCTAATGTTGTAGCAAGTGCAGGAGAAATAGTTTTATATCCTTGTATATATGTCTTCAACCCTGGCAATATAAAACCACCTAAGTATGTACCCTTTTCCATCACATCTACGGTAATAGCAGAACCTGCATCTACAAACATTCCACTGTCATGACTCAAACAGAGTGCTTTTCTGTCAACACCCATTGTCTCATACTCACCTTCTATCTTCATCAAAGATGAGATACTCTTCCACTTATTTATAGAAGCTATCTCATGCGAAAGTTGATGTTTGACAGAAATATATAAAAGTTTACTTTCTTTATATTTTTCTATAGCATCTGCATGTGTAAGATGTTCCACTTTTTTACCATCATATATATGAAAATGGGTATTTCCGATATCGGCTAAAAGTGTTTCATACTTTGTACCAAGGTCACTTGTCATTTTATTCGGACTCATGATAGATTTTCCATCCATTCTCTTCTAGCATTTTTTTAGCATGAGAGCAGAGTGGTGCTTTGATGATGATATATTTTTTCTTTATCTTACTGTCAATATACTGCTCCATTTTTTCATGTAAAGCCATAAACTCTCCTACCTCTTTTCGAAGCACTCTGCTTTTCTTTTCAACTTGCATTACCAGAACATAATACCCTTTAAGATCAACGCCAAGATAGAGTACGATCTTTTTTCGTGAACCCAACTCTTTGGGTGCTACTTCTTTAAGTGATTTGAAAATAATATTTTTCTGTTGTAAATACTCTACTATCTCTTTCATATTGCAATCATACCCAAATCAACTCAAAGGATGGAAACTTTGCATCGTATCTTGCAAATTCTGCTTTTGTATATGTGTATATATCTGTGTAGTCTCAAGAGAGCTGTGCCCCAAAAGCTCCTGGACAACACGTAAGTCAGCCCCTCCTATGATGAGTGAAGAGGCAAAAGAGTGACGTAGCACATGGGGTGAAACACCTAAATATTTTTTAACTATTTTATACGCAGAGATACGGCTTAATACCTCACCTCTATAGTTTAACCACAGATAAGAACTTGCCATATCCTGTTTTTGAAGGTATGCATCCAGTGCTTCTGTAGCTACTGGAGCCAAAGGAACTACCCTCTCTTTTTCTCCTTTGGCAAAACGTATCTTCAGCCACCCCTCCAAAATATCCGAGCGTTGGACACTGAGTGCTTCACTGATGCGGCATCCGCTCGCATACAAAAAGAGTATAAGGGCATGGTCGCGTAACCCCATCAATGTACTTTTATCTATTAATTCCAACCCACACATGATCTCTTGGGGAGTTAAATACTTAGGTAAATTTTTAGGCACTTTAGCCATAGGAATCTTGATCTTCTCATGGGTAAAGCTTTGAATGTGACAGAAATGAAAAAAAGTATTGATAGAAGAGAGTTTTCGGTTGAGTGTCCGTTTATTTTCAAATGTTGCTAAAAATTTCAATACATCCGTAGTATCAAGTTTTGTAAGTATTTTTTGCGTAAACAGTTCTAACTGTTTTAAGTCACCAAGGTAAGAGGAGACCGTAAGTGTATCAAGTGCCTTGGTAACACTCAAATACTCTTCAAAGGCAACTAATAAATTAGAAATACCAACTCCTTTAAAATCGACTAGTCGATTGAGCTGCCTGCTGAAGGCAACCCAGTGTTAACGTAGCAAAAACGTACTTTGTTCGTTTTGCGTTCTTATCATAGTAAATTACTGTTACTACTCATAACCTAATTTTGAAAGTTCAATGATCTTACCGTCTTTATAGAGTTTGCTTCCAGTAATAAATACCGGACTGTCAACTTCACCAAGGTCGTATACCTTGTATTTGCTTAAATCACTGTTCAGCACAATAAGCGAGCCTTCCTGATCTAAAGCAAATACTTTTCCGCCAAATGCTGTTGATGCAGAAAAGTGTGCATATTTGAATCTCTTTTTCGCTAATGGATTAAGTGCGATATCCAGCTTAATGATATCTCCCTCTTTTGTGAAAAGATAAACATTCCCGTCTGCAATTGCTACGTCAGAGATATTGGCACGATACTCTCTCTTACCTCCGTTACCTAAAGTGATCAATTTTTTCGGTGTTGCGGCAACCATAGTATTACCCATACGAGAAAGATAGACCACATTATTGAAGACTTTTTCACTACTGAGGTAGACCACCTTTGCGTCTTCTGTATTTTTTCCATTTACAATAATCAGTTTACCATCAAGCATCGGCATAACTGCCAAATTATCTATAAACATTGGACTTGCTGCTCTTGTATCAATGGCAAATGTTCTCTCAGATCTGCTCTCAATCACTTTTCTGTTATCTGCTATCTGATAGACACCAAAAGCATTATTATTCAAGATATAGGCTATGACCCCGTTTTTAATGGTTGCAGAAACAATAGGCACATGTAATGCTACCGCTCTTACCGCATCTCCTGTACTTTTATCAATAATTTTCAAAACACCTTCAGCATTACCCGCCAATACATAGGAAGGACTTTCACTTAGAAACCTGTATCCTTCACCAAGATCAATGGTACTGACTCCTGCTTTACCGATGTACTTTCCGTTTTTAAGTGTTGCTCCGTCACGGCTAAGGTCAACAATAGTACCGCCATATGAATTAGCAGCATTAGATGCCGAAAATGTCTGCTTCGGTTCAAAATACTGCTTGCTGCTGCATCCTGAGAAGATCAATGATGCCGTCATTAAAGAGATAAAAGAAAAGATAGACAAAGATAATTTTTGCATTATTTAGCCTTTAATGTAGAATGCATAAGAAGCTGCGCTACCATTGAAAGAGGGGAATGCTCATCGATCAGCTCCAATTTTTCTTTAGCCTTGTTTACATCTCCAGATTTAATGGAAAGATAGGCTTCTTCAAGAAATGCCATCTCTTTATAGAGCTTTGAATCTACCGGCTTTTTTTCAATGACCCCTGCCGTATATCGGCTTGCATCAGCAATCACTTCATTAGAGCTTCCAGCTAATGCATTTAATGTTTTCGTATCTTTATTTTTAGCTGATCGGGCATACATAAAAAGTGCATAAAGTGTCGGATTTTTCTCTTTAAGTATAGCCAATGCTGATGTATCATCCGCTTTTGTTTGTAATGTTAAAAAAGCTTTATTCGCCTCTTCCAATTTTGCCTGTTTTATTGCTTCCATTATCTTTGTTCCGGCAAACAAAAGAAACAATACTGCAACAACACCCCAAATAATAAATTTATATTTTTTATAAAGTGTCTCTAATTTAAAGGCACTCTCAAGTAATTTTTCATCACTGCTTAACTCTTTTTTTACATCTGCAATATCCACTGCATACTCCTACAAACATTTTAATGCATATATTATACCTTTTGGAGTTAAAAAAAGGGTTATAGTTCAACAACTGTGATTCCCAAATTCCCCGGCATTCTATAGAATTTTTGGATTTTTGGATGTTTCTTAAGATATTCTGTCACCAATTTTGACAGAACTCCTCCACCTGTACCGTGAATGATCTGCACTTCACTGAGATTATTGACCAATGCATCTGAGAGGAATTTATCTACCGTATCAATAGCTTCATCTGCATACATACCAAGTAACTTCACAGAGACAGAAGCACCGGATTTTTCTACATTTACATCTGCTTTTGGCTTTCGTGGTTTTGGTTTGAGTTTGACTTGTGGAGTGTCACCTCTTCTCTTTAGCTGAGAAAGTGGCACACGCATCTTCAAACCATCCACAATAATCGTTGCATCTTTCCCACGTAAAGAGATTAATTCACCCTTGTGAGAACGGTACTTTACTTTATCGCCCTCTTTTAAAGGTGCTTCATCCACCTTAGCCAACTCTTTTTGTTTGAAGTCTTTACGTTGATGTGCCACATTAAGTAGTCGCCTGCCCTCTGTTGACTCTTTGACTTTAAGCGCTTCACGTGCCTTTTTTGTTGCTGCATTGTAACGGTTTTCAAGTGTCGCTATAGCTTTTCTATGTTGCTCCTGAAGTTTAAACTCATCCTCTTCCAACTTAACTTTTTTCGCTTCTACTGCTTTTAGCTCTGCGTCTATCTTGGCTATTTTCATACGCATTTCACGCTCAAGTGAGGTAGACTTTTCTATGAGTTCATTGAGGTTGTCTTTGTCTTCGCCATAGACTCTCTTTGCCTGCTTCACTATGCCTATAGGTACGCCATAACGCTCTGCTGTTTCAAAGGCATATGACTTACCAATGCTTCCTTGCAAAAAGGTATAGGTAGGTAAACGACGTTCTTCATCGTACAGTGCAGCGATGAGTTCTACCTCATCATCACTTGCCATAAGTGATGCCAAACGTTTATGGTGTGTCGTGACAATAAAGCTGATGCCTTTTTTACGAAGTTCATCAAGCATCACCCTAAAGAGACTTGCTGCTTCATCGGAGTCTGTACCTAGTTCTATCTCATCTACACCTACAATAGCATCTTCTTTATTGAAAAGTTTGGCGAACTCCTGCATACGTCCTGCAAAAGTTGAGATATCATTCTTCACAGACTGTGGGTCATCGATAACTGCTTCTATACTTTTATAATGTCCTACCTCTGTTTTGGAGGCATCACATTTGAATGGCAGCAGGTACTTACTCATATATACGGCGCTTAAAATAGATTTAAGCAGCATGGTCTTACCTCCGGCATTCACTCCGGTAACCAGCATGATCTGTTTATGCATATCTATTGTTACTGGTACCGGATTTTCTATGGCGGGGTGGGCAAAGTCTTGAAGTTTGATACGCTTGGATCTGCTTGGCAAAACAAAAGCATACTCTTTGGCTCTGGCAAACTGTACACGTGCCTGATAGTGATCAAAACGGTCATACTCTTTGTTAATAAAATGTAAAAAACGCTCCCATTTAAAAAAGATTGCGGATATTTCTTTGCAGTAACGGTAGATGATCGCCTCTTTACCAGAAAGCAGAGCTGATTCTTTCTCTTTTAAATGAGAGATACTTTGGGGAAGGATATAAAAAAACCCTGCAGAACTTCGGGCTACTACTGTTGCTTTAATGGCATTATTAAACCCGCCACGTACTAAAAGTGTCTCTTCTCCACCGTTAAAATGCACCTGTGTATCTACCAGATAATCTCTGAGTTTCGAAGAATGTGTCAATCTATAAAGTGTCTCTTTGATCTCTGTTTTGTTTTGCTTGATCGCACGTTCAAGTTTATAGAGTTCAGGATCACGTTCAGGGTTGATATCTCCCTCTTCCGTGAAATAGCCTATGATCTCTACAATCTCCTCAGGTATCTCTATACTTTGTATCCATGAAATGAGCGGCTCAGTGAAACCTGCGGCATTTAAACTGTTAAAATAAGAGAACATCGTTACAAAAGCATAAATCTCATCTAAACCAAGTACTGCCTGTTTTTTGATACGTGCCAATTCATTATCAAGATTGGGTACCTGCTTTGGCAGGGGAAACTGTACCTTTGAAAGTGCCTGTATATAACGGTAATGCTGATTGATATCTCCCTGCATTGCTACAGGTTTTTCTCTGGCTAAAAACTGTTTGAACTGTGAGAGATATCCATCAAGATCCAGTTTTTGAATAATGGATTTTTCATTATTCTGCTGTTCAAGCATCTATCTATGCCTCTCCACGTATCTGATAGGTAATATCTCCGGCACCAAAAGCCGTCACCAAGCCTTCAGCATATTCACGTATAATATTTCCGTCACGCAAAACTTTAACAACACCGTCTTCCTTTGTCACGCTGTCCGCCATAAGTAGTTTATAGCGGGAGAATGCACCTTTTAGATCTATGTCTACTTCTAATTCCCCTGCAGACCAGATAGGAAGAATGACAAGCTCATCCACCCCTTCAAAACACTCTACGAATCCTTGCAGGTTATCCATAGTTCTGGAATACTTATGCGGCTGCCAAATGACATTGAGTTGTGTAAAATTACGTAGATTTTTATAACTATGCAAAGATTCCATTGTTACCTTAATCTCTGTAGGATGATGCCCATAGTCATCTATGACCACACACTTCTCCTGATTTTGCACAATATCAAAACGTTTCTTTATTCCTTTATATTTCAAAAGATTTTGTCGTATCTCTTCCAGTTTTTCACCAAGTTCCAACGCTGCTAAAATAGCCAGTGCCGCATCCAATGCAATATGTGCTCCAAAACCGAAAACTTCAAAAGTACCCAAGTCCAAAAATTCAAATTTTGTGTGCGGTTCACCATTTACCAATACAAATTCTATATTTCTAATATCTTGGCTTGGATAGAGTTTAATACTCTGCATATCAAGTGAAGAGAGGAATTCATCTTCTGCATTGATCACACGCACTTTAGCTAAAGAAAGAAAGTTTCTGTAAGCATTGTAAAAACGCTCTTCATCATACTCATAGTACTCCATATGCTCAGGTTCCACATTTGTCACAATAGCCAGATACGGGTTGGAATTCAAGAAACTTTCATCACTTTCATCTGCTTCAAAGACCACCTTGTCGTTAGGATAGTTTCGTACATTGGATCCAAACGCTTTGGAGATCGCACCGATAAGGGCATTGGACTCAGGAATGATGGAAGCAAGCATTGCTGAAGTCGTACTTTTCCCGTGTGCCCCACCTACCGCATATACCTCTTTTTCACCTAAAATGAACTTGAGTGCCTCTTTTCTTGAAAGCAGTTCAATACCTAATGCCTGAGCTTTTTGATACTCCGGATTATTTTTACGTACCGCAGCAGAGTAGATGACCCTCTCCACACCAATGACTGCATCTTCATGGTGAGGAATAGTGATCTTGGCATCAAAATTGGTTGCCAGGTCATTGGTGATCTCTGTCTGTTTGATGTCTGAACCGGAGATTTTATGTCCGTCATTATGCAAAAATTTTGCCAAAGCTGAGAGCCCTATACCTCCTATGCCGATAAAGTGTATTTTCACGCTATGACTCCTTACTCTTTTCCAAAACTTTTAACTCTTCTTTTCCCTGTTCTACATAGTTGGCATACATAGCAAGCAGCATATCATTTGGCTGCACAAAGGTCTGAATGAAAAATGCCAAAGGATCCTTCGGATCAATATCATTCACATCTACCATCTCTTCAATAAAATCTTCAAAACTGATCCCAGCCATAACTGCACAGGCATGGATCATCATCGCTTCTTTAAGCCCTTCATGATCTATGGTGTGATAAAGCACCAAGAACATCTCTTTGGCTGCTTTCTTGTCATTCTCACTATAGCGTTGGATGGCATGTTCATAGATGGCTCTTGCAATGGCTCTCTCTTCTAAATTGTTGACAACATCAAATGACTTATGCTCAGAGAGATACTCTGCCAATCTGTCAAAGGCTGTATTGACAATAAACGTAAAGACTTCATTGATCTCATCTTCAGATGATTCTATCACCAAATGGGCATCTAAAAGCTGATATCCCTTGGCAATGCTCTCTTCTTCTTTGCACTCCTGTTCCAGTCTTTTGATATTTGCTAAAAACTCCGGATCTTTTTTTAACTCTTCTACGTGTATTTCTGGGGTTTCCATTTAATTATTCTCCAATGCTAATTTTATTCTCTCTAATGCTTCTCTTGTCTTGTCTGCTTCATACACCAGCGCAAGTCGTATATACCCTTTGCCTTCACCCTCACGCCCCAGAAATGAACCAGGAATCACCTTGAGGTTGTACTCTTGGTAGAGCTTTATGGTAAAGTCAATTTCATCTTCTATTTTTAGCCAAATATAAAAGGTCGCTTCAGGTGCATCTACTCCTAGTACTTCTTTGGCAATATTAAAATTCTTTTTATACTTCTTCCTAAACACATCCACATGTGTCTGGTCTGCCCAAGCTACAGTTGCAGCATACTGTAAAGGTAGAGGCGAGGCACATCCGACATAGGTACGATACACCATATAGGCTTTAAGAATCTCGGCATCTCCTGCAATAAACCCGCTTCTAAGTCCCGGTGCGGAAGAACGCTTGGAGATAGAGTTGATGACCAATATATTTTTAAAACTTTCATTACCTGCTTCTATACTTGCATTGAGTAACGACGGCAGAGGCTTATTAAGATAAAGATCGGCATAACACTCATCATTAAGCAAAACAAAGTCATGTTTGAGTGCCAACTTTACCCACTGCTTTAAAGCATCCATAGGCATCACTGAGCTTGTCGGATTATTGGGTGAATTGAGTATAACAAAGTCTGCTTTGGCAAGCGCTTCTTCATTTACTTCCGGCTGAAAATCATTTGCTTCATTGAGATTTAGGTAAATCACATCTGCTCTACATGCTTTAGCTGCTCCTTCATAGATTTGATAAAAGGGATTAGGAAAGACCATGACAGGATTTTCAACATCATACAGTAGAAACTGTGGAAAGTTAAATAGTACTTCTCTTGTTCCAAAGGTTGGGATGATCTGTCTGTTTTCTAGGCGTAAACAAAAACGGTTTTCAAGATACTTCAGCATCCCTTCTCTTAACTCTGCTTCTCCTGCTGTTTTCGGATATTTGTTAAGCAGTGAAGCACTTTTATTCAATGCATCCAAAATAAATTGTGGTGTAGCAAACTGGGGTTCACCGATGGTCAAAGAAAGTGGTGTGTGGTCACTGTTTGGTTCTACATTCTCAAGAAGAAGGTTAAGTTTCTCAAAGGGGTATGTCTCAAAGTTCATTGCTGCCCTAAATTTTTAGGAAATTATAGCGTAGTTGGGGTTAAGATTTAAAAACTATTGTTCCTCTGCTTCAATCAATAAACGATTTAATGAGGAAGAACTTTCAAATCTGTTCTCCATCCAACTTTTAAATGTATTTCTTCCTCTCCTCATATATTCCATACCTTTGCTCTCTTTACTTAACTCCCATACAAAACAGTTCAAAGACTTTGCTATTTTCATATCTCCGTTTGTAAAATTATTGGCAAGGTATATTTGAAATATTTTTCTTGTCTCTGTTTTCTTGACATTATTATTTTGTCCTAAGTAATCCATAGCACCCAAAAAATAACTAAAAATAATAGGATAGTACACTTCGTTATCAAATAAATTTTTTCTTTTTTGCATAGGTATTTTCAATGACATTTCAGTAAATAGATTCAAAAGTTCATGAATTTCACCATATATACTCTTTTTCTTTTTTTTAGTCAATATATCAAGAATACTCATTTTATCTCCTATCTCAAGATTCATAGAAATCAGTATAGAAAAAAAATAAAGAGATGATAAGAGCATATTGAAGAAAAAAATTTATAAAGAAATGCCAATCTTACCGTATAGTAGTCAGCCTGATTAAGAGAATAGACTATTGAACCCTCTGAATAGCCTAGACGTTCAGAGGATTCAATTTATTCTTTGAGTAAAAAAGCTCCGTTATTAATATATTTGCGAATGATTGCCAATACCTCCCGTGCTTTTTGTTCATCACTATAGGCACCAACAAGCACTTTATGTCTATTTCCGTAACGTACTTTGTAGCGAAACCCTAAATGCTCAATACGCTGTAAATACTGCTTACTGGGAATATCGGTAAAGGCACCTGCCTGTACGTAATATTTTTGCAAAGACGAAATTTCATATGAAGAAGGACTCTTGGTTTTTATGTCCCATAATTCACTTTTGATATTGACTGGCTGAACAACTGCATCTTTATGCTCTACCAACCATTTGATAATATTATTTTGCAGCCCGGAAGCTCTCCAATTTCCTTTTTTGGTATTTACAAGTATTACAACTGTATAGAATTTTCCTGACTTACTCTTTACATATCCACCGATATTTTTTACCCGTTTCAATGTTCCTGTTTTCATCCAGGCATGATTCTTGACAACCGTACCGCGAAAACGTTTTTTAATTGTACCATCCACACCTGCGACAGAGAGAATATTCATCCACCTTTGTCCATATCTCTCATATGCATTATCATACATATCTGCCAAAAGTTTTGCAGTAAGTTTTGCAGATCGGGAAAGCCCGCATCCATTATCTATTTTTAATGCACCAAAGCCCAATACACCTTTACTTCTCAAGATGGTTTCAACTGCTCTTCGTCCTTTATCAAGTGTAGCAGGAGCACCATATTGCTTAGCTCCCAAAAGAAGAAGTAAATGTCGCGCATAAAGGTTGTTGCTCTTTTTAGCTGTTTTGGAGACTATCTCTTCCAAAGGTTTGGCATAATGTGTAAAAAGTCTTTTTGCATAAGGAGGTACTTTTTTTAAACGAAGTGTACCTTCTACAGTAATACCTTTCTCTTCTAACTTATCTCTTAATGCATAGTAGAATGATCGATAAGGTTTAGTCACTACTTTACAAATATTGCGTTTACCACACCGTTTGGAAATCTTTCCCTGAAGCAAGACAGTCGGTATGATATGAGATTTGTCTATCCTGACACCAGGCCATGAGTATCTGCCACTGCAAGGCTTATTGACCCCTTTTAATTTGTTAAGTAATGTATAACTGTGATCGACTGTTTTTTTTGTCACACTGTTTTTATTGGGTGTAACACAAATGGTACTGACACGTTCATTGAACATCATAGCATCAGGCATAGCATTATAGGGGCTGTATGGGTGTTCATCAAAGCCTGAACTGTCTTTTGTGCCTACTTGAAAATAAGAGCGGTCAATGACAATATTGCCTTTGATCCTGTGTACACCATAGCGATAAATATTGTCTACAATATTTTCAAGATCTTTATCTGAAAGTGTAGGATCTCCAAATCCTTTAATCACAAGATCACCTTGCAGCACACCTTTACTAAGAAAACCTGCCGTATAGAATTGGGTTGGCCATCTGTAGTTAAAACCTAACTTTAAAATAGTTGCATAGATTGTCAGTACTTTGATGACAGAAGCCGGTGTTCTGGATTGATTTTCATTAAGGGATGCAATAATATGGCTGCTGTTTCCTGCTTCTTTCATATAAATACTGATATCTTTTTTGGGAATACCGGATCTTTTAATAGCTTCTTCTATACCTAAAGGCAAGCCATATGCCCAATAGGTTAGTAACATATAGAATATAACAAACTGTCTCATATTTTTTCCTTATATGCACACGATAATCTCTGCATCGCTTCTTCTAAAACTTCTTTTGATGTTCCTATATTCAAACGCATAAACCCTTTGCCTGCTTGACCGAAACTCAATCCGTCATTCAGCCCAAGCCTTGCATGATGTACAAAAAAATCCACAAGTACTTCCTGACTGACACCACATCCCCTACAGTCAAGCCACATTAAAAAAGTAGCTTCAGTAGAGATCGTTCTTATGGGAAAAGGGTGTGCTTCTATAAATGAACTAACATACGTTATATTGGCTTCTAAATACTTCTTAAGTTCCCCAAGCCAAGCCTCACCTTCTTCATAGGCACTTATCAGTGCTTCTATCCCGAACGGATTGCCGTTTGTGATACCTGATCTTTGTTGCTCTATATTATAAGCCTTACGAAGCTTTTTATCGGGGATGATCGCATAGGAGGTATTGAGCCCTGCTACATTGAAAGTTTTGGAAGGCGCATTGAGTATAATACATCTGTTACGTGCCTTCTCAAAACTTCCTAGGATATGGTGTGTTTTAGTATAGACAATATCGGCATGGATCTCATCAGAGATGATCAAGACATTATACATCGTACAGATCGCTACCATCCTCTCCAACTCCTCCTTATTCCATACTCTTCCTGTCGGATTGTGTGGGGAACAGAGTAGAAAAAGTACTGCATCTTTTGCTTTTTTCTCAAAATCCTCAAAGTCAATATAGTATGCATTATTTTCATAGATCAGTGTATTGTCAAGCAATGTTCTGTTCCTGTGTTTTACAGAAGAAGCAAAAGGAGGATAAAGCGGTGTTTGAATAAGTATCCCATCACCCTCTTTACTATAGGCTTCAATGGCAAAATTGATAGAAGGAACAACACCGTAACACGGTACGATCCACTCCTCTTCTATCTCCCAATCAAAACGCTTTTTCACCCATTTGCTAATAGCATCATAATATCTTTGGGGATAGACCGTATAGCCGTAAATAGGATGTGAGGCTCTTTTCTGCATCGCTTTTTGCACACACTCAGGCGAAGCTAGATCCATATCTGCTACCCAAAGGGGTAAAAGATCATCCATACCGAATTTCTTTTTGGTTTCATCCAATTTAACAGCATAAGTACCTTTTCTCTCTACAGCTTCAAACATATTTTATCTCTTTTTCCATACTGTCATTTCTGCAACTGTATGCTGATGTTTTCTGGCTGTCTCTTGGATCACAAAAGGAATATCCTGTCTGTCAAACAGTTCAAATTGAGGTTCAAGAATCTCTTTGAGTCCCTCTAATGTACTCACATTTTCTCCGTCTTTTTTGTACCCGCCTATCCACTTTTCTTTAGGTGTAGACTCTTCCTGCCAGGTATACGGAGATGTCATAATGAACAATCCGCCTTCATTAAGCCGTGAAGCGATCGAATCCAAAAACTTTTTAGGATCATAGAGTCTATCCAAAAGATTACCTGCAAAAATAAGATCAAAATCTTTGAAGATCGGTTTGAGATTACAGGCATCCGCCTGCCAAAATGCTACTTTTTTACATTCATTTTCCAGACCAAAGGCAGTAAGACTCACTTCATGAAATGTTTCCAAGTCACCTTCTGTAGGCATAACGTACCGGAGTATGCCATTCTCTTTGAGTTTTTGGGCTTCCTGTATGAAACGGGTGGAGAAATCCACACCGATCACTTCATCAAACCCCCGTGCAAGTTCAAATGTACTGCGCCCAATAGCACAACCGATATCAAACGCTTTTCGTTTTGGTCTGTTTTTCATATATGCCAAAGCAATACCTGCACATTTTGCAGGATAGTTCTCTACTTTCAATCTATTCTCACCCCATCCAAAGTGGCAATATTGAGAAATAATACTGTCGGTGGTGTAACTATTGGTGGTTACTTGCTCCGTATATCCACTCTCCACATATCTGAAACCTGCATGCTGATAGAAATGGCGTCTAAATCCGTAACGGCTCTTTTGTGTAGCAAGATTTCCACAGCTTATCCATGATCCGCCATTGATGAGATTGTGTTTCCCGTCAAAGGTTGGAACAGTGAAATCATCATAGACAGGATGCACTTTAAAGCCCTCAAAAGGGTAGATAGGCGTACGCGACCACTGCCATGCATTCCCTATGACATCATAGAAGTCACCGTGTCTATAGTGATCCACGGGCACAGAGGAAGCAAAGCCTTCAAGATCAATGTTGGCTATTGTTTCACCTCTATCTCTCCACTCAAGATAGGAAGGTATATCACACACATCCTGCAATCTGATATATTCATCTTCAGCAGGAAGCCTCACTGTAATACCCTCTTTCTGACTCTTCCATTTACAAAACGCTTCTGCCTCCAGATAGTTTACTTCCACAGGCCAATTCAGCGGAAGTGCTATCTTTCGGCTAAGTGTACGGAGTATATATCCGTTTTCACTCTTTTTCCAGAAAAGAGGATGCTTAGCTTTGGTAAATGTTTTCCATGCCCTGCCTTCATTACACCAGAAAATATCGTTCTCATATCCACCATCCTGTATAAAAGCAAGGAACTCACTGTTGGATGTTAAATATTTGGATGCTTTAAATGCAGGAATATCTGCCTGATGCGTAGCATACTCATTGTCCCAGCCGAAAAGTATGGCATCTTTACTCTTACCGAGAGTTACCTTTCCTGCAGTAACTTCTAAGAGTTCATTTTGTGGTGCCTCACCATATTGCATACACTCTTGCCAGCGTCTGTCTTCTCTAATACTCTCAAAAGGGAGTTGGCGTATCAATACAGAAGAAGTTTCCAGATGGATATTTTCATGTTCTATCCCCATCAGGATTACCCACCAGGGGGATTCCCAAGTGATAGGCAATGTTAACGGCAAACTGTCGATCAGTTCAGAAACAAGGGTATAAACTTTGTCGCGATATGCCTGTGTCTGAGAAAGCGTCGGCCACTCATAATGGGCATCATTGAGATCATCCCAACTCATTTCATCTACACCTACGGCAAAAATAGACTCCAGATTCGGATCTATGCGTGTATCAATGATCTTGGCAAGTTTGAGTTTGTTGATAAAAAAGGTAGCAGTATGTCCATAGTAAAAGATAATAGGATGTCGAAGAGGATCAGCTTTTTGAAAGTAGGCATCTTTATCTGCTACTATATTGAAAAGTGATTCATAACGTTTATAACAGCTTTGAAAATACGTTTTTATCTCTTTACGTTTTTCTTCACTGTTGTTGCCTGCAAGTGTAGGCAGTTTAATCACATGCTTCATCATACGAATCTTTCATGCTATTATATACCCAGTCAAGATCAAAAATCTATTTTTTCTTTTGAACTTTCTATCATAGAGACAATGATCGTATAGAGATTGGCGATCACTGCACCGATCACAAGTCCAATAGCCATAGTTCTATTTTCATAAAATTTCATAGCAAAAAATGCAGGGATCAAATGCAAGTCTGCTACAAGTGAACCTGCCAGAAGTTCCGCAGAGAGTATATTTCTTACTCCGATCTTCAGTATCGTAGAAACCATATTGACCGAACCAGCGACAAACAGTGCCACCAGTGAATCTTCATACAAAAATGCTGCTGATGTTGTCAATGACATCAACGTAAAGAAGATATAAAAAACTTTTCCCCATTGCATAGTTACTCCTTAATGATACTTAGCCAATATTATAGCGTACCATTCTCATACATAGCACGCATTTTCTCTTTTTCTTTCTCTCTTTTGAGTTTTGCTGCTTCTTTTTCTCTAAAGTCACTCACAGAGAAACCAAGCCACATTAAAATAGGAGATGCTACAAAAATAGAAGAGTAGGTACCTACAACTACACCCACCAAAAGTGTAAAACTAAACCCTCGAATGATCTCCCCACCAAAGACGAACAGTGTCAGAACAACAAAGAATGTCGTCAATGAAGTCAGTGTTGTTCTTGAAAGTGTCTGGGTAACAGATTCATCAATGATCCCTGCCAGATCTGGATCTTTAATGTCTCTGATACCCTCACGGATACGGTCAAAAACAATGATCGTGTCATTTAGAGAATATCCGAGAATAGTAAGCAGTGCTGCCAAGGTATCGAGGTTTACTTCTATCCCAAAAAGCACTACCGCTCCCATAGCAATGGTAACATCATGCACAAGTGCCATAACTGATGCTACAGCAAAACGCCACTCAAACCGGAAAGAGACATAGATAAGAATACCAAGAATCGCCAGGAAGAGAGACATCAATCCTTTTTCTCTCAGCTCAGAACCTACCTTGGCTCCAACCATATCAACCCTTCTTATTTCAAAGTTCCCTGTGCCTTTAAGCAGCTCACGCATCGTATCACCCATATCTTTACCCAATGCTTTGGAACTGTTTTTGGTACGTATTATAATCTCATTATCATTTCCGAAATAGGTAACACTCGCACTTTCATAGTTTTTATCTTGTGCAATCGCTTTTCTCACTGCCTCTATCGGTGCTTTCTTCTCATAATGCACTTGTACCAGTGTACCACCGGCAAAATCAAGCCCATAGTTAAAACCTTTGGTAAAAATGAGTCCCAGTGATATAATTACCAATGCCAAAGAGAGCACACCAAAACGTTTACTTTTGCTCATCAAAGAGAGCGGTTTTTTATACTTAAAGACTTCCATTATTTTGCTCCCTCTGTTTTAATACCAAACCACAATCCCAGTTTTTTTCTGTCTATCTTTGGCATAAGCCACTGATACATCCCATGTGTCCCGACAATCGCTGTAAGCATCGATGCCAAAATACCGATCCCCATCGTCAAAGCGAATCCTTTAAGTGGTCCTGTACCGTATGCCCAAAGTACCACTGCTGCGATCAGTGTGGTTACGTTCGCATCTAAAATGGCGGTAAAAGCTTTATCATACCCATCTTCAACAGCTTTTGCTACCGACTTGCCTGCATGCAGCAGTTCACGTATACGTTCATTAATGATCACGTTCGCATCCACTGCCATACCTACCGTCAGGACAATACCTGCCATACCTGGCAACGTCAGTGTTGCACCAAAAAGTGACATAATTGCAATAATCAAAAAGAGGTTTCCTACCAGCGCCACATTGGCAATCACCCCTGCCATACCGTAATAAAGAATCATAAAAAGTACAACCAGTACAAACCCTAAAGCTAACGCTAGAGAACTTGCTTTAATATTATCTGCTCCAAGGCTGGGTCCTACAGAACGTTTTTCCATGACATATACAGGAGCAAGCAATGCTCCAGAACGCAAAGCAATCGCAAGGTCATGTGCTTCATTGAGTTTAAAGTTACCAGAAATCTGTACATGTCCGCCGCCAATGCGCTCTCTAATGACCGGAGCAGAGTAGACCTTATTATCAAGTACAACTGCCATACGTTTGCCTACAGCCTTAGCTGTATAATCACCAAAGATCTTTGATCCTTCTCCATTGAGTGCAAAGTTGATCACCGGTTGGTTATTTTTATCAAATCCTACTTTAGCATCCGTCAGTTTAGAACCATCTAATACTGGTATCTGTCTGAGCAGATAACGTCTTTGTTCATCATAGACATCAGGTAGGATAACATCACCATATTTTTTGGCTTCATTACTGTTCATTGTCATCACCCTGGCTGCTCTGTCTTCATCGACTGCCATAAGCTGCAGGTGTGCCGCACGGGCAATAAGTTCACGAATACGCTGTTCATCCGCCTGTGTCTTGATACCCGGTACTTCTACAAGGATCTTGTCTTCACCCTGCTTTGCCACTGTAGGCTCGGCAAGACCAAATTCATTAAGTCTGTTTCGTATGGTATCTACTGCCTGTTTAATGGCATTTTGTTTGGTTCTTTTTGCCTCTTTGGGTGTCATTTCAACTGAGAATTTTAAGCCATTCTCACTCAATACTGTACCCGGAAGCTCTTTTTTCAAAAGGGTCTTGGCTTTAGCAACATCATCCTTGTCAAGTAATTCAAAAGTGATCTGTTTACCCTCCACGATACGAAGATCATCAAAAATGATCTCTTCATCATCAAAAATATATTTGATCGTTCCCGCCATTGATTTTATACGGGATTCTATAGCTGTTTCACTTTTGATCCCAAGCAACATATGAAGCCCGCCCTGAAGGTCAAGCCCTAACGTGATCTTTTCTCCACTTTTACTTTGCATAATGGAAGGAATGGAAAAAACCACTCCAAAAATAAGTGCAAAAGCAAAAAGAACAACTCTGAAATTAAGCGTTTTCATTACCTGCTTCAACCTTTCTGGCAACAAATGCTCTGTCAAGCTTGACAATCGTGTCATCATTTAATTTGATTTTGATAAAATCTTCTTCAGGTTTAACGATCACCGCGATAAGTCCACCTGAAGTGACAATATTGTCACCTTTGGTTAAGCCTTCAAGCATCTCTTTGTGTGCTTTTTGCTGTTTCTGCTGTGGTCTGATGATTAAAAAATAAAAAATTGCAAATAAAATAAGTAGTGGTGCAAGTGAACCAATTACGCTACCTTGTTGTCCCATGAGGAATCCTTTTGAATAAAATTAGACAATATATTAGCACCTTTGTACTAATAAGAGGCTTTGCTATCTCCCTTTTGAGCTCAGCTTTTATCTACCTCAACCATTATGGCTTCTCCTCTGCACTGATTAACACTCTTTTAGCTATCATTTCTCTCTATCTTCTACTTCAACAAGATAAAAAAACATGGTTCTGGTACGGTTTTTTTATCGGTATTCTCTGGTTCTGGTGGATAGGACTGAGTTTCAAACACTACCATATGATATGGGCAATCCCTTTTGTCATACTTTTTGTAGGATTGGCTTACGGAATAATATTTTTATGTATTGCATGGATAGCTGAAAAAATTTCCAATTATTTTATCGGGATGGGGACAACCCACTCTACATTCCTCGCTTTAGCACTAAAAGCTTTAGGGCTTTTAGTGCTAAGCTACCTCCACCCTTTCAGTTTTGACTGGTACAAACCTGAACTGATGTTTATAGAGAGTTATCTTGGCATAGAAAAATGGCAGTTTGGTATTATTCTACTGGCTATAGTTCTAAGTCTATGGAAAAAACAGTTTCTTTATCTTTTTCTCACGCTTCTTGCCTATCAACCTACCATACAAATGAACCATCATATACCTGATACTGTGCAGATAGTCACGACCTATACCACGGTAGAAGACAAATGGAATGAAGCACTTCACCCCAAACAGTTTAAAAAGCTCTTTGCTTCTATAGACAAAGCTATTGATGAACATAAAACACTTGTGATTCTGCCCGAATCTGTTTTTCCTGTCTTTATCAATCATTCTCAAACGCTTATAGACAAACTGCAAGAAAGAGCTAAACATATTTCCATCATCACAGGTGGTCTCTATTGGGATGGTAAGACACCAAGAAATTCTGCCTATATTTTTACTAAGAATAAAGTATCTGTTGCAAACAAAGTAGTCCTTGTTCCTTTTGGAGAAAGCAACCCCCTTCCTGATTTTTTAAGCAACTGGGTCAATAGAGTGTTTTATGATGGTGCCGTAGATTATAAGGCAAGCCAAAATGTTGTGGACTATCGTATAAATAATACCACCTACCGAAATGCTATTTGTTTTGAAGCCACAAGTGAAAAACTCTATGAAGGTCATCCTGAAAATATGATCGTCTTAAGCAATAATGGCTGGTTTACCCCCTCCATAGAGCCTACTTTACAAAAACTCTTGTTAGAATATTATAGTAAAAAGTATGGTACCACGATCTATCATAGTGTGAATATGTCAAAGTCGTATATGATACAAAACGGTACAGTCATAAAGGATCTGAAATGAAAAAATTCTGGATAGCGCCTATTAAAGGCTATCAGTATATTTCAAAAATATTACCGGCAAACTGCAGATACTATCCTACCTGTTCAGAGTACGCAAAATGGCAGTTTGAATTCAATGTCCCACATCAAGCACTTTGGAAAAGTTCTTTGCGTATTTTACGATGCAATCAATTATTTGCCGGAGGTATTGACTATCCGCTCATTCATTACACACCGCCAAAGACCTCTGCTTTACGCATATCTAATGCAAATTATGGCAAAATGAAAATACTTTATTGGCTTGTGCCAAAAAATAAAAACCAGTTTTATATTTTAAAGGACTTTGATGGAACTTACACTCCAGGCACCACTTGATATGCACCTGCATCTCAGAGACACAGAGATGTTGGAGAATATCGCACAGGCAAGCACCCATACTTTTTCAGGGGCTATTGTAATGCCAAATCTTGTTCCCCCAGTAAGCAGTAAGGAAGAAGTGATTGCCTATAAAGAACGTATTATGGATTCGATTGGGAATGAAAACTTTATCCCCTATATGACACTCTTTTTCAAACCAGATTATGATAGAGTTTTTCTTGAAACCATAAGAGAGAAGATCACTGCTATCAAGCTCTATCCTGCGGGTATAACCACCAACTCAGAAGGTGGAGTGAGTGGTTTTGACGTAGAAGAATTACGTCCTGCCCTTGAGGCGATGAGTGATCTGAACATTCCTCTGTGTGTGCATGGGGAGACCAATGGATTTGTGATGGACAGAGAGGCTGAGTTTGTCTCTATTTATGAAAAACTTGCAGCTGCCTTTCCTAAACTCAAGATCATCATGGAACATATTACCACAAAAGAGAGTGTCGCTGCACTAGATAGATTTGAGAACCTTTATGCGACGATCACGATCCATCATCTGCTTATTACTCTTGATGATGTAGCTGGCGGTATGCTTCAGCCTCATCTTTTTTGCAAACCTATTGCCAAACGCCCTGAAGACAAAGAAGCATTGCTTAAAGTCGCATTGGCAGCACATCCAAAAGTGATGTTTGGTTCAGATTCAGCACCGCACCCAAGACATGCAAAAGAAAACTGTGGCTGTGCTGCCGGAGTATTTACAGCACCTATCGCACTGCAACTTTTAGTTGAACTCTTTGAAAAACACCATGCATTGGATAATCTGCAAGCTTTTGTCTCTGACAATGCACAACAAATTTATGGGGTAACCCCCCTAAACAAAACCGTAACACTTGAGAAAAAACCATTTAAAGTTCCGACAGATTACAATGGTGTAGTACCTATGTATGCTGGGGAAGAGATAGCCTATAGTATTAAGGAGGCGAAGTAAATGGACAAACGTTTGGAAGATTTTGGGAAAGGTCATGCCTCGTTTAAGAAAGTAAAATTCAAAAAAAATGAAGACCGCTTTAGAAAACTTGTAGAAGAGGGTCAAAATCCAAGAGCTCTTTTTATAGGATGCTCTGATTCACGAGTGATGCCTGCATTGATTACCGGAAGTAAACCGGGAGATCTGTTTATTGTAAGAAATATCGGTAATTTTGTTGCACCTTTTAACCCAGAGGCTGACTACCATGCTACCGCTTCTGCCATAGAATATGCCGTAAGTATCTTGAAGGTTTCAGATATCATTGTCTGCGGACATAGCCATTGTGGAGCGATAAGTGCTCTTTATAAAGAGATACAACAGACTCCGGAAAATATTCATACGATCAAATGGCTGGAGCTGGGAGCTGATGCCAAAAAAGTAGCGCTGCTTGCACACAAGAGTTCTCCCAAAGAAGAACTCTTGCATTACACAGAACAGATTTCTGTCGTCTATCAACTGGATAATCTACTTACCTATCCGGCAGTAAAGCAACGTGTTGAGGAAGGTTCACTTTTTTTGCATGGCTGGCATTATGATATAGAAAACGGTCATATTGACTATTATAATGATGAAGATTATGAATTTAAGCCACTTATATAAAAATGATAATATAGTATAATATAAATTAATATTTAAAGGAGGGTAATATGATCGCAAACAGTATTGAAGAGCTTATAGGAAACACTCCATTGGTTAGGATCAATTCACTCTCTAATGAAACAGGTACTACGATCTTGGGGAAATGTGAATTCATGAACCCTACTTCCTCTGTTAAAGACAGGATAGCACTGAACATGGTCAATAAAGCTATAGAAGCGGGCAAGATTACTAAAAAAACAACCATTATTGAACCTACAAGCGGAAATACAGGTATAGGACTTGCGGCTATCTGTGCTGCCAAAGGTCTGAAGCTTATACTTACAATGCCTGACTCAATGAGTATTGAGAGACAAAAACTGCTTACTTATCTGGGAGCCAAACTAGTGCTGACTCCTGCATCTATGGGGATGAACGGTTCTATTGAAAAAGCCAATGCATTAGAAAAAGAGATGGATGATGCACTTGTACTACAGCAATTTCAAAATCCTGATAACCCTGAGATTCACAGAAAAACAACAGCAGTAGAAATACTTAATGACACCAACGCAAATGTAGACATCTTTATTGCAGCTGTTGGTACAGGCGGGACACTTACAGGTACTTCAGAAGCCTTGAAAGAAATCCTTCCGTCACTCACTGCTATCGCTGTTGAACCTGCAACTTCCGCTGTACTCAGTGGGAGCAATGCTGGACCACATAAAATACAAGGTATAGGCGCAGGCTTTATTCCTGATATTCTCAATACTACTATTTATGATGAAACGATTGCAGTTAAAGACACTGATGCTTTCCACATGGCAAGAAAAGTAGCCAAAGAAGATGGTTTGCTTGTAGGTATCTCGTCCGGAGCCAATCTCCATGCTGCCTATCAAACAGCACTTAAACCTGAGAACAAAGGCAAAGTGATCGTGACCATCCTTTGTGATACGGCAGAGCGATACCTCTCTACCGAACTTTTTTAGGCGTATCCATTGCCTCTTCTTTTAGAAACGATCAAAATAGAAGATGGAAATATCCATAACCTTTCCTATCATCAGGCACGCTGCGACAAAAGCAGAGAAGCACTTTTTGGTTTGCATGACAGTTTAGATCTTGCTTCTGTGATCAAAGCACCTCTAAAGGGAGTTTACCGCTGTCGTATTCTCTATAACAAAACCATTCATTCTATTGAATATCTTCCTTATGTACCCAAAGAGATACACACATTAAAGATTATCTCCTCAACCATAAAATATGATCATAAATATGCCCATAGAGAAGCATTGGACGCTTTGCTTCATGGACAAGAGGGGATTGACGAGATCATCATAGAAAAAGAGGGATATTTGACCGATACAACTATTTCAAACATCGCCTTTTATGATGGCATACAATGGTTTACACCAACAAAACCTCTTTTGGAAGGTACTATGAGAGCTAAACTGCTTGATGAAGGATTTCTTTTGAAAAAAGATATCAAAAAAAAAGATATAGTTCACTACACACAAGTTGCTCTAATGAATGCTATGATAGGATTTAAGATCCTAAATCATTTTAATATAGCACAATACAAAGAGGATCAATGACTATTAACCTTTTTCAAACACCGGAATACAGAGCACTGATACAAGAGCATATAGAAAAAACCATAGGATATCTCTTTACAAAAAATCAGGAATTCGCGCTTGCATGTGAAATAAAAAATGTTCATTTCACCCCTGAACTTCCTTTAAGTGTACAAGAAACATTTCAAGAAACAGTACTTTTTATTTTAAGTGGATATACCTTTGAGAGTGCAACACTTGAAGAAGGGTATTTCTCTTTTGAAGCAGGGTTCGGAGAGGAGAATTTCGGCTCAACAGTCACGGTACCTCTACTTGCTATAAAGCAGTTATTTGTAGGTGATCATCCTATCGTCTTGAATCTTGCCCAACCTGTCAAAAAAGAGAAAGTTGAACAAAAAAGTTCCATGGAAGCCCTACTCAATAATCCGGAGAATAAAAAACTTATCAAGAAAAAGAAATCTTAGCATTGCCCTGCTAAGATATAGTCTACTACATTATCCACATACGCATTGTGTTTATTCTCCTTCGAGTAAACAATGAAAAACTTGCGTATCATAGTAAATCCTCTTAAACGCGCTTCATAAAGTTCACCTGCAGCAACCTCATCTGCAATTGCATGTTTGGAAATAATGGTTACAACCGGCTTGGCAGGATCTTTTTTACTTTTTTTGATCGTTTGCAGTACCGCAGTCGTATTACTCACTTCACTCACTACATCAAAACTTTTACATGAGACACCCAGTTCTTCAAACACTTCAGAGACAACGCGTCTGGTATGGGAAGTCTCTTCCCGACAGATCCATCGATACTCATACAACTCTTCTGTTTTAACAATTTTGGGAATAGGAACATTACTGACAAGAACAAGTTCATCTTCAAGCCATTCTCTATAGATAAGGTCATTATCTATTACTGGTGATTCAATAAGCCCGACATCCAATTTTCTATCTTTAAGTTTTTGAACAATAGCATCACTTACATCAATACTTAAATTCACATCATTATTGATCGCTTCACTCATAGCATTGAGACATTCTCCGGGAATCACATAGGTTCCAATCGTGTAGGATGCTCCCAATCTAAAAGTCATCTCTTTATTGATGATCTTTAATATGTCTTTCTCCGAGGAGTTGATCTCTTTTTCCAGCCTTGCAGCAATTTTGTAAAGTTCTTCACCCTCACCTGTAAGTTTGATCCCATTCTTTTTACGCTCAATAGTCTTGCATCCAAGATATTTCTCAATAAACTTTATTTGCTGTGTTACTGCTGGTTGGGATATGCCTAGTTTGGCTGAAGCTTTAGAGAAACTTCTTTCTCTGGCAACCGTCAAAAAAGTTTCCAACTTTACAAAATCTTTTAACATTACTTCCCCTTATTATTTTACATATAAAAATTTAACTATTTGTATTGTAACAAATTATACTTAACTGTGCATAAGGATTTCTTATTAATTATGTAAAATTCATTTTACTTATAGTTATCCATAGAGCTCATCTTAATTATTTTAACGATATAATATCTACTATATAGGAGTGTAATAAACTTATGGAACAGATACTAGAGGAACTCAATCCTTCACAGCGTGAAGCGGTTGAACATATTGATGGGGCTATGCTCATTCTTGCCGGCGCAGGAAGCGGAAAAACAAAAACCCTGACAACAAGACTTGCCTACCTTGTAGGAGAAGTAGGTATTGATCCTGCCAATACACTTACTCTTACCTTTACCAATAAAGCTGCTTCAGAGATGAGAGAACGTGCACTTAAACTCATCTCAAACAAAGTCTCCTATCCTCCTCTTTTATGTACTTTTCATAAGTTTGGTCTGCTTTTTTTAAAATTCCATATTGAAAAACTGGGACGAAGTAATACTTTTGTTATTATTGACAGCGATGACAAAAAACGTCTTTTGCGTTCTATTGCCAAAGAGTTGAAGATTGACCTAAACATTTCATTTATTGCCTCAGAGATCTCAAAATATAAAAATTCTCTGCTAACACCTGAAATCGTACTACAAAAAGCAGAACTTCCAGACTATAAAAAAGTAGCAAAAATCTATGAACAGTATCAGGCAAATATCGAAGAGAATAATCTTGTAGATTTTGATGATCTTCTTATGCTTACCTATAAGATCCTTGATGAAAATGATGCACTACGGCGCGAGACAAGCAACCGATACAAATACATTATGGTCGATGAATATCAAGATACCAACGAACTCCAGTCCCGTTTACTAGAACATCTCTGTTCAGAACACAACAATCTTTGTGTAGTGGGAGATGATGATCAGAGTATTTATGGATGGAGAGGGGCAAATATTCGTAATATCCTAGAATTTTCAGATAACTTTCAAGAGACAAAAGTTGTCAAACTTGAAACAAACTACCGTTCTACAGATCCTATTCTAAAAGCCGCCAATACCCTGATAGAACACAACTCTACCCGTTTAGGCAAGAAACTTACTTCTCATAAAGGAAGTGGTGAGGATGTGAAACTTCTACACTCACTGGATGAATCTATGGAAGCAAAAGCTATCGCACACCAGATACATACACTTTTAGATAAAGGGGTTGACCCGGATGAGATAGCAGTACTTTACCGTATTAACGCGCTTTCACGTTCACTTGAAGAGGGTTTTAGCAAAGAGGGACTTGCATTCAAGCTTATAGGTGGTATGCGCTTCTATGAACGTGCAGAAATTAAAGATATCATCTCCTATTTTAGGGTACTTTCAAACCCTCATGATGATTTTTCACTTATTCGTATTATCAATAAACCCAAACGAGGAATCGGAAAAGCCTCTATAGAAAAGCTGCAAAAAGCTGCTTTTGATACACATCTCTCACTTTATAGTTATATAGAACAAAGTATAGGTGGTAAATTTCCTGTAGTTGTCAGTAAAAAAGTAGCATCTGCGCTGGCTAACCTTGTTGAAGATATTCAACTTTTACAAGAAGAGATAAAAAATTCTCTTGGAAACTTCATAACACTTTTTGAAGAACGTATTAAACTCAAAGATCACTATGCAGGCATGGTTGACGGGTTTGACCGTCTTTTAAATATCGATGAATTTTATGGGTACTTCAGAGATGCGGTCATTAAAAATCCGGATCTTACTTTAGACGAATTTCTCAATGACATTTCTTTACAGAGTGATCAGGATCAGATAGAAGAGAATGCCATTACGATCATGAGTATTCATGCCGCCAAAGGATTGGAGTTTGAACACCTTTTTGTCATAGGACTGGAAGAAGAGTTTTTTCCTCTGCTTGGTGATGGATGCAATATGGAAGAGGAGCGTCGTTTAGGGTATGTTGCCATCACCAGAGCCAAGTCGGATCTTACCCTTTGCTATGTCGACAGCCGTTTCTATAAAGGTCGTCGTAAAATGATAGACAAGAGCCGTTTTCTCGGAGAAGCCGGGCTCATTCAAGATACAAGCCTCAAAATAACCAAGAGCTCAGCCTTTAAAAAAGGTGACCTGGTCAAACACAAGATCTTTGGTATCGGACGAGTGCAGGCTGCCAACAAGTCCGGTAAAGAATATAAACTTCTCATTAATTTCGGTGGGAACAAAAAAGAGATTTTGAGCTCTTTCGTACAGTCAATCTAATGTAGCTCAAGGTGCACTACGAGGAAAGAACAGTGAACAGACTTTTTGTCGTCAACAAACCCATTTTCAGAACATCAAACGGCTATATGCGCTATGTCAAACGGAAATATAGTACCAAAAAAGTAGGCTTCTCTGGTACGCTTGACCCCTTTGCTACCGGTTGCCTTATTGTGGCTACAGGGCAATATACAAAGCTATTCCAATATCTAAACAAAACACCCAAAAGCTATAAAGCAACTTTATGGCTGGGAGCAAATTCTCCCAGTCTTGATATTGAACAGATAGACAGCATTAAAGAAACAGGAGCTTTTAAAGAGCAGGTTATTAAAGATATACTTGCTTCACTCCAGGGAGAACTAACGTACTATCCTCCAAAATTCTGTGCTAAAAAAATTAATGGAAAACGTGCCTATGAACTTGCACGCCAAGGGGAAGAAGTAGCACTTAAAACCATCACTTCTACCATCTACGACATCAGGCTTATCAACTACAACCACCCTTTTGTACATTTTGAAGCCAAAGTAAGCGAAGGAACCTACATCCGTTCTCTTGGTGCTCTCCTTGCAGATAAGCTGGGAGTTGACGGTACACTTTCCAGCCTTCACCGTATCCATGAGGGACAATTTTACTATGACAATGAAAAAGCACTTGATCCCTTTACCCATTTAGCTATTCCTTCCAATATTTATACGGGAGAAGAATCATATTTAGAGTTAGGGAAAAAACTTTCTATAGACTATTTTGACACTAAAGAGGACGGTATCTATCTTATTGAGACATTAAACTTTTTCTCTATTATTGAGATACATAACCAAGAGGTTGCATACCGATTTAACAGAATATCAAAATTTGAGGAAAATGAATGTACAGCATCAAAGCCCATGCAAAAGTAAATATTTTTTTAAAGATCACCGGTCATAAAGAGGGTTACCATACTCTGCTTTCAAGATTTGTAAGAGTGGACGATCTCTACGATACCATAGAATTCATACCCTGCGAATGTGATAGTTTTACCATAGAGGGGTGTGAGAGTGTACCCTTGGAGTCCAACACCATTTACAAAGCCTACAAAATACTTAATGAATATACAGGTGATCTGGACATTCTGAACTTCTTTTACAAACACAAGGTGGTTGTAACCAAACGTATACCTTCTCAGGCAGGCTTAGGCGGAGGCAGTTCAGATGCTGCTGCTTTTATGCGTTTAGTCAAAGAGGCTTGTAATCTCCTACTCTCCACAGAAGAGTTGGCACAAATAGGCAGTAAGATCGGTGCAGACATTCCCTTTTTCATCTACAACTATCCCTCTGCCAATGTAAGCGGTTTTGGAGAAGTGGTACATCCTTTTGATGAGCCTCCTTTGAGCTTAGAACTGTTTACTCCTGAATTGGGATGTGATACTTCTGAAGTTTACAAAACATACCACAAATACCTTATGCGAACAATGGATCCAACTTCATTTTTCGGATGGGAAAAAATAGATTCAAAAACCCTACTTGGTCTCATCGCTGATCCTATAGCTTTAAATGATCTCTATCCTGCTGCACTTGCTACCTATCCGGAGATAGAAAAGCTAGATACAAAAGGATGGTTTTTCAGCGGGAGCGGGAGCACATTTTTTAAACCAAAAACAAACTAATATTTTCTGGTTTTGGAACTACTTTTATCATAATACAATATATTAAAAACACATGAAGAGGTTATGCTATAATAAAATAAAACTCCAAAGGATACATCATGGCAATTGTTATAACAATCACAAAGATATTTAAAAAAATTTTGACCATAGGAACACCTCCTGATGATGATGTCCTCTACAGTAAAATAGTAAAACGAAAGATTCCTGACAAAAGTGCTGAAGCACTTGTAGTCGAGGATTTTAAAAATGCTATACAAAGTGTAAAAAGTAAATTTGCGAATACTGACTCTCCTGCTAAAGAAGAAAAAACCACATCTGCCAAATTTGAGTCTAATCCTACAGCATCAATAGCTAAAAGTTCCTCTGCTAAAACAGACTCAAACATAAAGAAAAGTACCACTAAAAAAACTGAAACAAAGAAAAACACAATAAAAAGTAGAGAAAAAAAAGTAGAGAAAAAAACAACTGTAAAAAAGAAAAAACCAGTAACTACAAAAAAAACTGCTACTGACACAACAAAGAAAAAAAGTACCCCAAAAGGAAGTAAGAGAACTGAAAAAATTGCTTTATATATCAAAGATATTAAGAAACATTACGGTGAAGCAGATAAAGATTTTGTAACTATTATCGTGAAAAATCTTGGACCATCTATCTACAGAAAGGATGCTGAATTGGTATCCTGCTCTGACCCCAAGGAACTTGACACTGTCAGAAGAAACTTTCTTGTGAAAAAATTAGGGTTGAAACTCAGCAAAAAAGACCTTGATGCCGCAATACAGGAAGTATGTCTGGAGTTAAAAAGCACTCGGAAAAAGTACCGTGCGACTTTTTATTACAGACTTGCGCAAAAATTTAAAAAAGAATCCGTACTTAGTTAAGAAAAAAAAGCTCATTGCATCTCTTTTACATTTGCAATAATCTGATCTCGTATCTGTTTTGCCGTATGGTCACTCTGTATATCCAATTCACCAACTAAATCTGCTCGTATATAAACAGTAAGTCTTGCCAAAGCTTCGGAGAGAAGATCGGCATCATGTATACTGATATGTTTATCATCAGCAACTTCCTGATTAAATATATTTAAAAAATTTTGATACTCCTTTAAGACGGCAGGTGAAGCAAAAATTGCAAGACGGTGTGTATGAAACTGTAACCTAGTTAATATCTCTCGAGAGACATCTTTTTGAAGTACAATCTCTTCAATCGTATCTATAAGACGTTGGTATGTCTCTGTTTTTAACTCTATGAATTTAACACTTTGTTCTTTTTCAAGTTCTACACTTGTTTGTTTATTCAAAAGCATTGCCGTAATTAAAATCGTCGCGAGTGTACCTAGTACAACTAAAATGATCTCTTGCGTAAACGGCATAGTATCTGTGATTTTATATGCCAAACGCAAGAAAAAGTAACCACCTATAAAGACAACTCCACTTAATATCATTAAAGTTATATTGTTTGTAAACCATTTTTTCATTATCTTGTTGCCTCTATAGTTATTGATTTTCTAAATTATATCAGAGTAATCTAGGATTACTCTTGAAATATTCTAGCTCACAGCAATACTTTTAGCTTTACGAGATTCCTCTTTTTCGAGTGTGACATAAAGTCTGCCATCCTCATATTTGGCATCTATTTTTTCTGTATCTATACCTTCTGGAAGCACAAAACTTCTGGAAATAAGACCAAAATTGCTTTCACAAAGATAATAATCATCTTTCTTGACTTCGTTCTTCATTTTTCTTACCCCTTTAACAGTTAGAATATTATCTTCCACCTTTAGCACGATATCCTCTTTTTTTACACCAGGAAGGTCTATCTCAACTCTAAAAGTATCGTTTCCTTTTTTTGCCAGATTCGCAAAGGGAAGATGACTGGCAACATTGGCAAATGACTCTTTTGCTACCTCAAGACCATGTTCAACTTTTTCTTCAACATTATGTCCGACTTCTTTTGCAGTTTTTACAATATCCATTATATTCTCCTTATTTTATCTCTATTTTTTTAGGTTTTTTCTCTTCTTCTTTAAGCTTTGGAATTACTACTTCCAAAACACCTTCTTTTGACTCAGCATGAATATCCTCTACATTAACCTTTTCAGGCAACGTAAAACTTCTTGAGAATTTACCGTAACGGCTTTCTACTTTATAGTAATCCTCTTCTTTTGCCTCTTCTTTAAGTTTTCTTTCTCCTGAAATAGTTAAAACATTGTCCTCTGTGGTGATTTCAATATCCTCTTTTTTAATACCAGGAAGATCAAGCTCAATATAATACGCTTCCTCACCTTCTCTTGTATTGACGGCAGGAAGAAATGATGCAATTTCACTTTCATCTCTGCCAAGATCAAGATTGTTCATGATGGTATTAAGTACTTCAAATCCTCTTTTTACATCACTGAACTCATTGTGTGGGTTATATCTTGTTACAAACATCGTATATCCTTTTTATGTAAATTCTTATTTAGCATAAATTTGGCTAAATATTTAAAGATATAATAACAATTTTGAATAGGATTTGATGCTACTTTAGTAGCATTTTTAAATGTTAGATAAGTTTTATTTTTTTCAGTAACTTGTTCGCATCAAGTATTTGAAGTTTTCTCTTCTTCTCATCAATAATTCCATCCTCTTTGAGTGCTTTAAGATGTCGTTCAACCACATGACGTACCGTACCTATGAGTTTGGCTATTTCGGTATGAGAAAGTCCATGAATCAAATTATACTTCATCACATTTGAAGGATCAAGACTTTGCAATAGAAGTTTAATAAGTCTTTCAGAGGTGGTGTAGAGAGAAATATCTGTTGCCAACTCCTCCATATTTCTCATTTGCATTGCAAGATATGGAAAGAATTTTTTATTAAATTCAGAGTTGGTATATACAAGTTCTCTTACTTTTTCTATAGGAAGTTCTATTGCCTCTGTATCTTCAAGTGCTTCATACATCACATCATGTGCTTTCCCGTCAAGCAGAATAATAGTGTCAAACATATCACCTTCTCTAAATATAAAGATAGTCTGTTCCTTGGCATTTTGCAAATTAAGTTGATAACTCTTTATTTTTCCTTTTACGATCACATAGAAATAGTGTGTCAATGCACCATCTGAAAAAAGAGCCTCTCCTTTTTTAAATGTTTTATGTTTTGTATAGGGTGTTATCTCATGTTCTACACTTTGCGTTAAAAGTTGAAATGAATGATGATTCTCTTGCACATGTTACCTTTTACTTTTAATATATTGTACCCTATCCACACAAAGAATGAAAGCAGATATCTCTTACTGTTTATTACACTCTTATTTGTGCTATAATTCTACAAAAAAGGCTGCTTAACTTGGCTATCAATATCGTTGCACAAAACAAAAAAGCCAGACATGATTATGAGATACTTGAAAAATTCGAAGCTGGTATCGTACTGCAAGGCAGTGAAGTCAAAGCATTGCGTGCCAAGCGTGCCAATCTTTCAGATGCTTTTTGCCGTTTTATTCAAGGTGAACTGCATCTAATGAATGCACATATTGCACATCTTGAAACAACCAATAAACATTACAGTAGAGACACACGGACGCCTAGAAAACTTTTACTTCACAAAAAAGAGCTTGAAAAACTCTATATCAAGGTCCACAAAGAAGGTCTAACCATTGTTCCACTCATGCTCTATTTTAATGAACGTAATTTTGCCAAAGTAAGCATTGCCATAGCCAAAGGTAAGAAACTGCATGACAAACGTGCCGACATGAAAGCAAAAACACTTGACAGAGAAGCACAACAGGCGATGAAGAATCGATCTTATTAACTCTTTCTTCTTTTAATTTGTAATCTTTCCCTCACAGAGATATAGGTTCTTTTCTTTTTTTCTAAAACTACTTTACGCTTTTTTAACAGCTTTATATGATAATTTGGTACAAGTTCTCGTACTTCTTGTAAACGTTTCCAGGCAGAAACTCTCTCATACCCTATAAAAGTATAAATACTCTTTTTGATCCTTCGTACCAAATATTTGAAAAAACGTCTCACAGGGAGATGAAACACTTTTTCCAAATACACCTCTATCCATATAAATAGATCCATCAAAAAAGCATAGATCTTAACTAAATATTTTTTCAAAAAAGGTATATTTTCCATCCACTCTAAGATCCATGAAAAGAGTAATACTTCTACAAGCGGTGCGATCCAGCTTCCCCAGAGAAAATCCGTAAAAAAATAAACTACACCTGTCGTTACTTTAAGAAAAATCGCTAAAAGCAGACTCCAGAACCTTGCAATAAAGACTTTCATAACAAGCATTCCACCCATGAGTTTACCTATAAACCCCAACGAACCTAAAAACGTAATACCGGTAATTAACTGTTTTGCCAGAGGAAAGGTAGCGAAATTTTTTTTAATATAGGCAACAAGTCGTTTTATATCATCACTGATAGGATCAAAAAAATGTATTTTTAGATTTTTACTGATCACTTTTTCTATAAGATAACGTTTACTTAAGCCCGTAGCACCGATAAATGTCATTTTTTTTAGAAAAAGGGTGAAGATAAATTTCCCTTTAACCAAAAAAAATGTACTCAGTATCATAATAATATGTTTTTTTGCAAAAAAAAGCATACGCAACAATAATGCGATCAAAAAAGTACGACTCTGCTCTATAGAAAAAAGTATAACAAGTAACACAATGATCGGTAGCAATACCCACCATATTTTTTTGTCAAACACTTTATGCATATTATTTATCCAAAGAGTCTTTAAGATGTCTGTAATACTTTTTCAATTTTTTCACAAGAGGACTCTCCTCTTTGAAATATCTCTCTTTTACCTTATTCCTAAATCGTTTTAAAGTCTCTTTGAGCTTTTCAAGACGCACCATGGTGTCTTTATATATCTGAAGTGATTTAAGCCAATCTATTCCCTGCATGATACGCTCATAGATCCACTTAAACCATCCAAACTGCATAAGCTTCTCTTCTGTAGCCCTAAATAACCAAAATGTAAATGCTGCTATAGGTATCTTCATAAGATACAAAGAAAGTCCCATAATAACTCTGCCACTTAAAAAGAGCATACCTGCATAAATACCGAAAGTCTCTACTACAGCAAGTAATACTACAAAAAATACAAGGATTACAAAAGGATTTACACGTTGCAGTTTTACTTCTATTTTTTGCAATATTTTAAGGGAATGCACTGCATCATAAATAGGTTTGGCGATGCCCTCCCATATTAACTCTTCAAAAATAATAAAAATAAGTACAAGCAGAAGCTGGAGAAGAGAGATGATCCTATTTTTGATCTTTAATAGCATTAAAATTTATCCTTGGTGATTTTGAAAAACATTATATCAAAAATTAATAGTAAAAATGTCAAATAAGGAAGGAGTATATGAGTACTAATTTACATTAAAATAGATTATTTCATAATAGTTGTGCTTAGATTTGTGGGTTTGGATAAAAGAACTTACAATATTTCAAAAAATAAAGATTTCTTTTTGATTTTACGTAGATTTGTAGGTTATGAAGAACCAACCTACAAATAGTAAGTAGCTGAACAATTCCCACAAAGATACGGGAAGGCAGAAAGAAAAATTATTTTCTGCGGAGTTCTTTGATACGTGCTGCCTTACCTTTGAGTTCTCTAAGATAGAATAATTTAGCACGTCTAACTCTACCTTTTCTAACGACTTCAATACTTTCGATACTGTCAGAGTAAAGCGGGAAGATTCTTTCAACACCAACAGAGTTGGCACCGATCTTTCTTACCATAAAAGTACGTCCTGTACCTTGACCTCTGATCGCAATACAAAGCCCCTCAAAGTTCTGTACTCTCTCTTTAGAACCTTCTTTAATTCTAACGGCTACTCTTAAAGTATCACCCGCTCTAAATTCAGGAACATTTCTGTTTTCCAATTGCGCTTGCTCAAAGCTTTCAATGTATTTATTTCTCATGTGTTATACCTTTTTTGTATAAGTCTGGGCGGAAATACTTTGTTTTACACAAAGCAAGCCCTCTTTTTAAGTCCGTGATTTTACTATGATTACCCTTTAAAAACTCTGAAACGACTTCATTGTTTTCATAATTTACAGGTTTTGTAAATGAAGGGGCTTCCAGAAGTGATTCTTCAAAACTTTCTATACTTAACGAATCACTGTTACCAAGGACTTCATCCACATTCCTGCTAATAGCATCACAGACCACCATACTTGCCAGCTCTCCACCGGTCAAAATAAAATCCCCAATAGAGAAAAGTTCATCTGCCAGTGCTTCTATGACTCTTTCATCTATACCTTCATAGCGTCCGGAAACAAGAACAATATGCTCTTTTTTTGCCAAACGTTTTGCATCATTTTGTGTAAATCTTTTTGCTACAGGTGTAACAAAAACAATGTGAGCATCAGGAGACTCTTTTTTTATTACATTCAATGTATCTATCAGGGGCTGCGGAGTCATTAACATCCCTGCCCCACCACCTATCATCGGTGCATCTACACGATTATGTTTATCCGTTGTAAGATCACGCGGATTAAAAAAATCTATAAAGATCTTTTTATCCTCAATCGCACGTTTTAAGATACTTTCTGAGAAATACCCTTTAATAAGGTTGGGGAAAAGTGTCACAAAAGAAAAATGCATCAACTTGCCTCAAGTATATCTTTGGCATCTTGTGTGTAGACTACTTTATCTTCTGTATCTGCCTTGATCACATAACGCTTGATATAAGGTAAGAGAAAATGTTTAGGCATCCCTGCTTCTATCAGTGCAGGATCAGTTTTTATGGAAAGATAATCTGTATCAAGCATACGCTGTATATCTTCAATCACACCCAGTACCTCATCCCCCTGTTTTACGGTAGAACCGATAATATCGAACCAAAAATGCTCTCCTTCCCGAAGATCACAATTCTCTTTTGTCTGTGCCATTGTCGAAAAGATTTTAGCATTTGTCAGTTTTTTTGCAGCATCAATACTTTCATAGCCCTGAAAACGGATTGTACCGCGTTTAAAATTTATATCGGAAATCGTAAGATCACCTCGATTACTCTTGTAGGTATGCCCTACCTTGAATTGTTCCGGAAAATCTGTATGGAGGTGGAATTTAAGGTCGCCCCAGAGTCCAATTGTTCGCCCGATCTGAGCGATGAAAAATTGTTCTTGGGACATAGTCTTAGTCTGCAGGCTTTACATTAACACGGTAATTTTTACCGCCTTTTGCCTTACAGCCTGAGATAACTGTTTTTATGGAGTTTATCATGCGTCCCTGTTTACCAATGAGCTTACCTATATCTTCACTATTCGCAAAGATTGTGATCTCATCGAAATTCTCATCCATCTCTTTTATCTCTATAGAAATATCTTCAGGATGCTCGACTAAAAGCTGAGTATAAGAACGAAGGAATGCATCTACCATTAGAGATTATTTACCTGCAAGTCTTTTTACAGTTGGGCTCATTTGTGCACCAACGCTTAACCAGTAGTTCAATCTTTCTTCATCGAGTGTAAGATCTTTATTTGCAGATACCGGGTTATAGTGACCGATCGCTTCGATCCAACCACCATCTCTTCTTTTTCTACTGTCTGTCACTACGATTCTGTAAAATGGCTTCTTTTTTCTACCCATTCTTGTCATTCTGATCATTGTCATATTGTGTCCTTTTAAATGTTATCTTTGCATGATAGATCACTTTGAGGTATAAAGTATCTAACTATCAAGTCCTGACAACTGCTTTTTAATGACTAAAACACTCATCAAGGCTTAACGGAACGCGATTTTACCATAATAAGTATAAAAATTTTATTAAATATAAATGTTAACGAGGCATACCAGGGAAACCACCACCGCCCTGCATCTGTTTCATCATATCCTGCATCTGTTTCATCCCGCCTTTTCCTGACATCTTCTTTGCCATCTTTGCAGCATTCTTAAACTGTTTAAGCACACGGTTGACCTTTGCCTGATCAAGTCCGGCACCTGTAGCCAAACGTCTTTTACGCGTATTGTTCAGAAGATCAGGATTTTCTCTCTCTTTGGGTGTCATCGAAGAGACCATTGCCTTGATCATCTTGATCTCATCAGAGTTTTCCAGATCCATATCACCAATCTGTTTTGCCATATTACCCATACCAGGTATCATTCCCATGATGGATTTCATGCTTCCCAGTTTTTTCATCTGCTCCATTTGACCCAGGAAGTCATTAAAATTGAATTGACCCTTTTTAATCTTTTGGGTCATACGTTTTGCCTCTTTAGGATCAATGGCAGCAGCAGCTTTTTCTGCAAGGGATTCCACATCCCCTGCCCCCATCAGACGACTGACAATACGGTCTGCAATGAACTGCTCCAAATCAGGCATTTTCTCACCCGCACCAATGAAGCGAAGAGGCACACCTACCTGTTGTGTAAGACCAAGTGCTACCCCACCCTTGGAGTCACCATCAAACTTGGTCAAGATCACACCGCTTATACCGATCTTTTCTTTAAAGGTCTGTGCTGTTCTGACAGCATCCTGACCTGTCATGGCATCAGCTACATAGAAGAGTTCATCAGGGTTGGCTACTTTTTTTACCTCAGCCAACTCACCCATCAGCTCATCATCAATTGCCAAACGACCTGCAGTATCTATCAGTACTACATCATAAAGCTCTTTTTGGGCCTTTTCAAGCCCCTGTTTAACGATCTGTGTCGGTGTTGTATTCTCATCTGCTACCAGTTCTACTTCTATTTGGGAAGTGATCTGTCTAAGCTGTTCAACCGCTGCAAGTCGTTGAAGGTCAGCTGCGATTACAAGGACTTTTTTCTTCTTTTGCTCTTTAAGGAAATATGCCAATTTCCCTGTGGTTGTTGTTTTACCTGAGCCCTGAAGACCGATCATCAGTACCACAGTCGGTGGTTTGGATGCAAAGGTGAATCCTTTTGGTGCACCTTCTATCGTAAGAATATCTGTAAGTTTATTTTGAAGAGCAAGAAGAAAATTATCTTTACCTACACCATTCTTTTTTGTTTCAATTTCAACAGTTGAAATAAGATCTTTAACAACTTTATGATGCACATCAGCCTTAAGAAGTGACTTTTTAAGTTCTGTTGTTGCTTTTTTGAGCGCCTTATCATCATCATGGAAACGAATCTTTCCAATGGCATTTTTAAAACTGTCAGTTAACGTATCAAACATTTCTTACCCTGTTATTTTGAATTACGTGATTTTACCCTAGATGGGCTTTAGTTTAGAAACTTAAACCAAACCCAAAATTAAATCCGTCAAACTTGTCACCACGTACCATATTGATATCTAACGTTACTTCTTTGATCCACTCTTTTTCTACAGGACTTGCCAAGTGAAATGTCGTTCCCAGAACAAAAAATTTATCACATCCCACTACATCATCCATATCTCCTGCCAAAAATATTTCTGAAGCATATATTTCAAGCTTCAGAGGAAGATCATATATCTTGGTAAGCTCAGGAGTGATCACCCCTGCTTTAAGTTTTGTAATGAGGGAGGTCGTATCTGAAATCGTTGCATACTCACTGTCCACATTGGTCTTAAAGTGTCTTATCCCTGCTCTAAAATAAGGTTGATATGCATTGATCATCGGATGGTAGCCTATAGATGTAGAGAGCTCATAGGTATGATGTGTCCGGTTACTGTTTAGAATATCATCTATGGCTTTATCATCAGGGTTATTCCTATCCAATGATTGAGATGTTTTGTAGTCACCATTCACTTTAGAGTAGATATAGGCTGCCCCCATCATCATATCGGTATCAGGTAAAATATTCAACCGGACACCACCACCTACTTTAACTGCATACGTGGTCATTTTTTCTGTATCTTCTACCCCTCTGCCAAAATCAATATGCTCTTCTTCGTATTTACTGAATCCTACGCTCCCGTTTGCATAGAAATTGTAAAAATCACTGTCACTTTTAAACTGGTAAGTAAAAGGAAGAAAGTGTGTATCAAGTGTTGTATCCGAATCATCAAACGTATAATATCCTGAACTGATGATATCTTCAGAGGTAAAGAAGAGAATACTGTTGACCCCTTCTGCATATATATTTGCCAGATCATTTTTAAAATCTGCACTGGCTGTAGAGATATAAAGTGCCGATAAAATCGGTAATAATACTAAATTTTTCACTTAATTTCCTTTTTTGTTATGATTTTCATATGACTCTAACTATAAGTTTATCATAAGCAATCATAGAACTTCATCCTATCATCCGGTTCTACCTATGCTGTAATATATAGAGAATTGCTTACGGAAAAGGTCTTTGATCTTTCCTAAAAAGTTCTTCATACTGGGAAACTACATAAATTTTCAAGATAGCAGACTTTTACCCACACTAAAAATAAACCTCTTTTTTATTGCACTATTCCCATTTCTCTACTATATTCTCTCACATCTTCGTTAAACTGGTCTATTTCCATCTTTAAAAACTGCTTATAATGCCCGCGTATAATGATGACCGGCATCCCCACTTTTTTCTGATAATCTAATTCATATTCTATACTAAAAATGACAAAAAGAGAATGACATCTTTGGCTCTTTTTTTTCGATTGTGCCAAGTTTGGATGTATGAATACTGTGTGAAAGATTGTTTTTAAAAAAATAACAAACAGAAAAGGTACAAAACAGCACTTTTGTAGTTATTTGCCGAAATTCTGAAGAGCTTTTCTGTCAGAAGTTGACATGTTGTCCATGCTGTCACGTGCTGCATCTTTTGCTACTTTATCATAGCTGTTCTCTTGTTTATAACTGTCACGTATCGCTTGATCTCTTGAAGCTGCTCTTGTATTCCTTTCTATCTGCTCAAACTCAGCTTTACAGGTTCGGTATCCGTCTTTCCAGCCTTCTCTGTATTTAAGGTTTCTATTAAAAAGATTAACATTTTTTTTGAATTGGCTGAACATATCTCCTGCAGATTTTTTACCGGTTTCACATCCGTCACCGTACCCTTGGGAGTAATTCGATCCATATCCCTGTGCCATCATGTTCTCTGCTGTACTTGCACACCCGCTAAAAAGTATTGCTGCTGTTCCCATAGCCAGGATCATTAAAACTCTTTTTGCCATTTTCTTCTCCATTTTTTGATTTAATCGATTAGCATAACGTATTTTCTGTAAAAAGTGAATATCATTTTTAAGTAATACTCTTTTCTATTATGATAAATACACAACAACAGTTTATTTAA
>JALXCZ010000048.1 GCA_026990595.1 Sulfurovum sp.
TCACTTAAATCCTTCATATAGGTTTGTGCTTGTATATCAGAGTTGATTGCTTTATGTTTGATTCTGTATTCTTCAAGTTCTTGCTCTGAAGCATCAAGCTTTTTCTTTGTCTCTTTGAGTTGATGATCAATAAAATCAATGATCCTGTTGATCTTTTTACTTTTTTCTGCGATACTCTGTTCTATGAAACTTTCAAGTAGAGTATTGATGTATGTATCGGCTCTTTCAGGGATATTGTCCTTATATGTTACCTGTATTAAAGGGGCAGCAGGGTTGATTTGAACAACTTCAAGGTTTTGACGTATGACAGCTTCATATAATAGCCTGTTGTTCCCTTTCATATTGATATAGATAGGTTGTGTAAGTTCATTTTTATTCTCTACACTGAATTCGAAATATTTTGTTTTAATTTTTTTATTAAAGGGGTAGACCTTTTTTACATCCAATTGGACTAAGCTGTCACCCAATACCGCATGTTTGATCTTTTTTTTCAATGAGTTTTGAACTTGAAGGGTATATCCTCCTTTTACAGGGGTTATTTTTATCATTTTCCATAATATTCTCGGATCATGGACAGTGATCTCTTTGATGATAAGAGATGGGTTATGATAGATCTCCTTTTTTTTAAATCCGTCATCAATATAGTATTGTGTTTGAAAGTCCAGTTTATTGAGTGCATGATTGTTGATATTGAAAGTTTTTAGTATCTCTATCTCTTTATCTACTTTTTCCTTACCAAAACTGGAGAAAGCACTGCCTAAAAAATCTCCCTCTTTTTGCATAGTTTGTTGACCACTGGACTTTACCTCAATAATGGCACTTGATGAGTAAACAGGTGTCTTAAAATAGAGAAAAACATAAGCAAACAAAAGTGCAGATATTATGATGGTCAAGATAGACCATCTATAATGATATAAAGTTTGTAATAGTTCTTTTAAATTAATTTCATCTTCATTAAGTTTATGTTGACTTTTCTCCATTTTATTGGGCTGCCTTTTTTGTTTTAATTATTTGATAGATATTTAATATTCACTAATGGATTAAGTATACTGCTGGCTAGACCAAAGATAGGGCTGTACTGATTTACTTTTGCATTAAATGGTTTCATATTGTTTGGTGCGACATAGATAATATCGTTCGGATAGATCATTAGATTTGCTACTTTAAGTGAGTTTGCACCGGTGAGATCAACAGTTTGTGTAATGACTTTATTGTTTCTGTTCTTTAGCACAACAATAGCTTTTCTATTTGCATAATCTGTCATGCCTCCTGCTTTTGCAAGCACTTGTAACAAAGTAAGTTTTTCGTTGAAAAGTGTAATTTCTCCGGGTTTATTTATTTCACCGAGTATGTAAGCCCTTTTGTTTAAAACTTCCAAATAGACTTCTGCATCTTCAAGATATTTTTTATAGGCTCTTTCTATTTTTTCCTGCGCGGATGTTTGGGTAAGTCCGGCGATATGCACTTTTTTTACAAGCGGCAGTCTTATGAACCCTCTTGAATCGACAAGTACACCACGGGTATCCTGCTTCTGACTTTGAACACTTGATGTACCGAGTTCAGGGTGGTTGTACATTGTAATAGATATCCTGTCATGCGGTTGGATCCTGTATTCATATCTGACATTATGCAGTCTGGTTATTGTTTTATTTGCATCCGGATTGCTTATTTTTGTTTTATTGAACAGAATATAATTCTCTTTTGAACTACACCCTACCATAGTAAGTGCCACTAATATATATAAAAGTATATGCTTCATTATCTTTCTCCCTAGAATTTAATGATTTTATTATAGCAAAAATATAATGAAACCATAGCTTAAATTTTTTTATATTAAAAAACAACAAAAATAGAACTATTTATTCTTTTGATGTTTGAACTGATACATCATGATAGAGGCTGCAACAGCCACATTGAAACTTTTGATTCCTTTTTCCATTTCAATGGTAACGACTTCATCACATAACTCTAATATGTCATTTGCTATTCCCAGCTGTTCATGTCCCATGAGCAGCACCCATTTTTCCGGGATACTTACTTGTGTGAGAGGAGTTGAATTGGCAGTAACTTCTGCAGCAAAGATACGGTACCCCATGGTTTTAAGTGTGTGGATTGTCTCTTTGATATCATGATAAAGATGAAACTCCAGTTTGCCTATATGTCCCATAGAGACTCTCAGTGCACGTCTGGCATAGGGATGGGGACCTTGTTCGGGAAGAAGATAGGAGTGGATACCCAGGGCTGCTGCCGAGCGGGCAATGGCTCCGATATTGTCACTGTTGCTGATCTCGTCGAGCATAATAATATGTTCACTTAACGCATTAAGTGGTATCTGCATCGGTCGTATGCCGTGCATCATAACATTATGGTGAAGATTGTGCCCGACAATACGCTGCATCTCCTCTTTTGTGGCTACATAACACAGAGGAATATTTTTCTCTTCCAGAAATAAAGTATATTTATCATAATAGCTTTGTGTTGCAAGAATACTCTTGACTTCAATACTCTCATTAAGAAGCAGGTTGACCACTTTTGGACTGTCTGCAACAAAACTGCCGTCACTTCTAAATGCATTTTCTCTAAAACTATGATAGATCTCCAGTTCAGGGAGGTCAATATTTTCTATTTTTATAAAATTCATAACATATTATACAATATTCCCAATAATTTATTCAAACTTGATTGACATTGACTAAACTTTTTTGATATAATTCAACCAATATTAAGAAAAACTATTTAGGAAGAGTCATGTCAAAAAGTTTATATGAAACACTTGGTGTCAGTGAAAATGCAAGTGCAGATGAAATTAAAAAAGCCTATAGAAAGCTTGCAAGAAAATACCACCCTGATATTAACAAAGATGAGAGTGCAGTAGATAAATTCAAAGAGATCAATGCTGCTTATGAAGTCCTCTCTGATTCGGAGAAAAAAGCACAGTATGATCAGTTCGGTGATCAAATGTTCGGTGGGCAGAATTTCCATGATTTTGCAAGTGGACAAGGGCAAGGCGTTGATCTGGATGAGATCTTGCGTCAAATGTTTGGTGGTGGCGGTGGAGGCTTCTCGGGAGGTTTCTCTGGTGGATTTGGCGGTGCACAGGGTGGCTTTGGAGGTTTCGGCGGACCGGACTTGGATCTGCATGCCCGAATTGTTGTACCGTTCATGGTTGCAGTCAATGGTGGAAAACATAATGTTTCAGTTAATGGTCAGAACTTTGATATTAAGATACCTGCGGGTATTAAAAGCGGTGAGACCATGCGTGTCCGCGGTAAAGGAAAACAGTATCAGGGGCACGCAGGTGATCTGCTTATAAAAGTGGAAGTTGCTCCTTCCAATGAGTATGAAAGAAAGGGTGATGACCTTTACAAAACATTTGATGTTCCTTTGAAAGAAGCACTTTTTGGCGGGAAAGTACAGGTACAGACACCGGAGAAAGAAGTCTCTTTAAAAGTACCCCAAAATACAAAAAATGGTCAGAAGTTCAGGTTGAAAGGGAAAGGTGTACCAGATAGAAAAACAGCAATGAAGGGAGATCTGTATCTCATAGCCAATGTGGTACTTCCTGATGTAAATACGCTTGATCCTGATTTGAAAAAAGTACTTGAAGAGAAACTTTAAAGGAGTAAATGATGCATAGTTATGATGAACCAGTTTATCTTATTTCTGTAGTGGCTACTATGTTGGATATACATCCGCAGACACTGAGACAGTATGAAAGAGAAGGGTTGGTTGAGCCTTCGCGTACACAGGGACGTATGCGCCTTTATTCCCAGCGTGATATTGACAGAATGAAGCTTATTTTACGTTTGACACGCCAGATGGGAGTGAATCTTGCAGGTGTGGACATAGTCCTCCAGCTGAAAGAGCAGATTGACCAAATGCAAAATGAGATCGATCAGTTACGGGATGAACTCAGCCGTGTCAATCGTAACGGCTCTGTACATGTGAGTAAAGCACTGGTGACAAAAAACGCTTACGATATCATAATTTTTGAGGAGTGACACAACTTATACACTTTTTTGCATTATAATAATGCCAAAGACTTTTAAAGGATTTGGCATGAAAAAACTTCTACTATTTTCTCTTATATTCTCACTTTTTACAGTAACCGGATTTGCAAAGAAACCTAAAAAAATCGATGACTGGGATGTCAATGCTACAGTAAAGCAAAAAAACATCATCAAAAAACATCGCTATTCAAAACAGCTTAAGCACCGTATATCCAGTGCTATGCCGGGAGGTGTAGGTGGAGACATAGCTCCTGTCGCACCAATGGTGGCGATGGCAGCGCCTACGGCTAAAAAAATAGGTTTAGCCGTAGGTGGGGCTAAAGATACAGATAATTTTATAGAGAATATCAAGCAGGGGTATATTCCCAAAATTGATGCTATCACTTATGAAGGAACCTATTATCAACATTATTTTGATACGGGATTAAAAGGAGAGTGTAAGTCACTTTTTTGTCCCTCATACAGCAAAGCAGTTATAAGAGATATCTATACCGGAGACAAGCACTATTATCTGAGTGTGGGACTTAACTCCGGTATTAATGAGAGTGATTTTAAACGTAAAAATCTTAATCTTGTAGTAGTATTGGATATATCCGGTTCTATGGGCTCACAGTTTGACAGATATTATTACGATGGTAAAAAAAGAAGTGCAGAGAATAAAAGTAAGATGCAAATAGCCACTGAATCCATTGTGGCTATGCTTGAGCATTTGAAGCCTAACGATAGTCTGGGTGTGGTACTTTTTGATGATGGTGCCTACCCTGTAAAACCTTTACGTAAAATAGCCTATACCAATATGAAAGCGATCAGAAAGCATATACTGGCACTCAGGGAAAGGGGCGGTACGAATTGGAGTGCCGGGTATAAAGCAGGGTTGAAGTATTTTGATAGAGTAAAGAAAAAAGGGTATGAGAACAGGATCATATTTATTACTGATGCTATGCCAAATTCCGGTGAGTTGAATAAAAACAGGCTTTTCGGATTGGCAAAAAAAGCCTCTAACCGAGGGATACATACAACATTCATAGGTGTTGGTGTGGATTTTAATGCCAATTTGGTTGAATATGTAAGTAAAACCAAGGGTGCGAACTACTACTCCGTACACTCCAGCAAAGAGTTTAAAAAACGTATGGATAAGGAGTTTGACTACATGGTGACACCGTTGGTGTATGATCTGGAGTTAAAACTTGCAAGCAGAGGGTATAAAATAGATGCAGTATACGGTTCTCCTCAAGCGAAGCTCTCTACAGGTCGCATTATGAAAGTGAATACGTTGTTCCCAAGTGCCAATGACGCTAAACGCAACAAAGGAGGGGTGATCCTTTTGCGTCTGAAAAAAACAGGAAATGCTGAAGATATCAGACTGAGTGTAAGTTATAAAAATACTAAAGGCAAAAAGTACCGAAATGTACAAAAAGTGCATTTCATGCATCAGACACTTCGTGAGGAAAATGGCTATTATGACAACAGAGGCATAAGAAAAGCAATTTTGCTTGCACAGTATGTAACTTTGATGAAAAACTGGATGATCGATGCAAGGGCAGGATGCAATGATAAGATGGAATATCTGTATCAGCCTCCTGTACAGATCATGAGAAGATGTATGATCTACACGCCTGTCAGACCGATCTATCCTAAATTAAAAACCTGGGAAAGAAGATCTTGTAAACTGCAGGTAAGCCAGGGGTACCAAAAGATTTTCTCACTTTTTAGAAGACACTATACTCATGAGATGAAGCAGTTGCGGGATAAGAGTTTAAATAAAGAGTTAAACGTTTTAAATCGCCTATTGAAACATAAGAGTAGCAGCAATAAAGAAGAGAAAATAGATGATTGGCAGAATTACTTTGGCAGATAGAATGGTGAAACCATTCTATTGCTATTGACTCACGCAGTGGTTTCCTCTGGAGCCCCACCGTACGATCGTACCTTTTTTATTGGTTTCAATAAAGAGTTTGCATGTCTCCTGTATGACTTCATTGTCGTATCCGAACATACTATAGCCATCATAGTACCCGTACCCGAACATCGGCATGGATGGAATTGAATAGATCCGTGATCTCTCATATACATAGACTTTATTTTTGTTTGGAAGAACATAAGTACTGTCCGGATAACCTATTTGAGAAATAAGATAACTGATGTTGTGCCCCATCCATGAGTTGTACTTCTGTACAAAGTTTGCATGCGTAGCACAACCTTGCATGAGAAGGAGGCTAACGCTCAAAAGTGACGTTTTCAATAATGTATGCATAATTTCATCCTTATATAGTATCCATTTTATTACAATATACAGTTTTAGTGTAGAAAATGTGGAGAATAGATGAAAGTGGTGGGGCCTCGGGGACTCGAAAGCCCTTATTTACGAGTCTGTAGGAGACCTATTTTAAAAGTTATCCCTAAAACTAAAAATGTACGTGGTTCGAGAGTACTTTTTTAAAGATTTTACAAATTGTAACACTAACCTAGTTCTAAATTTAAAATATCTAAAAGTATGGCTTTGAGTTCAGTATAAGAGGTGATATCCATTTTAGGTTCCGTAATACCTTCAAACTCTATATCCAACTCATCACCTTCCTTACTCTCTAAAAGCTGTATAATTTGCTTCTCAGTGTAAGTAAAGCGATACTCTTTGATAGTATCTAATAAGTTTTTAGCTGTGAAGTTATGATATTTTAGTAGATACACAAGGTCATATAAATCTCTAATTTTATTTCTGTCTAAAATTAAAAGTGATTTGAGTTTAAAGAGTGCATCTAAACTTGTAATATTCAGTGTGCCAAGCTCCAATCCTTTATCGTTCTGCAAAATCTCTCTTTCATAGATATTACTAGAGGGATTAACAACAAAATCAACTTTTACACCATCTATAGAAAAGCGTTGATGATACTCTTCCATTACTCCACCTTCATTGGTCATCGTATCAATGATAGCTCTATCAAATGGTAATGATTCAGCATTATAGTTTGATAAAAAGTCTAATGAAGGTAAAGTTCTATGATGAGGAAAAGCAATATCAAGGTCAAAACTTACGCGATGTTGTGTATGATATGCTATAGCTGTACCCCCTATGAGTACAGCTTTATGTTCAGAAAATATTAGCTCTTTAGAAAATGCCTCTAAAAGTTTTTCGGCTGGAGGGTAAATCATGCTACGTGTTTAGTATGGCGAAGATAGTTTGAGACAGTGGCAAAAAGTTGTTCTGATACTCTATCTCTATAGGTCTCAAGCGACTTTAAAATCATCTCTTCACCAAAATATTCTGCAAGTGTCGAGATCACTTTCTTGCTGTAACCATTTTTAAGAGCAGAGACTATGAAGATATTACTTTTTATCGTTTTATTACGGTCTACATTCCAAACTACTGCTGGATCCAAACCTATAGATAATAAATCATTAGGAGTACATGTTTGATTTGTATTTATCATCTACCTCCTTCTGCCTTTTTTATTTAGTATAACATAGTTTGGAGTTAATATCAAATAGGCTAAGTGACCAGCTAAGCGTACAACCTCAAATCTCCCCTCTAAATGCCCTATCTAAAATGGAAGCTTTCAAATCTTTCAGGCTCTGCATCTTCTCTTGTTGCTCTTTTTTGAGGGCTTGGGTTTTGTGCGAGAGTTGGTCGAGGTATTGGACGATTTTTTGTTGGATTTTTAGGGGTGGTAAGATGACAGGGTATTCTCTCATTGTTTTTAATGATACATTATTTATAGTTGAGCCCGTTGCATTCGCTCTAATATATCTTTGGAAATCGCCATTTTTGATAACATATACGATGTAAAACTTATCTATATTTTCTTTCAGATTAAAATAACATGCACTTTTCCCTAAAACACACTTTTCATTATTATACAAAGCAACATTTCCAATTGTCCCGTTTATGGAAACTAAAATTGTTTTATTGGTTAAGTCCTTTTTGTATTTTTCATATTCTGATTTATTTATTTTTTTTGTATTGTCTTTAATGAAAATTTTATTATTCAATAAATTTGCACCATTAATAAAATGATAATCACCGGTCTCATCATACTTAGGTGTACCATGTAAACCATCACCAAGCTTAGTAACTATATCTTTTAATAATTTCTTCTCATACCTCTCCTCCAACTCTCCAAACACCTCATTCAACACCGATCCCATAAAAGCATCTGCTTCGTCGATGTTCTGCTGATGCAGAGCAATGGCATGGTCTATCTTGGCAAAGAGGCTGTCAAGCTTGGCTACGATGCGTTTTTGTTCTTGGAGGGGTGGGAGGGGAATTTTAAATTCTTTTATTGTCCGTAAAACAACTCTTTTTATTGCTGCACCTGTTTTACTCTTAATTGCTTTTTCCATGAAAAGAGGACTTTGTAAAAAGTTTTGTAAATATTCTGATAATATGCATTCAGATGGTCGCAAAATTGCCAAGGAAGAAAGAATTACAAATGGAGTTTCATAATTTACCAATGCAACTTTTCCTACTGTACCATCTTTAGAAAATAGGACATCACCATTAAATGGCATACAATTACCTTTAGTTAATAATTCAAAATCTTTTTCAGATATTAATTTACAATTATCAAAATCAATTCTTCCATTACTATCTACATCTTTTACTGTAATGTAGGGATATCCATTTTCAATAGTTTTTGGAGATTTGTGAGCACCATCAGTAATTTTTGTACATACTTCATTTAAGCTCTTCCACTCCCACCCTTCAGGAAGCTTATACAATTCACTCATATCGAAATCCTCTTGTTCCCATCCGTCCCCGGTGGGAATACATACTACACTCTTGCATACGATGCAGACTCAATACATCAGCTAAACTTATAGATGCATTCCCACTGGGGACGGTGGGAACGAGTTGGTACGGGCTATACATCTTTGTTCACCAAAATCTTTTCTATCTCATCCATCAGATCATTGATCTCGGCATTGTTCACTTTGATGTTCTCCACCAATTCCAACGGTGACTTATGCTCTATCACCTCGATGTTATTCGGGTTCTTCGCAGAGATGTCGTACTCTTTAATGTCATTGACATTAACTATCCACGAGTTATCGGTAAGCTTTCGTTCTTTCCATACACTCAAAAATTCTTTGAAGTGCTCATACTGGATGGGTCTGTTTTTTGTGAGCTTCTTTTCAGGGGTGACTTCATAGTAGAAGATATCCGAAGTACTCCCATTACGGTCGAAAAATACTACATTGGTCTTTACCCCACTGTAAGGCAAAAACACGCCACTAGGCAGGCTGAGTATGGTATGCACATTAAAACGCTCTAAAAGCTCCTTTTTAACTGCTTGAAACGCCTTGTTTGTCTGAAACAACACACCCTCAGGAATGACCACACCACATCTACCCTCTAGTTTGAGGTGGTTCATCATGTGTTGCAGAAAGAGAAGCTCTGTTGCGTTAGATTTAATGGGGAAGTTCTGCTGTATCTGCTCTTTCTCTTTCCCTCCAAAAGGTGGGTTTGCCAGTATGCAGTCATAGTGGTCTTTCTCTTCGAGTCCTCGTATGTCTTTGGTAAGGGTGTTAGTCTTGGCAATGTTGGGCGACTCGATGCCATGGAGTATCATATTCATCACACCCATCACGTAGCTTAATGGTGTCTTTTCGTTACCGAAAAAAGTCTCTTGGTTTAGAAACTTCAGCTCTGTAGTAGAAAGCTCCCTCTGTTTGTTCGCCTCCACATCGTCATAACGTATATGGTTATATGCCTCTATCAGAAACCCACATGACCCAACTGCAGGGTCATAGATGCTCTCACCTATCTGAGGGTCAACCACATCAACGATGGTCTTAATGAGTGGTCGAGGTGTATAAAACTCCCCAGAGTTACCCCCATCACTCCCCATGTCCTTGAGCAGTTTTTCATAGATGAGCGAGAGCTGAAACAAATCAGCCTGAGAGTGAAAGTCCATCGCATCGATGATGTCCAGCACCTCACGAAGCGTATGCCCATTGGCTATGCGATTATCGATAAATTCAAAAATAGCCCCTATCTTATACTTCACCGACTTCACATCAGCAGTGATGGACTTAAACCCTTTGAGGTACGAGAACAGTTCATCATTCACAAAGTCAAGCAAATCATCCCCACTCTGAGCATTCATAAGGTTAAGCTTTCCCTTATCATCTTTAGGACAAGCCCAAACATCCCAACGATACTTCTCGTCTATGATGTAGGTATATTCCTTACCATCCAGCTCCGCTTCTTCTGCCTTGTTTATCTCAAGGTCATTGATGAACTTTAGAAAGAGTATCCAAGATATCTGCTCTGTGTACATCATCGCACCAGAGATGCCGTCGTCTCGACGGAGGATGTCGGTTATTCTGTTTATTTTACTTTCCATGGTTGCCTTTTTATATCTATGGGTAATTTTTACCGTTTTTTATACATAGGTCATAAGCTATGGGTAAATTATTGACTTTTTTACCCATAGGTTTGAACCTATGTTAACTTTTTTGCGTTTTTTTAACATAAACCGTTTGATATGTTAGAATTTTAGCCTTTTTCTAACATATTAGAGAGCATATGTTAGATTATATGCCTTTTTTTAACATATCAAAGAGCTCTTTATTGATAAAATATTTACTTCTACCTATTTTTATACCCTCCATCATGCTGTGTTTTTCCAACTCATTCAAATAGATTGAAGCTGTTTGTCGAGCAATACCTAAACCCTCCACCAAAAAATCAATCTTCGTATAAGGGTGCATAAAAAGTATCTCTACCAAATCCTTACTATAAATCTTTGGCAGCTTCTCTTTTATCTCTATTTTGGTTTTGTGCATGAGTGCATAAATACCGTTAATGAGTTCTATAGTCTCCAATGATGTCTGCTCCACACCATCGAGCATATAGAGTATCCACTTCTCCCAGTTCTCTTTAGTGCGTACCTCTTGCAGCAGTCGGTAGTAGTCTGCCTTATGCTGAATGATGTACGAACTCAGGTACAAGATAGGAATATCTAACAGCTCTTTGAGTATGAGGTACAAGATATTGATGATCCTCCCTGTCCTGCCGTTACCGTCATAAAACGGATGTATACTCTCAAACTGATAATGAATAATCGCCATATTGACCAACGGGTCAAGCTCATTTGGTTCATTGATGTATGCTTCAAGATTTGCAAGCAGTTCTTCTATAACCTCATACTCCTGCGGTGGTTCAAACACTACTTCCCCTGTAGCCATGTTACGAAGCACCGTACCACTCTGCCGCCTCACCCCTGCATCATTCTGCTCCAACTCTTTTTGAATGGTGATGATGTCTCTTTTGATCAAAAGCTTATTCTCCTGCACCAAAGCAAACCCTTTGAGCAAAGCCTGTCGGTAATGCTCCACCTCTTTAGTCTTATGGGTCACAGAACTTATGTCCAATTCCGCACGAAAAAGCTCATCATGCGTGGTGATGATATTCTCAATCTCCGAACTATCCTTAGCCTCACGAAGCACCAAAGAGTTTATAAGTATCTGAGAGTTTGGGATGATTTTTGCCACTCCGTTGAGTTTGGCTAAGGCACGGTTGGCGGAGATGGCTTTTTTTAGGACTTTTTGGGTTTCCATATTTGTTTGTAGAGGGAGGTTAATCATCATTCTTCCCAAGTAATTTATCGATATAGTGTTTATTCCTTAATTTTGCTCTTTCTAGCAATGTAGAGTATTTAATAATTTCCGTATATAATGCACCATCTTTTCTATTAAATTTACCTACTATTCGTTTATATGGTCTAAATATAAAATTCAAACCTTCTGCATCTTTAAAGTCAGAATCATTATCTACAATATCATCTACATCAATATTTTCTCCAATCAAATATCCATAAAAAGTATTAAATTTATATTTATCTTTTGATAAATTATTTATTAGTGAAGCATATCTATTTATTTGTGTTAGATGATTGGATATATTTACATTAGGTGTTTTGAATTCTATAATAATACATTTACTTTCTTTTGGAAATAATAAAATATCTGTTCTATTTAATCCTGCATCACCTTCTTGTTTTAATTTATATTGCTCTTCTTCTAGAGTTAATTTCTCTTTAAATATTGTTTCATTATTTAACATTATTGTTCCAAGAGAACCTTCAGAAGCTCCCTTAAAGTATATATAATCTTCATTGAGAATCCACATATCACTTGTATTAGAATCTACAGAATGTTTAGGAAAAATCAAGTTATGTAATAACTCTTCATCAATATTTCTACCTCCATTATTTTGTATAGTTAATGTACGATTTAAAACTTTGTCAAATAAATCAAGAACTAGCTTTCTTCTTGCTACTGCATGAGTTAATGCTGTTCTATTTTGAAGAGGAATTACTTGAACTAATTCTTCAATATGTTGATTTAACTTATTTTGATAGTTATTTTGTTCCGAATTAGTCAAATCTAAGGTATCAAGTTGATCAATTTTTTCTTTAATCTCTGCATCTTTTTCTGCAATAATTGCGACATCAGCCTTATATACTTTTTTTAATATGCTTTCATCTGTATCATTAATATTGATTTTTGCATTTTGTATTGTTTTTTCATTTAAAAGAAACATTTTTCTTAATTTATCAAGATTTTCTTCATGTTTTTTCTTTTTATCTCTAATTTCTTCATACATAGATAAAATTTTACTATTTACATGATTATTAATATCATCCAGCAAAATTAATTCTTGATCTTTATTTAATGTTTTTTTAGCTTCTTCTTCAGTATATAGTTCTAACTCACCTCTATTATCACTATCTTTTTTATCTATATATTCTCCAGAAACAAGAAAAAGATATCTATTTGAATCAATGGACTCCTTTGGTTTCAATACATCAAGTGAAACATTTTCTACAATATTTTTATTTATAATAATCTCTTGTTTGCTAGTTAATTTTAAAGAATTTTCTGACAACATACTTTGATTAATAACAAACGATTTTATAATAAATTTTTCACTATTTTCTACTTTAATAAAATCAGTACCATTAAACATTTTATAGTTGATTTCAATTATTTCTTCTTTGTTGACTTCTACAATATCATTAGCAGTAATTGTTTCTATCTCTGAAGATGAGTCTGTTTTTATAGTTATTGTTGGAAGTGTCTCCCTATTAGCAGCAAAATATTCTAAATATCGGTGTAATATTTCTTGCTTTAAAATAGTAGGAGTAAGCTCACTATACAGTCTTTTATCATCATCATCCAATAAAGTTTTTAATTCTAACTTTGTATAACTATTCTTTTTATCTTTTTCAATTGAGGGATTTTTATAAACTAGTATAGAATGTTGTTCTAAATATCTTTTAGATTTAGATAATTTAAAATACCTTTTTAAAAAATCTTTTTTTTCTTGATTATTCTTATAAACACTTTCATATATTGCTACATCAAAATAATGTATAAATTGTAATCTACCAGAACCTTTATTTGCAAAACCTTTGCTTTCATCATAAATATTTTTTAATCTATCAAATCCTTTATCTGTAAAACCAATACCTGTATCTATGATTGATATAGATTGTAAATTTTTAACATCATTATCATTTGAAAATAAAGTACCTTTGAAATTTAAACTTATAGTTATTTCTCTCTTGCAACCATTACACATCTTAATAGCTTCAAGTGAATTAGTAAATGCTTCATAAATTGGTTGTAAATAATTTTTAGATTTTTTTATTCTTTTAAGCAAACCAGGATAATTCATTCCCTTTGCTTCATAATAGTTATATTGTATCACTTATAAATCTCCCTCTGCAACCCAAAATACCCCTCACGTATATTCACAGCTCCATCAAATGCCTCTTTGAGTTCGTTTCTGTCTATCCCAGAAAGTTTAATAAGGGAAGAGAGCTTATCACTCCCCATCTCTTTAACTCCATCTTTCTCATACCGTTCTAAGATAAAGTTCAAAAACTCTTTGACCTTACCGTTATGATACTTCTCTATATACTTTCGGTAATGCACAGCAAAAGCCCTCTCACTGCGTGTCTTGATCTCTAGGTTGAACGCCAAGTGAGCCAGTACATCGTAGATGTCACTCTCTTCAGCATCAAAGATGGCTTTGAGTTCTTCTAGTTGTACTTCGTCTATCTGCATACTTCGCAACTTACCCAGAAGCTCTTCACGCTTCACAGGGTCTGACCATAACTCTCTGAGTTGTATTTCATCATGAAAAAACTTGTCGAGTATACCTACCAAAAACTCTAAAAATTCATGGGTTTTAAGAGGGATGCCATCTTCTCCTACATAGGTCGTCTCTATGTCTATGACTTTGAGCTTTCTCCCTCGAATGTCAATAGTTACTTTCTCTTTGCCTTTGACAGGCTCAGGCACCGGATCACTTGGATCACGGTCGCCATAAGGAAGCTTGGGCTCTTTGACCTTGTCTGTTCCCGTATCAGGCTCTACCGTAGTTTCATCTATCTGCTCTTCAGGTAAACCATCCCACGCATCATCATAAAAAAGGTTTGTCGCACCCACAAAGTCGATGATGGTAAAAAAGTCCTTACCCTCATATACTCTCGTACCACGCCCGATGATCTGTTTGAACTCTGTCATAGAACGAATGGGAGCCGTGAGGACGACATTTCGTACATTCTTTGCATCTACTCCTGTGGTAAGCATCTTGGAAGAAGTCAAGATAGTCGGAATGTCTCTGTCATTGTTCTGAAAAGCTTCAAGGAAGTCACGCCCTATCTCTCCTTCATCAGAAGTAACACGAACACAGTAGTCGTTGTCTTTGACTGTTTTGTACTTGTCTATGGCTATTTTCATGTCGATTGCGTGTTTTTGGTTTACACAAAAGACGATGGTTTTATCCATAGGGTTTATCTGCTCTAGTATAGTTTTGGCAACAAGCTCTGTACGCTTGGGAATGATGACTTGCTTTTCAAACTTGTCGAGTGTGACTATCTGCTCTTCTAGTTCGCCTTGCACGATGTCATTAGGGTTAAACTTGTACTCATCAATATTTGTCTTGATACGCTTTACCTTGTAAGGCGTAAGGAAACCATCATTTATCCCCTCTTTGAGAGAGTACTCGTAGACAGGTTCACCGAAATACTTGTATGTATCACCATTGTCATCTCTTTTGGGTGTGGCAGTCAATCCCAAATGCACCGCAGAACCGAAGTAGTCCAGTATCTCCCTCCAGGAACTCTCATCGTTCGCAGAGCCTCTGTGACATTCGTCTATAACAATCAGGTCGAAAAACTCTTCTGGGTACTGCTTGTAGTAGGCTGTTACATCGTTCTCTTCATCAAACTCATCTGACTTACGCTCAGCGATGGACTGATAGATAGCAAAGAATACATTGGCATTGGTTGGTACTCTGCCACCTCGCTTTCGTATCTCCTTGCCATTAACACGGACGATGTCTTTTTCTAGTGGATTAAAAGTGTTAAAGGCTTGGTCTGCCAATACATTTCTATCTGCTAAGAAAAGTACCTTAGGTCGTCTCTGCGTGCCAGACTTACTCCATTTGGCTTCAAAAAGTCTATAGACTATCTGAAAAGCGATGTAAGTCTTACCTGTACCTGTAGCAAGGGTAAGCAGTACCTTGTCTTTACCATTGGCAATGGCTTCAAGGGTTTTGTCCACGGCTATCTGCTGATAGTAGCGTGGTTTCATACTGCCTTCAAAATGGAACGGTTGTTTGATGATGCTCTCTTTGGTAGGGGTAAGCGTAGGAAACTTTCTCTCAAAAAGTGTCTGTGGCGTAGGGAAAGATTCTACCCAGTCACCTTTACCTGTAATAAGATTATGTTCATAAATCTTATGTCCGTTGGTCGCATAGACAAAATCTATCTTAAGTTTTTGAGCATAATTGATAGACTGCTGTAGTCCATCGAGAGGATCTTTATTCTCAGCTTTGGCTTCGATGATGGCAAGATTGCTGTTTTCATATACAAGAAGGTAGTCCACATAATACCGCTTCCCACGCTTCCCACCAATGAGCTTACGCCCATCTGTAAAGTAGTATTCACGGACAATGTGAGATTCTAGCCAATGACTGGATTTAATTTGAGGGTCGATAAGTTTAGCTCTAGTATCTGCTTCTGTATATGCCATCTTACCTCTCCCCAATTTGAAGTAATATATTTTAGCGTAAAAAGTTATAGGATTGATTAGGTATGTTTATCTATCTGGTAGTAAGGGGGTTAGTTGGATTTTAATGGATTGTATTGGATAGTTAAGTGGTGGGTCCTCGGGGACTCGAACCCCGGACCACTCGGTTATGAGCCGAGTGCTCTAACCAGCTGAGCTAAAGACCCGTATTTAGGCGAGTGTGCCTTTTGTTTGCATTGTTATTTTTGCGTCAGAAGTATATCGACTGTAGTCTTTAAAAGCAATTAAATTTTGCAAAATACCAAAAATTACTGCAAAAATGATAAATGAGGTTCCTCCGTGACTGAACATAGGCAGTGGAAGTCCAACAACCGGTGCCAGTCCTATGATCATGAATATATTAACCCCCATGTAGACAAAGAATAAAAAAGCAAGCCCTGATGCAAAGGTCCTGATGAGGTAATCGTTGGCATGTCTGGCTGAAATATAGAGCAAATTAAAAATGAGGAGTATGTAGAGTCCTATGACAGTGATCATACCTTTAAATCCGAATCTTTCACCCAGATAGGCGAAGATAAAATCTGTAGAGGAGACAGGTAGGAATTTGAGTTGCGTTTGGGTTGCATCTTCTTTTTTCTTTCCTTCCAGTCCACCTGAACCAATGGCGATGAGAGCCTGTCTGACTTGGTAACTTGGCTTGTTTATGGCATCGTGGATACGTTTTTTCTGATAATCTTTAAGTCCGTACTGGTAGACAATCGGTGCACCTGCTCCTGCAAGTATGGCAAGGGTAACCCAAATTTTCCAGTTGATCCCGATAATAAATAAAATACCGTAGCCTGTGATCAACAATACCAAAGCGGTACCCAGATCAGGCTCTTTGGCAATAACAATAAAAGGAATGACAATAACGATGGAGAGTTTGATAAAATCAAAAATGCCGTACCCTTTTTCCGGGGGTGGTTTTCTGCTTATAAGATAGGCAAGCATCATAATGACATTGACTTTGATGAACTCTGAGGGCTGGATAGTAATATGAATACCGGGTATCTCGATCCAGCGTTGGGCACCGAGAATACTTTTACCGACAAACTCAACTGCAATAAGCAGACCGAGGTTCATGAGATAAAAAAGAGGAGCAAACCACCATAATATCCGTCTCCAAGGGATAAAAACTGAAATAAAAAATACAACAAAGGCAATAAAATAATAAACCATTTGTTTGGTATAAAGATGATGATTTATTTCATTGACAAGATAGGATGATATGGCAAAAATAGGTAAAAGTTGTATCATGAGAAGATAAGAAAAATGTTTGAAGATACGTTTATCAAAGTCAAACCATGATTCCATCTGTCATCCTACTTTTTTAGGGTATTATATCGAAAAGAGTTAAGGGTTATGATGGTTGATTTTTATAGATTCGGACATTTCCAAAAGTATAAAGAGCTGCTGCATGCAGTCACCATGAAATCAGCAGATCTTCCGTATGCTTTCTCTTTGGCATTGCATACCGGAGAGGATCAGGGATTTATCGTAGAAAATAGAGAACGGATCGCTTCAGTGTTATGCCAAGAGGGAGGTATTTCACTTCACTTTGTGGTTGCCAACCAAACCCATAGTGATCATATAAAAGTGATTAGAGAGAATGAAACAAAAGGTTGGCAGAGTTTGGAAGATGCAGTAGAAGATTGTGATGCACTGATTACAAATCTTGAAGGTGTAGTGCTTACGATACTTACAGCAGACTGTGTACCTATACTTTTGTATGATGAAAAGCAAAAAGTGGTTGCTGCAGTACATGCAGGATGGAAAGGGACAAAAGCCAAAATCGTTGTCAAAACTGTAGAGAAGATGAAAGAGATGTACGGGTGTGATCCTGCAAATATTATTGTGGGTATAGCTCCTTCTATAGGAGGATGCTGCTATGAAGTAGATGAAAATGTGGCAGAACACTTTTTTGATATGCCGGAAAGTTTTACTCCAGTGGGCAAAAAATTCATGCTTGATCTGCCTCTGATCAATAAAAAACAGCTTTTGGATGCAGGCATTAAAAAAGAGAATATTGAAATGAGCGGTATCTGTACCTCTTGCGAAGTAGATAGATTTTTTTCTTACAGAAAAGAGCAGGGCTGCAGTGGTAGATTTATGAGTATGATAGGAGTGATTTAGATCTCACAGGAGTCTATTTTTGTAAAACCTTTAGAAGCAGACCACCAAAGAGGCCATTTATAAAGCCGTTCTATAAGTTTTTTTACCAAATATGCGAAATAACCGTGAAAGTGGATGAATTCAAGATCAATCGCTGCATATTTTCCTCCTAAAGCGATGGCAATACCTTTCATGTGAATATTTGCTTTTTTAAGTGGTTTATTATGCAGGGAACGTATGATATTTTTTGCAGCAATCTCTCCGCTTTGTATGGCTGTTTGTGCAGTAGGTGGCAGAGGCTTCCCTTTTTTACTCGTAAGTGCAGCGGCATCACCTATGACATAGATATCCTCATACGTATAGCTCTTTAAAAAGTCATCTACAATGATCTGACCTTTTTTGTTTTTTTTGGCATTGAATGTTTCCAGGCATGGTGCGGTTGTTGTTCCTCCTGCAAATATCATAAAATCAAACGGTATAGTACTTCCGTTCGTCAAGATAATCTTATGGTCATCTATGGAGGCTATACGGCTTTGGATATGTACTTTGACCCGAAGTTTTTTGAGTCTGTTTGAAGCTATTTTTATAATACGGGAATGCATACCGTTGAGTATGGTTTCTCTGCTGGCTATGAGATGTATATGCAAAGTGGCACAGGAGAGGGTATTGCTCTTATAGTAGCGGTTGAAAAAGTACTGCATACCTGCAGCTATCTCCACCCCTGAGAGACCGGCACCGCCTATAACGATGTTGAAATTCTCTTTAGCCTGTTTGGCAGATTCGAGGCGTTTGTAGAGTTCATCCTGGAAAAATTGGTTGAGTCGGAGTGCTCCTCTGAGGCTCTTGGCACCACTTGAGTAATGATAGACGGTTGTATCACAGTCAAAACGTTTGGTAACACTGCCTAAAGCAATAATGAGAGTATCGTACGTGCAGGTACCATCAGGAAGAAGAATGACTCTTTTTTGGGGGTTGATGGACTCTACTGTACGATGTTTAAAGGTGACATTTCCATAATTTGCACACAGAGCAGGGAGACTCACAATGGTCTCATCAAAGGAAGTGTTACTGGAAATAAGTTCGTAACCTTCTGTCTGCAAAAAATGGTAGGGATGCTGGTCGATCAATGTTATTTTTAACTCAGGGTATTTACCTAAGTGCCGCATCGCTGCGATACCTCCGTAACTTCCACCAAGTATCACCACATGATGACGCATTCCTACCTCCTAATATCTTTAGGATCAAATGTCACTATAGATAGATTAACACAAGAGGTGTGGAAAAGGTGTGTAGTATTTATCTGTAAATATCCGCCTCTGTGTCACAGTGTAGGGTGAGTTCATAAAGCCATTGTTGCAGAGCGAACATATCCTCATAGATCTTAAAGTTTCTTTCTATGATCTCTTCTGAGTGGAAGGTCTCATCAGGTGTGAATGTCGTGTAGGCATAGATGGCTCCCATAAGGTAAAGGTAGCTGTTGGAGTCTTCGGCTTTGCACTCTCTTGGCATACGTTTATATTTGGGTTCTGGCAGCATATAGCCTTTTGTTTTCAGCTTCTTAAGTATGCTGTGCAGCTCTGTACGTCGCTCTTTGTTTTGGATGTATTCTCTGTAGGTTTTCAGTAGCGTTGGCTTGAAGTTGCGTATGCCTGTGGCAACAAATACTTCTTGCGGATCATAATGCATATAAAAACTGCTGCTTTGCATACGATGCCCGCTTCCCTGCCAAAAGATGATACCGATACGTGTCTTAATGGGATCCGCCAGATGAAACCTTGCATCACGGTAGATGCGAAAGAGGGACTTGTTGGTATTGGGTATGGCATTGATGGTAGGTACCAGTATCTGCAGGTGGTCTCCCATCTCTTCTACATAAGCCTTGTTGGGAGCTACAATGACCCTCTCATACTCTTCTCTGTTGGCATCCAGCCACTCTTTTGAGTTGTTGATGATGATTTTATTGAGAAATTCCAATCCCTCTTTTGGGAAACCGTTAAACATCTACACGTCTACTTTCATCTGCATCCATTTCCATGACTTTCCATGGAAGTCCTTGTTTGTTGAGCTCCTCCATGAACGGGTCTGGATCAAACTGTTCCATGTTAAAAACACCTTTGCCCTGCCATGTGCCTTCTAACATAAGCTTGGCACCTATCATGGCTGGTACACCTGTGGTGTAGCTTACAGCTTGACTTAGAACTTCTTCATAACATTTTTCATGATCACTGACCTGGTAAATATAGATCGTTCTCTCTTTGCCGTCTTTGAGTCCTTTTGCAAAAATACCGATATTGGTCTTGCCTTTGGTTCTCTCTCCTAAACTTGCAGGATCAGGGAGCAGGGTGGAGAGGAACTCCATAGGGATGATTTTCATGCCTTTGTGTTCCACTGGTTCTATGCCAAGCATCCCCACATTTTCAAGGCACTTCATATGTGTAAGGTAACTTTCTCCAAAAGTCATGAAGAAGCGTATGCGTTTAAGCCCTTTAATGTGCTTGACCAGTGACTCCATTTCTTCATGATAGAGCAGATAGCTGTCTTTAACTCCTACTTCTGGGTAGTCCCATACCTGTTTGATAGCCATAGGTTCTGTTTCTATCCATTTACCGTCTTCCCAATAGCGCCCTTTTGCAGATACTTCACGCAAATTTATCTCCGGGTTAAAGTTGGTTGCAAACGGATAGCCGTGATCTCCTGCGTTACAGTCGAGGATGTCGATGGTGTGTATCTCATCAAAGTAGTGTTTTTGGGCATAGGCACAAAAAACATTGGTCACCCCTGGGTCAAAACCGCTTCCAAGCAGTCCCATGATGTTCGCTTTTCTGAACTCCCCGTCTCTGGCCCACTGCTCTTTGTACTCAAATTTTGCTGTATCGGGGTGCTCGTAGTTTGCAGTGTCAAGGTAATCTACCTGCATCTCTTCACAGGCATCCATAATGGTAAGATCCTGGTAAGGCAGTGCCACATTGATGACAATACTTGCACCGGTTTTAGCAATGAGCTCTTTAAGTTGGGGGATGGAGTCTGCATCGACTTGTGCAGTGTGTATCTCTACTCCGGTTTTGTCTTTGACATTGGCTGCGATGGCATCACATTTACTCACTGTACGAGAGGCAAGGGTAATGTCCCCAAAGGTATCAGCGTTCATCGCACACTTGAAAGCTACGACGTTACCCACGCCTCCTGCACCGATGATAAGGGTTTTCTTAGACATAAAATACTCCTATATTAATTAAGTTATTCTACCCTAAATAGTAATGATTTACAATGTAACTCAACCCAAAAAGCAGAGGAATAAAGAGTAGTGTACTTAGTAAGATAAGTGAGGTAACATCTTTGGGCTTGCAGTCATAAAGAGAAGCCAGATTGATGTTGGCAACGGCCAGAGGTGTCATCATCTCCATAAAGATGACACCTTGCACAAACAGAGGCAGGTCTGTAAACGAGAGTATAAATGCAGTGGCTAGAGGAATGATAATGAACTTTTGACTGATGGTACCCGCAAAGAGTTTGGGGTGTAGCTCTTTGATGCGTATGCCTTGCAGGAAGGTTCCAAGCAAGAAGAGTTGCAAGACTATCCCTGCGTAAGCACCCATCTTGAAAAACTCCTGTATCTGAGAGCTTAGTGGTACGTCATAGATGTTTATGAGTATGGCTACCACTGAAGCAGGGATGATGGGGATTTTAACGATGTTAAAGAGTGAGTCTTTAATGCTGAATGAGCCACGTGAATAAATGTACACACCGATGATGTAGACCACAAAGACATTGGCGATGTTGATGAGTGTGGTGTAGATGACCGACTGCTCCCCAAAGAGAGCAATGCCCAGTGGTATACCGATGTTCCCTGTATTCCCTACAAATCCTGCAATAGAGAAGATGGCTCTGTTTTTACTGTCTGTAAAGATGAGTTTTCCCAAGAGTATTGTAGGGATGAGTAAAACTAGGATGATGCCAAGGTAGAGCAGTGGGACATACACATGCTCACTGTGCAACTTTGCTGTAGAGAAACCCCAAATGGTCACAAAAGGCTGTAAAAAATAGACAGACATCAGTGTGAGTGTCTTGGTACTCATATCTTCTTTAAAGATGCGCTTAGCCATGTAGCCAAGTACTATGAAGACATAAACAAAAATGATGGAGAGGAGTGTGGTTATCATGGTGGAATTATAGCGTATTTTGAGAGGTGCCTTTTAGCCTTTTAACAGTTTTTGTAATAATACCTCTTCAACATTTTGTCTTGAATCTAATATAGCCATTATGTACACAATGTCATTTCCAACTTTATATATAATTCGCCAAGGTGAACTGATAAGTTCTCTATATAGCGTAATGCCTTCTTTTTGAAGTTCAGGGATAACACGACCTTTTAGGGGAAAGAAGTTACTTGAATGTGCTTTTTTTCTTATCTTCTGATAAATTTCATTTGCAATGCTAGGGCTATCTTTTTTAATGTAAGCAACGATATCTAAAAGGTCATTTTTCGCATTTGTAGTCCATTGAAGTTTATAGGTTTTACTCATTTTTCAAGGAGTGCTTCTATTGAACTAAATACATCGTCCTCATTGTGAAGATTTCCATTTTTAATATCTTCTTCTGCAAAAGAGAGAAGTTTTAAAATCGTAATGGTATTTTTCATATCTTCATAACTTTTAGGATCTTGAATAACAGCTTTTGCTTCACCATTTTGTGTAATAATCATCGGTCTATGTGTTTCATTAATATGTTTTAACACATCTGCTGCTTTATTTTTTAAATAGGTAACCGGTTTTATATCATTGACAATTTGCATAGAAACTCCTTCGGTCTTAATATGATACTATATTTAGACTGATTATACAAGTGTATGTAATATTATTGGTCTTCTTGTACTTATTTATACTTCTTGTAACTTTTTTCTTAGAAGTGCATTGATAAGTGTCTGATATGGTACTTTTTGCTCACTCGCAAGTTTTTTGAAATATAAAACAATGTCATTATCTAACCTTAACGAAACAGGTATCTTTTTGGGTTCATAAAATCTACCACGAACGCCGTCACTAAAATCATACTCTTCTAAGATTTCATAATCATCAAATTTTTCTCTTTTTTTAATGTTGCTCATAAAATATCCTTTCTTTTTGATTGGCTTTTCTTGCACTAATAATACGGATAATTTCTTCTCCGTTTTCATCAAAAAACATATTTGCAACAACTAAGATTTTATCTTTTGTTGTTTTACCTAATGTTATCCAGCGTTCTTCAAAATAATCGAAACGATGATCAAGTTTTGAAATATGCATTGGGTCTAAAAAAACTTCTTTTGCTTCTTCAAAAGACACTTGATGATTTTGTATATTTAAGTTGTTTTTTTCATCACTCCATTCAAATTTCAAAGTAAGCCTTTTTATTGATATGACTTGATTATAGCAAAATTGTATTTACAATGTCAATGTTTATATGCTGGGTATAATGGTTGACTTGAGAAATAGTTTTCCCACTAGGGTAAACTATTTCTCTTTAAAGTTTTGTTATCATCTTTTTTAAAATTATATATTTTTGGTTTAGTTGATAGTTTATAGCTTAACTTACTAATAAAATCATTTTTTTCTTTAAAACTTAATCTATTCAAAGCAACATATAAAGTAAAGTTTCCAAATTCACTACCTTCCTTGCTTAATCTCCAATCTGAGATAAATTCTGGTTTTATAGAAAGAATATCACCTTTTTTAGCTAATGTATCACCTGTAACAAAATTATCTATTCTACCAGTAATATATGTACCATCATAAGATATATTTTTTAACCATATATGCTCAAATGCACCATCATTTAATATTAAAGGTACTTTAATATATAGTTCATTAGAGTTTATCTTTTCAAAATTATCTAATATTTCTTGAAATGAGCTTTGAGCTTTTTGTATAGCTAACTTCATATTTATATCATTCTCTCTATCCCAGAATTGCATATCGGGAACTCCTTGTCTTTCATAGCAAAAATAACTTTTCTCCAATATGTTTTTACAAAAATCTTTTCTCAATTCTCTTGCATTGAAAGTTAAATCTGTTAAAGAAGTGAGAATTTCTGTATTTGATGTTTGTGTATTAAGTTTTAACATTTCATTTTCAATAAATAAAATTAAATTCTCAATTCGCTTAAGTTCATTTGATTGAAAAGAACCTGCATGCATTTGAATTATTCTTTCTAATTGTTTAGATAGCAAATTGAACTTATATTTAATATATATCAATTTATTTTTGTCTAAGTTCATCTGTTCAATTTTTTCAATCTGCATTTCAAGTTCCCAAGCATGAACTGCTACTGATTGATGTACGTCAAATTTAAGAGTATCATTCTCAAGTTCTTTAATATATGTTGTATATATTGAAATAGATACTACAGTTAAAGATGATATTAATGCTATTTTACCTTTCAAATTTAGTTTATTTAAACCTGTATTATTTGGATTCCATGTATCACCTAATAGAGCTATGACTGTTATTATAAATGATGCAATAATTAATGTATATTCCAATAATACTTCCTTTTTTGTACTAATTAAAAGGATAACGGTTGAATTGAGAAATATTTGAGTTGTAGGATTAAATATTTCTCTCCAATGATTTGTTATACTTTTCTTATAAGTTCTTCAATTTCTTTCATGGAATAGTCTTTATATTTGGAATAATTTTCTTTTGTATCTCTTGATGCATTTGAACTATTATTAATTCCTGCAACTGATTTATAGTTACTTACTTTGGCACTTATATTTCCTGCATCTAAATTTATTTCTTTTTCTATTTCTCTACAAAATTCCATTTGTTTACCTCGTGGAAAATTAAGTGATTCTAATTTTTTGAAAATTAAAAAAGCTTTTAATTCATTTTTTTCATTCCAATTTGAACTATCTTTAAAACTTATTTTTAATTACTTCCTCTTGCTTGTAAGTACAACTATTTATTCAAGGAACATTATATATCATTCATCTTATAAAACTAAAAATAACAAACACAAAAAATGTCTGTTTATTTTCAAAAATATGTACCCCAAGGGTATTTCCTCCCTCTATGGTCAGGGCACAATATGAAATATATTAACTTGTGACGATGTTGAACGTCATCACGAGAGAAATTCAACCATTAACAATATTTAGCTATCATTCCCCACTTTAAAACTTAGGATATTTTATGGATTTTTCGTCGTTAGAGACATGGGGTTACCTGGCAGTAGCCTTTTTTTCATTTGGCGGTTCGTTTTTCATCGTAGCCGCAGCCGGGGTATTTTCGTATATGGGACAAATGGACTTGACTACAGCACTCATCATTGCAGCCATAGCCAATTTCATGGGAGATAACTTCCTTTTTTACCTTGGGAAATATCAGAAAAAAGAGATACAGCCTTATTTTGCCAAACATAAACGTAAACTAGCCCTTGCGACACTTATCATGCGTAAGTATGGGGTATTGGCTATATTCATTCAGAAATTTATCTATGGTGTGAAGACCATTGTGCCGCTTTCCATGGCATTGGCAAAGTATGACTTCAAAAAGTTTGTCTTTTTCAATATCTTTGCATCTATTCTTTTTGTCTCTGTCATAGGGCTGAGTGCCTACTATATGAGTGAGTCTATCATCGCATTTTTTACAGTGATCAAAGAAGATCCATGGATCGCACCGGTGGTACTTCTGAGTATCGTTGCTTTAGTCTGGTGGGTAATGGAGAAGATGACAAAGAAAAAATAGCCTTATCTGTTGAGCCAATAGATAAGACTGGGTATGTTCTCTACACCGAAATAGATATAGTTACGATTCTCTTTTTCGCCGTACCTTCGTACATAGGTGAATCTGAATATATCGATAAGATCTACATAGGCATTGAAGCCGAAGGCACTTTCGCGCTTATAGAATGAGCCTTTCATATCTCCAAACAGACTGGCGCCTATACCAAATTTGACAAAATCATTGTACTCATTGAAGGCATTGATATCCATACGTGCAAAGTCTGTAAAATTCTCACTGTGGTTATAGGAAAATTTCCCCTCAAAACCATTGATGATGTCCATGTCTTTGTACCAGTAGCTACTGTAGCCTAATGTAAATCCGCCGTTCTTCATATCGGTAGCAAGTGCATTGGGCAATAGCCTAAGTGCTGTCCGTAATCCGGCTTTGCCTTTATCTCTTGGTGCATTCATCGGTAAAATATCAAATCCGTCTTTCTTTTTAACAAAAGTACTGCCTGCCCACGCGGCTATACTGGTAGCTCTAGCTACTGTTTCATGTTCAGGGTAGACCTTTGCACGTTCATTTTCCAAAGTGGTGATACGGTTGATAATGGCTCTTAAAGGTTTTTTATACCAATGCTCAATATCTCTCTTGGCTCTGGTTAGAAAAGATCTTTTACCAAGTTGCAAATAATGAAGATCCAGTTTTGAAAGGAATGTCTTGAATTCTGCTACTTCATAACGCTCACTGTCACTCTTTTTCATATCAAAAGCATTGTAGATCGCTGAGACGGTATCGGTCACTTTGGGTTTTTTATGAAAAAACTCAGCATTGAGGAAAAGTCTGTAGGCAGCAAGGGCTTCAGGGGTTTGATCGATATGCAGTTTTTTAGTGAGCCGGTTCATTAACTGCACTTGTGATAAACGGGGGAAATGCCCTTTCTTTTTGAACTCTTTTGAGAGATGATAGATGGCATCATAAATTCCTACATAATAGTCATATACCCGAAAATTATGATCTAGAAATGCGCCGAAGTGTTCTAAAAAATTTCCTGTAATAGGATGATATCTGGAGGAGAGCATTAAACTATAAGAAGGGTTGTTTTTGAAATATTTGTTAATAGCCTGATAGAGTTTCATGGATTGGAAGATCTCTAAACTGTTAAAAAGCGGCATACTGTTTGCAGTAAAGAACCCTAGCGGTCTCTGTTCCTTCTCTTCTCTTTTTCCTTTGTTACGTTCTTTTCTCACATTGCTCGGATCAATGAAAACAAATTTCTTTGCTTTTTTGTTCAGTTCGATCGCCAGTTGCAGCGGTATATTGTCATAGGCACCACCATCTATGAAATAGCTTGAGTAGTTTTTACCCTGATAGGTATAACGCAGTTTGACCTGCTGGAAAGCACCGGGAAAAGCAGAAGAGGCAAAGAGAACATTGGCTACTTTGGAAATATTTTTGTGAATACCGGGAATAGAGATGTAAAAATCACTGCTGGGAGGCATTTTTTTATTTTGAAGAATAAGTCTGCCTTGCTTTTCCTTTAGCGTAAGAGGAACAGAAAAATGCTGATTTTTTATTTTGATCCCCTGAAACTCTTCTATCATAGGTTTTGCTTTTGTTACAGAAAAACCAAGTGGGACACTGCAGTTCTTTCTGTAAATAGGCTCTTTGAGATGCTTGATGATCATTTTGCCTTTTTGTGCCAAGACTTTCCTGCTAAAAAGGGTACTTCTGTTACTTTTGCTTTTTCCTTTAATAAGAAGATCTTCCATACCGAGATTGACCCATGTTTCATAAAAAAGGTTATCATGAATGTTGTTCCTGTAGGGAATAGTCTCTTTTTGACACCAGTACATACCCGAGAGCAACGCATTAATGGAACCGGCAGATGCACCGGCTACAGAACGCAGTTCAGGACGTACCGTTTTGCCTGAAGCTCTGAGCTCACTCAGCATTTTGATCATTGCCCAGTTGTAACCGGCTTCATAGGCACCAAGGCTGACACCCCCGCTGATGACCATAGAGAAATTAACCTCTTTTGCTTTTGCATAAAGTGTAGTGTGAAATAAGAAGAGGAGTAAAGATATTTTAAAAAGAGATTTCATATGTGAACCCTTAATATTGAGAAGAAGAAAGAGGGGCAGTGCACACCCTCATATGTTAGCTGCGTTTACTCTGTACAAATTTTTCAATACGTCTAACACCTTCACGGATAGTGGTCATGTCAGTAGCAAAGGAGAATCTGAAATAACCCTCAGAGCCAAAACCTATGCCAGGAACAACAGCAACACCTGTCGCCTGGAGAAGCTCTTTACAGAACTCAATGGAGTTATTTGAAATATCTTTAATATTCACAAACAGATAGAAGGCTCCCTGAGGTTTAAGTACAGAAAGACCATCGATTTCATTAAAGAGTTCCACTGCTTCATCTGCTCTTGATTCAAAGGCTCTTCTCATGTTCTCTATCTCATCATCAACTTCACCAAGAAGTGCCGGGATCGCTGCTTTTTGCGTGATTGAGTTGATGTTTGAAGTACTTTGGCTTTGCAGTTTGTTCATGGCTGCAATGAGTTCTTTATTCGGTGTAGCCAGGTACCCAAAACGCCAACCTGTCATAGCTACGGATTTACTCAGACCGTTAATAGTCACTGTTCTTTGATACATATCTTCATTAATGCTTGCAACCGCAACAAAATCAATGTTATAGACAAGCTTTTCATACATTTCATCACTTGCTACAATAATATCTGTACCTTCAAATACTTCTGCCAATGACTGAAGTTCCTCTTTCGAATAAACGGATCCAGTAGGGTTAGATGGTGTGGTAAGAATGATCATTTTAGTCTTAGGGGTAATGGCAGCTTTAAGTTGCTCTGCATTGATCTTAAATCCACCGATCTCATCGGTCTCTATGATCACAGGTACAGCACCTGCATACTTGACCAGCTCAGGATATGTTACCCAGTAGGGTGCAGGGATGATCACTTCATCTCCCGGATTGAGAGTAGCTTGAAAAAGGTTAAAGAGTGACTGTTTCGCACCGTTACTTACGATGATGTCAGCAGGAGAATACTTTAGGTTATTGTCCCTGTTGAGTTTTGTTGCCACAGCTTCAAGTAGTTCGGGGATACCGGGAACGGCAGTATAACGGGTAAACCCGTCATTGATCGCTTTGATCGCTTCATCTTTAATGCGTTGTGGTGTTCCAAAGTCAGGTTCACCTGCTGAGAATGAGAGAATATCTTTACCTTGCGCCTTAAGGTCTCTTGCAAGAGAAGAGATAGCGATGGTAAGTGACGGTGACAGTGTTTGAATGCGGTCGGAAAGAAGCATAAAAATCCCCTAAAATAAAATTAGATGATTATACCTAATCTTGGGTAAAAAACGGCTAATCCATGGAGTGAATGAAGTTATCATAGATCTCTTCGAGGTCATGATCTTTCTTCTTGACACTTTCCTGTTTTCCTTTAGGCAGTGCATCTTCAAGTACTTCAATACGCTTGAGAAGGTATTCAAATATCTCTTTATTGACATCAGGTATTTTATTGTGACTGAGTGGAGTCTTGTCATAGCCACGTTTCAGTACACGTGCAGGAATACCTATGGCAGTGGAGTCAGCAGGCACATCTTTTACCACGACAGAGTTTGCGCCTACTTTAGAGTTCATACCGATTGTAATGTTTCCCAGCACTTTTGCCCCTGCTCCGATGACAACATTCTCTTCAATGGTCGGGTGGCGTTTCCCTTTACTGGTACTGACCCCACCGAGGGTTACCTGCTGGTAGATCAGTACATTATCAGCTATGACAGTTGTTTCTCCAATCACTACACCTACGCCATGGTCAATAAATACCCTGCGTCCTATCTTGGCTCCGGGGTGTATGTCTATCATAGTCAGAAACATTCCCACAGCTGAAACAAATCTTGGTATAAAACGCAGTCCCATCATATAAAACCAGTGGGCGATACGATGAAAAAAGAGTGCCCATAATCCCGGATAATTAAATAAAAGTTCAAAAGGAGAATGTAGGGCAGGGTCATTACGTTTTACCGTTGCAAAATCTTCTTTGATAAGTTTGACTAGATTGATCACTGTTGTATTCCTTTACTGATTTTCGCTAATAGCCTGAATGGTCTTAAGATAACTATTTTCGCTTAAATAGAGGTAAAGTTTTCCTAAAATTTCTCTTTTTTCCTCTTTACTAATATGCTGTGACTCTTCAATCCTATATTTTAGAGCTTTATCTATAAGGTTGGTATCATAGTCAAGATCATCGAGTATATCAGTCAGATTTTGGGCTTCTATAAGATCTTCTATATGATAGTGACCTTTTTCGTCAAAACGGATTACAGCTTCCGTAGGATGCGTAAAAAGATTATGTTTCATTCCCAGTACTTCCTGATAGGCTCCTGTGAGGAAAAAGGCTAAAAAGTACTCCTCTTTACCTATATCTATATCATGCAGATAGAGTGGAAGGTCACGGTTGAACCCTATCTCCCCATCACTGTCGCAGGTAATATCCCAGATGCTTGCAGGATTGGCAGGTTTTTCGTTCAGTCTGTCCAGAGGCATGACAGGAAATTGCTGTGCCAACCCCCAGAAATCCGGCAGTGACTGAAAAGAAGAGAAGTTCACTAAATATTTTTCCTGGATGCGATCCTGAAGTCTTTTAAGCTCGTCAGTACCTTCATTTTTAAGTAATGCAATTGCTTTTTTTATGATGAGATTGACGAGTATCTCTGTATTTGACCGGTCTTCAAGGTCTATGTAACCCAGATCAAAAAGTGTAAGCAGACTCTCCATGTGGTCAAGTGCATCATGCAGGTACTCTCTTGCATTTTTACGTTTAATAGTAGTAAACAGGTCATAAAGCTCCTGAATCAGCGGAGGGTTTACTTTTTTAAGTCTGAGACCTTTTTCATGGTACTCCTGTGAAAAGAGTTCAAGTACAGGGGCAACCAGTACAGAGTGTGAAGCAGCAATGTAGCGACCTGACTCTGTAAAGATATCGGGCTCTGTCACTTTTTTGTTTTTGGCGATCTCCTGCATCAGGTAGACCACATCATTGGCAAATTCATCCATTGAGTAGTTCTTTTCCTGATTATTAAAATGCTGGGAATACTCTACGGCCAATCCTCCACCGATGTTAATGGCCCCTAAAGCATCAGCACCTCGTTTTTTAAGTTCGGCATAAATGTTTCCTGCCTCTCTGAGTGCCTTTTTTAGTGGAGCGATATCACCCATTTGTGAACCGATGTGAAAATGGATCATCCAGAGATGATCTAAGAGTTTGTGTTTGTTAAGCATCTCATAGGCTTCGAGCAGTTCAGTTGAAGTCAGACCGAATTTGGAGCTGTATCCACCGCTTTTCGCCCAGGTACCGATGCCTGAACTGTGCAGTCTGATACGTACACCTATCTTGGGTGCTATAGGGTTTTTGACATCAATGTTAAACTCTTGATTGACCTGAATAATGGTTTGAAGTTCACCCAATCCTTCTATGGTAACGGTAATATTGTGTCCCATTTTTGCAGCAATGAAGCAAAGTGCGATCATCTCTTTGTCTTTGAATCCGTTGACGGTAATAGGTGCTCCAAGAGGGGTTTGACTCATCGCAATGATCAGTTCTGCTTTACTGCCTGCTTCAAGACCATAGTTATATGCCTGTGAGACATCAATGAGTGCATGGATAAAATTGGGGAACTGGTTTACTTTAAGAGGAAATACAGCGTGAAAATCCCCTTGGTAGTTAAACTCTTTTTTTGCTTTTTCAAAAGTGTTAAAAAGGGTAGATATCTGTTTTTTAATAAGATGAGGAAAACGCAGAAGAAGAGGACCTTTATAGCCTTTCTCTCTTATGGCTTTGGTGATCTCCAGAAGTGAAGGTTGATTTGCATAATTGATATTGATCGTATCTTCTTTGCGTATAAAGTTATCATCACCCCAAATATTCAAACCAAACTGCTTCATTGCTGCTACCTTGCGAATTAATAATGATTATTATAGCAAAACTTAATCTAATCTTACCTATAATAGAAAGATGAATGGGCAATTTGTAAAGCTAAACAAAGATCAGGATCATCTTTATATTATTTCTATAGGAGAATGGACACTCCAGAGTGTTCGGCAAATAGAAAAAGCGTTAACGCAGGTTCCTTATGATAGAAAGATCATTTGGGATGTCTCGGGTGTCAGTGATTTTGACAGTGCGGGAGTATTGCTTTTTATAGAGTATTTGGAAAAATTTGAGAAAAAAACAACAGTAAAAGTAATTGGCTGCAACAGTGCACAAAAAGAGATGTATGATCTGTTAAGATCTCATATCGTAGAGCGTATTCCTCCCAGAAAAGACGGTTTTTTAGAGAATATTGGGAAAACGACTGTTGAAGTCTATCATGATATGAAAGATTTTATTAGTTTTATAGGACAGCTTTTTGTTACCATGTTCAACACCTTTTTAAATCCTAAAAATATCCGTTTTAAAGAGATGGTCTATCATATTTACCATTCCGGATTTAATGCACTGTTGATCGTGGGACTTACAGCATTTCTGGTGGGAATGGTGATCGCCTACCAGGGATCTGTTCAGTTGGCAAAATTCGGTGCCGATATTTTCATAGTAGATACTGTAGGTATCTCTATGGTAAGAGAACTGGGACCGATGATCACCGCCATTGTGATTGCCGGACGCAGTGGTTCAGCCTATACTGCAGAGATAGGGGCTATGAAGATCACTGAAGAAATTTCAGCTATGAGAACGATGGGTTTTGATCCCTATAATTTTTTGGTACTGCCTCGTATTTTTGCCTTGATGATCGCTTTACCGCTTTTGATCTTCTTTGCTGACCTTATAGGGATATTGGGCGGTATGGTAGCATCACAAATGCAACTTAATATTTCTTTTGGTCAATTTATTGACAGACTCTATGAGGTGCTTGAGGTCAAACATTATATTTTGGGTATGATCAAAGGACCGGTTTTTGCTTTTCTTATTGCGGCAGTAGGATGCTTTAGAGGGTTTCAGGTATCCGATAATACAGAGAGTATCGGGCTGCATACTACAGCAAGTGTTGTTAACTCTATTTTTCTGGTCATTGCTTTTGATGCACTTTTTTCAGTGATCTATACGGAGTTGAATCTATGACTAAAGAGACTACTGTTGTGATCGAAGCAAAAAACATTGTAACAAAGTTTGGAGAACGTACTATTCATGATGGTGTTTCACTGACTGTGAAAAAAAATGAGATCTTCGGTATTCTTGGAGAGAGTGGAGCGGGTAAATCCGTATTAATGAAAGAGATGATCATGCTATTAGAGCCCAATGCCGGAGAAATGATGGTCTTAGGGCATAGACTTAACGGTATTGGCTATAAAGAGGCACAGGAACTGCGCAGAGAGTGGGGTGTGCTTTTTCAGTTCGGTGCACTTTACTCTTCTATGACTATTGCAGAAAATATAGAGGTACAACTCAAAGAGTATACTGATATTTCCAAAGAGATGCGTGACATGCTGGTACGTTCTAAAATAGCACTGGTAGGGCTTGATGCCCATGTTGGGGCACTGTACCCTTCGGAACTGAGTGGAGGTATGATCAAAAGAGCAGCGCTTGCACGTGCGCTTGCTATGGAACCAAAACTTCTTTTTTTAGATGAACCGACATCAGGACTTGATCCCGTAGGTGCACGCAATTTTGACAAGCTTATTGTGGATCTTCGTGATATGCTGGGTATTACGGTGGTGATGATCACGCATGATCTGGATTCTATTTTCAGCATTGTGGACAGGATGGCAGTTTTGGCAGATAAACATGTGGTAGCAGAGGGTACACTTGAAAATGTGTTACAATCACAACATCCTTTTGTTGAAGAATTCTTTAAAAATGAGTATACTAAAGAAAAGTATGGGGATAAGGTAATGATAAATGTATAGTAAAGCAAATTATACCATTGTAGGCATTTTTGTGATTCTTTTCAGTGCGGGCTTAGTGTGGTTTGCTTTTTGGCTTGCAAAGTACGGGATACACCGTGAATTTGATACCTACGAACTTTTTATGAAGGAATCTGTTGCAGGACTCTCTAAAGATTCGGTAGTGAAGCTTAGAGGAGTTGATATAGGACGTGTCAGTGAAATACGCATAGATCCCAACAATATCGAGCGTATTGAAATATTTCTGAAGATCAAAAAAGGGGTTCCCATTAAAGAAGATATGGTAGCTCATACACAGATGTTAGGTGTGACAGGTCTGCTTTCCATAGAGATCGACGGGGGGACCAACGAAGCAAAGACATTAAAGCCAACAGAGGATCATATTCCTGTGATACCTACAGCACCTTCCTGGTTTACAAAAACAACACAAGGTCTGGGTACGCTTTCTGAGAGGATCACCATGATGGTAGATAAAATACAAAAACTGTTGAGTGAGAAGAATATTGAGACTTTGGGAAAAGTGTTTGATAATACGGAAAAAGTAACTGCAAAAGCAGAAGATGTAGAGCAAAAAGCGATCACTTCACTCGAATCAGTAGATAAAACACTTCAGGAATTTCGTCTTTCTGTAAAAAGTATGAATGAGAAACTTACAAACGCGACAAAAGATTTTAAAGTGATGCAAAAAGATTTTGGAAGCATTAAAAAAGTAACGGTGCCGACAGTGACTCAGATCATGAAAACAGCAAAGAATTTTAATCGTATGACATTAAAAATTGAAAAAAGTCTGGATAGAGGAGATTATAATATTAAAAAAATATTTGAACCGTTCCTTGTAGATATCGGTATTGTTTCAGAGCAGATCAATGATCTGGCAAAAGAGTTGAAAGAGAGTCCGAATGACTTACTCTTTAAATCAAGAAAACAAAGACGAGGACCCGGAGAATGATACGATATCTTATACTGATAACAGTACTGCTTTTTATGACGGCATGCAGTTCAAAAATAGCAGCCCCAATACATATTTATTCATTGGGAACAGTTCATATAGTACCTGAGAGTTCCGGAAGAGATCATCAAAAAACGATAAAGGTCTCTTTCCCCCAAACACTCAAAGAGAAGATCAGCAATAAAATGAATTATTCTTACAGTCCCGATGATCAAGGTGTCTATCTTAATTCACAATGGTCAAACAACAGTGGTAAATTAATACAGGGAACTATCATTGAAGCACTGGTAAAAAGCAGACTTTTCAAAGCAGTGCTTCCTTATGAGTCTACTGCAGGAGAGGACCTTAGACTTGAGAGTAATATCTTTGATTTTTCTCATCATGTAAGGGGTGATGCTTCCTATGCGGTTGTTTCTATTCAGTTCAGTCTTATCGATACGGATACAGGAAAACTCATAAAAACAAAGAGATTCAGCTATAAAGAAGATACCCAAACGACAGATGCAAAAGGGTATGCAGAAGCTACACGAAGAGCCATGAACAGGTTAAGTAAAGATCTGGTTAGGTGGTTACGGTAAATGCATTTTAAAAGTGAACTCTCCGAGAAGTACACTTTTTTCCTCTTTACTCTCCAGGTCTTTAAACCAGACTGTTCCTTCTTTTAACTCATCTTCTCCGATGAGTACGGCGTAACGTGCATTCGCCTTGTCAGCACCTTTCATGTGGCTTTTAAAGCCTTTTGAATTGTACTCTACTGTGACTTTGCTCTCTTTGCGTTTCTGTTCTGCCAGAGGGAAGAGAGCTTCTACTGCTTCCTGTGTCATCGCACCCATGTAGATGCCTTCTCTTTTAGTTTCAGGCATTTTGACAAGCTCCATGATGCGTTCGATTCCAATGGCAAAACCCACAGCAGGTGTAGGTTTGCCGTCAAGGAACTCTACAAGTCTGTCATATCGTCCGCCACCTGCAATGGCAGACTGTGAACCTATCTCACTGCTGACGAACTCAAAGGCAGTTTTACTGTAGTAGTCCAGTCCTCTGACAAGGTTGGTATCTACGGTGTAGCTGATATCTGCTTTGTCAAGTAAGGCAGTAAGCTTTTTGAAGTCACTGTCACACTCTTCACAAAGATTCTCTATGAGTTTTGGTGATGCTGTAAGCAGTGACTGGCATGTCTCGTTTTTGCAGTCAAGTACACGAATAGGATTGGTTTCTATACGTCTGTTACAGTCAGAGCAGAGCTCTTCTTTTATATTTGTAAGATATGCTACAAGATTCTCTCTATAAGTAGGCATACATGTGGGGCACCCCAAAGAGTTTACAAGAAGTTCAAACCCGATTCCAAGTGCATCAAAGATCTGTTTGATCATCGTAATGATAGTAAAGTCCTCATAGACCGAAGCCTCTCCAAAGCTCTCACAGCCAAACTGGTGAAATTCTCTCAGGCGACCTTTTTGCGGCCTTTCATAACGGAACATCGGACCGTAATAGTAGAACTTCTGTTTCATCGGCTGACGGTCAAGTTTTGCACTTACAAAAGCACGTACGATCCCTGCAGTTCCCTCAGGACGCATACAGACATCATTACCACCCTTGTCTTCAAACTGGTACATCTCTTTGCCTACAATGTCAGAACTCTCACCTACAGAGCGCTTAAAAAGAGCAGTCTCTTCCAAAATAGGAGTTTCGATGTAGTTATATCCGTAACGTTTTGCTACGGTTGTTGCAGTATTAACAATAAAATTAAAACGTTGAGACTCTTCAAATGTGAGGTCTTTCATACCTCTTAGTGGGTTTATCATGTGTATATCCTCATGTTCCAAAGGTACGTGGTAGACGCACTCTACGGTGTGATTGTTGTAGGGTGCGGTTGCTACCGAACCTCATTAATGGTGCAATTATACCTTCAAGTAGGTAAGAATGGATTGATGTATATTCTCAATGCTGTCCGTCGCATCTATAAAGAGGTGAGGGATACCCAGTTTGATGATGCTCTGCTTCATCTGCTCCTGTACAGTCAGAAGATACTCCAGCCCTCGAAGTTCTATGCCGTCAAGTGTCTTGGCAGAGGTTCTCTTTTCCAATGTTTCCATATCTGTTAAAAAGAGGATGATCTTGTCCGGGAAATGCTCTTTGAGTGCAAATCTGTTGAGTTTGACCAATGCATCAAACTCAAAATCCCCGTTTGCCAGAGCGTATCCTATACCGGAGATAAACCCTCTGTCAGAGATGACCACTCTGTTCCTGTTGGGCTCTATGATCTCTTCATAATGTTCTGCTCTGTCAGCAAGAAAGAGAAGCAGTTCGGCTCTTTTGGATGCAAGAGAATCTGCGAGGAGTATCTCTCTGGCCTTGAGACCAAACTTTGTGCCTCCCGGCTCTTTGGTTACAATGATCTCAGGGTGTTTTTCTGCCAACAGTTCTATCTGTGTACTTTTGCCGCAAGTGTCTATGCCTTCAAATAAAATGTACATTATTTTTTTATCTCTTTGATAATATGGTGTACTTCAGGGGCTATGAGATGATCGATCTTTCCCTCATAGGCTAAAATAGTACGTACGACAGATGAACTGACAAAGGCATGTTGCAGACTTGGCATGAGGTAGATGGTTTCAAGGTCAGGATTGAGTGAAGCATTGGCATACCCCATTTGCAACTCATACTCAAAGTCACTGACTGCTCTAAGTCCTCTAATGATGATATTGGCTTCAAGATCCTCCGCAAGGTCTACAAGCAGCTTGTCAAAGCCGACAACCTTTACTTTTGGAAAAGATTTAGTTGCAGCCTGTGTCATCTGTATGCGTTGTTCAAGTGTGAACATAGGTTTTTTGGACTCAGAGTCTGCAACAGCAACAATGATCTCATCAAACATATGACAGGCTCTTTTGATGATGTCCAAATGTCCGTTGGTGATGGGGTCAAAAGTCCCCGGGTAGATGGCTCTTCTCATTGAAATACCCCTCTGGAGCATTTAGTGAAGAGTGAGGAATAAGGAATGGGGAGTGGATGTTTGCATTGCTTTGCAATACTTTTGTTGAAAGTAATCATTCTTTTCTCTTTTTTTTAATGAAAGCTTTTTAATTTAAAAAGCATACCATAATTCCTCGTTCCTCATTCTTAATTGCTCATTTCCAACGTACATATAGTTCGTTGGGTATTCCCAGTACATCATACCATTTTCCGATAATAAACTTCTCCATATCTTCAAGACTGGAAGAGTCAGAGTAGTAGCCCATCACCGGTGGTGCGATAATAACACCAAAAGAGGCTAACTTTTGCATATTTTCCAAAGCAATGGCAGAAAAAGGCAGTTCACGAGGAGCTAAGAGTAACTTCTTCTGCTCTTTAAGTGCCACAGCTGCCACCCTTGTAGGAAGATTATCACTTATTCCACAAGCGATCTTGGCTAGGGTATTCATGCTACAGGGGATGATGGCAGTAGCATCTACGCTAAAAGAACCGGAAGATATGGAAGCTGCAATATTATTTGAAGCGTGCAAGGTTACCTGCTTGTTTTCAAAGCTCTCAACTGTGAGAGCATTGTCAGAAACAACCACATGTACTTCAATGTCAGAGGGCAAGTAGTCGACAAATTTCTTACCCAGCTGAACACCGCTTGCTCCTGTGATGGCTACGACGAGTTTCATTTTTATGGACGACCCCATTCTATTTCATCAATGTATAATACACCATTTTCTTCTTTTATAAATAGGCTTATAGCTTCTGAATTGCCAGGCTCTTCAATAGGAACATATATATATTGGTCATCTATAGCACCTTCTTCTTCAACAAATTTAGTAGCAACAGTAAGTATACTATTTTGAAAATAATTGGTCATATTTTTTAATTCTTTTTCTAATTGCTCAGAAGTATAATCTTTTTTTAAAGTTTTAGAAAGCATTTTATGAGCATCTTTAAAATTATTATTTACTAATAAATTTGAGAATTTTAAAGCAACATCTTTGTATATTTTTTGAGATTCTTGAAAGTTCTTTACTGCGTTATCATCAGGTATATCAATAGGAAGAGAATCGATACTGATAAGTTGTTTAAATTCATTTATATCAAGAGTTTCTTTAATGGATGGAGCTACCATTGCATAGGCTTTATCATAGTCTTTTATTTTAATTAATTTTTCAAACTCTAAAGCATCACTATTTTCTGAAATCAATGTATTTGTTATTTGTTGAAACATTTCTTTTAACATATTTTAACTCTTTCTTGTTCCCATGTTGTACGTGCTAACACATATTGTAATTTTTATAGACATTCCCACGCAAAGCATGGGAACGAGGTTTTATTTTATTAAAAAAGATTATATCAAAAATTATTAAGAGTTAAGAAAATCTGGGAATTAAAAATGTGGAGCGGGCGAAGGGATTCGAACCCTCGACAGCCTGCTTGGAAGGCAGGAACTCTAGCCACTGAGCTACGCCCGCAAAATGTGGTACCTCGGGTCGGATTCGAACCGACACGCCCGAAAGCAGAAGATTTTGAGTCTACCAAGTCTACCAGTTCCATCACCGAGGCATTTACGTCATAAAACGTAGGAGGAATTCTACTCCTACAGAGCTTAAACAACGTTTAGAAGGCTTCCAAAATAGAAAAATATGACAATTTGACGCTTTTTAATAGCCTACTAAAGATTATTTGTTATAATATCTTCATTAATTAATATCAAGGTCTTGTTTTTGAAAATTACGATCATCATTACAGCTATACTTTTTATTTACGGTGCTTTCTCTACATTGTTCCATGATACCGCTTTGGTAGGGAATATTGGAAAGATCGTAGGAGATACGAATATCCACCTTTTTGGATATTTTGCCTATATTAATATATTTATTCTTTTTTATCCGTTATATAAGCTTTATACCAGAGCATCGGTTCGAAAAGATATTGATTTTTATTTGGGCTGGATACTCTTTTTTATAGCAGCAGTGCTCTTTGAATCTTTGGTACTTGACATGAAAAATGTTGGTTTCATAGGTACCCAGATCGTTGAGTTTTTGCAACCGTTTATAGGAAAAGCAGGACTTTGGTTACTTTGGCTGATGATCATCTCTCTCTCACTGGTTTTCATACTTGATGATGACTTCTCTCCTAAAGACTTGAAGATCAAAGGAGTGAATCTTTCCCCGTTTATTTCCGGCATAGGAAAATTTGTTGCAGGCATCAAAGCTGTGATGAAAAAAATATTTACCAACCCTTTCTCTTCTCCCAGACTGGAAGATGAAATGATGCCTGTAATTGAAAAGAGATCCATAAAACCAAAAAGAACAAAAGCAGTTAAAAAACCGGCAGTAAAGAAAAGAACAGCAATAAAGAATCTTTCTAAACCCGAAATGGCTGCAGCCGTTGAGTTGAATGCACGGAGCAATGTAAAAGATGAATATTCTGTTATGCCTGAGATAGAAGAATACGATGATACGGTGTCTGATCATCTTACTGCAAATACCAATGTTGAGATAGTCAGTGAATTGGAAGAAAATTCCAAACTCCTTGACCAAATAGATAAAGGCAAGGTTGCCAGACCCAAGAACTTTAAACTGCCAAAACTTGATTTTTTGCAAAAAGCACCAAAAGTGACCAAAAAAATTAATGAAGCAGAGATAGATAGGAAAATAGAAGACTTGCTTGCCAAACTTCAGCAGTTCAGGGTAGATGGAGATGTTGTTCGTACTTACAGTGGTCCTCTTGTTACTACCTTCGAATTTAAACCTGCACCCAATGTGAAAGTTTCAAAAATTCTTGGACTGCAGGATGACTTGGCAATGGCACTCTCGGCAGAGACGATACGTATACAGGCACCGATCCCCGGGCGAGATGTGGTGGGAATAGAGATACCCAATGCAAATATTGATACCATTTACTTACGTGAGATACTGGAGAGTGATATTTTTAAAGAGTCCTCTTCCCCATTGACAGTAGCGCTGGGTAAAGATATTGTGGGTAATCCCTTTGTAACAGATATTAAAAAACTGCCGCATCTGCTCATCGCAGGTACGACTGGTTCGGGAAAATCGGTAGGTGTGAATGCTATGATTCTTTCTCTACTTTACAGAAATGATCCTGATCAGTTAAAATTGATGCTTATTGACCCCAAAATGCTCGAATTTGCTGCATATGAAGATATCCCGCATCTTATAACACCGGTGATCACAGAGCCTGCTAAAGCTATTGCAGCACTTGCCAACATGGTAGGAGAAATGGAAAGACGCTATAAGCTTATGGCGGAAGCACGGACTAAAAATATAGAGAATTATAATGAAAAAGCAAAAAAGACAGGTGCCGAGCCGTTTCCGTATATTGTAGTGGTCATCGATGAGTTGGCAGATCTTATGATGAACGGAGGGAAAGAGGTAGAACTCTCTATTGCCAGACTTGCCCAAAAGTCACGTGCCTGTGGTATTCACCTTGTGGTTGCAACACAACGTCCGAGTGTTGATGTGGTCACTGGATTGATCAAAGCAAATTTACCGTCAAGACTGAGTTATAGAGTAGGCTCACGTATAGATTCAAAAGTTATCTTGGATGCATTAGGTGCAGACAGTCTTTTGGGACGTGGAGATGGTCTTTTTACCCCTCCCGGCTCAACTGGACTTGTACGTATTCATGCTCCCTGGAATACAGAAGAAGAGATAGAGGAAGTGGTAGAATATATCAAGGCACAAAGAGTACCTGAGTATGATGAGAGTTATCTTGTCTCCGGTGGTGCAGCATCAGGTGGAAGTGAAAGTAATGGCAATATAGAACTTGATACACTCTTTGAAGAGGCAAAAAATATCGTATTGACAGATAAAAAGACTTCCATCTCCTACCTGCAGCGTAAACTGCAGATCGGGTACAACCGCTCTGCAAATATTATAGAACAGCTTGAGGAAATGGGTGTACTTTCTGCACCAAATGCAAAAGGTAACAGAGAGATACTCTAAGGCATTCCAACGCATACAGGGAAAGCTTCAAAAGTACTTTCTCTGTAACCATTTGCTACAACCATTCTAACTACTTTACAACTGCTTATCATTCAAATAACTATTAACGACCTTTGCGATAAAATCAATTTACAAAATTACAAAGAACAGGAGACCATTATGGCCTTAGTAGAAGAATATAAAGCACATACGGAAGAACGTGCAAAACTTGGTGTACCGCCACTGGCATTGACTGCTGAGCAGACAGCAGAACTCGTTGAGCTTCTTAAAGCTGATCCTATTATAGAAAAAGAATATTTATTGGATCTATTGAAAAATAAAGTACCTGCAGGGGTTGATGATGCAGCGTATGTAAAAGCAGCTTTTTTAAATGCTATTGTTCAGGGTGATGTAAAAAGTGATGCTATTACAAAGTTTGAAGCGGTTGAGATTCTTGGGGCTATGCTTGGTGGTTACAATATTGGTCCACTGATTGATGCTTTGAGAAACAAAGATGTTGCCATAGCTCAGGAAGCGGCAGATCAGCTTAAAAATACTATTTTGGTGTATGCTGATTTTGAAACAGTCAAAACACTCATGGATGAAGGCAATGAATTTGCAAAACAGGTTATTGAATCTTGGGCAAATGCTGAATGGTTTACCAATAAACCGGCACTTGAAAAAGAGATCACTCTGACTGTCTATAAGGTACCGGGTGAAACCAATACAGATGACCTCTCTCCTGCATCTGAAGCATTTACAAGAGCAGATATTCCATTGCATGCAAACTCTTTTCTTGTTGCAAGAATGGATAAACCGCTTGAGACTATGGCCGAACTTAAGAAAAAAGGACACCCTCTGGCATACGTTGGTGATGTCGTAGGTACAGGATCATCAAGAAAATCAGGGATCAACTCCGTACAGTGGCACATGGGTAGAGATATTCCGGGTATTCCGGGTAAAAGAACAGGAGGTGTGGTTATCGGTGATATTATAGCTCCGATCTTCTTTAATACAGCAGAAGACAGTGGATGTCTTCCTATTCAAGCACCCGTAGCTAAACTTGAAACAGGTGATGTGATCACTGTTAAACCTTATGATGGTGTGATTGAAAAGAACGGAGAAGTGGTTTCAGAGTTTACATTGGAGCCAAACACACTGACAGATGAGATGAGAGCAGGGGGACGTATTCCTCTTATTATTGGTAAAGGTTTAACAGCCAAAGCAAGAGAAGCCTTAGGGCTTGGTGCTTCAGATGCCTTCTTGACACCTACACAACCTGCAGATAATGGTAAAGGGTATACACTTGCTCAAAAAATGGTAGGTAAAGCCTGTGGTATTGAAGGTGTAAAACCGGGTGTTTACTGTGAGCCTGTATGTACAACAGTTGGTTCTCAGGATACCACAGGTGCAATGACAAGAGATGAAGTGAAAGAACTTGCGGCATTGAACTTTGGCGCTGATTTTGTGCTTCAGTCATTCTGTCACACGGCAGCCTATCCGAAACCTGCCGATATTGTTCTTCAGCATACACTTCCCAAATTCTGGACAGAGAGAAAAGGTTTTGTATTAAGACCCGGTGATGGAGTTATTCACTCATGGTTGAACAGGATGTGTCTTCCTGATACTGTTGGTACAGGTGGAGATTCACACACAAGGTTCCCTATTGGTATTTCATTCCCTGCCGGCTCAGGACTCGTTGCATTTGCCGGTGTCACAGGTATGATGCCTCTGACTATGCCTGAGTCTGTCCTTGTGAGATTCAAAGGTACAATGCAACCGGGTATTACACTTAGAGATATGGTCAATGCTATTCCTCACCAAGCGATCAAAGAAGGTCTTTTAACGGTTGAAAAAGCTGGTAAGAAAAACATCTTTGCAGGACGTGTACTTGAAATTGAAGGTCTTGAAGATCTTAAGTGTGAGCAGGCATTTGAACTTTCTGATGCATCAGCTGAGCGAAGTGCAGCCGCGTGTACAGTGAGGCTTAACAAAGAGCCTATCATTGAATATTTGAAATCTAACATTGTACTCATCGAAGAGCTTATCGCCCAGGGGTACGAAGACAAAGCAACACTTCAAAGACGCGCCGATAAAATGAAAGCATGGATCGCAAACCCGGAACTGCTTGAAGCAGACAAAGATGCTGAGTATGCGGCAGTAATTGAAATCGATATGGATCAGATCAAAGAGCCTATCTTGGCTTGTCCAAATGATCCGGATGATGTAAAAACACTTACCGAGATCCATGAAGCAGGACTTAGAACTGAAATCGATGAAGTATTTGTTGGTTCTTGTATGACGAACATCGGTCTCTTTAGAGCATTAGGTGAAGTACTTAGAGGTGAAGGTAAAGTGCCTACGAAACTATGGGTATGTCCTCCAACCAAAATGGATGAGAAAACACTTCAGGAAGAAGGATACTACTCAGTATTCGGTATGGCAGGTGCCAGAACAGAGATCCCTGGATGTTCACTCTGTATGGGTAACCAGGCTTCTGTGGATCAAGGGGCGTATGTATTCTCTACATCTACAAGAAACTTTGACAACAGACTTGGTAAAGACTCTCAAGTTTATCTTGGTTCTGCTGAACTTGCAGCAGTGGTTGCACTTAAGGGTAAACTGCCGACAGCAGCTGAGTATATGGAGATCGTTCCAAATAAGATCAAACCAGAAATGACAGATGATGTTTACAGATATTTAAGTTTCAACAAGGTTTCCAAAGAAGATCTTGAAGCGATGGTAGAATAGAATATTCTACTTTGGTTTGGCAGATTTTTTCTGCCGGACTATTTTTAAAATTCAGAAAAAACTTCTTTAAAACGCTCAGTTATACGACAAGGTTTCCCTTCTTCAATATAGACAAGGACAACTTCCATAGAAAAAATTTTCTTTTCATTTTTAAATATTTCCTGTAGTAATACTATAGAACTGTTTTTCAATGTGAGTATTTTGGTTGTAACCTCCAACATATCACCCAATGTTGAAGTAGCTAGAAAACTGGCTTTTATGTCACGTACTACAAATCCATGATGACTGCCGGTACCCGGCATCATACCTCGTTTAAAAAAAATTTCAGAACGTGCACGTTCACAGTACTTAATGTAGTTTGTATGATAAACAATACCACCTGCATCTGTATCTTCATAATAGACTCGGATTTCCATTTGCCGTCCTTTTTTTAGTGATCAGATATTATATCAGTTTATGATAATGGTAGCTTTTGACATTTTTTTGACATTTTTTAACTACAATTGTTTATCATGAATGAAAAAAGATTTTATAATTTTTTAGAAAAACAAATACTATTATTGATAGGATGGTCCCTGCTGACAGGCTTTGGATTTACTGTACTAAGTATGATATATAATGTTGCAAAGCCTGCACTTATATGGTATGGTTTTATTGTCTTGACCTCTATTTGGGGATGGAGTCTCTATCGACGATTCAAATATACACGTATTGAAATTGATCAATTGGAAAGTTGGTATCAGCAGGTTCGATTGTTCATCTATGTCATATTTGGACTATGGACGATCCTTTTTATTCTCTATGCAGAAGAGACAACAAACAATCTTCATTATGTTGTCGTCTTTATACAGGTAGGCGCATCGGTGATTGCCGCAACATTTCTTTTCTCAGATAAGAAGATATTTGTACCGATTTTACTGATACTGATGTATCCTCTGGTTGTGTATTTTGCTATGATACAGGAAGCCTACGGATACTTCCTCGCAATATATTCGGTAATATTCCTGGGATTATTGCTTCATACTTCAAACAACAGTTATCGTCTTATGCAGCAAATTTATCATCAGGCACAGCATGATCCTTTAACAGGTCTGTTTAATCGCCGTTATTTTTCAGATTATTTGGAGCAAATGCTGGATTCAATCATCTCTTCTAAAAAATTTGCATATATCCTACTGATAGACCTTGATTATTTTAAAACGATCAATGATTCTCTGGGACATGAAATTGGTGATAAATTATTGATAGAAGTTGCAACACGAATAGAGAAATTTTGTGAAGATACGCATCTTATTGCACGTATAGGCGGTGATGAATTCATGATGGCAAGTTATGAGTTTGATGATCTTGCCGATTGCATGAAAAAGGCAGATGTCTTTTCAAAAAAACTGTTGGTGGCGATCAAAGATACCTACATTGTTGATCATCACCATTTACACATAAGTGCCAGTATAGGGATCAAGCAGATAGGGGATAAATATCTAAAAGCAAATCAGGTCATTAAAGAAGCTGATATTGCCATGTATGAAGTCAAGGCACAAGGTCGTGACGGGATCATAGATTTTAATGAAATATTGGCTAAAAAGGTTGATAATGATCTTGAAGTAGAAAGAAGACTCTATTTTGCGTTAAAAAGCAATGAGATAGAACTTCATTACCAACCTCAGGTAGATCAGGATCAGAAGATCATAGGGTGTGAAGTACTGGCGCGTTGGAATAATTCTGAATTAGGACTCATTAACCCTTCGGAATTTATAATGATCGCTGAAAAAACCGGTCTGATCATTGATCTGGGGAATTATATTCTTTCAGAAGCATTTAAAACACTTAAAAAATGGGAGAAAAACTGCTTGGAGTTAGAACAGTTTTCGATCAACATCAGTGTCAGACAGTTTCTACACAGCTCTTTTGTCTATCAGGTAGAACACTTGTGTAATATATATTTGAATGAGAATGCACGTAAAAAACTGCTTTTTGAAGTCACTGAAACACTTTTGGCAGAAGATATTAATAAGATCGTTTCAATCATTAATGAACTTAAACGTTTGGGTATCTCTATTTCCATGGATGATTTCGGTACAGGATATTCATCCTTGAATTTTTTACGGGAAATACCTATTGATGAGTTAAAAATTGACCGTGCCTTTGTAAGTCGTTTAGGTGAAAGTGACTCTGATAAAATGATGGTTTCTACTATTATTTCACTGGCAAATATATATGACCTGAGTATTGTTGCGGAGGGTGTAGAAACCGGGGAACAATTTAGATTCCTCCTGGAACAAGGCTGTGGTATTTTCCAAGGATTTTATTTTTCTAAACCATTGGGAGAAGAGGATTTTGAGATATATATGCAGAGACAAAATGCTATAGCAAAGCGTATACCTTTAAAGAAAACATCATCAAACTATATTCAGGCATCCTAAAAAATAAAATCTTTTTATTCTCTTGAAATATTTGTATAATATCTATAGAACTCTCTGAACAACCTAGGTGTTCACAACATCTCCAGCTTTTGTCTAGGCTAGGACTTGTAAATTTCTTACACAATATTACATTTGCAAAACCCATTGTGAATGTCTAGGTTATTTAGAGGGGGGTATATAATAATAAAGGAGTCATCAATGAATAATAAAATAAAAGAGATGATAGAAGAGATAGAAGAGAAAAAACAAAAATTAAGAGAGGAGATCGAAAAGCAGGAAAAACATATTGATTTTGAGATCAAGAACGGTTATGTAATATTTGAAAAGGATGTTTTGGCCAGACAAAGAAAAAATATGAAAAATCTTTTGGTCTGGTTTAGTGAGATTCCTCTTCTCCATCTACTTAGTGCACCTATTGTTTATGCAATGATCATCCCTGCACTTTTTTTAGATGGTATGCTTTTTGTTTATAAACAGGTTGTATCGAGAGTTTTCAAATTTGAATTTGCCAAACGGAGTGATTATGTTGTGTTTGACCGTCAGTATCTCGGATATCTGAATATCATTGAAAAACTCAATTGTATGTATTGCTCCTATTTTAACGGATTAATGTGCTATGCATCTATGATCGCCAGCAGAACCGAACTTTATTTCTGTCCTATAAAGCATGCAAAAAAAGTAGCATATAAACATGCGTTTTATGATGAGTATCTTTTATATGGGGATGGAGACGAATACCAGAAAAAACTGAAAGAATTGAGAAAAAACAGAGAACAGAGATAGTATTTTATCCATTTGACTTTTTTATTGTTATGTGATATTATGAAAGAAAGTTGAGTTACTTTGCATAAGGGTTATTCAAAGAAGGAGTCATAATGACTTATCATGAAACGATGAAATACTATAAAAAAGTTGAAGATAAAGAGAAGATTACCTGTCTTTTATGTCGGCATTATTGTCAGATGAAAGAAGGGCAGGTAGGTATATGCGGTGTCAATAAAAATGAGAATGGTGCACTTAAAAATCTTGTGTATGGTCATCCTATTGCATTGAATGTTGATCCTGTAGAGAAGAAACCGCTTTATCATCTACTGCCGGGCAGCAAGGCACTCTCCTTTGGAACGGTGGGGTGTAATTTTAAATGTCCTTTTTGCCAGAACTGGGATATCTCCCAAGAGACAAAGGTTAATAAGCAGATAGAAGTAACTCCTCAACAGATGGTAAATATGGCATTTGAACATGGGTGTCAGTCTATTGCCTATACCTATAATGAGCCGACCATCTTTTATCCGTATGCAAAAGATATCGGGGTGATCGCCAGAGAGAAAGGACTCAAAAACATTTTTGTCAGTAATGGTTTTGAAACTCCTGAGATCATCAAAGATATGCCAAGCTGGTTGGATGCTGCCAATATTGACCTTAAAAGCTGGGATGATGACTACTATAAAAAAGTCCTAAAAGGTGGACTTGAAGCAGTCAAAAATACACTCAGAAGAATGGTAGCTGAAGGGATCTGGGTTGAAGTAACGACACTTCTCATCGAAGGTGAGAATGATAGTAATAAAGACCTGACAGAAATGGCAGAGTTCATTGCCAATGATCTTGGCAGACATGTGCCCTGGCATCTAAGTGCTTTTCATCCTGATTATAAAATGCAGGATCATGAATTTACAGGGATCGATACCCTTAAAAGAGCCAGTGATATCGGTAAGAAAGCAGGACTTTACTACGTCTATATGGGAAATGTTCCTGTACATGGAGATACCTTTTGTCCTGAATGCGGAGAGCTGCTGATCGACCGTACCGGTTATTCTGTGACAGTTAATAAACTGGAAGATGGGCATTGTCCAAAATGTAAAAGAATGATTGAAGGAATTTGGTCATGAGTACAAGAGAAACGGCGGTAGCCGGACAGTTCTATCCGTCTGATGCTAATGAAATAAAAGCAATGCTAGAACATTATAATCAAATATTAGAGGAACATTTGCAGGATGAAGCTATACTCCATCTTAGACCAAGAGCTGTCATCGTGCCTCATGCAGGGTATGTTTATTCGGCTTTTACTGCAAATGTTGCGATGAGGCTGTTGAAAAACAGCCATGCAAAATGTGTAGTGGTCATAGGACCCAGCCATAAGGTTTACCTAAAGGGTACAAGTGTTTCAGACTATGACAGCTATGCAACGCCTTTAGGAACTTTGCCTATAAACAGATCTTTGCTAACAGAGCTTAAAGAAAAATTTGGACTAACATTCATACCTGAGGCACATCATGAGCACAGTACCGAAGTACAGATGCCGTTTATTAAAAAGTATGAGGAAGATGCTTCTATTGTAGAGATGGTCTATGGAGATGAAAGCCCTCAAAGATTGGCAAATATCATAGAGCACCTGTTGTATGATCCTGATACCGTAGTGGTGATCAGTACCGATTTGAGTCATTACCACAGTATTGAAAAGGCAAACAGATTGGACAGTATTTGTCTGGATGCAGTAAAGAATCTTGATGCTTCAGAGTTGCATCAGGGGTGTGAAGCCTGCGGTAAAATAGGTGTAGAAGCGATGCTGATCGCAGCGAAAAAAAGAGGATTGAAGTCTATACTTCTTGACTACCGTACGAGTGCAGATACCAGTGGAGACAAGTCCCAGGTAGTTGGCTACATGAGTGCAGCATTTATTGGGAATTGATCCATGAAAAGTATGCAAGAACTTATTGACAGCATGATCTTAGCAGGTACGCTGCATACCCCTGCTATTATTGATGCGTTCTACAAAATAGACAGAAAGTATTTTGTGCCTGAAGCATTTTCTGAGTTTACCTATATTGACAGACCGCTTCCCATAGGGAAGGATCAGACAATATCCCAACCTTCAACGGTAGCATTTATGCTGGAACAACTTTCCATTAAAGAGGGAGATAAGGTACTTGATATCGGTTCGGGATCGGGCTGGACAACCTCATTACTATGTGCTATTGTAGGAGAAGAGGGCAGTGTAACAGGACTCGAAAGAGTAGATGATCTGGTAGAGCAGGGTAAAAAGAATCTTGAACAGTTCTCCTTTGCAGAGCGTTGTCATATCCAAAAGGCAAGAGAAAAGCTTGGGGTTCCAGGGCAGACATTTGACAGGATCCTGGTCTCTGCAAGTGCTCAGGAAATACCCTATGCGCTTTTTGAACAGTTGAAAACAGGAGGTATTCTGGTGATCCCTGTACAAAATTCCATTTTTAAATTTACAAAACTTTCCAACACTAAGTTACAAAAAGAAGAGTTCCCGGGATTTGTTTTTGTACCGTTGATCACAGATTTATCTATTTAAGAGCCTGTGCAATGAGATAAATAGCCACACCGTAATTTGCCGAATTGTTATATCGTGTAAGCACTCTGAAGTTCTTTGTTCCAAGCCAGAGATCATCATGGGTAGCATTATGTGTTTTAACAAGATAGGCATGTTGCTGCCTGAATGGGTACAAAGGTTTGATACCGGCTTTTTTAATAGCGTGTAAAGAAAGCATATGCTTATGGGAGGTTCGCAGCTTTTTAAAACGTTTACTGCCTTTATAAGAAGCAGGCGTGGCAGCAGCCAATCCTTTTTGCCAACCGTTTTGATGCATGAATTTGGCAATACTTCCGATGCAGTCCTCAATATCCCAGACACTTGCACCGTCTCCATCAAAATCGAAGTTGAATTTTTCTGCAATGGAAGGTACTTGCTGAACACAGCCCATGGCTCCTGCAAACGAGCCTTCGAGTTTTGTAAGAATATAGCCTTTTTCTCTGGCAAACAGAAAGAGATGTTTGAGTTCATTCTTAAAGAACTTCTGCATACGGTTGGGATGAAAAGCAAGTGTAGCGAGTGCATCAAAGATATTATAATCTCCAGTGTAGGTACCAAAGTGACTCTCTACACCCAAGAAACCAACAATGTAGTCCTCATCGACTTTATACATACGTGCTGCCTTGTTCAGTGTTTTATAGTGCTGTTTTTTAAATACCCGTGCTTCTTTGAACGTTGTTTCATTGACCACATGCAGTTTGAACCGCTCCCAGCTTCCCACGGTGGTGTTCTTTTTGAATTTTCCGGTGTAGCGTGCCAATGTATCACGATCGAGTTTTGCCTGCTTGAATACACGTTTCAGATAGTTTCTGTCAAAGCCGTACCGTTTGTGCATCATAGCTATAAAGTGTTGTACGTTTGTTTTGGAAAGGTAGTTATAGGAGATGGGTGGTCTGTCTTCATTTGCTGTGAGAATGAACGGTATCAGTGCAGTGAGTAAAAACAGTTTGAAAAGTTTCAATATCTATTCCTCTATATTATTTAGCATCAATAGGCTGTCCCTATAGATAGGCTCATCTATAAAACCATATTTTTTATCCATAAATCCATTGATATTCTGTTTTGCATTAGCTTCAAAAACAGCTTTGATATGCTTGGCTCTCTCTATTTCATATTTATTAATAATAAAAATGGAATTTGCTATTTCTACCTGCTTTGGACCCATACAGGCTTTACTTTCAAAACCCATATTTCTTTCATGCTCGCACCATGCTTTGAAAGTCTCAGTATCATTGTATTCCTGGAACATAAAGCCAACAGGATGGATGCCTGCTGTTTTTGCATCCACTAAAAATTTGGAGAGAATATAGTCTATGGTAGGATTATCAAGTGTGACTATGGACTGAGGCAGATTAAAAGAGGTAAGCAGATCGAGTATACCCAAATTGGCAGTAGTGAGTCGTTCATCGATACGAAGCTGACACAGGTTTTCAAAAGCCTCTTTTGTTTCCAGTGAGATATGCAGCTCTTTTTCTTCTGAAAGCAGGGTAAGGGCTTGTGCGATCTCAGTTTGTGATCTTACTTTGGCTATACGGATAGCATCAAAACTAAAATCATTCAAAAAAGTTATCTCCTCAGCGCCACCGTCATTGAGAGGGTTGGTACGTACGACTATAAAACTGTCTGAATATTCCATATGGGAGAGAAAAAGTGCAATATTGTGTAAAGCCTCTTTTTTACGACTTGGAGCAATAGCATCTTCGAGATTGAGTGTAATCATGTCAGCACTATTCTCATCCATGTGGTTGAGATGTTTGAGGTTGAGGGGATTGAGCATCATGTTTGAACGTCTGCGTCTGTGTGTGCAGGGGTTTTTATGTTTTTTGCCAACTGTTTTAGGTAAAGTATCCAAGGTATTGAAAATCATGTGTATATCATAGCAAAATAAGCGTTAAGAGCATACAACATACTCTGTTTATCATCCATTTTCCAAGATGTGCTATGATGAAAAAAAAGGAGTTTATAATGAAGCTTGATAATACAATGGTTATTGTTGCCAATTTAGGTGAGTTAAAAGAGTATCATATTCAAAAACATGAAGCGATAGTAGGGAATGACTTGAAGATCTCCTATGCACTTGGACTGCATCATGCTATGGATTATATAGATGCACATAAAAAGGTAGAGGAGGTAGTGAGTGACAGTGCAGGGAGGTTCGGAAACTCCATAGGAGAAGAGCATAATCTTGAGAATGAGCGTAAAAGACGTTCTGTTGAAGATGTTGCCAATGATATCAATGCCATAATAGCCAAAGAGAAACCTAAACAGCTTTTTCTGGCATTCCCTCAGGAATTGAATGCACAACTGATGGAGTTACTCTCTTCCGATACGAAAGCGATCTTGAAAAAAAATATTACTTCTGATCTTGTCAAAACGAATAAAGAGAAATTATTATCCTATTTTGAATAGAACAGGAAAAGAGATAGAAACAGATAATCTTATTACAGTATAATATCCTTTTATTTGATTTAAGGAATATATATGACAAGAGTCTGGTTTCTATCTTTACTGCTTACTTTGTCTCTATCGGCAAGATCGACTGCCATTCCCACTCAGGAATGTGAAGCCTTCAATAATATGAAGCATACCAGAAACACCCATCATGTGGTGTTGGATACTACTAAAAAATATACGATACTTAAACACCATAAAGGGCAGGATCTTATACTCATCAGTGGAGAACAGCCTGCACAAAGATGGGTGAATGATACCTGTTTTTATAAAAGCAGTGGTGCCAATGTTTCACCGGTGGCAAGCAGTGTAGTACGTATTGATGACGAGATAGATAATGCCTTAAAGAGGATTGGTATCACGGGTAATACTAAAAAATATAAAAATATTAATAGTAAAAAATATAATAATAATAAAATTTCACAGAATAATATTCTTGCCCTAAGTTGGCACAATGCTTTTTGTGAAACACACCGCTATAAAAAAGAGTGTAAAAGAAGACTTCTGTCCATACTGAAATCTGAATATTATGAAAAACATTTTGTACTGCACGGACTCTGGCCGCAACCTAAGAACAGAACCTATTGTCATGTAGAGAGAAAATATATTACTATGGATCGGTACAAACGATGGAATAAAATGCCTGAACTTAAATTAAGCAGGGAAACAAAAGAGAGACTCTCCAGAGTGATGCCGGGATTTGCTTCAAACCTTCATAAACATGAATGGTATAAGCATGGTTCCTGTTACGGCACAGATGCAGAGCAGTATTACAAAAATGCTATAGATTTTACCGATCAGATAAGTGCTTCCAAAGTGAATGATTTTTTTGTAAAGCATATAGGTAAAAGAGTTACTCTCAAACAGATAAGAGATCAATTTGACAGTAGTTTCGGTACAGGCAGCGGGAAAAGAGTGGCACTGCAATGCAGGAATGGACTTATCACTGAACTCTGGATACATCTTGGAAGCGGTAACATCTTTTCCCAAATGCTTAAAAACGGAAAACAGATACACAGCCGTTGTCAAAGAGGGCTTGTAGACAGGGCTGGTTTTACTAAAGAAACCAACCAAAAGGGTGGTTTTGGCAGATAGAGTTGATGTACTGGAAGCACTGAAGCACTCCAATGTCTTTTTGACAGGTGGTGCAGGGGTAGGGAAAAGTTATATCACCAATGAAGTGATCCTGGAGTATCGTAAGCAGGGCAAACAGGTAGTATCGCTTGGCTCAACCGGAGTAAGTGCTGTGAACATTGGCGGTTTTACAGTACACAGCTTTTTTGTCTTTGGGATCGCTTCGAGTTTCGAGGAGTTGGCAGCTGGTGACAAGCGTGCGAAGAAAAGACTGGCTGACCTAAAAAAAGTACTCAAAGCCACAGATCTTATTATCATTGATGAGATAAGTATGATAAGCTCTGATCTGCTTGATATGATCGCTTACAGGCTCAATCATTACGGCTATCTTGGAAAATTGCTTTTTGTGGGAGATTTTTTTCAACTGCCGCCTGTGCAGAAACAAAACAGCAGAGCGGATGTCTTTGGAGAGAAACTCTACGCTTTTGAGAGTATGGCTTGGGAGCGGTTTGATCTTATGGTCATAGAACTGACCGAAATGAAGCGGACACAGGATGCTGAATTTACCCATATCCTCTCCAAAGTACGCAAAGGGGTGTGTGATGAAGAGGTTATCACCTATATGAGCAGACTCTGGAACAATGAAGCTTTGGAAAAAGACCCTACCTACCTTTTTGGGCGTAATTTGGAAGTGGATCAGACCAATAGAGCCAAACTTAATGAGCTGGAGACTGAAGAGACCATCCTCTTTGCCAATATAGAAATGTTTGGAAATGTCCACGAGAAGAAACTTTCAGGCTGGAAAAACATGCTGCCTATTACGGAGCAGCTTACACTTAAAGAGGGGGTTCCTATCCTCTTTACCGTGAACAAATGGGGGAAGTTCGTCAATGGAGAGAGGGGTATACTTCGCAAGATAGAAGAAGATCATCTTATCGTAGAGAAAGAAGAGGAGTATGTACGTGTGGAAAGACATGATTTTGACCTGCTTGATATGCACGTAAAAGAAGATGGTACCATTGAGAGTATCTCTTTGGCAACACTCTCCCAGTTCCCTTTAAAACTAGCCTATGCTGTGACCATACACAAAAGCCAGGGCATGAGCATAGATAATCTGGTCTGCAATGTGGACAATATTTTTGCCTCCAGCCAGTTTTACGTAGCCATTTCCCGTGCGATAGACCCAAAACGGCTCAAAATAGACTTTAACCGAGGTGATCTGACTCAGTATCTACGCAGGGTGATACATGTAGATAAGAGGGTTGTTGGGTATTATGACGAGACCAAAAGCTGTTAAAACGCCTTAACACTCTTTAAATAAAGCTCAATATTGCGTTTTGTCTTCAGCCACTCTTCCCGGTAAAGTACAATGTATGTCTTTAACAACTCCTCTTCTTTGTTTTGGATAAGGATGATCATCTCATTGAGTATATTGTTCAGACTGACTGCACCGATATGTGCACTATCCTTTGCTGTGCTGACACAATACTCATAAAGAGCATTGAATTCTTTTTTAATGATCATCTCTTTTACCGTCTCGTCGGTATGTTTGAGCATGACCAGTGTTTCTCTCAGAACATCTCTGTAGCTCAGTACATTCTGTGCGGAGGCAATGCCTTTGTCAATATCCAGAATATTTTTGTCTTCAGTGAAATGTACAGTCTGTATATCGGCATCATCTGCCGTTTCTGTATTGTTATGATTTAAAAACATTTTAAATGCACTATAGAGCTGTCCTATCTTAAAAGGTTTTGTCAGGTGGGCATCTGCACCCGCAAGATACATCTTTTCTATCTCATCCCGAAGATCCAAGGCGCTGATAACAACGATAGGCAGAGAAGCAAACAGATCATTCTCACGGATCTTCTTTGTTGCCTGATAACCGTCCATGATCGGCATATTGATATCCATGAGTACCATATCGATAGTGTTATCTTTCTCAAGGTAGTTCAATGCTTCAAGTCCGTGATTGGCAACAGTTAATTTAATTTTGGATATTTCAAGAACACTTTGCAGGATCTTCTGGTTTATTTTGTTGTCTTCTACCACGAGAACATGTGTGTTGTCAAAATCCTGAAAATCTTCCCGTGTAATATTGGCTGTCTCTTCAATAAATACGATCTCACCGCTTCTCTTAGGTTGTATCTCCTGAGCAGTGTCACCTTCATCTATGACAAAATGTTCATTGGGCTGAAGCACATACATTTCATAAAGAAGTTCATGAACCATCCCCTGGGTTAAGGGTTTATAGAGACATTTATCTATGAATGTATGGGGTTTGGTACGTCTGTTTGGCTGGTTGGTAAGGGTTTCAAGAGAGATCAGCTTTACTTTTTTGTTTGCTTTGATCTCTTCCAAATGCCGTATTAGCACAGGGGTAAGTCTTCTTACATCTAAAATGATCATATCATACGTATCAAAATCCTGTATTTCTGAGAGTTGCTTATACTGTTTTACAATGATTGCCAAGCCGAAATATTTGAACATATCACTGATGATATTTTTTGTATAGAGGTTATCTTCGATCAGTAGGATTTTTTTGCCTGTGACAGTCTGAGGAAGAGAATAATATGCTTCCTGATAGAATTCATTATGGAGAAAAGGCAGCGTAATACGATAGAGGGTACCCATCTGTTCTCTATTCTCAACAAAGAGTTCTCCCTGCATCTGTTCAACCAGCTTTTGGGTTTCAGGGAAATCCAATGTATCATGATCTACAGAAGCTGTTGTACTGAGTATCTCAATGATAAGCTTTTCTGTCTCTTCCTGTCCTTTTTTTCGGAATTTTACAAGTACATTACATGCATCCGGACATGTCAATGCATGCGAAAGAAGGTTATAGAGGACTTGTTGGAGAACCAAAGAGTCACCGACCAGTTCAATGGGGACATTGTAGTCAATATCATAAATAAACTCAATATGGTTTTTTTCAATAGCCGGCAGAACAAGTTTATGGATCTCATCCAAAAGATCCTGTACTCTGAAGATCCTGTTACGTATTTCATTGTGTTCTGTATTTGTTTTGAGAAAATCGATCAGTTCTTTGGCATCAACCTCTGCTTCTTGATCTCTATCGGGCAGAGTTGCTTCAGAAGTATGATCTACTTCCAAATGAGAATGCTTCTCTTTTTGAGATCGGTAGAATGAGACTGCTTTATAAAGTAAAAATATGAGGATCAGAAAGAAAAAAAGAAAGAAAAAGGAGATACTGCCAGGATCTGAAGGATCATCAAAACTTTGAGCAGGCAGCAGGCTTGAAAAAAGTATGCCAAAGAGAAAATAATGGAGTGATTTATACATGTGCTCTCTCCATTACAGAATTATATAATCTAAAATATATCATTTTTTTCATAAATCATACTCACTTTGCATTACCTATGTATTACCCAATGTGGTTTTTGTCAGGATCTTTATCTGACTGACCGGTTCAATATGTAATATATTTTCCTGAATGATGACAATATCTCCATCAAGTTCAATAAGGTTATGTCCGTTTTTGAGATCGATCTGCATCTTCTTGACTTCTCCGTAAAAACTGCCAAATTTTTTGATCATACCCAGCGGTGTGAAAATGAAAAACTTTCTTTTGCTTATCAGCATGAAAGGTGTCATAACAAGATGCACAGGAAGGAGAAAGAGCAGAGCCAGTATATATTTGGTTATACCTTTCTCCAACAGTCCGAAACGCAGCGTCTCAGAGAGAAATATATGATGCAGGTCACCCATGTTTCCGGCTGAAAAAAGAAATATATCATCATTCAGTCTGTAGATAGATTGGGATCGTGTAGGGGGTACTTCGCCTTTGGCAAGCTGATTCAATACCTCTTCCAATGCAGGTACCTGATGTACTTTGGCCACTACGTTGAAAGAACCTGTAGGATTCAGAATGAATATTGGAAGTGCATCCAGCTTATGCAAATGTATCAAAACCCTTCTGATGGTACCGTCACCTCCATGAATGATGATATAGTCATACACTTCAATATTTGTATGGCTGTCAAGCATGGACTCTTCTATGGAAGTGATATCCAGTTTGTCATGATACACTGTTTTGCCGATAGATAGAATACGCATGATAGTCCTTATAATTATCAGATGGTTCAGCTATAATTATATCCATGAAACTTGAAAATGAAGATGCGTTAGATGATCTGGTCATCTGCCATAAGTGTCATACGCTCCATAAAGAGATCACTATACAGGACGGTTCTAAGGCATGCTGCCGGGAATGCAAGACTGTGCTTTACAGATATGATAGTAAACTTGCAGAACACGGTTTGGCATTGAGTATTGCAGCATTGATCTTTTTTGCATTGGCAAATTTCTTCCCTCTGGTCAAGATAGAAATACTGGGACATGAACAGTTCATTACGATACCCAAGACCTTTGTGAGTCTTTTTGATAACGGATTTTATATTGTAGGATTACTGTGTGCATTTCTGATCTTTATTTTTCCCTTGATGACATTTTTTATCTATATATTTCTTTTTTTACTTTTAAAACTGAAAACAGGAGAGAAGTTGAGTAAGGAGCTGTTGATACTGCTTTCACATATCACTCCATGGAGCATGAGTGATATTTTTCTTATCAGTATACTGGTGGCACTGGTAAAGCTTATAGGATATGCTCAGATACATATGGGGATCGCTTTTTGGGCATTAATCTTATTTGTACTGTTCGATCTTTATATAACAAAAACAATACACATTTCTGAAATATGGATGCTGAGAAAAAGAATATTTTTAGAAGAGAAGTGTCAATGATAGAAGTCAAAGAAGATGAACTGCTGCGCTGCCCTGTCTGTGAAGCAGTGAATATAGACAAGGGCAAAGAGAATGTATGTCGCAGATGCGGATCACATATTTACAAGCACCGGACGTTTCAAACAGAGAAGAGTTGGGCATATCTTATCACAGCGATCATTGCCTATATTCCAGCCAATCTTTATCCGATGCTTATTACCAAAAAATTTGGAGCAACCCAGGGCAGTACGATACTTGGCGGTGTGATCATGCTGTGGGAACACGGATCCTACCCTATAGCGGCGATCATCTTTTTTGCATCTATCGTTATACCGGTGTTAAAATTCCTTATCTTGTTTTATTTGTTAATTAGTGTAAAATACCCTATAGGAAAAGACAGGAAAGTCAATAAACATAAACTTTACTATATGACAGAAGTGGCAGGTCCGTGGTCAATGATAGATGTTTTTGTTGTGGCTATATTGGCAGCATTGATACATTTGGCAAATATCGAGATTGTTGCAGGTACGGCAGCCACTGCTTTTGCCCTCTCGGTCTTTTTTACACTGTTGGCGGCACATGCCTTTGATACACGACTCATAAAGGAAAACAGATAAGATGTCTCAAGAAATACCGGAAATAGAAGAATCAACCAAATTTAATTTTATTACTTCTATATGGATCGTTCCGTTCATTGCACTGCTTATCGCAGGATGGCTGGCATATCAATATTACTCTGAGTTAGGACCCCAGATCAGGATCACTTTTCCCAAGAATGAAGGACTGCAGGCAGGTCAAAGTCATATTAAATACAGAGATGTACCCATTGGTGTGATCAATAAAATCGAGTTGCAGGAAGATGGTGAAGGGGTTGTTGTTGTTGCACGGATGGACAGGAGCGTCACCCCCTATCTGAATGAAAACAGTAAATTCTGGATAGTCAAACCAGAAGTCGGTGTTTCAGGGATCAGTGGACTGGATACCCTTATCTCAGGTACTTACATCAACATGTTTGCACAAAAGAACGGTAACTATAAAGAGAATTTTGCAGGACTGGATCATGCCTACCGTAATATCGGTGGAGGTGAGTATTTTGTACTCAATACCCCAAGAGGTGACAGTTCAGTGAAAGTGGGTACCCCTATCTACTTGAAAAATGTAAAGGTCGGACAGGTTGAATATGTCGTATTGGCACTGGATGATGCCTCTGTGGATGTTATTGTGTTTATTGATAAACGCTATGTACCCTACATTCATACTGATTCAAAGTTCTGGGTGAGGAGTACCTTGGATGCAGGATTGCAAAACGGTAATCTTGATATTACCGTAGCACCGGTAACAGACTTGATCCAGGGTGCCATTGAATTTTCAACGACAGGAAAAGAGAGTAACCGCACTGTTCCCAACAGTTTTGTTTTTGAACTCTATAAAAATAAAAATATCATCGAAGGGAAAAAAGTAGGGTATGGGGGAAAATATATCAAAACATTCATATTGCATACAGAGGGTTCCCTTGCCAAACTCAAAGAGAATGCAGCAGTACGGTATGAGGGATTTGAGGTAGGAAAAGTGAAAAAGATCTCACTCTCTTATGAAAGATCTACCCATAAAATGAGAGGTAAAGTAGTAGTTGATATAGATACCTCTGTGTTTAAAGACAAAAATGACACACAGCACACAGGAGAGGAGAATCTCTATCAGGCAGTCAAAGAGGGACTGCGTGCACAGATAGTACCGACAGATATTATTACCGGTATGCTCTATGTGGATCTTGTGTTTGACCGTAATGATACTAGCAGAGTGATCACCAAAGAGGGCAGGTATGCATCTTTGCCAACGGTGGGGTACAGTTCCGGAAACATCATGGCAAGTGCAACGAAAATACTGGACAAGATCAACAGGCTTCCTCTTGAAAAGCTTTTGGCATCACTGAACAAAGTAGTCGATGAGAGTGCCAAACCTGTAGCAAATGCCAATGCTGTACTGCTTGATCTGAAGAGAAGTGTGGAGAATATCAATAAAATGACAAACAAGAGATCGTTTGCAGCTATGCCTGATGAGGTGAACAGAATGTTAAAAGAGTTGACCAGAACACTTCAGACAACCAAAAAAGTAGTCAAAGGGTATGACAGTAATTCACTGATCACCAAGCAGCTTTCACAGACACTCAAGATCGTTACTGAGACATCCAAAGAGATGCAGCAGTTTCTGGAAATGTTAAACCGTAAACCAAACTCACTCATATTTGGAGATCACTAATGTTAAAAAAATCATGGCTTTTACCTCTATTGCTCATTTTAGGTGGTTGTGTGTCAAGTAACAACTATTATGTACTGTCTACAGCTTCACAACCTCTGCATCATTATGCACAAAAACATAGAGTGATCGGTGTAGAGAAGGTTATTGTCCCCAAGTATCTTTTCAAACGTGAAATTGCCGTTGCCAAGACTTCAAGTCAGATCACTTTTTTAGACGGTGCAGTATGGGCAGAAGACTTGGATGCCGGGTTGACACAAAGACTTATAGGGTTTTTGCAAAAAAAGTTCAATCAGCCTAATGTCTATGCCTATCCATGGGGTGTAGAAAGACAGCCTACAGTAAAAGTAAAAGTACAGATCACTCGTTTCATCGCTCAGGGGGAGAGGGTCTATCTTGATGCCAACTGGGAAGTGGAGAATATACGTACCCATAAACGTAAAGCAAGACTCTTTAGTACAACAGTACCAACAAAACGAGATGCCTCAAACATTGTATCTGCGATGGATAGTGCATTTGGCAGATTGGAAAAGGATATTGCAGAAGGGATCAAGGATTTTTGATCCCTTCTTGACGGGTAAGTTTTTTTTTGCTATACTTTAATTGACTGACGGTCGGTCATTTAATAGAACCTCTAGTTGAAAGGGAGAATATGGCGATTATTGTAGATAAGACGCAAAAGAAAAGAGATATCGCGCTAGCCTGTAAAGATCTTATTATCAAAGGTGGAATGCAGGAACCGACTATCTCCAAAATAGCCCAAACAGCAGGGATAGGTAAAGGTACTTTTTATGAGTATTTTAAAAGTAAAGATGAGCTTCTTTTTGAGTTGGTGAGTATTTTAATGCGTGAGCATAATATCAAGATAGAAAAGCAACTTGAAAATGCAGAAAATACCAAAGAGAAGATCAAAATATTTTCCGGATTTTTTTATGACAAAGAGAGTGCTGATCTTAGAGTATTATATAAGATGTTTACAGGTATATCTCTCTTACATTCACACAAAGAGATGATGGCATTTCAAACAGAATGTTTTGATGCTTATTATCTCTGGTTTGAAAAACTGATAGAAGAGGGTGTTAAAAATAATGAAATTGCTCCGGAGGCAACAAAAATGGCCAAAGGGATCTTCGCTACGGCGAAGGGGATGTTTATTGCATCTGAGACAACACACAGTATAGTAGATCTAAAAGAGGAGTTAAATAAGTATATCAACACGCTTTTTGAACTTCTCTCTGTAAAAGGACAATAATGAGAAGAATAGTATTTGTTTTTTTTGTGCCGTTTTTTCTTTTTGCACAAAGTTACAGTTTAAAAACATTGATTATCCATGCCCAAAAAAACAATGGGTTAATGAAAGAGAAAGTACTTAATATACAATCAAAACAAAAAGAGATAGAAGCAGTAAAGAGCGCTTATTGGCCGACGGTTGATGTTGGCGCTGATTATAGTTTTCAGTCCCCTAAGTATGTGGTAAGTCCAGGCAGGACAGGCAATGTATTTATTTCTGCAAAGTTGAATCTTTATGATGGTGGCAGGAAAGAAGCTGTTTTACGTGGCAAAGGGTTTGAGCATGAAGCTTCACTGTTTGAAAAAACTGCTTTTGAAAAGAGTATGACACTGCGGATCGTACGTTACTATTATGCTGCTAAGCAATACGCTGCTACACTGAAGGCTTTAAAGGTACGTTCCAAAGAACTTAAAGCACAAATAGTACGTATTAGGAAATTTAAACTGACAGGATTGGCAACACAGGAAGAAGTCGACAAGCTTCAGTCAGCCTATGACAATAACCAATATATGATTGAAAATACAACATTGGCTGTTGAAACCAGTGAAGAGAATCTTAAGCTGATCAGTGGACTCTCAGCCAAATATTTGAGACGTAATTATTTTATGGAGCCCGGAAACGTACATTTTGAATGGTTTGAAAATATCAAGATACTTCAGGCAAATGCCCATACCATAGATGAAAATGCAAAAGCGATAGATGCGGGCTATTTACCACAGGTTAATTTGTCCGATACATATCACAGATCACATTTTAATGATCTGGTCTCTATACCGGGTGTCGGAGCTGATAGCTTTTTGATGAATCATCAGAACAAAGTAGAAATTTCTATTAATATGCGTATTTTTGATCATGGAAAAATGGCTAAAGAGAGTGAAGCAGTGAAATACAGGAGATTGGCGCTGCTTTCACGGATAGCTCAGGCAAAGAAAGAACAGAAGATGAACTTTAAATTGGCAAAAAAAGGTTTGAGTACAACAAAAGAGAAGATTAAAAGTGCCAAATCTGCACTCAAAGCAGCCACAAGCACTTATAAAGTTTTGAAGCAGAAATTTGAAGCAGGATTGGTCGATGATATTGCCTATCTTGATGCTTTGACACAGATGACACTTGCCAAAGCAAGCTATAAAGAGACAGTATATGACTATGAAGTGAAGAAGTCGATCTATTACTATTATGCAGGGAAAGATCCCAAGGAGTTTATCAAATGAGAAGAATATTATGGGGTATAATGCTATTGGTATTGAGCCTTCAGGCAGAAGAAATTTATGCAACATTTAATGTTGAGGCTGCACAGCATGCTGACTTGGCTTTTGTTTCCAGTGGAACAGTAGAAAAGGTAAATGTGGATGTGGCATCTATAGTTAAAAAAGGAGAGATCCTTGCAGAGTTGAATAATGATGACCTCAAGGCCGCGCTGGATATTGCAACTATTGCTCTTAAGTATGCACGTAAAGAGTATGAAAGACAGGTAAAAGTTAAAAAACTTGTTGATGCTTCGAAATTCGATAGTTATATATTCAGATATGAAAATGCCAAAGCACAGTTTGCATACCAGCAGGCACTCCTTGACAAAACACAGCTTAAAGCACCATTTGACGGGGTTATCTACGAAAAAAATCTTGAGGCAGGAGATGCTGTCTCCGGTGCTATGATCCGTACAGTCATGAGAGTACAAAGTATAAAGAAGAGAAAACTGGTATTGGAGATTGATCAAAAGTATTGGAAAGTGCTTAAAGTTGGTCAGACATTCAACTATAGTATAGATGGTGACAATACAAAATACAGTGGTACTCTTTCAAAAATCTATCCTTTTGCAAACAGTGGAAACAGAAAGATAAAAGCGGAAGTGAAAGCCAAGGGCTTTACTCCCGGATTGTTTGGGAATGGTACTATTCTTCTCCCTGATACAAAGTAGGACAGGAAGATGTATAAATTAGCTATAAACAGACCTATTGCGACACTGATGTATATCTTTACTTTGGTGATTTTCGGATGGTTGAGCTTCAAAAGTATGCCAGCAGCGCTTTATCCAAATGTTGATTTTCCGATAGTCACCATCAAGACTATTTATCCCGGAGCAGAAGCAAGTACAGTAGAGTCTCAGGTTACAGACAAGATAGAAGAGGCAATCTCACGTATCGGTGGAGTGGATGCCATTACATCTACCAGTTCAGAAGGTGCTTCGGTGGTGATGGTTAAGTTCTTTTTGGAACGTGATATCAATGAAGCAACCAACGATGTACGTGACAAAGTCTCTGCTGTTGTCCTCCCCAAAGATGCAAAAACCCCGTTGGTAAGTAAACTTGATATTGGCGGTGCACCGGTAGTCAATGTTTTTTTAACCGCAAAAAAAGATAAACTGAAGAACCTGATGCTCTTTGCTGATGAAAAAGTCAAACCCTCGTTGCAGAAGATCAATGGTGTAGGTGCTATTAATATCATCGGGTATCGTGACAGAGAGATCAAAATATTACCTGATATCAGGATGTTGAACAAGTATGGTATCACTGTTAGGGAATTGAATACTATTGTCAAGCATGAAAATGTAAAGATCGGTGGAGGGAAGCTTATTACAGGTACTAAAGAGTTCATTCTTAAAACCAAGGCAGATGCACAGAGTGTGGAAGAGCTTAGGAATATTATTATTAAAGATGATATACGGCTTAAAGATGTTGCAAAAGTAGAAGATACACTCAGTGATCCTGACAGTTATGCGTCCTGTAATGGGATTCCAGGTGTAATGCTTGAGGTACAGAAGATTTCCGGAACCAATACGCTTGATATCGTCAAACGTGTCAAAGAGGCAGTTCCAGGACTTCAGAAAATGGCAGGAGATAAGTATGGTGTGGAAATCCTTCAGGATACGACACCCTTCATTATACACTCACTCAAAGATGTGGAGTTTGACTTGATCTACGGGGCATTTTTGGCAGTGATTATTATTTTTCTATTCTTACGCAACGTTACTATCACTGTTGTTTCTGCGCTCTCCATTCCTATCTCGATTATGGGGACGATCGCATTGATGAACTTTATGGGATTTAATCTTAACAAAATGACACTGATAGGATTAACACTCGCTATCGGGATCATTATCGATGATGCCATTGTTGTCCTGGAAAATATTTATAAGAAAATGGAAGCGGGTATGGGTAAGTTTAAAGCAGCAGTTGAAGGGGTAAAAGAGATGGCTTTTGCTATCTTAGCTATCTCTGCAATGCTTCTTGCCGTGTTCATCCCTGTATCGAATATGAGTGGTATTGTCGGAAAATTCTTTGAATCCTTTGCAATGACTGTCGGATTTGCTGTAGTGATCTCCTATACGGTTGCAATGACATTTATGCCTAGTTTGAGCGCCAGAGTATTGCACAAGACAGAGAGTTGGTTTTATAATGTTACGGAGCCATTCTTTAAAGTGCTTGAGAAGATATATGATGTGACTTTGAAGTTTGTACTCCGATTTAAAGCGATCACGCTTATTCTTATATTGGCAGTTTTTGTCGGTTCATTAAGTCTTTTTCCAAAGATCGGTATGGATTTTATTCCCAAAGAAGATAAGGCAGAGTTTGAGATCAAACTGCGTGCACACCCTGGTATTTCTCTTGCAGAGATGATTCAGGAATCCAAAGCTATTGAAAATATGGTCAGAAAAGACAAAAATGTTCTTTTTACTACACTAAGTGTTGGGTATAACTCAGTCAAAGAAAAAAACAAGGCACTTATGTATGTCAAACTGACACCTAAAAATAAAAGAAGTATTGGTCAGGAACAGATTATTCAGAACTTTAGAGACAAGCTTAAACCTTATCAAAAAAAGATGTTCATTACGGCTGCAGCTATTCCAAATATTAAGGGAGCAGGAGTATCTGTTCCATACCAGATTGTATTGAAATCTGATTCATTTAAAGATCTTGAAGTGACAAAAAAGAAATTAGTGGCTTATCTCGCCAAGAAAAAAGGCTTTGTAGATATTGATACCAATATGGATGAGGGTAAACCTCAAATAGATATCAATATTTTAAGAGAGAATGCCAATCGTCTTGGTATCTCCGCGTCTCAAATTGCACAGGCGATTGCTATTGCTTTTTCAAGTGATCTGGAAATATCCTATTTTGAAGAAAAAGGAAAACAGTATAACATTACACTGCGTTTTGATGATGCCCATAGAGTAAGTCTTGAAGATCTTAAAATGATACAGCTTAGGGCAGCAAATAACAAACTGGTCTATCTGGATGGTCTGGTCAATTTTGTCAAGACCAAATCAATCGCAGCTATCTACCACTATGACAGGCAGCGTCAGGTGACAATTTATTCCGATCTGTTCGGTCTCGATCTTGGTGGAGCAGTTAACTACACCAAAGCAGGTATCGATAAACTGTTACCACCGAGTGTAAGTTATAAATTTACTGGATTTGCCGAAGAGATGGTCAAGACAAATAGAGCTTTCGGTGCAGCACTGGGACTCTCCGTGATCCTGATGTTCATCATTCTTGCTATTCTCTATGAATCTCTTATTCAGCCGATTATTATTATGATGGCATTGCCTCTGAGTATCATTGGTGTAATGCTCGCCCTCTTTTTGACGGGTCAGCATTTTTCTCTATTTGTTATGATTGGCTTTATGTTGCTTATGGGGATGGTCGGCAAGAATGCTGTCCTCTTGGTGGACTTTGCCAATGAAGCTGTGGCAAGAGGAAAAGATGCCAATGCTGCATTACTGGAAGCGGGAGAAAAGAGACTCAGACCTATTTTGATGACGACAATTGCAATGATATTTGCTATGCTTCCGTTGGCGCTGAGCCACTCTCTTGGAAGTGAAACCAAAGCACCGATGGCAATCGCAATTATCGGGGGGCTACTCAGTTCTATGGTCTTGACACTGCTGGTTGTACCAGCTATATATAAAATAATCAACCCTCTGGATAGATGGCTGAGAAAGTGGTATGAAGGAAAGATCAAAGAGTAATATATATAATATATTTTAAGAAAGATTGGGAAGTTGTTCTAATGTATAATATAAAATAAAGGAGAGTGAAAATGAAGCAAAAGAAAAAAATGCTCTCTCTGGTACTGGGAAGTGGAGGTGCAAGAGGTTATGCACACATCGGTGTCATTGAAGCACTTCTGGCACAGGACTATGAGATAAAATCTATCTCAGGTTCATCCATGGGGGCACTCATTGGTGGACTCTATGCATGCGGAAAGCTGGATGCCTATAAAGAATGGGTTTTGGAACTTGACTTTCTGGATGTGGCGAAACTGGTTGACTTTTCCTTTACGGGAAAGGGGATCATTCAGGGAGATAAGATCTTTCATGTTATAGAGGAGATGATCGGTGATGTATTGATAGAAGAGCTTCCTATAGCGTTTACTGCTGTAGCGACTAATCTCTTGAAGCAAAAAGAGGTTTGGTTGCAAAAAGGCAAAGTTATCGAAGCTATCCGTGCTTCTATAGCCATTCCGACGATCTTTACACCTAAAAAAATCGGCAATCGCTATCTTGTAGATGGGGGTGTGCTTAATCCACTTCCTATTGCACCGACTATTGCAGATGATACAGATATGACGATTGCCGTAAGTCTGAGTGCTACCACTTCCAAAATATACAATATTCCAGTACCTGAAAAAGAGCTTGAAAAAGCAAGTGGTATGGAGAATCTTATCCTTGAGATGAAGAAGAAAGCAGAGGCACTCATTGTCAGAGATCGGAAAAAAGAGTTTAATGAGATGGATATGTTCGACATTATCGGACGCACGATCGATGTAATGCAGAACAGTGTCCAGGAGTGTAAAATGGCAGGCTATACACCCGATATGATCATCGGTATTTCCAAAGATGCATGCGGCTTTTATGAGTTCAATAGAGCCTACGAGATAATTGAGTTGGGTAGAATGATTGCGAAAGAACATCTTGAGAAAAGCAAGACGGATATTTAGTAACTGATGTTACTTAGGTAACAGATTTAAAAATTTGTTTGTGTTATGATTAAAAAAATAAGATTAAAGAGGATATCATGAAATGGAATTATGAGAATGATATAGCGTATGAAAATATTGATATTGATAAGATAAAAGAAAATCGTTTTCTTTTTGAAACGCTTGCTATTGCGTCATTTATTGAAATTACTTCGGATGTTTATGATGCAAATCTCAGTGAATATTACAAGGGTGATGATACGACTGTAGAATGGCTTAATCAAACATGGGCTCCAGAAGAGATTCAGCATGGTAAGTCGCTGAAGCAATATATTAACACTGTATGGCCTGAGTTTGAGTGGGAAAAGCATTATAATGTATTTACTAAAAACTATCTTCCTTTATGTAAAGTGGATGCCTTGGAGTCCACGCGTGCTCGAGAAATGGTGGCACGTATGGTGGTAGAGACGGGAACATCAACTCTTTATAAAGCATTGGTAAACTATGCTAAAGAGATAAATGAGCCGGTACTTGAATCTTTGACTTTGAAAATTTCAAAAGATGAAGTTTATCACTTTGAAATGTTTGAAAAAGTATTTAAAAAATATAAAGATAAAGAGAAATTAACTAGAAAAGAAATTACGAAAATTTTGTATATAAGACTTAAAGAGATCAACAATGAAGATATGAAAATAGCATTTGAAGCACTTCAAAGTGATGAAAGCTATGATGCGTATCTGCAGCAGTTAAGCCAAGTTGCAAAAAAACATTATCCTTATAAAATGGCTACAAAAATGTTTATCAGACCGCTGGATCTACATGATAGTTTTGAACGCATTGTCGCGATGACAGTATCTCCTGCATTCAAAATTTTGGGAATTTAAATGCTGATTGCTTTAATTTCTTGATAGTTATATCAAAACAATTTTTATCTTATTTTAGTTGATAGGGAGAGATCTTGTAGCCTCGTGTAGAAAAAGTTTCTATGAATTTATATTTAAGTTTTTGTCTTAATCGTTTCACTAAACTTCTGATAGCATTGTCATTTATCTCTTGATCTTCCCAAACAACATTGATGAAAACTATACTATTTGACACGAATTTCAAAAAAATGGAGGGGGAGGACTTGTGTTAGAAACAGAAAGTAAAATTACAGGTTTTTTATAAGAATGATAACTGTAAAAAGTTGATGATACATTGAATGGAGTGCCAAGAGCAATATTATGCTACAATTATATTAACTAAACATTACCTCTTATGTAAGGGTTCCAAGGACAAAGAAATGTTTCTTAACATTAAAGTTGCAATTTTATTTCTTTTAATGCTAAACAGTATAGTTCTTTATGCAAGCGTTGAACAAAGGAGGTATGATGTCAGATCCGGTATGATTGAGTATATGATCAGTGGTGGCGGCGTATTGACCCCTGAGACGAATCTTACGGTAGAAGGTAAGGGAAAACTGCGTTTTAAAGAGTGGGGCAGAATTGAACTTTTTGAAGAAGCTGTTGAAGAAACGACTTCCGGTGCTATCAAAAATATTGAGACTACGCAAGTATGTAAGAAAATTAGTCACGATAAGAAATTGGATGTTGATTTTAAACATAAAAAGATCATGGAGCGTCAGATCCCTCAAATCAAATACAGTGCTGTTACAAACGGTTTGGTTCGCACACACCAAGAAAAGATCGCCGGCTATAATTGCGATATGTGGGAAGGAGAGGGGATACGAAAATGTATTTATAAGGGGATCCCGCTTCTTCTTGAATATGGTGTATTGGGTGTCACCTATCAGAAAAAAGCTGTCAGTGTAATATTTGATATCAATACTTCTTTAAACCAGTATACGATACCGAGTTATCCTGTTCAGAAGTTTGCATTGTTTAAAACCAATATCAAAACAAAAAGCAAAAAACTTCCAAAAGCATTTTCAAAACGTTTACTGGAGATATCGCAAGCATTTCACAAAACATTAAAAGAAAACAATATCACCCAATCAGAGCTTCCACTGCAAAAAAGAAAAATATGGCTGGAGAAGATAGGAGAAAATATTTTTGAAAAGCAGAAAGTACTTTTGCCTGAATTTTTATTAAGCATGAAAAAAGCACGGGTATGTCTGCAGCAGGCACCTGACTGGATAGCGGCAAACAGCTGTTTGGATGAATTGGTGGACTTAAAGAATGAAATGATGAAAAATAAAAAGAGCAGTATTGAAGTATGGAAAGGCAAAGAAAAAGAGAAAATATTAGATGCATTTGATACGAATATTTTACTGCTGGAATCAAAAATGAAATGCATCAGAAGTGCTAAGAATATTACCGATCTTTCACGTTGTATAAAATAGTGAAATTTTATCGTATCTATATTGAACTTACCAATGTCTGTGGGCTTAGCTGTAGTTTTTGCCCTACCAAAGAGTTGCCTGCCAAGCAGATGGATCTGTCATTTTTTGAGTCTGTGATAATACAGGCTAAAGAGTATACCAAAGAAATAGCCTGCCATGTCGTGGGTGATCCTCTCACTCAGTCAAATTTAGATGAATATCTTGATATCATCCATAAATATGGGCTTAAAGCAGTGCTTACTACCAGTGGTTACTTTTTAAAAAAACACAGATACGATACACTTTTTCATCCCTGTGTCAAACAGATCAATATTTCACTCAATAGCTTTAACAAAAATGATACGGCACTCACATTTGAGCAATATATAACACCGGTACTCAATCTTTGTCGGGAAAAATTGAGGCAAGAAGAGGAACTTTTCATTAATCTGCGTGTATGGAACTTGGATGAAATGATGAGCGAGAAGTCTTTCAATGAGATACTCTTTTCTAAGCTTAATGAGGTATTTGATACAAAACTGGAATTGAAAACTGTTTATGAAAAATGTCCAAAGTCTATACGTTTAGCTTCTAAGATACGTGTACATTTTGATAACTACTTCGAATGGCCTTCTTTAAAGAATAAAAATTACGGCGATGGTACATGTCAGGGACTGCAGTCCCATATTGCTATTTTGGCAAGTGGAAAAGTAGTACCGTGTTGTTTGGATTGTGACGGTATCATTGAACTGGGTGATATGCATGCCCAGAATTTGAAGGATATTTTGTCAAATCATCGTACCGTGACGATGATAGAAGGATTTAAAGCAGGTAAAGCAGTAGAAGCGTTATGTCAAAAATGTTCTTACAAAGAGAGGTTTAACCTCTCTTAAGATCATTTTGGAATGATCCTTGTGAATTTTGTACCTTCAAATGTTAAATTATACATAAGACCTTTTTCTCCGTAAACAAAAGCATAGATGGGTTTTTCATAACTGATAGAACTGATATCTTTTCCTATACCCCATTTTGCAACAGTAATAGAGCCATCTACACCTGCTTCCCATCCATTGCTTCTTATAAAGCTTTTTAAAGCTGTCTCTGAAACGAAAGCAATGATGATAGATCTTTTTTGTAATCCTGCCTGCAATCCTATGGAACCTGATGCTAAACTGTAATAATGAAGTGTTTCACCGTTAACACGCAGTGCACCTTCACCATATTCCCCACCGACAACGAACCCGCCTTTATAGACAGAAGGAAAGACAAGGTAGCCTTTGACATTTGAGAGGAATTTTTCACCTCCCTTTACCTCTTTGTCAAATTGTTTGATCGCTTCATTAACTTTAGCTTCAATCACAGAAGCAGGCTCGGCTGCTGCATAGCTTCCAAAAAGTAGCATCATTGCTATAATGACTCCTAAAGGGTTAAATATTTTTCTCATAGGCTATTCCTTAAACTAATTTAGTGCATTATATCAAAGAAACGTAAATCAATTGTGTATAAGGAAGAGCCATGCAGCGAATAACCATTAAGGCTTATGCAGTCAAACACAAACTCAGTATTTTTAATGTCATGAAGATGGTAAAATCTGGAAAGTTAAAAACAGACAGCATAGAAGAGAACGGTAAGGAAGTCACCTATATTGTTTTGGATGAGACAATAGAAAAAGAGGTTCAAAAGGGGATCGTACCGATAGAAGAGAAAGAGAGAGCTTCAGAAAAAGAGATGATCAAGGTCCTACAGAAAGAAGTGAGACTTTTACGTGAAGAATTGGATGCACTTAAAAAGAGGCTATAATAAAGGGAACCTCTAAAAATTCCTCTATGAAGGAGCACAGATGAAAGTAGCCTACATCACAGATGATATCTATTTGAAACACGATACAGGTGCGCATCCTGAGTCCAAAGAACGTTTGATCGCTATTAATAGAGCCATTGAGCCATTACGGCATCAACTCATAGAAAAAGAGCCGGTATGGGTCTCCAAAGAGATACTTCAAAGTGTACACAGTGCTGAGCATATTGAAAAGATCATAGAATCAAGTGAATTTGGTCTGCCTATCGATACCGATACACTTTGCAGCAAGGACTCCTATAAAGCAGCAACCAAGGCTGTGGGAGCAGGTATTGTTGCAATAGACGGCATAAAAGCAGGAGAATTTGAGAGGGCTTTTTGTGCGGTACGTCCTCCCGGACATCATGCCACACCGACACAGGCAATGGGTTTTTGTCTTTTTAATAACATTGCTATTACTGCCAAATATGCGCAGAGTAAAGGGTATGAAAAGGTGATGATCATCGACTTTGATGTGCATCATGGCAACGGCACACAAGAGACTTTTTATGCGGACAACACTGTTTTTTACTTCTCCTCTCATCAGGCTTTTGCCTACCCGGGTACAGGGATGGAGAAGGAGAAGGGAGTAGGTAAGGGAGCAGGATACACTGCCAATTTTTTAGTCATGCCGGACAGTGGAGACCATGAAGTGCTGGATATTTATGAAAATGATCTGCCTTCTTATGTAGATCATTTTAAGCCTGATATTATTCTGGTCTCTGCAGGATACGATCTGCATGAAAGTGATCCTTTGGCACAGTTGAATGTGACGACAGAAGGTGTCAGAAAGCTCGTACGGCTGATATTGGATCAGGCAGATGTGCCATATGTTTTCTTTTTGGAAGGGGGATATGATGTTGAAGCTTTGGGGCAGAATGTGAAAGTGACGCTGGAAGAAATGTTAAAGTAGAGTAAATTTATAGATTTTCTTGTATATTATGTACACAGATTGAATATTTCTATGAAGAATAATAAATAATATTTATATTTAACCATAAAAAATGATATAATTTTCTTATGGAATACTATAAGATCAAAAATATTGCAGGGTATCTCTCAAAGATATTTCTAAGTAATCCGTTAACACCTATTTTAGCCATTGCAATTTTGCTTTTGGGATTTATTTCCCTTCAGACGATGCCTCGCGAAGAGGATCCTCAGATAGAAGTGAGTGGTGGTGCTGTAATGGTTGCATTGCCCGGTGCCTCACCACAAGAGGTACTCAATGTTGTGGTGAAACCTTTAGAGCGCCGTATTCGTGAGATCAAAGGGGTAGAGCATGTCTACGGTATGGCAATGAACAATGTCGGTATGGTCAATGTACAGTATTTTATCGGTGAAGACAGGGAGTCATCCAATCTGAAACTTTACGATAAAGTCATGCAGAATATGGATCAACTTCCTAAAGGTACCATGCCTCCTCTGGTTAAACCCTTTGATATTGATATTGATATCCCGATATTGACAGCGGCATTTTATAATCTGCCCCATACCAAGCCTGATATTGTGAAACTCTATAAGATCATACGGGATCTTCAGCAGGAGATCAATGCACTGGATAATGTTTCCAAAACAACACTCAAAGGGGTCAAACGCCCACAATTCAATGTACTTATTGACCTGCATAAACTCTCTGCCTATCATATCTCTCTAGGACAGATAGCACAGGCGATTAAGTCTATTTCTACCAATGCCCCGATGATTGATACAGAAAACAACAAAGGTAAACTGGTGGTATTTGGTGTTGAGAATGCTATTGATACGATTGATGATCTTAAAGAACTTATTATTGCACAATATATGGGCTCTCCCATTTATTTGAAAAATATTGCAACAGTGGCATATAACTATGATATTCAAAATTACCAGGATGCACTGATCTCCTATCAGAAGGGTATGGACAATGAGCCTGAAGCGATCAAATATAATATGCATCGCCATAAAAAAGGCGAAGCAATGAAAGCGGAGCATGCAGAAAAAGCCGAATTTAGAGATATGGCAGGGCAGATCACATTGACTGTCTCCAAACTAAAAGGTACCAACGCTGTACATATTGCCCAAGAGGCGATCAAAAAGATACAGGAGACGAAAAAGAAACTTAACAATGCAGGTGTCGGGTTCATTATCACCCGTAACTATGGAGAGCGTGCAGATGAAGCGGTCAATGAACTCGTGCACCATCTTGAGATCACTATATTTATTATTATGTTGATCCTTATTCCCTTTCTTGGTTGGCGTGAATCGATGGTCGTTACTGTTGCTGTGCCGATGATCCTGGCAGCAACCCTGTTTATTGCTCAGCTGACCGATCAGACGATCAACCGTATTACCCTGTTTGCTTTTCTGCTCTCATTAGGGCTCATCGTAGATGATGCCATCATTGTGATTGAAAATATACACAGGCGTCTGCATCTGGATATAGACAAAAAAAGTGTTGATGAGATCATTGTGCAGGCAACCGATGAGATCGGTCCTTCAACCAATATTGCCACCATTGCCATTATTCTTACCATGGTACCTATGGGATTTGTCGGAGGAATGATGGGACAGTTTATGAAGCCTATTCCTCTGAATGTTCCGGTTGGACTTGCAGTATCGCTTTTTGTGGCATATGTCTTTGCACCTTATTTGGCAAGAAAGTTCATCAATTTTAAAAAGATAAAAGCAGATGTACTGGCACATCATGAAAAGTGTGAAAAATCTCATAAAGAATCCAACGAGGAAAAAGTATAATGAAATTTGAGAAATTTCTTTACAGTATTCTTGAAAGCAGACGTAAAAAATGGATTGTCATTGGATTGATACTTCTTGCCTTAATGGGCTCGGTAATGATGATTCCGACTAAACTTGTACTGGCAAAAATGCTTCCGGGTAAAAGTGCCAATACATTCTCTATCTATATTGATACGGCAACCAATGCTTCGGTAAAGGAGACAAAAGAAGTAGCCCAGTGTATCGTGCATACACTGGAAAAAGAGCAGGAAGTGACTGATATGGAAGTATTTTTGGGGCAGGGTGCACCGCTTGACTATGCGGGTCTTGTCAAAGGAAGTGCCTTTAAACGTACGCAGAATCAGGCTGAGATCGTGGTTAATCTTACTGATAAACACCATCGTGATGAACCCTCTTTTAAAATGGTGCATCGTATACGTCCGGTCATTCAAAAAGCATGCGGTCAGATACATGCTTCAACGAGTATCCGATTTATTGAAATGCCTTCTGGTCCTCCTACGTTGGCAACGGTGGTAGTAGAACTCTATTCTAAAAATAATAAAGTTTTAAGAGATATGGCACAGAGAGTTTCAGCTATACTTTCTCATACTGAAGGTCTTGTTGATGTAGATGTGATGCTTGATGATATCTATCCGACCTATATGCTTTCACCCAACAAGGAGAAGATCATTCGCAGCGGGTTGAGTGTGGATCAGGTGAATAAGATCATCTACCTGGCATTCAAAGGTATGCCTATTGCTGTGAAGAACAGCAAAGACCAACAGGATCAGATCCCGATCTTTTTGAGATTACAGGAAAAGTTCCGTGTCATTTCCGGTGAGAATATGGATGCGCTAAAGAAGAGACTCTCATCACTCAAGCTTATGAATAGAAAAGGGATGATGGTACCACTTATTGAAATTTTAGATATTCATAAGCGTGACTCCAGCCCCTCTATTTTAAGAAAAGATCTGAAGAATATGGCAGTGATCACTGCGGAGTGTGATATGGTATCTCAGGTCTATCCACTGCTTGATGCCCGTGACAAGATGCTTGAGGTACTCAAAAACTATTATGATGTAGAAAAAATACCCGGTATCACAACCTATATGTTTGATTTGAAAGCCAAAGATAAATTAACAGGAGCAGAAGTACTCATACGTTGGGATGGTGAAATGAAAGTTTCTCTCGATACGTTTCGTGATCTGGGTGGTGCTTTTATTGCTGCTCTGATCCTTATGTTTCTGCTGATGGTAGTCTACTATAAGTCATTTGCACTCAGCGGTATTGTACTTGCCGGAAGTTTTCTTTCTATTATAGGGGTGATCGTCGGGCATTGGGTGACTGATAAAATATCGCTTGCTTTTGCAGATATTAACTTTTTCCTTACAGCAACCTCGCTGATAGGATTTATCTCTCTCATGGGAATCAGTGCAAGAGGATCTCTTTTGCTGATAGACTTTTCAAAAGCATTGATGTTGGAGGGAATGGAGAAGAACCGTGCAATCGCGCTCTCTACGGCAACACGTGCCAAACCGATCTTAATGACTGCTGTGGCGATCATTCTCGGTTCTTTACTGCTTTCGACAGACCCTATTTTTGGAGGTCTTGGAATCGCACTTATATTTGGAAGTATTGCGGCAACGGTTGTGGCACTCTTTTTTATTCCTGTGCTAATGTCCAATACCAAAGCGATGGAACTGCATAGAGAAAAAGAGTCCGAATGTCAGGATGAAGAGGAGATACCGGGACGCTTATGTGTACTTACTGATAATATCAAAGGGATTCTTTTTCCAAGAAAAGAGTGTAGTGATGACGGAAACGAACCTTTGAGAGAGCGTGACATCTTTACAAAATGGCGTGACAGGATCAGAGTATTTATTGAGAAGATACAAAAAGTCTTTAAAAAATAGATGAAAAGTATATATTTGGTTCAAGTAAAAAAGATCTCTTAAACCAAAAACAGAAATAAAATCTGGGTAGATTATTTGTAAAGATTGTGTGTGGAAGGTATATACTCAATGGTGATTTTGGTATACATTCCAGGATAGATCTTCTTATGGTCACGCTTAAATGAAATACGAATGGTAAAAGTATGTGTCATAGGATTGGCGGAAGGTACAATAGATTTGATGCGTCCTCTTCCTTTATATCTGATAGAGGGTATTTGGAATTTTATAAAATCTCCCTCATTGATCTTTAATATATCACTCTCTGAAATTTGGGCTTCTATTTCCAAATGATCAAGATCAACCAGGATCATGACAGGAAAACCGGGCATAACCATGTCACCTACATGCAGATTTTTCTGTACAATGATCCCGTTGCTGGGTGCTTTCACTTCCAGATAATGTGATATGATACTGACCTCTTTGGCTTTTTGTGAAGCACTTTTGACGATCGCTTTCATTGCTTTGAGCATGGACTCGGTATGTTCTGCGGTAATGGAAAGATTTTCACTCATATCTTCAAAATTCATTGCGTTGTTTCTGTTGCGTGAAAGCACTGCTTTGTTACGACGTATCTCGTCAAGTTTACTACGGTAGACATCGGTCAGGATCTCTGCCTGTTCCAGACCCAGATTGACCTGTTCTTTGAGAATGTCAAATTCAGCTGACTCCATTTTAAAGAGATCATCTTCTCTTTTGACTTTGTCTCCTATATTTACATAGACTTCTTTGACATACCCCATGTAGCGGGCACCGATATATTTTTTATTATCGGATACAACCGTACCTGTGACAGTAAAGCTGTTTGCAACGAGAAAGAGTGTGAGAAGCTGGGAAAGAAGAATAATTTTAAGCATTGATTACCTCCATAATATTATCCTGCCATGTAAGGCAGGAATAATAATTAAAACTTATAAGTTAGCTGGAATGAAACACTGTTTTCTTTATGTTCAGTACTGATGGACGAACTAGGCATACCTAAAGCACTTATATCATATGTTTTGTTTGATGCGGGTGAATAAACGTATGCTAGATCCAAAGAGAATTTGTCGGTAAATCCATATGTGCCACCTACTGTATAGTGTTGTTCTGATGTTGCAGGAAAGCCTAAAAGATTAAAGAGGTTCAGTCGAGGATCACGACCTTCCACTACAGCACTTTTGGCATAGTTATACCCGGCTCTAAGTGCCCAGTTGTCCTGTGAAAACTCGTAACCTAGTGAATATACATTTTGGTCTTCCCAACCGAAATCACCATACCCTTTGGCAGAAGACCATTTGACTTTTTTATAATCAAATGCCAGTGTATGTTGTTTCATAGTATAGGCAATACCTACACCTATTTCTGCAGGCTGTTCAAGATGATCACTGAGTGCCAGACCAAAGGGACCTGTAGCTGTTGTGATCTGGTGCTTGTATTCCATGTCGATCTCAGATTTATAGACAGCACCTACGGTAAGTCCATTTACACCAAGAGATGAAAAGTCATAAGTTGCACCCAGTCTGTATCCAAAACCAAAATCCTGTGCCAAACCGGCACCTATTTTTTGAATACCACCCGGAGTTGGCATACCATAATCTATGTCAAGATTACCATACTGAAGAATCGGGGTTACAGCGAGGCTTAATCCATTTGCTTTATAGGCAATAGGAATACCAAACTGTAGAAGCTGCAGATTGGTTACCATATTGAAATTTGCACCGGCAGGTGCATTGCTGTAGTCGGTACCCATACCGGCTGTTCCCCAAATACCTACACCGATGAACCAGTTGTCATCCAGTTTATGTGCAATGGAAACTTCGGGAGTAAAACTTGTATCTGCATCACTGCTATATGAAGGTGCTCCAGCAAAATTTGTTGAAATATCAGGCATAAATAAAATACCCCCAAATGAAATTTCTGTATCTTCAATACCTGTGATCAAGGCAGGATTGACTAAAGTTGATTCGGCACCATGGCTAATAGCAATACCGGTTCCCCCCATACCTCTGGCTTTTGTACCTACAGCAATAAGACTGTCTCCATTTGTTGCATGCAGAAGTGTCGAAGTCATAAGTGACAAAGCAATACCTGTTCCGAGTAAATGTAATTTACTTTTTTTCATCATTTTCCTTGAAGTATTTATTTGTGTGTAAGCAGTATAGTTGAATTATCTTTTAATGTCAAGTAAATCTATAGATATTGTAGAATTATAGAATTGACTTATAATTATTATAGAATGAGACTATTGAACAAACAAATCATTTATTATTTTGTTAGAAGAGATATTAGAATAGTTAATAAACTCTTTTTTTCTTTTTTTCTTTTTCTTTTAGACGATATCTTTTTGAAAGCTTAATATTAATGCCATGTGGAATAAAATCAATTTCATGTTTCATTTGCTTTACTACAGCATTTTTTCTAGGATCTATGCCATAAAATCGGTAGAAATCATCTAAAAAATCCTTTAGAGCTTCGGGTAATTCTGTAGGAAGTTTTCCATAAAGTTTATATCCTAAGAGGGCAGCATCTTTCTTATACTTTATCTTTGGTTTAAAGAATGAGAGAAAAGTGTTTTTAAATATAGGATAATAGAAATCAATAGGAATATATGAAGCGCCATTTTTTTCCATGATCATAATACGTTGTGTAGGAGGTAAGGTAACGTATTTAGGATTTACATGTTCAGGAAGATCTACTAAACTTAGAACAGCTCTTAATTCTTGTTTATATTTCAATGCTTCTTTTTCCATTTCCATCAAAACTTTTTTTTGTATATTTGAGGCAGATAATCCTTTACATCCAGCTCTCATACCCATATAAGAGATAAGTCCTGTAGAGCTTTTTTCATAATATACACCTACGAAAAAAGAAACAGGTTTTATTGATCTGTCAGGCATGGTTTGTTTTGAAATACTAATAAGAATATGTTCATTTTGTTCTGGATTCTCAAAGCTATTTTTTGCCATATTTTTCATTTCTTTCCATGTCATATGGTCTTCAGGATCAGGGAAACATGGTACTAATATGTCAAAATATACTTCTTTAAGAAGTTTATAATTATATGTTTCATGTATATTTTCTATGATAAGTTCTTCCATTTATTTCCTTTATTATATTTTATATATAAATTATTATAATAATAGTTTATTACCAAAATGTTAATTTTAATCGAAAGATACTCTAATATCTCTTTGATTTTACTAATGCTATTAAAAAAGGAATATAAATTTTAAAATACTTTATTGTATTCCACAATTTACACCAAAAACTAGAAAGTTTGATGCACTTTTTGAAACACTTAAAGTTTTTAGAACCTGATAATTTAAGAGAAGAAGGATATCTTCATTATAGAGTAACGGAATAGATACAAAATTCTTTTGCAGAAGGAAAAATATGCCTATTATTCTTAATGAAGTATTGACAGGTGTTGGATATTTTGAGAGACATTATCAAAGAAAAAAGATTGTTGATTTTTTTGAGAAAGAGTGTTTACATAAAGATGGAAGTAGAGATAAGGTAATTCTTATCTCAAATAATATATTAAATTTTAGAAAGAATGAATTTCTCCATATCTTCTACTACTTCTTCCAGTGTTCTCTCTCCATCGATCACTGTCAAAAGACCTTTGTCTGTATAAAATTTTTGGATTTCAGCCAACGGATCAGTATATATTTTCATTCTGTCGTTAAATACTTCTTCTGAATCATCACTTCTCTCTTCACCGGGAGCAGCTTCTGCTCGACGACCTAAAATTCTTTCACGGGCTACTTGTTCTGAGACTCGTACTTCGATCACGGATGCCAAAGTAATATTTTCTTCTTTACTTACAAGTTCATCAAAGGCAGTCATCTGTTCAGTACTTCTTGGGTAGCCATCAATAAGCACATTGTCTACGGGTGCATTGTTAATAGCAGATACAATCGTGTTTACAATGATTTTAAGCGGTACCAAAGCCCCTTTGGAGATGTAAGATTCTATCTCCTGACCCAGTTTACTTCCCTTTGCTACCTCTTCACGTAACATGTCTCCTGTAGAATAGTGCACAATATTGTCATGTTTTTCAGCAATGATGCTGGCATCTGTTGTTTTCCCTGAGCCTGGTGCTCCGATGATTAAAAATAGTTTTTTCATGTTTTGGTTCCTTATCTAATGTAGGGTGTTGTGCCCTCACAACACCAATAAATTTGTATCTCCATAAAATGTGTTGTCATGGGACAACACCCTACGGTTAGGTAGCAGGTTGTTGACGTATTCTGAGGCTCAACTCTTTGAGTTGTTCAGCATCTACCGGACTTGGTGCCTGTGTAAGCAGACATTGGGCTCTTTGTGTTTTAGGGAAGGCGATTACTTCTCTAATAGAGCTTGCACCTGTCATAAGCATAATAAGTCTGTCTAATCCCAATGCAAATCCACCGTGTGGTGGTGCACCATATTTGAGTGCATCAAGTAAGAAGCCAAACTTCTCCTGTGCTTCCTCTTCGGAAATACCAAGAAGTTTAAAGATCTCTGCCTGCATATCTTCTTTATGGATACGGATAGAGCCTCCACCAAGTTCTGTACCGTTAAGTACAATGTCATAGGCAATAGATTCTATCTCTTCAATATCATTGAAGTCAAGTGATTTAGGTTGAGTGAATGGATGGTGAAGTGCTTTGACATGACCATCTTCCACTTCAAACATAGGGAAATCCATAACCCATAGGAATTCAAAGACATTTTCAGGGATAATATCCATTGTCTCTGCAAGGTAGATACGAAAGCGTCCCATGTAGTCCCATACCAGTTTTTTCTCACCGGCACCGAAAAATACTGCATCACCTACTTCAAGTTCACATCTGTCTATAATAGCTTGAAGATCCTCTTCAGTAAAGAATTTGGCAAGTGGTCCTTTAAGACCATCTTCTTTCATTTGGAAGTAACCAAGTCCTGAGGCACCAAATTTACGTACATACTCTTCAAATCCTTTCATTTGACGTTTTGAGAATATTTCGTCACCTTTTGGTACCTTAAGTGCCTTGATACGGTTCTTTTTAGGTGTTGATGCAATGCTTGAAAAAATTTCGTTATCACATCTTTCAAAAATGTCTATGACATCTACCATTTCAAGACCATAACGCATATCAGGTTTGTCTGAACCGTATTTTTCCATAGCTTCAGAGTAAGGCATACGTTTAAATGTCGCAGGGATGTTGAATCCACAGGCTGTAAATACATCACTAATAAGTTTTTCTGCTACTTTGATAACATCTTCCTGATCACAGAAAGACATTTCAACATCTATTTGTGTAAATTCAGGCTGTCTGTCTGCTCTGAGGTCTTCATCGCGGAAACATTTTGCTATCTGGAAGTAACGGTCAAAACCACTTACCATAAGCAACTGTTTGAAAAGCTGTGGCGACTGAGGAAGTGCATAAAATTCTCCACCATGTACACGGCTAGGCACAAGGTAGTCTCTCGCCCCTTCAGGTGTTGATTTTGTAAGAATAGGTGTTTCTACTTCAAGGAAGTCCAGTTCATCCAGTGAGTTGCGTGCCGCGATTGTTGCTTTGGAACGAAGCTTAAAAATATCGTAAGATTTTTGCGTTCTTAGTTCCAGATAACGGTGTTTAAGTTTGATCTCTTCATTTACTTTGTCATCATTTAAGTCAAATGGCATTGGTTTAGAACGGTTTTCAATAGTCAGTTTGTCTACAACCATTTCCACTTTACCTGTTTTGAGTTTAGGATTTTCAAGTCCTTCGCCTCTGGCTCTCATCTTACCGGTAGCTACAAGTACAAACTGGTCACGTACTTCTTCTGCAAGTTTGTGTGCCTGGGCATTGTCTGCCGGATCACAGACAAGTTGGATGACTTCATCTTTGTCTCTAAGATCAATGAAGATAAGTCCACCATGGTCTCTACGGCTTGCAACCCAACCTGCTACAGTGACTTCCTGTCCGATATGTGTTTCGTTTACTTCTGCACAATAATGTGTTCTCATATACGTAATCCTCTATTTAATATGGTCGCGATTATAGCTAAAACTACTTTAGGGTTGAATTTATTAACGGCAGTGTAAATATATGACAATATGACATATTTTTAGACCACAAAGCAAGATTATGCTACCCTAACACTATTATTTCTTAAACAGATAGGAAAACAATGCGTCATCAGAAATTAGAACAGATCAAAACAGCCGGGTTCATACTTAAGCCGGATGCGCCGGAGATAAAACCGCTTTATATGAAAATAAAAGCACAGTTTGAAGCTAGAGAAATAGCTGTAGTACTGGCAGAGCGTTCTGCCAATATGATAGATGAAAAAGGCATATCGTTTGAAACAATGTGCAAAGAAGTTGATTTTCTTGTTTCTCTCGGTGGTGACGGTACATTACTTTCTTTAGTGCGTCGTAGTTATATGTATCGCAAACCGGTTGTGGGTATCAATGCTGGAAACCTTGGTTTCTTGGCAGATATTACTGTTGATGAAGTAGATATCTTTTTGGAGCAGCTGCTTAGCGAAGAGTATCGGATCGATGATCGTATGATGATAGAGGGATATTTGAAAAAAAGTTCCGGTGAGAAAAAAGAGTTTTTTGCACTTAATGATGTGGTAATCACCAGTCCTCAGCCTTCAAAAATGGTAAAGGTCAATGCGTCTATTGACGGGGAACGGTTTAACAGCTATAGAGGTGATGGACTTATTATCTCTACACCGACAGGATCTACCGCCTATAATTTGGCAGCGGGAGGACCGGTGGTTTATCCTTTGACCAAAGCATTCATCATGACACCTATTTCAGCACACTCTCTTACCAATCAGCGTCCGTTGGTCGTCCCTGCAGATTTTGACATTGAACTCGATACGGAAAAGTATGAAGCCATCGCAATGGTAGATGGACAGGAGAGATATGAGATAGAAGAAGGTGATATTCTCTATATTGGAGGTGCGAGAAGAAATGCCAAACTTTTACATAGAAAAGAGAGAAACTATTTCTCAATACTCCGAGAAAAACTGCATTGGGGTGATAGACAGTGGTAGAACGGCTTTTTTTTCGTGATCTTGTTACCTTTAAAGAGGTAGAAATAGAGTTTGATAAGGGACTTGTTGTTTTTACCGGTCCAAGCGGAGCAGGTAAATCTGTGCTTATGTCAACCATCCTTTCAAGTTTCGGATATACTGCACAGGGTGCAGCTGCATTGTGTGAAGTTACTTTGAAAAAACCTGTAAAACTGCAGAGTGATGTGTATGAACTGGAAGATGAACTTACCATTAAAACACTCAAAAAAGAGAAACTGCGTTATTTTATTGAGGGACAGAATATCTCTAAAAAAGCTCTAGAAACACTATTTTCTCCCTATGTCCAATATCTTTCCGTACGTGATAAAGGTGGCTTTGAATCTGAAACTCTGTTGGAAATGATAGATAAATCTCTATCGGCTAAAGACAAAACATTCAAGAAATCACTCAAAGAGTATAAAAAACGTTATAAGAACTACAAACTCAAAACAGAGCAGTTGGCAAAGATCAAGGAGGATGAAGCAAAACTGGCTGAACGTATAGAATTTGCCAAGTATGAGATCGAAAAGATCAAAAAGATCAACCCTCAGGAAGGGGAAGAGGAAGAATTGCTAAAGATCAAACAGCATCTTTCACGTATGGAAAAAATAAAAGATGCTTTGAGTCATGCAAGTGAAATATTTAATTATGAGACCTCCATAGAAGAGGTTTATCGGCTTTTAGATAAAGAAAACTTGCTCTTTTCTGAGATGATGAACCAGTTACGTGCGGATTTTGAAGATACCCAAACACTTGCGGATGAACTTGCAGAAGTAAATGTGGAAGAGGTGCTTGACAGATTGAGTGACTTGACTTCGTTGAAACATCGCTACGGTTCCATAAAAGAGGCTTTGGCATATAAAGCACAAAAGAGCCAGGAACTTGCAGGATATGAGCATATTGAACAAGATAAAAGTATGTTGGAGTCTTTTTTGCAAATAGAGTTCACGGAGCTGAATATCATTGCTGCAAGACTCTCTGTGGTGCGTCAAAAAGAAGCAAAAGAACTTGAAAAGATTTTAAAGGGATATCTTGAGACATTGAAATTGCCGGAACTCAGCTTCTGTTTTGAGTCTGAAGCACTTTCTCAAAGCGGTATGGACAGTGTCGATGTTATGCTTGGAAATTCAAGAACAACAACACTCAGCGGTGGAGAGTTCAATCGTCTGCGTTTGGCATTAATGGCAGCGTCCATTTCCAAAGATGAGACCATGCAGGGTATTCTTATACTTGATGAAATAGATGCCAATGTAAGTGGAGATGAATCCATTGCGATTGCTGAAATGATCTCAAAGCTCTCTTTGGTCTATCAGATATTTGCTATTTCCCATCAGCCACATCTTTCTGCAAAAGCACAGCAGCATATTGTAGTTACCAAGGAGCGTGAAACAAGCTGTGTCACAGTGTTGGATCAGGAGGGAAGAGTACAGGAGATCGCACGTATCATAGCAGGAGAGAATCCTACCTCTGCGGCATTGGCATTTGCTAAAAAGCTAAGAGATTTCCCAAAGGCTTAAACAGCATACTGCTTTTCCAGCATTTTGAGCTGATATTGCAGATACATAAAGTATCTTTGGGCAACAGTGATCTCCGTACCTGTTTTAAGATAAGTATTGTAATCAACCAAAAGATCCGAAATACCGCCTGTTCCTATATTGGTTGCTGAACCTTTGATACTGTGTGTCAAACGCTCCATGTTGTGAAAATCAAGATCATACATTGCTTCTTTTATCAGAGGAATTTGTGTTTTTATTTGTGTAATGAGCTCCTGAATGAATGTTTTTGCCTCTTCCTGGGAGAGCCCCATGTCTATAAGACGTGAATGATCGAATCTTGGATAGTCTGCTCTAGGCAGTTTGATCATTTCTCTTTGTGTTTCAGGGGGAGTTGTGGAAAGTTCTGCTTTTTCTCTGACCTGTATTGTATCTGTTATATCTTGAGGATATTTGGCTACCTTACTTTTCTCTTCAGGAGAAGGAGCTTCTATCGATATCGACTCTTCATCTTTGGGATAGTGTTCTTCTTTTTGTTTCTGATGCAGATGGGTTCTTTTATTGGTTCTATATATAAATATACCAAGTATGATCAAAAAGATGGAAATAATGAACCAGAAAAATGACATTAGATATCTCCATAAAAATAAAATTTAAAAGATAAACTATAACTTATTTAAAATTAGAATAAGATGCATCTATGATGAAAAATAAGAATTTTGCTATAATTCTATTAAAAAAATAGGCTGAAAATGATAATAGATACACATTGTCATCTAGATGATGCACGTTACAATGATGATCTGGATAATGTTTTGGAAAATGCCAGACAAAAAGGGGTAAAAAAATTTATCATCCCTGGGGCTGACCCCAAAAGTTTGGAAAGAGCAGTGATGATATCTGAACAGTATGCGTATGTCTACTTTGCCGTGGGAGTACATCCATATGATGCTGAAAATTATGACAGAAACTTCCTTGAAAAATATATTTCTCATCCAAAGTGTGTGGCAGTAGGTGAGTGTGGGCTTGATTATTACAGACTGCCTGAAGATGAAGAAAAAATCGAGCGTGAAAAAAAATTACAAAAAGAAGTTTTTATTGACCAGATACTTCTGGCAAAGAGATACAAAAAACCTTTGATCGTGCATATCAGAGAGTCCAGCAGTGACTGTTTGGAACTGCTGGAAACGTATACCGGAGATAAAGGCGGTGTATTACACTGTTATAATGCAGATGAGTCTTTGTTGAAGCTTGCCAAGTATAATTTCTATTATGGCATAGGGGGTGTGCTTACTTTCAAAAATGCAAGAAAGCTTATTAATGTTTATCCCAAAATTCCGTTAGAGAAGCTGCTGATCGAAACGGATGCTCCCTATCTGACACCGCATCCGCATCGTGGTGAACGGAATGAACCTTCATATACAACATTGGTAGCAGAAAAAATGGCTGAACTCTCTTCTCTGCCTCAAGAAGAGATATCCAAGATCACTACAGAAAATGCACAGAGGCTTTTTGGTATTTGAAATGGGAAAGTTTGTAAGTTTTTTTGTAACGGTGTTATTTCTCTCTTTTTGTTTTACAAGTCATGCCTTTGCGCTCTCTCTTGCACAAAAGTACCCCAGCTATAAATATGTTTTTCATGAATTTAATGTAGATGAGTCCTATCTTTATGATGCAGAGTTCATCTACTTTGTCTCAAAGTATGAAGAGAAATTGAAGAAGTTCTATAAACGTTCCCTGAAACGAGGCAAACAGATACTTCCTACCATACAGGGACAGCTTGCAAATGACGGGGTGAGTGATCTTTTTATTTATCTCTCCATGGTTGAATCTGGTTTTTCTCCTACTGCTGTCTCTCCCAAAAAGGCCGTTGGTCTATGGCAATTCATGCCTGCAACAGCTAAGCATTATCATCTTACTGTCTGTAAGAGTTATGATGAACGTTGTGATACAGCAAGTTCAACTTCCGCAGCAATAGCCTATCTCAATAAACTGCATAAACAGTTTGGGAAATGGTATCTTGCTGCTATAGCATACAATTGTGGAGAAGGATGCGTACAAAAGGCCATTAAAAAGGCAAGTTCAGATGATTTAAGTATTTTGACTGATGAGAGATCAAAATATCTTCCCTATGAAACGCGAGAATATATTAAGAAGATCCTGCTTCTTGCTATGATAGGGGAGAATGCTACTTTACAGATCGGTAATGAGAAGAGTGATATTTTAGAAAATGCTTTCATAGAGGTAGAGGTTGCAGGTGGAACAGTTTTAGAAAAACTAGCGAAGCTTTTAAAAATGAAAAGCGAAATACTCTTAAAACTTAACAAAAAAATGAAAAACGGTATTGTTCCCAAGGAGAAAGAACGCTATAGGATCACGATCCCTATAGAAAAAGTATATGCTTTCTATCTGCGCTATGAACTTCCTGAAAAGAGGTGTTCCATCAAACCTCATATGCTTTCTCATTATGTAAGTCTGGGGGAAACACTTGAGAGTATTGCAAAAAAATACCATACAGATGCAGAAGAGATCAAAAATGTGAATCATCTGAAAAATGATTATTTGATCTTGGATCAGTTTTTAGTGATCCCCGTTCCCAAAAAAGTTTTTGAAAATACAATATTGCGTCATAAATAGTTGAACCCTCTGAATAACTTAGAAATGTTGTGAGCGCCTAGGTTATTCAGAGGGTTCAAATATATTTATGATAGAATAAGTTTTATAACTGTAATTATAGTTACGGGGGACTTTTTTCTACTTTTTATTAATAATTGGGGATTTATTTTATGTTTAAAAAAATGATGCAACTTTTGATTATCGTATTACCGATCACAATATTATTCACAGCAAGCAGCTATATTGGATATCATGCCTGGCAAAAATATCATACTGCTGTCGATTTGAAAGCACAGCTTAATAATGCAAAACTCTTGCAGTCATTTGAACACTCTTTACTCAATGAGATCGTATGTGTTGCGACGATGAGCGAACATAAAGATATTATGGCTAAGGTATGCAGCAAGACAAAGAAAACAACAGACGAATTTATGCAGCAGATCATGTATCAGACAAATGACAAATCTTTATATAGACTGGAAAAAGTACTTTATAACATTAGAAACTCTATTAAAGACAGTGGTGTAACTGCTGTTGAAAAGTTAGTCAATGGTGATCTTGACAAGCAGATGAAGAAATTTCTTCAATTCTATACTTCAAAGCTTAAAACCTACAGTAATGACATAGGTGAGAAAGAATCCATCCGCTTATATGGAGAGATATCGGATATATCTTATGCCACTGAATCAGAAAAGGCTCTTGTAGCATATTATCTCTCTTTAAAAAAACCTATACCGGCTAAAAATCTTATTTATTGGGGTAATGTAGTTTCTGCATCGGAGATTCCGGAGATGAATAAGGATCATATTTTTTCTCTTTATGCTAAACTGGAAAAAATTTGGCAGGATCAGAAACTTCAAAGTACTTTGCGCAGTATTGAAGATATACGTATGGATATTATGTCTCATGCTTCAAGTGGAAATTATAAATCGGATGTAGCACAGTGGGTCGACCTCGTAAACAAGAAACAAAAAGTACTTAATAGTGTAGAAGTTTTACTACTCAATGATATTTTTAACGGTGTGGATAAACGTATACAAAAGGAGTTCTGGGTATCTCTATTGAGTCTGGTATCATTCCTGCTTAGTATCCTTGCTTTCTTCATTTTGATACGCTATTATCGTAATACAAATGCGCAAAAGGGACTGCTTGATGACCTTGCATCCAAAGTACGCGATATTTCAGAGAACAATCAGACTGCAGTGGGAAAAGAGAGTATTGAAGATCCTAAATTGGCTTATGATTATGTTCTTTCCAATTATCGGGAACTGTATGACAAAGAGAAAAAAGCAAGTGAAGAAAATAAGGTAAAAAACAACTTCATTGCCAATACCTTCTATGAGATACGCACACCGCTTAACGGTATCTTGGGATATATAAAATTATTAAAAGAGACATCTTTGAATATTGAACAGAGTGATTTTGTCTCTATTATAGAAAATAATTCAGAAAATCTCAATAAACTTGTTTCTAAAGTAACTACGCAGCATACGATCATTGATAAGAAATTGGAGATCCAGAACAGTACCTTTAATCTAATTAAAAAAATGGAATCTATCGTAGAGACTTTTGCGATAAAAGCTGATCGGAAAGATATTGTTTTAGGTGCATTTATTGATCCGGCATTGCCTGAAAAGGTCATAGGTGATGCCACACGGCTGTCACAAGTACTTACCAATCTAATCAATAATGCACTGGAATCAGCAAGTGCTTACGGTACAGTAGATCTCTTTGTTGAAAAAATGCATACGGACAGTGACAGTACAACTATAAAATTTTTAGTGAAAGATTCCGGTATTGGATTTGATCCAGAAGAGCTAGCGAGTATCTTTGCGGCATTTAATGAACCAAATTCCAGAAAAATTATACCAGGTATTGATATACAAAATCTTGGTATTAGTGACAGGATCATTAAGCGTATGGGAGGAAAACTTGAAATAGAGAGTAAAAAAGGAGAAGGGACGATCTTTTTCTTTACTCTTACTTTGGAAAAAAGTAACAAAACAGTACAAGAGAATATCTATCCTGACTTCAAAGATTTGAGAGTCGGTTTGGCTCTTCCTTCCCGTGAGGTAGATCGTCAGATAGATAAAAATCTCGAATTCTATGTTACCTATCTTGGAGGAGTATTTAAAATCTATTATCAAGATGAACTGTTCGAATCTGAAGAAGAGATAGAATTACCGGATGTTATGCTTGTATATCACAATTATGCACGGCTTGAAGGTGAGTTGGAAGCATTTTCAAACTTAGGATGTAAAATCGCACTTATTACAACCGGTACATTACGATCACGTATAGACAGCGATAAATATTATTTTTCAAATATCGTTTATAGTCCGATCACAATGAGTAAAATAGTAAGAATACTTGCCAAAAGCAAGCTTGAACAGACACGTATAGCACAGGAAGCACATCAAAACGGTAAAGAATTTGAAAATATTCATGCTTTGGTCGTAGAAGATAATATCATCAGTCAAAAACTCATAAAAAATGATCTGGAAAAATTCGGTTTGAAAGTGACAGTTGCTTCCAATGGACAGGAAGCATTTGAAATGCGTCGGGAAAATGATTTTGATATTATATTCATGGATATTGATATGCCAGTAATGGATGGCATAGAGACAACGAGAAAAATATTATACTATGAAGGGATAAATCAGTTCAAGCATGTACCTATTATTGCATTGGCCGTGAATGCAGTGGATGATGAACAGAAAAAATATAAAAAAATAGGCATGGATGATACGATCACAAAACCTTTTGATCTTGGTAAGGTAAAAAGAGTAATACAAAAATACTGTATTGATCTTGCAAAAGAGAGAGAAGCCTCAGAAGAGAATGACCTGATTGCCAAAGTTCTATCGGAAAATTTCTTAAAAGAAGAGTAGAATCTCTTCAGTTTTATTGATATACAAAAGCAGATATAAAGTCAAATAAAGAGATAATGTTTCATGAAAAAACTGACTATGTTCCTATCTTCTATCATCCTATTTATGTTCATTTTTTCTCTTACAGGCTGCTCTCAAAAAAGAATGATATATAAAAAACCTGGAGCAACAAAATATACAAGTGCTGCACGTCAAAGAGCCACAATGCGATCTTATAAAGTTTTAGGTAAAAGATATAATCCTACATACGTCGAGGTAGGGCAGGTGATGTATGGTATATCAAGTTGGTATGGACCCAATTTTCATGGAAAATATACCAGTAACGGTGAGGTCTATAATATGCATGCAAGAACAGCGGCACATAAAACATGGCCCATGGATACCATGGTTAAAGTAAAGAATCTTCAGAACGGAAAAAGTACGATCGTACGCATCAATGACAGAGGACCTTTTGTAAGAGGACGGATCATTGACTGTAGTTATGCAGCAGGCAAGGAGCTTGGACTAGATAGAATGGGGATCGCCAGAGTCGAGGTACAGGTAGTAGGCTTTGCCGGAAAAGTACACTCTGCAGCCATGATCGCAAAAGCGAAAAACAGACATACCCAGACACGTATAAGATTAAGCAACTTTGGAGTACAGGTCGGTGCATTCAGACGCTATGAGGGAGCTCGGATATACAAAAGAAAATATGCGAATTTCGATCATAGATATAAGCCTATCATCAAGAAATTCTCTGCTGTAGATGGAGCGCCTCTGTACCGTGTATGGCTCATGGGATTCGGATCAGAGCAGGAAGCAAGGGATTTTAAAGCACAACATGCAATGCCGGGTGCATTTATCGTAAGAAAATAATCAATAAGGAAGAGAGATGATTGAAGTCAAAAGAGAGACAAAAGAGACACAGATCTCTGTAAAATTAGATCTTTACGGAAAAGGTATAGCCAAGATAAATACAGGTGTAGGTTTTTTTGATCATATGCTTGAAGCTTTTACAAAACATGCGCATATGGATATGGAAGTAAATTGTACAGGAGATACACATATTGATGACCATCATACGGTGGAAGATGTAGGTATTGTTATCGGTCAGGCATTGAACAAAGCGATCTACCCTGTTCAGAGTATAGAGCGTTTCGGTAATGCTACGGTGGTTATGGATGAAGCAAGTATTACTTGTGATATTGACCTCTCCGGTCGCGGCTTTTTAGTCTATGAACTTCCTATTGGAGGAAAAGTAGGGGAGTTTGATGTAGAGTTGGTAGAGGAGTTCTTTAGAGCTTTTGCTTTTAATCTTCCTCTTACGCTTCACCTGATTTATAATCGCGGCAGGAATAAACACCATATTATAGAAGCTGCATTTAAGGCGCTTGCAGTTGCTTTGCGTAGAGCAGTTACTGTCAATGAGAATGCGGGTATTCCCAGTACGAAAGGTGTACTATGAGTATAGAACTGATCGTACTTGATGTGGATGGGACGATGACCGACAGCCGTATTACCTACAGTGAGAATGGAGATGAGATCAAATCTTTCAATGTAAAGGACGGATTGGCTATTGCCAGTTGGAGAAAACTTGGCAGGCAGGTAGCCATCATTACAGGACGTTCCTCAAATATCGTGGCACGTCGTGCCAAAGAGTTACGCATCGAACATTTTTACCAGGGAATTGAAAACAAAAAAGAGGTGCTTGAGGTATTACTTGAGAAGCTGGATCTTACTATGGAAAATGTTGCAGCAATCGGTGATGATCTTAATGACCTGCAGATGCTAAAATCAGCCAAGATCTCTTTTGTGCCAAGAGATGCAAGTGCCTATGTTGACAAAATGGCAACTGTTATCCTTTCTAAAAAAGGAGGGAACGGTGCTGTGCGTGAGATGATAGAGTATCTTATAAAAAAAGAGGGACTTGAAGAGAAGTATCTGGAATTATGGGCTTAAAATTAGAGATCATTCTTATTTTTGCGATCCTGTCTATCCTCATGGGGTCATATATGGTCAAGTTTACAGATCATACTTCTACGAGGAAATACCCGACCAAAGAGCTTGAATTTACACAAACGACATTTATAGAAACAGATACAAATAAAACATTAGGAAGAGCTTTTAGTACCTATGGCATTCGGGATGCCGGAGTTCTGACCTTGTATGATCTGAAATATCATACAGATACTATAAACCTGCTTCGGGCAAAAAAAGGTATCTATAAAGATAACAAAGTATATTTGGATCATAACATTACACTAAATCAGAAAGAAGGTTTTGATTACTGTGCAGAACATGCGGTCTATGACAAAAAAACCCAAATTTTGAACATTACATCTACTTTCACTGCGATAATGAATAAGAATATCATACATGGAAATACTCTGCGTTATGATACAAAGAAAAAAGAGGCTTTTGCCAAAGATATAGATGCTGTCGTTTATACGGTTGAAAAATGATATAATCATGTTTTTATAAAGGTTTTACATTGAATTTTCTAAAAATAATATTTTTGATTTCTCTTACAGGTATGCTTTTTGCAGAAAAGGTTGAAGTGACCTCTGATGCTATGAAAGCACAGGATGTACAAAAAGAGGTACATTTCATGGGTAATGTTATGGTTAAGCAGTCACAAAGTTGGTTACATGGCGATACGGTCATTGTTTATTTTGATGAAAATAATGAAACAAACAAGTATGAAGCTATAGGCACAGTAACTTTTGAATTTAAAAAAGAGAAGAGTCATTATAAGGGAAGTGCAGACAAAGTAACCTACTATCCTGTAAAATCACAATATATATTGACAGGGAAAGCAGTGATAGATGATCTAATCAACAAACGTCATGTCAATGGTGATGAGATCACACTTGATATGATAACAGGCAATGCAAATGTGAAAGGCAATAAGAAAAGACCGGTAAAATTTATTTTTGATATGGGGGAGAAGAAAAAGTGAGTACACCACGTGTAGTAGAAGCTGAATTCATTAAATCAGCACAAAGTATAGCAGATTCTTTGCCTGAAAATATGAGTGAAGTAGTCTTTTTGGGGCGTTCAAATGTGGGTAAAAGTTCCACACTGAATTCTCTGACACAAAGAAAGAGTCTTGCAAAAAGTTCAGCTACTCCGGGGAAGACACAGCTCATCAATTTTTTCGAGACACGCTATTTGTACAATGAACAGAGTTATCCTGTCCGATTTGTGGATCTTCCCGGATTTGGATATGCAAAAGTCTCCAAAACACTTAAAGAAGTATGGCAGAAGAACCTTGTTGAGTTCATAGAGCACCGTGTTTCTATACGACTTTTCATTCACCTGCGTGATGCCCGTCATCCTCATGCGAAGATTGATGATGATGTAAAGAGTTACATTGCAGAGTTTATTCGTCCTGATCAAAGATATCTTACGGTTTTTACCAAAATAGACAAACTTAATCAAAAAGAGCGTGCAAAACTCAAACGGGAATTTCCCGGTTCTATTACCCTTTCAAATCTTAAAAAAAATGGACATGAGAGAGTACATTATAAAATACTTCAAACGATATTTGGAGTAGATGATGGAGCAAAAAATAAGAGTGAGGCAAGTGATACGTGATAAAATTGGTAAAAGCAAAACTGAGTGACATCTCTGCTATGCAGGCATTGGTCCTTTCAGAGGTAAAAGAAGGGGTGATCCTCAATCGCAGTGAGGATGAAGTGGCAACCAATATACGCTCCTATGTCTTGGCAAAAGAGGATGAAAAGCTTGTCGGGTATACGGCACTGCATATCCATTCCAAAAGACTTGCGGAGATCCGGAGCCTCATTGTCGATGAAAAATACCGTGGGCAGAAGATCGGGCAGAAGATGGTTGAATTTGCCCTGGAAGAAGCCAGAGAACTGGGGGTGGAGGAGGATGTACTTGTTTTAACCTATCTGCCTGCTTTTTTTGAGAAACTAGGCTTTAAAGAGATCAACAAAGAGGTCATCCCTGAGCATAAGATCTGGGCAGATTGTATTAAATGTATTCATTTCCCTGTATGCAATGAAATAGCATTAGTATATAAACTATCCTAAAGTATGTACGTATAAAAATGGATACAGTATATAAGTCAATACAATTGCCGATTATCTGGATATCGGTCATATTTTTTATTATTTTCTATCCAATGCTCATCTCTATTTATGTGTTCTTGCCGTTATTGATCGGTATTATGGGATATATTTTGATGCAGGGTATCGAGAAAGGAAAACTCTCTTATATTCTGATTGCCGTTGTCTATTTCATTAACCTTGAAGTGAACCTCTCTCTGCCTTTTTTCCTGACCATTATCTCTTCTTTGCTTGTGTATGTGCTTTTTTATCGCCATTTAACCTATTTTAGAAGATGCAGAATATGCAGACCCATCTTAAGTGTATTGCTTTTAGATGCTCTTTACCTGGGTTCTTTGCTCTCCTATGATTTTATTTTTCAGTCACACAGTATAGTGCTTGATAACATATTGCTCTATTCACTGATAGTTGATCTTTTGGTCGTGGTGATCCTATGAGATATAAGATCGTTATAGCGATATTCTTGCTTATTTGGGGAATTATGATCGCCAGACTCTATCATGTGAGCATTAAATCCAATTTCTACTACGAAGAGCTGGCAAAAGATAATATAGAGCGAAAACGCTTCATAAAACCTGTGAGAGGAGAGATTACTGATCTTAATGGGAATCTGCTTGCTATGAATCAGATAGGTTTTTCTATCTCTATTATGCCTCACTTAAAACAGAGAGATCATACCTTGGAACGGGTTGTGGATATACTTGTAAAAACATTCCCTGATCTTAATAAAACGGTTATGGTCAAAGTCTATAGGAAGCATAACTCACCCTATAATCATAAGTTCATTAAGGTGGTGGATTTTATTCATTACCCTGATATGATGGGTGCCTATCCTAAACTGAGTCTGCATAAAGAGATCAAAATAGAGGCAGAGACCAAACGCTATTATCCCTACGGAAAATATGCTGCACATATTGTAGGATATACGGGAAGATCCAATAAAAAAGAGAATAAAAAAGATCCGGTGGTCAATGAAGTCGGGAAAGTCGGAAAAAGTGGATTGGAGAGATACTATAATAGTGTACTTGAGGGTGAATTAGGATATAAGATCAGTAAGGTAACGGCAACCAATAAAGCCATAGATATTTTAGAGAAAAAGGAACCAATAGACAATAAAAATATTAAACTCAATATTGATATAAACCTGCAGAAGATGATCTATGAACGTTTTGGAAATGCAACAGGTGTAGCCATAGTGATGCGTACAAACGGTGAAATACTTGCTGCAGTAAGTTACCCTTCTTATGATCCTAATCTTTTTGTAGGCGGGATCAGCTCTAAAGACTGGAAAGCACTTCAGGACAATCTTGCCCATCCTTTCACAAACAAGTTCATTCATGGAACCTATCCTCCTGGATCAGCTATTAAAATGGGAATGGCATTGGCTTTTGAAAAAGCACAACCCAATATCCTTGCAACTACTGAGCATTGTGTAGGATTTATTACACTTGGGTCAAGTAAGCATAAATTCAGATGTTGGTCCAGATGGGGACATGGAACTGTTGGACTAAGGAAAGCTATACGAGAGAGTTGCGATGTCTATTTCTACAATAAGAGTCTCAAAGTAGGTATCAATGCAATGGCGAAAAACCTACGTTCTTTTGGTCTAGGTGTAAAAACAGGAGTAGATCTTCCTCGTGAGTACTCTGGTGTCATTCCCGATAAACAATGGAAAATGAGACGTTATAAGCAGCCTTGGTATAAAGGTGAAACAGTAATAGCTGCAATAGGACAGGGATATGACCTTGTAACGCCTTTACAGGTAGCACGCTATACTGCACTTATTGCAACATCCAAACTGGTAACACCACGTATTGCACGTGTTGTTGATAATAACGCAACATCAAGAAAGATTATTCCTATGAAGTTCAATCCTTATTATCTGAATCAGATAAGAAATGGGATGTATGATGTCTGTAATGTTAAAAAAGGAACGGCATTTAGAACGATGAGTAAATTACCTATCATTGTTGCCGGGAAGACAGGAACATCGCAAGTCACTTCTGTTCCACAGTCAACCAAGAAACGTCTCAAAGAGGATGAGTTGGCATATTTTCTCAGATCCCATGCATGGATCACTACCTATGCACCATTTAATAATCCGGAGTTCGTTGTAACGGTACTGGTAGAACATGGAGGACATGGAGGAAGTACAGCAGGTCCTATTGCCGCAGATATTTATAAGTGGCTTTATAGAAACAAGTATTTTAAGGGGCAGCAATACACACCTAGAGTAATAGATACGAATGTGAGTAGGTTATAATAGATTGGAGTATCTCTATCCTTGACACCCCCCCCGTTTTTTGGTTATGCTTTATATTTTATAGGAGGAACAAAACATGAAATATTTTATTATATTTGTTGCTATTTTTTTTCAATTTGAAAGTCTTTATGCTTTCCGTAGTAATGACCTATCAGATAGAGAAAAATGTATTTGTAATACCACTTGGGAACTGGTACAATCACCTCATACAACTGATTCAGATTATTATAAACAAACTGGGTATTTCCCTCCAGCTTTTTTTATGGATTGTTTTAAAATGGGAACTAATCATTTGCATCTTGAGTGGTATACTAATACAAAATGTGATGATACAAGATATATTAATGGGACAGCTTATTGTTTTACTAATTTAACAGGTCATGTTGTTGTTGATAATTATGTTTGTGCTGCTTGTACCGAGCCCTCCGATCCGGTACCAGACCCTCCGCAGGATACCAACACAACCCAATGGGAACTCTTAGCAGAAAAATCATGTAAAGACAATACTGCTCTACCGCAGGAATGTAGTGATAACAACACTTCAGACATTTTGGTGCAAACATGGAAAACTGGGTGTTGTGGTACAAACACTAAGTGTTGGAAGTCTACACCAGTGTGTCATGAGCCTGATACCACATTCCCACATCAGGCAAGTAATGAAGAAGTCATAGACATATGGTCTGAACCAAAAGACAGAAGTGCGCAGTGTAGTGAGAACAAGGGTACAGTACAGGAGAAGCGTGTTTCTTGTAAAAAGCAATACCGTTGTGTAAAAACCACAGACAGTTGTCCTTTAGAAAAAAACGAACCTATCAGCTCTTACGTCTCTCCTCGTGATGGTGTCTTCCATGAAGACATTGAAGTGACGGGAGCAGACTTTGGTCTGCACTACTCCTCTGCCAATGTTGATGATATGAACATCGCCCATGGCTGGAGTCTCAGTAATTATGCGAGACTGGATGGAGACAGGCTCTACTATGGAAGCGGGCAGATTTATACATTAACAATCGTATTTGGAGAGAATAACCATACTTTGATGCCCTCTGGCAACATGGAGTATGTTTTTGATGACAATGGCACACTGCTACAAACCCGTGATCTCTACACAAAAGAGACAAAAAACACCTTTGGGTACGATAATATGGGTAGATTGGTAACAATCACCGATATTTATGGAGAAATTTCAACACTAGAACGCGATGCCAATGGTACGGTAACGGCTATCGTCGCTCCTACGGGGCAGAGAACGCTTTTACATATAGACAGTAACGGTGATTTGCTAGAAGTACAGTATGAAGATACCAGCTCGTATGCCTTTAGCTATGAGCGCCATTTAATGACTAAAGAGACAGAACCCAACGGTAATGCCTTTTTACATTTCTTTGATGCCAACGGTAAGGTCTTTAAAGTCATTGATGCCGAGCAGGCAGAGTGGGAGTTTGCTTCAGCCATAGGTACTGACTTTGGTAGCCATACCGTCACAAAAGCCTCTGGAGATATGATTTATTACAAAAACCACTTTGTACAAAACGGTGTACTTAAATCAGAGAAGAGACTGCCAACAGGTGACATTATCACGTATGAAAATGCAATAGATGATACCAACAGTACCGTGACAAGTTGTGGGATGCGAACAACCAGGATTTACAAGAAAAATGCCGACGGCACACTCTATAAGGATCCTTACACAAACAGACGCATGTTAGAGAGCAGTACGGTCAGAACACCAGGCGGTTTGCAAAAAGTCACGACAGTAGAGAAGCGCTACAGAGCAGATGACAACGGCACACTGAAGAACATCTATACCGCCACCACCACAAACGCCAAACGCTACAAAGCCAAGAGAGACTATCTGCGCCACCGTGCATGGCAGATCTCGCCTCTTGGCAAAAAGATCACGACACGCTACGACAGCCGCAATGTCAATCTCCTCTCCATCAAGCCCTATGCGCAGTACAAAACGACCTACACCTACGATGACAAAGGCAGGGTCACCAAAGCCAAAACCGGTTTCCGCACAACAACCTACAGCTATGATGACAGAGGCAACATGCAGAGCTTGACCGACCCTCTCGGGCGTACGACACACTACGGCTACGACAGCCGTGACCGCCTCACAGAGGTCACCTACCCGGACGGTACCAGTCTGCACTACGCCTATGACAGTAACGGCAACATGACACTGCTGCAGACACCAATCCCAACAGACCATACCTTCGGCTACAACGGCGTGAACAAACGCACCGCCTACACCACCCCGCTGCAAAAGGTCACCACCTACAGCTACGACAAGCAAAGACGGCTTGTTAAGCTCACCAAGCCAAGCGGCAAAAGCATCGAGACGACCTACACAAACGGCAGGGTCTCCAAAGTCACAACCCCAGAAGATACCATAGACTACACCTACGCCTGCCAGAGCTACCCTTCTGCCATCACCAAAGGCAGTGAGAGCATCGCCTACAGTTACGACGGTACCCTGATAACAGGTATCGCACTCTCAGGTACCCTAAGCCAAAGCATCGCCTACAGCTACAACAACGACTTCCTGCCTCTCTCCATCACTTACGCAGGATCACAGACCGCCTACAGCTACAACAAAGACAACGAACTGATCCAAAGCGGCAGCTACACCATCACCCGCACCAAACGCTTCGGCTTGGATGTCAACATCACAGACGGCATCTACACACAGACAAGCCACTACAACCTCTACGGAGAGCTTGGCAGACGATCCGATGCACTCTTTGGGGTGAAGCTCTACAGAAACAAAGCCGGACAGATCACCAAAAAGATAGAGACCCTCCAAGGCAAAAAGACCACCTACACCTACCGCTATGATGCCAGAGGCAGACTCACTACCGTCAGAAAGAACAGAAAAGTAGTAGAGTACTACACCTATGATGCCAACGGCAACAGACTCACCGCCACAAGCAAAGAGCGCAACATCACCAATCAGCTGCAATCCTACAATACCGATGATGAGATCACCCTCATCGGACAGCTTGAGCAGAGCTACGACGAAGACGGCTACCTCACTGCCAAAACCCTCCCCGACGGCAGCCGCTACACCTACAGCTACAACACCCTCGGAGCCCTCACCGATGCCACACTCCCTGACGGCACACAGATCCACTACATCACCGACCCTCTTAACAGACGTATCGCCAAAGAGGTGAATGGCACGATAACAGAAAAGTATCTCTGGGAAGACCTTACGACACTATTGGCAGTTTATGACAGTAATAATAATTTGATTCAGAGATTTGAATATGCTGATGGCAGGATGCCTATTTCCATGACCGATGCAAGCGGTAAGAGATACTATCTGCATTATGATCAGGTGGGAAGCCTAAGAGCCATCAGTAGGGTGTTGTCCCCCGACAACACCATCAAGTTGGTTAAAGAAATAACCTATGATACTTATGGTAATATCATAAACGACAGCAACCGTTCTTTGACAGTACCGTTTGGTTTCGCCGGCGGACTCTACGACCCTGATACGAAGCTGACGCACTTCGGCTTTAGAGAGTATGATGCCTATACCGGGAAGTGGACGAGCAAAGACCCCATTGGGTTTGCCGGTGGGGACTCAAATTTGTATGGGTATGTGTTGGGGGATCCGGTAAGCTTTTTTGACCCAGATGGATTGATAAACCGTAGCGGTGGACATGGGCATAACAGGAACTACCACCCTTTCCCTTCCGACCAATTGCCATATGATCCAACATATATTTCTTGTTCACAATATCCAAGCACAACTATCGAAGGAAAAGCATTACATTCTATTTGTAAAAGTTTTCCAAGTACTCCTTACTTTAATTGCACTAGAAAATGTTTAGCTAAAAAAGTTGGATGTAACGGTGATGATCCTGATTTCTCTTATTATTATAGTGATCATCCTGTGTGTTTTTGGGAATGTCATTTGATTCCTTTGTATGGACAGTGATTATGAAAATTATAAATTTTGTACCGGTTATTTTGTTTATCTTTTTGTTGTTTCCTTTTATGCTGGATTATCTACCAAAAAATGATATATTGGGAGGAGTGACCTACTTACTGTATCTATTTGCAATGATTGCCCTCCCTATTGTTTGTATTATCTCTTTAGTTATGTTTTTTTTAGGATATTTTCCAAACTATTTTAAAAGTACATATCCATATATCTCAATTCTATTTGTGCTTTATAAAATATTGTAAAACATAGGCTTAGGTGCTGAAGGAGGACTTGACGCATGTCTTGTGATTACTTGCCCAATAAATTAAACATACTAGTCAAACAAATTGCTTGGTTTAATAAAATATCAAGAAATAAGTTAATTTTATTTTTATTGATCTCAATAATCTTACTGGATACACTTTTTTCAAAAGAATTTTTGTACATCGGATTAAAATTTCTGTTTCTAATTATATTTTTATCGTTTGGAAGAGATGATTTTTTAGAATTACTATCAGAGAATAAAAATAGTAATGTCCAAAGTAGTCTATATTGTTTTTCAATGTATTTTACAATTCTGATAGGTATATTATTTATAATAATATAGAGGAGATAACAAGAACCTCATAAAACATACCTATAACCAAGTAGGAAGCCTCATGGTCGTCAGCAGGGTGTTCTCTGGCTCCCATTTTCTCTAGCTCCCACGTTTCACGTGGTAGCCCCACCTAAAGCCACACTACGCTAAAATAACCCCATGTCCCACAATCCAAGACTTGCACCAAACTCAGCCACCATCACCCGCACCATCCACTTCGGCTTGGATATCAACATCACAGACGGCAGCTACACACAGACAAGCCACTACAACCTCTACGGAGAGCTTGGCAGGCAGTCTGATGCACTCTTTGGGGTGAAGCTCTACAGAAACAAAGCAGGACAGATCACCAAAAAGAGTGAGACCCTCCAAGGCAACAAGACCACCTACTCCTACCGCTATGATGCCAGAGGCAGACTTACTACTGTCAGAAAGAACAGAAAAGTAGTAGAGCACTATACCTACGACAGTAACGGCAACAGACTCACCGCCACAAGCAAAGAGCGCAACATCACCAATCAGCTGCAATCCTACAATGCCGATGATGAGATCACCCTCATCGGACAGCTTGAGCAGAGCTATGACGAAGACGGCTACCTCATAGCCAAAACCCTCCCAGACGGCAGCCGCTACACCTACGACTACAACACCCTCGGAGCCCTCACCGATGCCACACTGCCTGACGGCACACAGATACACTACATTACCGATCCGATGAACAGACGCATCACCAAAGAGGTAAACGGCACGATTACAGAAAAGTACCTTTGGGAAGACCTCACGACACTGCTTGCCGTCTATGACAAAGAGGATAACCTCGTATGGCGTTTCGAATATGCCGATGGTAGGATGCCCGTCTCCATGACCGATAAGAGTGGTAATAGATATTATCTGCATTATGATCAGGTAGGAAGCCTTCGTGCGGTATCGGATACCAATCACAATATCGTCAAAGAAATAACCTATGATACTTATGGTAATATCATAAACGATACAAATCGTTCTTTAAAAGTGCCGTTTGGTTTTGCTGGAGGGCTTTATGATCCCGATACGAAGCTGACGCACTTTGGATTTAGAGAGTATGATGCTTATACCGGCAAGTGGACGAGTAAAGACCCTAGCGGGTTTGCCGGTGGGGACTCGAATTTGTATGGATATGTTTGGGCTGATCCAGTTAACTGGATTGATGAGAATGGATTGACAGCAATTGCAATTCCGTTCACCCCTACAATAAGCCCTGTTACAATTTTCCCAACACTTGGTGCAGGTATGGTGTATGAATCTGCTATGTTGGGTTATGATACAGGCTACGCTTTGGCAGAATGGTGGGATCATTATGGAGAGAATGACTCTGTAATGGATGATTATGTTTGTTATGCGAAAGGAGACAAGATGCTTTCTCCAGGGGAAATTGATAAACTTAAAAAAGGTGGAGTTCATCCCCATGATTTAAAAGAAAATGCAAGACAAGATTTATATAAAGATAAAAATGGAAATATAGTTGTAAAGCCTAAAGGCGGGAAAGGACCTGGCGAACCGACAGGTTTAAATATAAATGACTTCTAAGGAATAAGAAATGATAGATAATGCAGATAATGAAGTATTTATAAAATTTTCAATACAAAAATTTAAAAAAAAGCATTTTGAAATTACTAGTTATCTAAATATTGAACCTTCAAAAACATGGGTAGAAGGAGATTTGAAGACCAATAAAGGAACCATTAAGTACAAAAGTAATGGTTGGGAAATAGAGTTAAAAAAAGACAATGTAATGCACATAGATGAGTTTTTGGAAGAACTGATGATTTTACTTTTGCCCAAGAAAAAAAAATTAATTAATTTAAAAGATGGAATTAAAAAAATCAGTATTATTGTATACTCAAAAAAATCAATGCCAAGTTTTGTCTATAAACATAAAATTATTTCATTTTTGAATGATACAAATATTGAATTAGAGCAGGATATATATTGTATGGGGACATAAAATAAAGGGGACTATCATTCCCTTAGGGCATAGCGGCATAGGGGTCTGGCATAGGGGTCGGGTGATGCTAATGCTATAGTTTCCTCGTTCCCACGTTGCACGTGGGAATGCATACATCAACTAAAACTACCAAAAACGCTCAACCTCCAATAACCCATCAATCCCCTCATAATCTCTAGCACTGGAGTATCTCCAATATGATGCCTCATCTACATACCCACGCTTGACAGGGTTATGATGGATATACTTAATCTTGCTTATCATCATCGCATCTGTTTGCATGAGTTTTGGTTGTATGCCTTCTTGCCATAATTGGTACTCTCTGTCTACTTTGTGGGCTTTTTTATAGAAAACAAGTTGTTCTAGTATGGTTTTTACATTTTCTCTTTGTAAAAGCTTAATGAGTTCTCTTGCCGTATGCCCTTTAAACTTTGCTATACTTTTACCTATGTCATCACTTTGGGCTACGATATGTAGATGATTTTCAAGTATCACATAAGCATAGAGTTTGAAATTATCAGTTTTTTGTAGGTATCTAAAGCTTTCAAGTAGTATCTCTACGCTTTCTTTCCTTGTGAAGAGTGGTATCCAGTTGAGTACCGTACATGTAATGAAGTGTGGATGTGTTGGTTCATATATTTTATATCTGCTTCTGCCCATAGTTTTATACCCTCAAGGGGGTACCCTGTCTTTTTTCTTGTATTATAGTTGAATAAAATGCGAAGGTGTAAAAATATGTCATATTGTCATTTAATTTCTAATTGCAGTATGCATTCCCACGTGCAACGTGGGAACGAGGAATGCACCATTTAATAATCCGGAGTTCGTTGTAACGGTACTGGTAGAACATGGAGGACATGGAGGAAGTACAGCAGGTCCTATTGCCGCAGATATTTATAAGTGGCTTTATAGAAACAGATATTTTAAAAAGAAGCCCCCAAAGAATACAGTAAATATAGATGTAAATAATTCAAAATAGCATGGTTTACGTTGACTTACATACTTTGTAAAGTGTTATTTAAAAAGAGCCCCAAAATAATGATGAGACTGATCCCTGCCGATTTGTTATAGAGTTTGTTCGCTGTGATAAAGACAAGAATAACTGTAGCAATGATCATTGTTGCGATATCAAAAAGATTGGCAGCTGCATTGATATGCAGTGGGTTTATTAAAGCAGATGCACCTAGAACCACTGTTGTATTTGCCATGTTTGATCCGATGATGTTTCCTATTGCCATGTCGACTTTTCCTTTCATCGCGGCAGAAACACTGACAACCAACTCGGGAAGAGATGTTCCCAAAGAGATCATAATAATACCAATGACCCATTCACTGATACCAAAATTTCTGGCGATTTCAGAGGCACTTTCTACTGTAAAATGGGCACCGATGATCACTAGAATAAAACCACCCAAAAGAATGCTACCGGTTTTGAGCCATGAAAAATGACTGATATCTATCTCATCAAGATCCTCTTCCGGAATATTTTTGGCATCCTGAAGTAAAAAGAGCAGATAGGCACCCATGAGAAGTAGCAGCAAAGCAGCATCAAATCTTGAGATCACACCGTCTAGTATCATTAAAACAAATACAAGTACCGGAACCAGCGCCCAGGTACTGTCTTTTGCAAAGAAGTCTCTATTGGGGTTGATCTTTGTAGCGATGAGAAAAACAGTTGCCAGTACAAGAGTGATGTTGAGTATATTGCTTCCGATGACATTGGCTATGGCAATATCTGCTTTTCCTGATGCACTTGCCGCCATACTGGCTGCCATTTCAGGTAAAGATGTTCCTAGCGCTATCAGTGTCGCTCCAATAATAAATTCAGGTATTTTAAATTTTAAAGCAATACGCTCACTTTGAATTATCAGCAGCTCCGCACCCCAGATCAATACACCCATAGAGATAATAAAAATGACAAAATTCATAATTTTCCTTAGTGACTTGTTCTTACTATGAGACTTGAAGGGAGATGGAACTGTTCAATGATCTCTTTTTCTCTTTCCCTCATTTCTCCATGATCAGATTCATGATCAAAACCAAGAAGATGAAGCATTCCATGGATAAATAGCAAAGAGAGCTCATCTTGGACAGTGTGTCCTAGCTCTTTGGCTTTTTCTTTTACAAAATCCGCAGAGATCACGATCGACCCCAGAGGCATACCGAATATGGATTGTTCCGTAAAAGGGGCATCCATAGGAAAACTGAGTACATCAGTAGGCTTGTCTTTTTCCCTATGTTCCTGATTAAGTTCCCGGATCGATGCATTATCTGTGAGTATAAGTTCAATTTCCCTGGTCGTAAGACTCTGGGCTATCTCTTCAAGTGCATCTATATCTACGGGTAGGTCAGTTTGATTTTCCAAGTCTATAATCTTCATGCTCGAAGTTTACCCTAATCTTGGTAAAATGGCAGTAAATGGGAACATTAATTCTGTTCCCATTAATTTTCTCGTCTTATCCCAGAGGCTATACCTTGCAAAGAAATATGATTATCAATATGCTTTCCGTGTGAGTTCTGACTTCATTAATGATAGTGTAAAATAAAGTTCGCAATTTTCATTTACGATACTCTTTCAGAAGAAAGAAACGGAGCGTAAAATGAGAATTGATGAACGAGAACTATTTAAAAGTGTCATGGTAGGTTTTATGACAGAG
>JALXCZ010000049.1:0-103654 GCA_026990595.1 Sulfurovum sp.
GGTGTTCTGTGGTGAAGTGTCGGTGTAGCCATAGCCAAACGTACAGACTCGGGTACTGGCGTAGGTCCTGGTGTAAAAAGTAACATAAATATCCTCGCAATCGCCATCATGACGACGGCGTAATTGGTGGGATTATAGCTAAAAGTAGGTTATACATCGATAAATGTATAATCTAATAAAAATAAATATAATATATTCCAAGAGTGGAATATAATAATTTAGATTGAAATGTTAATTGAGGAATTAACAAAAACGCCTTTTAAAATAAATCTCCACCATCTCTTAGTGTGTAATTCATTGTATAGCCCTTTATTAAATGTTAAGAAGTAATACTACAAAATAGTATTTGTTTATCTAGATATCTAGACAAGCTTGTTCGGTAATATACACATTATTTACTTAAATTAAACTAAATCAGTATATATTAAACTCAATTGTTGCATTTGGATGATCATCATAAAAAACTTCCCACTTTTTAGTAATATAAAAAGATGACTCTTCTTCTTTGGGACTAATATGTGTTGATTTTCCGTTAGATGTAATATTACTTTTAAATCTTGTTTGATTATCATCTCCATATATTTCTTCTTGAAAAATAATTTTTCTAACCCCCGCAGGAACTTTCATATCAACAGTAGCTATTTTTGTTTCTTCTTGACGTCTTTTTTTGACTTTGTCATCTGTATACTCCCCAAGTGTTGTTCTTGAGATACGAATTACAAATTTATCTCCTGCTAAACAATCTTCAACACAAACTTTAAAAATTTTCTTATTTTTATCTTCTTTAATACAAGGATAGGATAATTTAGGATAATTTTCTTTCGCTAATTTATTTCCTTTCCTTTCATAATTAGTTATTTTTACATTAAATGAATAATCAGTAAATCTATCTGTTGTAAATTTTTTATAATCTGGGTATATACTTGAATTGAAATCACTTTCAAGTTCATAAATTAAATCTAAATTTCCTGAAGATGTGATATCTAATGTAGCAATTGTATTTTGAATATCATTTCCATTTTTATAAATCGTTTTAATCCATATCATATCTTCAATAAAAAAATTCTTTTTATTTGGATTCTCATTATATTTTTGCTTTGCATGATATATAGATTTTATTTTTTTATCATTGTATGAATATTCAATAAATTTACTTTTTTGAGAAACCTTTTCTGATATTTTTTGTAATTGGTTTTCATTATATGCTTCAATAAAATTAGATTCTAATAATAAATCTTCAATAGCTTTTTGAACCATTTTCATTACTGCGGTAGAAGTAAGTAGTAACTTAAAAACCAAGGCACTTAAAAAAGTAGTTGCTGTTGTCAAAACTATTTTTCTCCAATCACTATACGAAATCCAAAGAAAAAAGTTATTTTTATCATCTGGTATATAAAATGAAAAAGCTATTAAACTTATACCTATAATCAAGACAATTAAAACTAACACTAGTGGGTTGTTTAATGATTTTTTCCATATACCTTTAAACAAAATAATACTCCCTATATACAATTATTAATAAATTATTTTATCTAAAAAATACATATTTTAATTTAAATAACTATCTGCAGTCTAATCTCCTTGTAGCATGTATAATAAAGCTCTACAAAAAAATTTATTATTAATTTTGATTATACATTTTTATGCATTACATCATAAGCCCATCTATACGCTTAAAAAGTACTCTATATGATTCTAAATGTAAGAAAGTATCATCTTCTAGTGCCACACTATCCCCTCTTTTTGAATAATCCCCTTAAGATAAGAAGCTTTAGAGAGGTCAACTAAGTCTATTTTATAGGGTACAAGAGACTCTTCCAGTGCAAAACGTGCTTGAGAGAGTCGTGAGCCGAGTGCATCTCCTTCAATCGCTATATCAATATCAGAATGCATACTCTCATCTCCTCTGGCACGTGAGCCAAAAAGATATATTTTTTCATGAGGAAACTGGGCTATTAAAAAATCTTTTACTTCTTGTATTGTTTTCATGATTAGATTATAACATAACTCTAATCTAGCACAATAGTCTGCTGACCAATCTCCTTGTAGCGTGCATAATAGTGCTCTACAAAAGATTTTATTTTTTCATTTTTAGGCAAGTAGATACCCTCATTTTTTACTGCATATTGAGACAAATATTCACTCGCATCTACTTTTTTGAGGTAGTTGTCTGCTAAGTTTTTATAGGCAGAGATATAGGCTTCTTTCATCGCATCATACTTAGAATAGTCTATCTTTATCTCTCCATCATAAGTGATGATACCTGAGCCAAACAATATGTCTAAATGGATAAGCCCTTCACAGTAGTAAGGCAATACTTCACCCACTTCACGCCAAGCCATAAGTCCTACGGCACGGCTTACGACATCATCTACCACATGCTCTTTGAGTGCATCACGTTCATTATGGAAAAATGCCATAAGACCACCAGATGTAGCTTTGAACTCTTCTATGTTCTTAAACTGACCGGTACCATTCATCTTAGTCTCAGTGTCTGAGTCTATCCATAAGATGTGTCCATACTCATGTCCCACCGTAGAGATGTCGTAAAGTTCCTGCCAGAGTGTTGGGTCATTTTCTATGAGGACTTTTTGTTTTTTTACAAAATCCTCTCCCATTGTCTCTATATTGAGTTTCATAACAGGTTTGGATTTTTTAGATTCCATCACAAAGTCTGCATAGGCAAAGATCTTCTTGCCAAGTTCTGTAGAGACCTGTTCATCATTGGGGACGACCTGTGCAGAAAAAAGTCCGTTAAACTCTGCCGCATAGTAGAGCATCGGTTGACCGATATACAGTTGTGTTTCATCCACCTGCAAAAGATTTTTGCTTATGGTATGCAGTGCTTCTTTCCCAAACTCCTCTGCCATTTCATACACGAACATTTTAATATTATTGCGTGTTTGAGAACCCTTCTGCAACTTGGGGTTTATGATACGCAGATCCCATTCCAGAGCAACTGCTTTCCTGTAGTGGTCTTCATAATATTCCAAAGGATGTCCAACTTGAAGCGGAGTGGTGATCTTCATCCAGCGTCTGTCCACCTCTGCCCATTTTCCTATGAGCTCCTCTGTTTTTGTATGTGCAAATGCTTCCTTAATAGCCGTAAAGTAGGCAATCCATTCAGATTTTTGACCATAGACCTCATCTTCATATTGTCTAAGCAGTGAGATGAGTTGTTCCACTGCAGTCGTAACTGCTTCTACCTGCTGAGGAAATGCCTCTGCATAGGCTACAGATTTGTAGCATCGTCTGGCTTCGACAGGTTCAGCCCCCGATTTACCTTTGGTCCTGGTGCTTGTCGGTTCAGTCACTGAGCTTGCCGAAGTGTCTTTAATGAGCACAGAGTAACATCTGTCACCCACACAGCCATTCTCATCTTTATCAAGTAGAGATTCACTTTGTAACATTTCAAATACTTTGGCATCGTCCCCATTAAAAGCTTCACTCAACCCGAGGTTGACAGTATGCAGAATATGTTCTGTCCAGTGACTCTGCCACTCAGAGAGCCTCAAGCCTACAAAATGCACGCCAAAAATCAACGAACGATAAAAAGGTGTCAGCAGTTTCTGCTCCTCTATCCACCCTATCAGACTCTCATGACGCGTAATGTGCATCATGCTTACAAAGCCATATGCCAACTCTTTTTTGACTCGTATTTCTTCATCTGTCAACTCAAGTTTGCTAAGTACTTGCTCTAACGCATCTTCTCTAAGGTTTACAATACGCGTAAGTGCTGCCATAACGGTATCATCGTTTTTAGGTATATTAAGCAGCGACAAAAAAGCATCTACTGACTGCTCTGCTCTCTCGTATTTACCATTTAAAAGCTCATAAAATCCATTAAGCTCTGTCTGTCTATCTTGCAACTCTAGGTAAATTGCTTGTAAATCATTCATAAATTGTTGTTGTGTCATATCTTCTCTCTTTTCGGGTACCCATGAAGGGCACCCCTACATTTAATTATTTTCTTCGTAGGGGGCAATCCCTTGTTGTTGCCCTATTTATTTCGTAACATATTGATAATAGGCTTCGCCAACGCCAATGCCTTACCACGATGCGAAATCCCAGACTTCACATCATTATCCAACTCACCCAAAGTCTTGTCAAACCCAGCAGGAATGAACATCGGATCATACCCAAATCCTTTCTCTCCTCTGGCTTCATCTATCACATCCCCATGCATCCATCCGTGTACCACATACTCACCGTATTTGGAGACTATGGCGATGGCTGCAGTATAGTAAGCAGGTGTAGATTTTAATCCTTTTTCTTTCACCGCCTCAATGAGTTTATAAAGATTATCTTTGTCTGTAGCATCCTCACCTGCATATCGTGCAGAGTAAATGCCCGGTGCACCGCCCAATACAGGCAGAGAAATACCACTGTCATCTGCAATGACCAGATAGTCTATGGAAGAGTTTTTTGCCACCAACTTCTCATAGATCGTACGTGCTTTAATGAGGGCATTGTCTGCAAATGTATCCCCATCTTCAATAATATCAAATTTGCCTAGCAAGTCTGAAAAAGGTACTACCTCATCTTGGCACATCTGTTTAAATTCACGTAATTTTCCTTTATTACCTGTTGCCAATACTAATTTCATAAACAATTAACCTTTTACTACTATAATTAGGACAAATTTTACCCTATTGGAGATATTAATATGATTAAAAAGGTTTTACCCCTTAGTCTTATTGTAGCGTTACGATTTTTTGGACTCTTCATTGTCCTCTCAGTCCTTTCAAATTATGCTAAAGAACTACCGGGAGGAACAGCATTTCTCGCAGGATTGGCATTAGGTGGTTATGCTCTTACACAAGCTGTGCTTCAAGTCCCTTTTGGTGTCATGAGTGACAAATTCGGTCGTAAAAAGACTCTGCTTTTTGGACTGCTTCTCTTTGCTTTTGGTTCAGCTGTAGCTGCTGTAGCAGACAATATCTATATACTTCTTCTTGGTCGTTTTCTTCAAGGAGCAGGAGCTATAGGTAGCGTAGTAACAGCTATGATCGCTGATCAGGTACGTGAAGATGAGAGAGCCCACTCTATGGCGATCATGGGGATGGTCATTGCTATGAGTTTTGCAGCAGCTATGATCATCGGTCCGGTAATTGCCGGAATTTGGAGTGTGAGTGCACTCTTCTGGCTCACAGGTGCTCTGGCACTGACTGCACTGGTCATTCTCTTCACTGCCGTACCGGAGCCTCCACATATTGAACACCACTATTCTGAAGAGGAAGCCAAGATCAAAGAGGTCTTTAAAGACAAAGATCTGGTAAGAATGTACATTACGTTCCTCTTTCACAGTTCTACCATGGCGATCGCTTTTTTTATCATTCCTATTGTCATGAAAAGTAAATTTGATATGACACGTATGGAGTACTGGAAGGTCTATCTGCCTGCGGTACTCTTTGGTATCATCGCTATGGCTCCGGCAGCCATATTGGGTGAAAAATATGGTAAAGGCAAAGAGATTTTTGTGGTCTCTGTACTCTTCATTATCGCCTCTTTTGCACTGATGGGCTTTAGCAGCAACTTTTGGCTCTTTGCAACAGGGGCTACCTTCTTTTTCATCGGATTTAACATGTTTGAACCGCTGCTTCAAAGCTTTGTTGCCAAATTTGCAAAAGTACACCAAAAAGGTGCAGCTCTTGGTGTTGCCAACACCTTCTCCTACGTAGGAATTTTCCTTGGCGGTGCAATTGGCGGATGGCTCTATGGACATTATCAGGAACAGGGTGTTGCCATTGCCGTTATGGTTCTCTGTATCTTTTGGATACTCTGGATTCTGGGTATGCGAAACCCTGCTCTTCGTGCCAATCTCTTTCTCTCTACCGATATTTTCGACGAGAATAAGCTTGCCGAACTGAAAAATATAGAAGGGATCAATGATTTCTATACCAACAAAACAGAAAAGACAATAGTGATCAAATATGAAAGTGAAGTGATCGATGAAGATACAATCAGGGGAATGATGCTCAAATAGCAGCATAAAAAACTTATGAAAAAAATACTTTTTATACTCACCTCACTACTATTGTTTACACTGACACTCTTTGCTGAAAACAAAAGCAGAACCTTTGAAGTTACTTACGACTTTGATATCAAATACGATACAAAAAACTACCCTGTCAAACTTTGGAACCCGATTCCATTTGACAGTAGTTACCAAAATATAAAAATGTTGACATTTGACGGAAACTATGACAACTTTAACATCAACAAGAACAATAGTGCTGATGCAACAATCCTGTATGCCCAATGGCAAAAGGAAAATAAACCTAAAAAACTGCATATAACTCTACGTATAGAGACCAAAGACCGTTTGGTACCACTGGATGTTATTAGCAAAGCAAGTGCGAAAAACCTACCTTTGCCTGATGCAGTCAAACCTTTTATCAAAGCAACTGCCCACTTGCCTACGGATGGCATTGTCAAAGGGCTTTCTGACAGAATTACACAAAACAAAACAGACCGTTTTGAAAAAGTTAAAGCTATCTACTACTGGTGTACATCACACACTTTTAGAGACAGTAAGGTCAAAGGGTGTGGTGTAGGTGATGTGCATAAAATGGTGACACAAAAAGAGGTAGATGATGCCTTTGCCAATGGCTACTATGGTGGCAAATGTACTGATCTTAGCTCACTCTTTGTTGCCCTTGTGCGTGCAGCAGGTATCCCTGCCAGAGAAGTATTCGGTATTCGTCTTGGGAAAAGTCACTTCTCCAAAGCCTTGGGTAAAAGTGATGACAAAGGTTTTGCTACTATCACCTCATGGCAGCACTGTCGTGCGGAATACTTCATCCCGGGAGCAGGCTGGATTCCTGCTGATCCGGCAGATATTACCAAACTTGAATTGGTAGAGAAACTAAAACATAATGACCCACGCGTCAAAGAGCTCAATAACAAATACTTACACAGCTGGGAAATGAACTGGGTAGGCTTCAACCATGGAAGAGACTTTGTTCTTTCACCAAAACCAACCCAATACCCTATCAATATGCTGGGCTACCCTTATGCTGAGGTAGAGGATGATGTATTAGACTACTATGAGCCAAAAAGTTTTAGCTACCAAATCACCTCTCAGGAAATTTTTAAGTAATGGCTCAAAACTCTGAAAAGTCTTTTTGGGCACTTATTGTCACCTCTTTGGTAACTGCTTTTCTTGCCAGTACCTGTTGCCTGACACCCTTACTGTTTTTACTCTTTGGTATCAGTGCCTCATCACTCTCATTTCTCAAAATATTTGCACCCTATCATATCTATTTTGTGCTTGCAGCATTCATACTTATACTCTATTTGTGGTACCGTTATTTTAAGTTGAAAAGCACAAGAACCTACTGTTCTAAAAACCTATGCAGATACCATCTGCATTATCTCATCTTTGGTACACTACTCATTGGCATACTACTGACTTACCAGTACTGGATACTTTACTTTATAGGAGACTAAATGAAAGCTTTTTTACTTATTGCATTATCTATAGGCATACTGCTTGCCAAAGAGGCTACTGTACATATTGCCATCACAGGTATGACCTGCCCCTTATGCACTATGACCATCAAAAAGAATCTTAAAAAACAAACTGGTGTCACCAAAGCCAAAGTTATTTTAAATACACATACAGCTACGGTTACTTACGATGATACAAAAGTACAAAACAAGACATTGCTAAAAGCGATTGAAGAAGTTGGATATAAAGGAAAGGTCATTGATAAATAAATATGGTCGGAGTGACAGGACTTGAACCTGCGACCTCTATCACCCCAAGATAGCACGCTAGCCAGACTGCGCTACACCCCGATTGTTTGGAGAGTGTGATTATAAAACATAGCTTCTTAAACAGACTTTAGAAAAGTGATTAACACTTCCCTAAATCAACTACTTGATACTCCGCACCTACTAAATTACAGGCACGCTTAGTAATATTTTGAATAGTAAATCCAAACTTCTCAAAGAGTAGATCTGCCGGTGCAGAGGCTCCAAAGGTTTCCATGCCAAGCACATCATCTGCATAACGGTAATACTCAGTTGCTGTGGCAGCTTCTACTGCCAATACTTTAGTATTCGGATCAACGACTATATTTTTGTAGGCTGCATCCTGCTCATTGAAAAGGTCAAGACAAGGGACAGAAACAACATTAGCTTTCACCCCAAGTACCTCTAAATGACAAGCTGCCTGAAGACATGGCATAAGCTCTGAGCCACTTGCCATCAATGTTATTGTTGCACCTTCACGTTTTTTAACGATATATGCCCCTTTGCTTACCTCTCCAAAATCTCTTTTTGGCTTCAATGTTTTAAGCTTTTGACGACTCAAGACAAAACCGTGTGGTACTTTCATGTTAAGGGCTGTTCTCCATGCTTCCACATTTTCTGTTGCATCTGCCGGTCTCCATACATAGAAGTTCGGCAGCGCTCTAAACTGGCTGATCTGTTCTATAGGTTCATGTGTCGGACCGTCTTCACCTACACCGATACTGTCATGTGTCCAGACAAAGAAGTTTTGAATCTTAGTCAATGCTGCAATACGTGCTGCCGGTTTAAGATAATCGGAGAAGACAAAGAATGTTGCATTGAACGGCATAGTCGTACCGTAAAGTGCCATTGCATTGGTTATGGCAGCCATAGAATGCTCTCTGATCCCAAAGTGGATATTTTTCCCCTTAGGGAAGTTGCCCATCTCTTTGAGTTCTGTCTTGTTACTTGGGGCAAGGTCTGCCGAACCGCCAAGAAATGATGGTACTGCCTTGGCAATGGCATTAAGGATTTTACCATTTGAATCTCTTGTTGCCACTGCAGGATCATTAGAAAAATCTGGATACTCGATCGTTGAAAAGTCAGGAGTAAGCAGTCTTGACAAAGCCTTATTTTGCTCTATAAGCGGAGCCTCTTTTTGTCTGTGTATCCACTCTTTTTCTGCTAGTTCACCTTTTTCAACTGCACATCTGAAACGAAGCAGTACATCTTCAGGAATAGCAAATTTTTCTTCAGGATCAAAACCCTCCTTTGCTTTAGACTCAGCAATGATCTTTTCACCAAGCGGTGCACCATGGGTATGGTGTGTACCCTCTAGCTCCATTGCTCCTTTACCAATGATCGTATTTGCAATAATGATCGTAGGTCTTGTAGCAGATTTTGCCTCTTCAAGCACCTTTTCGATCTCATCATAACAGTGACCGTTCACTTTAAGTACATTCCAGTTCTGTGCTGTGAACCTTGCCGCTACATTTTCACTCCAGGCGATATTTGTATCTCCCTCGATCGTTATTTCATTTGAATCATAAATGAGTACCAGATCTTTCAGTCCAAGATGTCCCGCCAAGGCACATGCTTCATATGAAATACCTTCTTCTAAGTCACCATCACCACAGAGGCAATATACTTTATGGTCAATCAATTTACATGTCTCAGAGTTCACTTGATTAGCGGTAAACGCTTCTGCCATAGCAAAACCGACTGCATTGGCGATTCCTTGTCCCAATGGTCCAGTAGTGATCTCTATACCGTCTGTATGTCCATACTCTGGGTGACCCGGTGTTTTGGAATCAAGCTGACGAAAATTTTTCAGATCATCAAGACTTACATCATACCCCCAAAGGTGTAAAAGTGAGTAGATAAGTCCTGTCGCATGTCCTCCTGAAAACACCAAACGGTCACGGTTAAGCCATTTTGGGTTTTTCGGGTTATGGCTGAGCTTTTCAGAAAGCACGACTGCAATATCCGCAAGACCCATCGGTGCACCCGGGTGTCCTGAATTTGCTTTTTGCACCATATCTGCCGCCAAAAATCTAATGGTATTTGCCATCTTTTTACGCATTTGGTTTTGTTCAGTCATTACTGCCATAGAGTTATCCTTTGTTATTATAATATAATGCTTTTAGAGTAAAGCTCCAAAAACTACGCTAACGCTGAGTTCTCTTCAGCAGAGTGCTCTCGCAACTTGTCGCTCTTGAGATGTCAAGGCTATACTTTTAACCATAAAGTGTACCCGTGACATCTCTTTATTTATGTCTATGTAGATATTTTGTTATCAAGGGTTGCAAAGCTGTTTGCAGCTTTACATCAAACGTTTCAAATCGTCTTTGCAAATCTTTTGCCAGTGTGTCTGCTTCTTCAACACTCCTCGCTAGTCCTAAAAGATTTATAAAGCTATTTTTATCACTATCATTGCCTGTCGTTTTTCCTGCTTCTTCTGCACTTTGTGTCTCATCTATAATATCATCTTGTATCTGAAAGAGCAACCCGAGATCAATACCGAAACAGTAAAGTTCATTTTGTACCTCTGCTTCAAGCCCAACAATCACAGCGCCCATCTGAAGACTTACAGCTATAAGTTTTGCTGTTTTATTCGTATGAAGTATTTTGATCTGTTCCAGATCAAGAGGCTTGTTCTCAAAATAACAATCGATCGCCTGCCCCAGTACCATTCCACGACTTCCACCGTCACGGGCAAGTAGTTCCACCAGTTTGATTTTGACATCTTCACGCAGCGGAGCTTTGGCTATAAGGAAAAAAGCATCGGAGTTGAGTGCATCTCCGGCAAGGATTGCTGTAGTTTCATCATAACGTTTATGAAGTGTTAGCTGTCCACGGCGCAAGTCTGCATTATCCATAGCAGGGAGATCATCATGGATAAGAGAGTAGGTATGGAACATTTCCAATGCCATCGCTACAGGCAGGGCACCATTATAAAGCATTGGCTCATAGGCATCTACTACACTTAAAAGCAGCATAGGACGAAAACGTTTTCCACCGGCAGACAACATCACACCCAGTGCATCTTCATACACAGGATGGAAACTTGGTACCTTGGGAAGATTATCTTGTAGATATTGCTCGAACCGTTGCATTTTCACCCTAGATTTTTTATTGGTAAAATTATACCTTATTAGGCTAAAATACGGCTATGGAAAATCAACAAAAACAGACAATTATTTTATGGACTAAAAGAGTTTTGGGTCTTTTAGCTATTTTGGTTTGGGGATATGCAATCATCACCATCTCCCAATCCCCTGCTCCATTCAGAGAACAAGTACCCTACTGCATGGGAAGTACAATGCTGATCTTTGGACTACTCACTATGGTATATAAAGGGTTAGAGTATTGGGGGGAAAACACGTAGGGTGTTGTCCCATGACAACACCTTTTAAGTTTAAATATACAGATAAACTTTGAATTTTAATACATATTCAAATTATTGGTGTCGTAAGGGTACAACACCCTACAGAACAATAGGTTAAAAAATCAGACTTTACACTTCCTAGCAATAAACACTAGCTGCTCATCAAGCGACATCTTTTCTACATCCACCACTACATCAGCCAGTTTTTTATAGGCTTTTTCTCTCTCTTCATAGAGTTTTTTCGCTTTTTTTGGTTCTTGAAAAAGCGGCCGCTTTGCAAGTTTCTGTTCACTGTTCTTGGCAGTTTTAAGACGGTTATATATCCATTCAAATGAAGCATCAAGCAATACAACGGTTCCCAGTTTTTTAAGGTTATCAACTTTATAAAATCCGCCTCCACAGGAGATCAGTGTACCTTTGACACATTTTTCTATCCAATCTGCTGTGACTTGTTCCTGTTGGCGAAAATAGGCTTCTCCTTTTTTCTCAAAGATTTTTTTGACTTCTTTGTTCTCTTTGGATTCTATGAGGTCGTCAGTATCAATGATGTATGTGCCGTACCTCTTGCTAAAAGCACGCGCTGTTGTACCCTTTCCCACACCCATAAAACCTATAACAATTATATTTTTTTTCATTTTAATTTTTAACTTTTAACTTTTAATTTGACGCCATCGTTACACCATATTGTAACGATCAATGATCTTTCTAAGACGTTTACGAAGCTTTTTAAGAGCATCTACTGCATCTACACCCTCAGCAATGAGTGATTCAAACTCATCAAACTGTATCTTTGCGACCCATCCGATCTTGGTATGTTTTTTGATCCCTACAAAACGTACCTCACCGAAATGTTCTTTTGCAAGTTTGTAAATACGTTCTATTCTCTCATCGATTGTTTTTAAATCTTTACTCATTATCATCCTTCATATAATATATTTATTTTGGCATAATTATAGCACAGAGTATTACAAAAGGATTACATTGTGAAGAATATACTTATTACAGGTATCGGCTCGGGACTTGGCGAAGCATTGGCTAAAGAGTATCTATCCAAAGGAGACCATGTCTATGCCATAGGAAGAAGTTTCCCAAAAGAGCTTGATCATGATCCTCATTTTTTCTTTTTTCCTTTTGATCTTAGTCAAACTTTTATGATACAGTCCAGTATTAAAGAGTTCATCGACAAACACTCGTTTGATCTTGTTATTCTAAATGCGGGTATCTTGGGTGAGATCAAAACATTAAAAGAGATGGAAGTAACAGAGATCAAAGAGGTGATGGAGCTCAATGTATGGGCAAACAAGGAATTGATCGACCTGCTCAGCACATATGCCTCTGTCAAACAGATAGTAGGTATCAGCTCCGGAGCTGCAGTAAATGGTTCTAAAGGATGGGGAGCCTATTCTCTTTCCAAATCAGCACTCAATATGCTGCTGAATGTCTATGCAAAAGAGTTACCCCATATTCACTTTACTTCACTTGCCCCGGGAGTCATCAATACACCTATGGTACAACAGATCATCAAGTATGTGAATGAAACTGAATTTCCCTCAGCAAGACGTCTAAAAGAAGGAAAGATACAAAGCCCAAAAGAAGCAGCCAGACTTCTTGTGGCTACTTTTAATACATTATTGGACTATGAAAGTGGAAGTTTTTTGGATGTAAGAGAAATCTCTTAACCGAACATCTTTTTCATTTTATTAAAGAAGATCGCTGTAAGACCTTTTGGTTTTGCCAGCTCTTCTATAAATTGATCATAATTCATTCTTTTCTCTTCAAGATATCCGTTCAAATACTCAATGGAAGCATCCATATCATGCTCTTTTTCAATCTCAAGCAATTTTGCATAAAGTGGTTCTATTGCCTTGACAACATGTTTGGGTGCAGCTTGTCTGAAAGCAAGATAGTGACGTACATTACCCGTTTGATCACGCTTGATATCGAAGTCTGTCACTACCCAGTAGTGGTCACCGTTTTTCGCTAAGTTCTTAACCACTGCCATGATATTTCTACCGCTTTTAAGGTACTGCCACATCAAATAAAATACTGCTTTTGGCATATCGGGATGACGAAGGATATTATGAGGAGCTCCTATGAGCTCACTCTCCTTATATCCAGCTATTTCGGAAAAATAGTCATTACCATAGACTATCTTACCTGTTGTATCTGTTTTACTGACAATAAATCTTTTAGCATCAAGTTTGATCTCATTTCCTGTTGGAACCGGTCTTAGTACTGACATCTTTTTACCCTTATATTAAATTAAGAGCAACCCGGCTAACTCATTATAATTCTCTTCGTATCAAAGTAAAACTTCGATACAAGTCCTATCACCAAAGCTTACGCTTGTTGAGTCCCGTGGCTTTCCGTCCCTGCTTCACAACAGGTTTGGCTTTGAATTTCAGCATTATAATAAAAAAATGTCAAAAAAATGTCAAAAAACTAATCACTTTGATCAATTTATCTTATACTTTGATCTTCTGCCACTCTCCTTTTTGAAATGTCACCCACAACCAAATAGCTTTCACGAAGGTATCTGAGATCATTGCAAGATAGACAAACAGTATGTTTTCAAAATACCAACTTAACAAAAATGCAGGAAGAATACGCACAAACCATAAAGAGATCAAGTTTATTTTCAAGGTTCGCTTGGAATCTCCTGCTCCACGAAGTGCGCCCGAGAGTACAAAGTTAAAAGCCAATGGAATTTGTGATACTCCTACGATACGCAGATAGAGACTTGCCTCTTTGATGGTCTGTGCATCATTGGTAAAGAGCCATACAATCTTCTCAGGCATGAAGATCATAAAAAAAGAAAGAATAAACATAAATCCAGAGGTATATTTAAGTACTAAAATGACATCTTCTTTTGCCTGTTCTGGCTTTTTGGCTCCGAGTCCCTGCCCCATGAGTGCCATCGCAGCAATGGTAAACCCAATACCTGGCATAAATGCCAAACCTTCCACACGCAGACCTATCTGATACCCGGCAAGTACCGATGTACCGTAGTGAGCAATGATCACTGTAAAAAGCATAAAACTTCCAAAGGTCAGTGAACGCTCAAACGATGCAGGGATGCCTACTTTGAGTGCACGGGAGAGCAGAGATTTTGAGTAATACCATACAGGGATATAAGGTGTTTTTTCTCTAAGGTATAAAATGACATAGACGATGAATTCCAAAATATTGACGATCACCGTACCCACAGCTGCACCCAGAACCCCAAGTTCAGGGAAACCGTAATGCCCGAAGATCAGCAAATAGTTCAGGATCACGTTAAGGATAATGGAGCCTATCTTCACCTGCATCGGCATTTTGGTATTGCCGGCAGAATTGAGTGCTGAGACAAAGACCAGCTTCATAAATACAAAAGGCATCATCCATGTCAGCATCTGCACATAATCTTCCCCTAAAGCTACAACCTCGGGTGCCGTACCGAACCAGACATAAATGTTTGAGGCAACAAGATACCATACCGCCATCACAGGCAGACTTAGCAGAAATGCGAACCGAAGCAGTGTAGAGAGTCCTATGGAGGCACGTTTCATACGTCCTGCTCCTACAAAACGTGAAAGCAGTGCTGATGTACCAACATGCAGCAAGGTCAACACAGCAAAAATAAACATCAGTGACTGTAAACCAAGCCCCACTGCTGCCACAGCAAAAGCAGAGAGTCGCCCTACCATGATCAAGTCAGTGATCACCTGCAACATATCCAGCAGAGAATTGATCGCTGCAGGGATGGAGAGTTTGAGTATTTTTTGATGTTTAGGCGGGAAAAGTTTTAACACATGGTCTCTTTTTTAAATAAATATGAGTGTCTAAGGTTATTAGAGATACCCATATTATACTCCTACGAGCTGAGAAAGATGAAGATAGAGAAGAACAATGATCACTGCAGCCCATGCCATAACCAACCCAACGGCATAGACTCTTCTATTTTTATCGAACAAGCGCCTGGTTTTATAGAGTATAACAGGGAATCCAACAAGAGTAATCAGCTCAGGAAGATAGCTCATAAAAGTCAGACTATATTTAACTATAGCCAATTTCACTGCAATAAAAGCCGTATAAACAAATCCATAAACGATTAGAAGCATACATATTTGAAAGAACAAAAATATGACTTTTGCAGCAGATTGGTTACTTTTGTCATTATAATACTTCATCATAGCACTTTACAAATTGCTTCAACCAAAGCCTCTTTTTCAAGGGTATGTATCTTTTTTTTATACTGTTCAAGCGTGAATCCATCTTTTACAATCTCTTTTTGTACAATTATTTCACCTCCATCAAGCTCAGAAGTAACATGATGCACAGATACACCGCCTGTGGGAAATGGATCTTCATAACTTTTGATAATCGCATGAAGCCCTTTATGTCTAGGTAGAAGTGAAGGATGTAGATTAATACTTTTGATATTCTCTGTAAACACAGGTGTCAAAATACGCATAAAACCAACCAATACTGTCAAGTTTAGTTGATATTTCTGTAAACTTTTTACAATATCTTTATCAAACGTTTCTCTATCCTTATACACTTTTGAATCTATTATTTCCAAAGGGATACCATGTGCTTTTGCTATGGAAATGCCCCCTGCTTCAGGGTTGTTTGTCAAAGCAATGACAACTTCAAGCTCTTTGTTATGAAGGGTGTTGACAATATGGGAAAAGTTGGATCCTTTGCCGCTGAAAAGTATAGCTATTTTTTTCATAGTGATATTTTATCGTTTTTCTCTTCAAGAGAGTATGCTACACTTACATATGGCTAAAACACTATTTCTCTACCTTGTTTGTATCTTTACGATATATGCAAATATTCTTCAGAATACTATTGATAAAGCACCCATAGGTGCGACACTCACGCTACCTTCAGGTGTTTATAAAGGCAATATTGTCATAAACAAACCTTTGACTATTAGGGGGAAAGATAAAAACGTTATCATTCAAGGTGATAATAGAGGAAGTGTGGTTACCATTAACAGTGCCTATGTCGTTCTCGAAAACCTCCATATTACATCTTCCGGAGAAAGAATGGAAATGCTAGATGCGGGTATCAGACTTCATCATGTCAAACAGTGTAAAATAGACCATTGTAAAATTACCAATACCCTTTACGGGATAGATATGGACAGTGTTGAAGATTCTATCATTTCAAATAACTATATTACTTCTAAAAAAAATACTTTACCTCTTCGTGGTGATGCTATCAAAATATGGTACGCCAAAAACAATATAATTCAGAATAATACGATAGAACGCAGCAGAGATGTCACCCTGACATATGCCAGCCATAATCGCATTGAAGGAAACATTTTTTTAAACAATCGCTTTGCTCTTCATCTTGAAATGAGTCATCAAAACATCATCAAAGACAATATATTCAAATATAATTCCGTAGGCATTTTGATGATGGGGATCAAAGATATCAATATCACCGGAAACCAGATCTTAAGTTCAAAAGGTGCCGCAGGTATTGCAGTAGTCGCTGACAAAGTCAATCATTTTCATTTTGAACACAACAGTGTCAAATTCAATGCAAAAGCACTCTATATTGATGAAAAAGGGAATGAAAAAGGCATACAAAGATATATTTCCCATAACCAGTTCTTGTACAATAATGAAGTGTTTCACTTTCATTCAGCGATTCAAAACAATATAATCACACACAATATCATTCGTGGCAATATTGAGGATGTTCTTCAGGATCTTACCTCCAAATCACCCCAAAACAATACTATAGCTTACAACTACTGGGACAGATATGAAGGATTTGACAGAGATCATGATAATCTGGGAGATACCCCTTACCGTATATTTTTATATGCTGACCAGCTTTGGAAACAAGACAACAAGTTAAAATTTTTTTACAATACTCCCATACTCTCTGTCATCAATCTTCTCTCACGTATAGCCCCATTCATAGAACCTGTGCTACTCCTTGAAGATACAAAGCCCGTTATGGTACTTCCAACTGAGCCAATACATCGATAATATCCGTAGGCAGCATCGAATAAGAGGCACCTTTGTATCTGTTTGCTGAAAGTACCAAAGTCAATGATCCCTGCACCGCAGCTTCTATACCTGTATACCCCTGTGCCAAAAGTGAGACGATCAGCCCGGAAAGTACATCACCGCTGCCCCCCTTACTGAGTTTGGAGCACCCAAGAGGATTAACATAAAGGTTTTCTTCCTGCATGATGAGAGTATTGGCACCTTTAAGCAAAAGTGTCACATGCGGATATTTGGTATTGAAGCGACGCACCATTTCAAAACGGCTCTTCTGTACTTGAGAGACTGTAAGAATCTCCCCTGTCAACCGTTTCCATAAGGCAATGAACTCTTTGGGATGAGGAGTGATGACCACTTCTCTGTTCTTTTGCTCCAAAATACCCAATAGTTGAGGGGAATAGAAAGCATCTGCATCCAGCAATACAGGCAGATGGCTCTCCACCACATATTTTTGTAAAAATTCACTCTCAAAATGTCCACCCAGCCCCATACCTATGGCAATGGCTGATGCATTGTCAGGGACTACGGTCGCATGCATCAAATATGCAGGTGGAGAAACTTTGTCATGGACAACCAGTGTGGTAAGCCCTGCCCCAAACCTGCTACATGCCATACCGGCAATGATACCTGCTCCCTCTTTCTCTCCACAGAAGAGTGCTGCATGACCAAAATCTCCTTTGTGTGTCGCCTCTGTCAGTCTGCTTGGCAAACTCAGATCAGAAGATTCCAGTACAAAAGTTTTACTCTCTCCCTCATACTGTCTACTGCTTATACCAAGATCTGCCCGTATGATCCTGCCTATAGAATCTTTACTCTCATCCAAAAAGAGCCCTTCTTTGAATGCCCCCATAGTAACAGTTACATCTGCTTTGAAAGCCATAGGCATCAACGTTCCGTTTTCTCCTATTCCTGTAGGTACATCACAGGCGATCTTGTGTCCTTTAAAACTGTTGAGTCGATGCAGAAGGTACTGCGTCTCTTTGTCTATTTCTCTGTTGAGTCCTGCACCAAAGAGTGCATCAACAATCACATCAGAATCATAAAGCTCTTTTACAATATTGACACCCAATGCTTCTGCTCTTTGAAGCTGCAGTTTTGCCATCTCTGACTTTACACCAAAAGGCAGCACCAACTTTACTTCATAGGTTCCATGCAGCTGCCGTGCAAGCACTATGCCGTCTGCTCCATTATTGCCCACTCCGGAGACGATAAGCACAGAAGAGCCTTTTTCAAAACGGTTTTGTATATACTCTGCCATTCCTCTAGCGGCATGTTCCATGAGAATGTCTTCGGTAAGTCCGTATGTCTCGTAGCATTTTTGATCAAATTTATAGCAGGATTTAAAGAGTTTGTGCATGAGTCATCCTTTAAAGGTTCTTTACTTTTATCTTACCATAAATTTATTTCGATATAATCCGCTTCATATTTATCTCTTTTGGGCCAAGTTCCCAAAAAATTTTGATAAGGAAGGGGGTGCCGGACATGCCAGGAATTAAACTAACATCACGTGATTCATTTGATGACGCTTACAGAAAATTCAAAAGACAATGTGACAGAAACCTTATCGTAACTGAAGCAAGAGCTAGACAGCACTACGAAACAGCAACTGAAAAAAGAAAAAAAGAGAAGATTGCAACACGCAAAAAGATCCTTAAAAAACTCTTCATGCTTAGAAGATACGAGTCTAGACTGTAATCATTACAGCAGTAGGGCATCTGCCCTGCTACTCAATCTACATTTTTACTACAAACTCTATAAAATCCTACCAAACTCATTACATCTTAGTTAACTTTTCGCTAAAATAATTCCAATTATTTTTTTAAAGGTTTCTCTATGACATTTACTACCCCATTACAAAAAAATGCGATCAAGATCATGCTCCTTGGTTCAGGTGAACTTGGTAAAGAAGTGGCTATAGAGGCACAACGTCTTGGCATCGAAGTCATTGCTGTGGACAAATATGAAAATGCCCCTGCACACCTGGTAGCCAACAGAAGTTACGCTATAGACATGCAAAATGAAGCAGCCGTTCTTGAAGTGATAGAAAAAGAGAAGCCTAGTTTCATTTTACCTGAAGTAGAAGCCATCTCCATCTCTGCACTTTTTAAGGCAGAAAAAAGAGGTTTTCATGTTATCCCTAACGCTGAAGCGGTAAACAAGACCATGAACCGTAAAAATATCCGTGTTTTTGCGGCCCAAGAGTTGGGTGTGAAAACATCTGGCTTTGAGTTTGTCACCACACTTAATGGACTCAAAGAGGCATCAGAGCACATAGGATTCCCTTGTGTCATTAAGCCTGTGATGAGCTCATCTGGACATGGACAAAGCATCGCCAAAACAGCAGATGACATAGAAAAGTCATGGGAGATAGCCAAAGAGGCACGTGGTGATGCGAGTGAGCTGATTGTCGAAGAGTTTGTACCTTTTGACTATGAGATCACCTTGCTAACCGTGCGTAACGAGACAGGTACCGTCTTTTGTGACCCTATAGGACACGTACAAAAAGATGGTGACTTCATCCTCTCATGGCAACCAATGCAAATGAGTGATGCAGCACTGCAAAAGGCAAAAGAGATTGCCAAGGCTGTGACAGACGGTCTTGGCGGTCGCGGTATCTTTGGAGTGGAGTTCTTTGTTAAAGGTGAAGAAGTTTACTTCTCTGAACTTAGCCCTCGTCCACATGACACAGGGATGGTGACACTCATCACACAGAGTCAAAGCCAGTTTGCCCTGCATGTAAGAGCCGTACTTGGTCTGCCACTTGACTACACCACTTACGGCTCTGGTGCCTGTGGTGCATACAAAGCAAAAAATGAGAGCCATAGCCCTGTACTTGAGATTCCTGATGATGCTTTCTCTAAAAACTCTTTTGTAAGAGTCTTTGGAAAACCAGAATCCCATGTAGGTCGCCGTATGGCAGTCAGTCTTGTTCTCGATGAAGTAGAAGAAGCAAAAAGAAGAGCTGCACAGATCGTTGATAGCATCAATGATAACTAGACAGTACCGACTTACCCTCCCTGCCTACCCAAGAGGGATGCACCTTATCACAGATCAGATAGAAGCACTCTTTGACGGTTCCGTTTCTACCGGTATGGCACATCTTTTCCTGCAGCATACCAGTGCAAGTCTGTGTATCAGTGAAAATGTAGACCCTTCTGTACGCAGTGATGCAGAGACATTCCTGAATGACCTCATCCCTGAGTCCTACCCCAAATTTCAACATACCTATGAAGGAAGCGATGATATGCCCGCCCATCTGAAGAATATGCTTTTGGGTACATCACTCAGCATTCCTCTGACCCAAGGCAGGTTGGCACTTGGAACATGGCAGGGGGTCTACCTTTTTGAACACAGGGATCATGCATCTAGAAGAACAGTTATCCTCACACTGCAAGGAGAGCAGTCATGAAGATCGTTCTGCTCGATGCTCAGACACTCGGTGATGATCTTGACCTTTGCGTTCTTGAACCATTTGGAGATATGACTGTTTACCAGACCACCTCTTATGATGAGACCTATGAGCGGATCAAAGATGCACAGATCGTCATTACCAACAAAGTGGTCATTGATGCAAACCTGCTTGAACTTACCCCTAAACTCAAACTTATCTGCATCGCAGCCACAGGGATGAACAATGTTGATCTTGAAGCAGCCAGAGCGAATGGCGTGGTGGTCAAAAATGTAGCAGGATATTCCACCAAATCCGTTGTTCAACATACCTTTACCATGGCTTTGTACCTTTTGGAGAAAATAGCATATTATGACCAAACAGTCAAAAGCGGTACATGGACAGCGTCAGGACTTTTTACTGATGTCTCCCAACCTTTTTATGAGATCGCAGGAAAAAAATGGGGGATCATCGGTCTTGGTACCATAGGTCAGGAAGTCGCCAACGTTGCCACTGCCTTTGGTGCAGAAGTAAGCTACTACTCCACCAGCGGGAAGAACCTTAAACATGGTTACCCCCATAAAAGTCTGGAGTTCATTCTAAAAGACTCCGATATCATCTCGATCCATGCACCGTTGAATGAGGATACATATGAGCTCATCAATGAAATGAATCTCTCCTACATTAAAGAAGATGCTATTTTACTCAACCTCGGACGCGGAGGCATCATAGATGAGACCGATCTCTCTTATGAACTGGACAGAAAAAGATTTTACGCAGGGTTGGATGTACTGGAAAAAGAGCCGTTGCAGTCTACTAACAGGCTTAATGAGATCAAACACAAAGAGAGACTGCTTATCACCCCTCATATCGCATGGGCAAGTATTGAAGCCAGACAAAAGCTTCTTAAAGGTATTGTGAAAAATATTGAAACATTTTTGGAGAAATAAACTATGATCGATGTTCTCATCATTGGTTCAGGAGGTGCAGGATTAACTGCAGCCTTGGCTGCAAAAGAAGCCGGTGCTTCTGTACTTGTAGTAGGTAAATCCTACCCTACCAACTCTCAAACTTCTATGGCACAAGGCGGGATGAATGCGGCACTTGGCAATGCGGGTGAAGACCATATAGCCCTGCATGTACAAGATACCATCAAATCAGCACACGGTCTGTGCGATGAAGATATGGTACGTCAAATGTGTGCAGATGCCCCAAAAACCATAGAGTGGCTAGAGAGTATCGGTGTACCTTTCTCACGTCTTGACAATGACAAAGCCGGTGTAGAGACAGTAGCCCAGCGTCAAATGGGTGGAGCCTCTGCCAAACGTGCCTGCTATGCACAGGACTATACAGGATTGAAGATCCTTCACACTCTGTATGATACCTGCCTAAAAGAAAAGATAGACTTTTTAGATGAACACTATTTTCTTAACCTCATTGTAAAAGATGGCATAGCAAAAGGTGCAACTTTTTTAGACATACGTACAGGCGAGGTCAAACAGATTAACGCCAAATCTATCATCATCGCTACAGGTGGGTATGCTTCACTCTATCACGGTTTTACGACTAATGCTTATGGAAGTACAGGTGACGGTGTAGCAGCCGTACTTCGTGCAGGCGGTGCAGTCTCTGACATGGAATTCATACAGTTCCACCCCACTGCACTCAAACACTCTTCTATTCTCATAAGCGAGAGTGCCAGAGGTGAAGGCGGACATCTGCTAAACTCTGAGGGTGAGCGTTTTGTGGATGAGCTTAAACCTCGTGACGAAGTAGCCAGAGCCATTTTTAAAGAGCTCTCTGAGGACAAAGAAGTGTTCCTTGATGTCAGACATCTTGGGGAGGACAAACTCATGGAACTCCTCCCTCAGGAGGTGGCACTGTGCAAACTGCATGAACATATAGACCCAGCCAAAGAGCTCATCCCCATTAAACCTGTGGCACACTACAGCATGGGTGGGATAGATGTTGACTATGCACTAGAAGTTACAGGTATCAAAGGCTGTTTTGCAGTAGGAGAATGCTCCAATGCCAAGGTACACGGAGCCAACCGCCTTGGAGGGAACTCCCTGCTGGAGATTACAGCATTTGGAAGATTTGCAGGAGAGAATGCCTACAAACACAGTATCTATGCCAGTACCAAACCTGATGAAGGTAGACAACTTCAAAAAGACAGAGCACACATAAAAAACATCTATACCCAGAAAGCCAGCGTGAATTTCTATACACAACGTGAACAACTTGGAAAACTCTTTTATGAAAAAGTAGGTATTATCAGAGAAAATTCTCAGCTCAGTAAGGCTCTTGATGAAGTCATCGCGATGCAGGTACTTTCAAACAAAATAGGCATACAGGACAAAAGCGCCACCAACAACACCAATCTTATAGACTTTTTAGAGTTCTCCAATGCACTCCTGCTTGCTCCCACCATCATCTCAGCAGCCATTGCCAGAGACGAGAGCCGCGGGGCACACTACAAAGTAGATTTTAAAGAAGAGAATGAGGATTTTAGAAAGCATATTGTTTTGCAGTGGAAGAGGGAGTCATAATGAAAATTAAAATACAAAGAGACAAAAGTATTGAAGAATTTGAAGTCTCCCCATCCATGACCCTGCTTGCCGCCCTTTACGAAATTAAAGAAGATCAGGATGCTTCACTGACATTCATGGCAGGATGCCGTGCTTCGGTATGCGGTACCTGTGCAGTACGTGTCAACGGCAAAGAAGAGTTGGCTTGTGCCTATAAAATAAAGGGGGATGAACTTGTCGAACCCCTACAATACCATCCCGTACTGCGTGACCTGAGAGTAGACAAGAACAGAGCCAAAGAGACATTGGTAAAGACCACCGCATGGCTACATGAAAGCAAAGAAGCAACACTTACACATAATGATGAAAAACTTACCGAAAAACAGACAGACTGCATACTCTGTGACTCCTGTTATTCTGCCTGCCCTGTGTACGCAGTCAATCCTGACTTTTTAGGACCTTTTGCTCTCACACGTGCCTACCGCTACACTACAGACAAAAGAGAAGGTGATGCCAAAGCCATCATAGACAACATCCAGACCAACGGGGTCTGGGACTGTACTTTATGCGGGGAGTGTACAGCTGTATGCCCCAAAGGCATTGACCCAAAAATGGACATTACCATGCTTAGAGGAACATCCTTGCAGTTTGGACACTCTGACCCCAATTTTGCTACACAAAGTTTTGGAACACCGGATTTTGGATTTGATCCAAATGGTGGGTTTTAATCTGCCTGAGCCTTTTCAAATCCTTCAACAATCACTTCAGGGATCTTCATAGGTCTCATCTTTTTGCTATCTACAAAAACCCACTCCGTTTTTCCTTCACAGACCGTAGCACCATCACTCACACGGGTGATAAGATAACGACGTACAGACATAACCTTCCCTATCTCTTCTACCCATGTTTCCATCACGAGTTCATCACCTTCAAATGCAGCTCTTTTATACTCAATGTTATGGGATCTGGCAACCCATGTACCACCAAGCTCCAAACATTTCTCATAGCCGAATCCAACTGCTTCTGAGTGTTTGGTAGCAGCATCTATCATCCAGCTTAGGTAAGTAACATTATGTACATGGCCGTTAAAGTCTATCTCTTCTTTTTTCACTCTAAAAGTATAGGTATAGTGTTTCATTGTTCCTCTTTTTGGTTTGAAAATGCTTCAAAAAACATTGCAATAAGTGCTCCAGCCATTAATAGTACCGAAACCAGCTTAGTCATGCCGGAAATCAAGGACTCATAAGGCATCACACCAAGTGTTGTAAACATATAGTTAAAATCATGGATTCCATCCACTCCTAAAAAAGATTTTGCTGCAGTAACTATCGCACCTTGATGTGCAGTCGACATATACCAAGACGAATAATCAAAGGAAATACCCAATATAAATATACCTACATAATACGCCATATAGTTTTTTTGTTTTTTATAATAATAGGCAACGCCAAAAGGAAACAGCCACTGAAACAGTGTACCATTCATTACCATCACGAACTTGGGACATGGTAAAATATAACATACACCATGCCCTCCTTCATGTACGATACCTAAAGTTTGATTGATGATAAATTGATAGATACCAAAGAAATATTCACTTATCGTTCTAAATTCGTGTATTTGTCCTGAATAGGGTTTGTATTGTAAATAAAAAAAGAAAAAGCACACAAAAAGAAGCAAAATAAATTTTTTAGTTCTTTTATCAGGAAGTCCATCGGTTGAAGACTTCTCTTTTTTAAATAGATGATTAAATTTTTTCATTTAGATATCTTTACAAAAAATATCAAATAAAGAAATAGAAAAAAAGAAAAAATAGTCCCTGAGGTGTATAAATATATAACAAATTGGTAATGTTCTCTCTGTTCTACAGGAGCATTAACAGAAAAGCTTCCCATCATAACAAAACCGCTTAAGCAAAAAAAGAAACCCAAGAGACAAATGACTATGAGTATAGTTTTCATCCCTTGTTTCACAACTAGGTATCTCTAGGATCCACTATCTTCCCTGCTATGGCAGATGCAGCAGCCACAGCTGAGTTTGCCAAGTAGATTTCAGAGGTTCTAGCCCCCATACGTCCTACGAAGTTACGGTTGGTCGTTGCCACACAACGCTCACCATCACCCAAGATTCCCATATATCCGCCAAGACAGGCACCACACGTTGGGTTTGAAACAACTGCCCCTGCCTCTATAAGTATATTCATCAACCCTTCATCTTGTGCTTGTAAAAATATTTTCTGGGTTGCAGGAGTTACTATCATACGTGTATGTTTTGCCACTCTCTTCCCCTCCATGATCTTCGCTGCGATTCTCAAATCTTCAATCCGTCCGTTGGTACAAGATCCTATCATCACCTGATCGATTTTAAGATCATCTGCTACTGCCTGCTCTACAGGTTTTCCGTTACTTGGCAAGAACGGGTAGGCGATGATGGGAGAAAGGTTCTCCATATCTATGGTGATCTCTTGGCAATAGATTGCATCTGCATCAGAGTAGTGAAGTTTCGGCTCAGCCCTTAACCCACAATTTGCCTCTTTTCTCTCATCAATATATTTCTGAGAGATGGCATCAATAGCAAAAATACCGCTTTTTGCCCCCGCTTCGATCGCCATATTACACATAGAGAATCTGTCTGCCATACCAAGGTATTGCACACCCTCTCCTGTAAACTCAATAGCTTTATACAACGCACCATCCACTCCTAAAATACGGATAAGCTCCAAGATGATATCTTTTCCGTAAATGTGTTCTCCGGGTTTACCCACTAGATTTACTTTGATAGACTCCGGTACCTTGAACCAGTTACCTCCGGTGATGATGGAGAATGAGATATCCGTACTTCCCATTCCTGTAGAGAATGCACCCAGTGCTCCATGTGTACAGGTATGGCTGTCCGCACCGATAATCACATCACCGGGAATTACAAGTCCTTTTTCAGGAAGCAAGGCATGCTCGATTCCCATATCTTTCTCATCAAAAAAGTACTTAAGGTCGTGCTTGTATGCAAACTCTCTTGAAATCTTTGCTTGGTTTGCCGAAGCGATGTCTTTTGCAGGGATATAGTGGTCCATTACAATAGCAAAACCATCAGGATTTGCCAACTTCTCAGCACCACTCTCCTCAAAAGCTCTAATAGATATTGGTGTAGTAATATCATTCCCTATCGTCATATCGATTGGCACTCTTACTATCTCTCCTGCAAATACATCTTTACCAGCATGCTCCGAGAAAATCTTTTCTGTTATAGTTTGTCCCATAAGGTTATCCTTAATTTGGGAATCTCTAATAATAGGTTCCCATTTATTACGCGAATTATAGCAAAATAAAATTATGCTAGAATTTCATTAATAATTTTAACCTCGTTCCCCTTCGTCCTCGGTGGGAATGCATACAGATATTTAGAATGTTTTGCAAATTTTATATCTATAGTTAAACACAAATATGCATTCCCACGCAGAGCATGGGAACGAGAGCCAAAGGGCTCAACTATGAAACTCTACGAACTTCAAGCCATCGCCAAACGTCTAAATGATTTCACATTTATAAGCCGTGCACGGCGCACGGAAGACAATACCTTAGAGATTATGTTTGACAAATCTCAGAGTTATTTCTTCAACATGACACGAGGGCACAGCTTCATATATAAAGCTCCCAGCCAAAGACCACTTCAGGGGTACAATGCCCCTTTTGACACTCTGTTGCACTCACTGCTTAGCGGAAGTAAGTTAATTGCTGTTGATATACCCAATGATGATCGTATGTTACGTTTTTCTATTGCCCCAAAAAGCTCATATAAAAATAAGATAATTTACCTGCAACTTGAATTTACTGGCAAGAATACCAATGCCATCCTCATTGATGAGAATGAAGTCATTATCGAAGCGCTTAGACACATCGATGCAGACAGCTCTTTTAGAGTGGTACGTCCAGGTATGGAGTTGCTACAAATACCTCGTAGGGTGTTGTCCCACGACAACACCTTAAATCAGCAAAATAACAAAGAGGGTGTTGTACCATCACAACACCCTACGGATATAGATATATTCCTAAAAGAGAAATTTGCACAGATACAGCATAAAAAACTTCAAGAGATGAAAAAACAAAAATGCTCTGCTGTTTCTAAAAAAATTAAAAAATTTGAGCAGCTCCTATATAAACTTCCAAACAAAGAAAAACTCGAAGAGCAAGCAAAAGATTTTAAAAATCTTGGTAACCTCATCTTGTCAAACCTTTATCAGATAAAACCTTATGACACAGAGCTTAAAACCTATGATTTTGAAGGCAATGAAGTTGTCATACCCCTACCCAAAAATATCAAAGTGAACCGCATGTCTGACCACTACTTCAATCTCTCAAAACGTGCCAAGGCCAAAGCTAAAAATGTCCATATAGAACAGGAGAATCTTAGCTCTAAAAAAGCTTTTTATGAGAATATCTATTATGCTTTAGAACAGGGAAATACTCCGTACGAACTAGAACTGCTTGTACCTAAACGTGCGAAATCACTGCGCAAAAAAGAGAAGTTAAGAGAGGGAGAGCTTTTCTGGATAGAAGACTACAAAGTCATGGTAGGACGCAACAGCAAGGAGAACCAAAAACTACTCTCAAGAGCAAAAAGCAATGATATTTGGATGCACACAAGAGAGATACCCGGTTCTCATGTCATCATCCGTACTGACAAGCAGAATCTGCCTGACTCAGTTTTAGAAGCAGCTGCCAAACTTTGTGTTGATTTCTCCACCGATCAACCGGGAAACTATCTTGTTGACTATACCAAACGAAAATTCGTCAAGATTCAAGAAGGTTCCAGTGTAGAATACGATAAGTATCAAACGCTTTCCGTTTTGAAAGAAGGGGTTGAGATCAGAGAATAGACTATTTTCTCCTTCGTCTCATCACCCAATACATCAATCCAAGCCCTAATAACAGTCCACCCAGGACCTGTACCCAAGCAGTCATTAAAAGTGATTTATGCACCAAAGTATGGTGCATCTTGTTGTCTATTTTCACACCTGCCATTTCAGCAGTATGAACCAACAGAGAGACTGCCAAATCTTTATGCGGCATCTCTTGGTGACAACTCAGACAAACACCTCTTCTATCCAGTTTGGCTCTAGTTTCATTATCTAAAGCCTGAGAAAGCTTCCAGTGATCTCCTACTGTTTGTACCTGTGTTCCGTTTTCATCTACAAAACGAGACAAATCATCTTTTAAGTTAGGAATTGCTGGCATCTGTTCATCTGTTTTATGCGGGAGTACTCTTTTATCTGCACTCATTAAATCAACAATGGTTGTTTTACTCTGATCTGCAAAGTATTTACCACCTTCTATCCCATACCCCAACGCTTTGGCTGAATCATGACAAGAGGTACAGGTACGTCCTTTTTTAGTAATGGTATGGGGATTCACCGGAGACATCACAATAGAATTTATCCCCTCTTTACCCCTACCCTCTTTGTTGGGGATCTTAAAGATGTGGTTATGGAGTTTGGCTTTACCATCTTTGCCTATCACTGTCAAAATCACCTGACAACCAGGAATTACCGGAGAAATACGTCCTTCACCATTCTGTGCCAATGCTGGGTTTTCCCATCGTAAATAAGAACGGGTTTCTGTCACTTTTCCATCTACCAAAAAGTCTTTGAGGTTATGTACCTCCCCTGTGACACCGTTATGGTGCATCTTCGAAGCTGCCAGATAATCAGGATTCTGTTTGCCTTTGGAGTAGTCTATCTTGACATGACAGCCATAACACTGCGGTGCCCAGGTAGCATGACAGGTATAACACTCCAATTTATCTGTATGCGCTTTAATCTGGTCCATTGCCACAAGTCCCTCTTTGGAAAGTTTTTTCTCTTTTTTAAGTAATTTGAGTGGCTTAAGTGTCAAATCTTTTCCCGAAGCCAGATGCACCACTACCTCATTGCCTTTTTTAACGGTTTTTGGCATAGGGTTCCCACGCGCAGAAAGCAGATAGCCATCACCCTTATCTTTAGGCACAAACCCCTGTTTAAGATATTTTGCCAAAGTATGTCCTACACCTCTTGCTTTACCTGTCTTTGGAGATGTCTTAAACTCATCACTGTACCCAAGTGGTAACTCCCACGGATATTTATCGGTTGTACCGTGACAATCCTGACACTCTATCTCCACTGCTCCAAGATTGGCTCCTACATTGAAGCCGTCACCATGGTGGTCAATGGAAGTATGACAATCCTGACAGAGCATCCCTTTGGTGTAATGAATATCTTCCTGAAGATGCAGATAACGCTTTGTGTGCAACTTTGGCTGCCCGTTACCCTGAGCATCAAAATTGGCCTTATACTCTGTTTCCATTAATCCCTGATAACTCACCCCAATACGTTTACCACGGTTGTGACAGGTTGTACAGGTCTCTACAGGGATACCCGAATAGGTTTTGTCATGCACAGTTACTTTTACTTTACGTGAAGATTGTATCTCATGCACCAGCATATGTCCTGTAGCATTCTTATCTATCGTAGGATCATTTCCTTCATAGTACCCTTCATTGGAATAGGGAATATGACAAGAGGAACAACCGATCCCACGGTAGTCCCCTCTTCTTTTACGCCCTTTTCCTCCCGTATGGCAACGTAAACATTCTTGACGCAGATAGGTATAGACAGAAAGTGTCGGATCTTTCTCTATCTGTTCTGCTGTAGGTGCAGGGGGAAGCTCTTTCATTTTTTCAGGAAATCCCTGAGGCTCTTTTTTACGCAGTTTTTTCATATATTTACTGTAAATATCTGTGCCGATACGCTTGTGAATATCTACATTTCCAAAGTTGCTGTGGTTATGGTCATACCCATCTTTGGCACCAAAGCCCCAAAGTGCTCCATGGATCTTTCCGGCTTCTGTTGCCATCAGGTTGTTCCACTGTGAAGCTACCTGTTTTTTATGGCACATACCGCAGGTATTTTTATTGATCCACGGACTTCCCGGATCAGGATAAAAAGCTTTGGGACCCTCATTGTCTTCAAAATATTCCGGTGTGCCTTTGTGTGCCTCTATTTTGGTTGTTGCTTCAGGGTTTCCTCCATGACAAACCACACAGTCATTGCCTGTCACATCTGCTTCATCTGCCTTGGCAAAGATCTTCTCCATCATTTTGGATTTATGGTCTCTAATGTGTTCTATGCCTTTATGACAATGCAGACAGGTATTATTTGCACCATACAAAAATGTGAATAGAATACCTATGATAACTATTTTTTTCATTTATTATCCCTAATTATTCAAGATTATAAATGATTATAGCAAAAGTGACTAAAACCATAGTATAATCCAAGTCGTGTTATAATTATAGTTACTCTAAATCAGGATAAAATATGACAAAAATTTTTACAGACCATCAGGAGCGTTGGCTAACAGGACTTGGCTTGCTTGCTCTTGTTGGCTTTATAGGTTGGATCGACAGTTTTTTTGTGATGTGGGTTTTTTTAGGGGTTATCTACATGTTCGGTTTCTATGAAGCCATGAAACTCTTTAAACTTGTCTCTCCACCTGCTTATTTTTGGGCTGCACTTTTGTGGATCATTGCCTATTTCTACCCCAATCCTGATGATCTCTTCTTTCTGATCGCTATACTCTTTGGTGCATCACTTGCCTACTTGCATAATTTTGACAAAAAACTAATCTTCCCGTTTCTCTACCCGGTCAGTGGTATACTTTTTTTCCTTATTCTTTACGAAGATTTTGGCATAGTCTCCATGTTCTGGCTTTTGGTAACTGTAGCACTTACCGATGTAGGTGCATTCTTTACAGGCAAAGCCATCGGAAAAACCAAATTTTCAGACACTTCCCCGAATAAAACCCTTGAGGGTGTCATTGGAGGCATTGTCATCGCAACGGTCTTCGGTACCTATGCAGGTCTGTATATCACACCATTTTGGACAGCATTAGTCGTTACTCTACTCACTGCAACCGCTTCGGTATTCGGCGATCTCTTTGAATCTTATCTAAAGCGTGAAGCAGGGGTAAAAGACTCCGGTGATCTGCTCCCGGGACACGGCGGCATACTGGACAGAATAGATGGGTATCTTTTTGGTGCACCCATGATGGTCATCGCACTAAGAGCATTTTTATAACCTATGCCTTCCATTGTACTTTTAGGCTCTACCGGCTCCATTGGGGTCAATACCCTTATCATTGCCAAACGCTACAATATACAAATTGAAGCGATGGTCGCAGGCAGCAATATAGAGTTGCTCAACGAACAGATACAGGAACATCAACCCAAAACTGTTGTCATCGCCCATAAGGCAGACAGACATAAAGTGAACCATCCTGATGTACGTTGTGGAAATGATGCTATCTTAACCCTCATAGAAGAATCTAAAAGCCCTATGATTGTCAATGCCTTAGTTGGCTACACAGGTCTAGCTCCGACACTCAAAGCCACAAGCTTAGGTAAACGTGTGGCACTTGCAAACAAAGAGTCTCTTGTGGTTGCTGGGGCATTTATAGACATGTCTCTTATTAATGTCATCGACTCTGAGCATTTTGGGCTTTGGTACCTTATCAATGAACGTCCTGTCTCTAAACTTTACATTACAGCAAGTGGTGGTGCATTTAGAGACTGGGAACTAGACAAGATGAAAGATGCAACATTTTCAGATGCTCTTAAGCACCCTAACTGGTCTATGGGGAACAAGATCACTATAGATTCAGCCACTATGACTAACAAACTCTTTGAACTCCTCGAAGCCAAGTGGTTATTTAACACTTCCAACATTGATGCAGTCATCGAAAAAAAGTCTATCATCCATGCCTTGGTAGAGTTCAAAGATGGTTCAACCACGGCACACTTTGCAGGCGTAGATATGAAACTACCTATCGCTTTTGCATTGCAGGGAGAAGTCACTGAAGAGATACTCCCTCCTACAGATTTACTGAGTATTGGTGGCTTGGAATTTCTACCCATAGAAGCCCAACGTTACCCTATTTGGCACATCAAAGAGCATATTTTACAAAATCCTCACTTGGGTGTTGTGGTCAATGCTGCCAACGAGATAGCCATAGAAAAATTTCAAAAAGAAGCATGTAGCTTTTTTGGAATGAGTAATATTATCTTGGATGCGTATGAGAAATTTAAACATATTAAAGCAAACAATATTCAAGACATTATCCAGATAGACAAAGAGGTAAGAGCCTATGCAAGTACAAGATAAAGTACTTATCTTGCATGGTTGGGGCGGTTCAGATGCACCACATTGGCAGGCAGAACTTGCAAGTGAAATAGCCAAGAACTATGGCACGGTCTCTTTTCCTCTTTTGGATAACTGCCACTTCCCCTCAAAGAACAGATGGCTAAAACAGGTAAAACAGATACTGGATGACTTTAAACCAGATACCGTAGTCTGCCATTCACTTGCAAACAACCTTTGGCTATGGCTTTGCCAAGAGGCTGATATGCGTGAAATAAAAAGACTCTTTATGGTCTCTCTGCCAAGCCTTGTGACACAAGAAAAAACCATTAAAACCTTTTTTCCTTGTCCTTTACCCAAAAACATCTATGCAAAAGAGGTGCATATAATAGTCTCAGACAATGACCCATGGGTAAAAAGGCAAGAGGCAAAAGAGATAGCTTCACACTATGATGCCACATTTACCACCATAGCAAATGCGGGACACATTAATACCGATTCGGGTTATGGAAAATGGAAATTGATAGAAAACCTTGTTTTAGGAACATCAAATGCAAAAATATAAAAATGTAGGTCGGGGTGCCCTCACCCCGACAGTATTGTCGATAGACAAGAATAACCAAAATAGATATTTCAATTTATTGTCGGGGTGGGGACACCCCGACCTACAGGCAAATCTATGATACTAAGCATCGAAAGTTCATGTGATGACAGCTCCATAGCTATCACCGAAATAGAAACTAAAAAAATCCTCTATCATAAAAAAATCTCTCAAGAAGAGCAACACTCCTGCTATGGCGGGGTAGTCCCCGAACTCGCTTCACGCTTGCATGCCGTTGCTCTGCCTGAGATACTGAGAGAGACCAAACCCTACTTTGACACACTCAAGGCGGTTGCAGTCACCAACCAACCTGGACTTGGAGTAACTCTTCTGGAAGGTATTGCTATGGCAAAGACCTTGGCAGTTTTGCAGGATATTCCACTCATCCCTGTACACCATTTAAAGGGTCATATCTACTCTTTATTCATTGAAAAGGAATCTACACTACCCCTACTGGTACTTCTTATCTCCGGAGGGCATACACAGGTCATACGCGTGGAAAGTTTTGAACGGATGGAGATACTTGCAACCTCTATGGATGACTCAGTAGGTGAAAGCTTTGACAAATGTGCCAAGATGATGGGGCTTGGCTATCCCGGAGGTCCTCTCATAGAGCAACTTGCACTTCAAGGGGATGAGAACCGTTTTGAGCTGCCTGTACCTCTGCGTAATTCACCACTTGTTGCCTTCTCTCTCTCTGGACTAAAGAATGCTGTACGTTTGGCGGTAGAAAAGCTTGGTGGAGCTTCCAAAATGACTGAACAGGACAAAGCAGATCTCTCTGCCTCTTTTCAAAAAGCAGTTAAACTTCACCTGCTTCAAAAAAGCAAAAAGATCTTTGCAAAAGAGCCTATCAAAGATTTTGCTATTGTGGGTGGTGCATCAGCCAATAAATATATACGAAATGCTTATGTAAAACTCTGTCATGAATTTGGAAAAACCATGCATGTAGCACCTCTAAGATACTGTTCTGATAATGCAGCCATGATAGGACGTTATGCCCTTGATGCCTATGAAAAACAACAATTTATAGACCCCAATACCATTGATATTATAAGTACGAAAAAACAACAATCTGGGATGCTACTGTAATTCTCTCTTCCCCCCCCCTTACAATTATTCATGCTACATGCTTTATATATTAACACTTATTTCGCTAAACTAAACAAAATGATGAAAGGCATATCTGTGAAGAAACACGTGATACAATTTTTACTACTGTTTTCTCTCTTCTTCAACATTGCACATGCCTCTATTATCGCTACTGAAGATACTTGTCATCATGAAACTGCCTATGAGTATGTTGCAGAGCAGGAACATGCTACAGATTGTGGTGATTTGTGTGAGTTACATCATCTCTTTCATTTTATGGCTATCATATCTAATGTTGAAATACATTTTGATACAAAATATGCGAAAACGTTACTCACAGAAAAACCAACGCTTTATACGCCTCCATTCCACGAAACAAGCATAAAACCTCCTATAGCTTAAACCACGTTACCACACCCTCATTCTCTCTTTTTAGAAGTGATGAACAACAATTAATATTTTACATTACAGGAACAACTATGAAAAAAATCGGCATGATTTTTTTAATTTTGACACTCTCCTCTTTTGGTATGAGTTATGCAAAATTTAAAAAATATACACTAAAACACTCCAATGTGCTTCAAAGTAAAGCATTATCATTACAAACAACAGATGAACAAAATAAACAGATGCTTAGAACAAAAAACCCTGAGTTAAATATGGAGATTTCTAAGTTTAATCCTAAGTTTTCATCCTCTGCTTATGGGTATGCCCTGAGTGCCTCTCAACGTATACGAACCAATGGGTATTACAATGCGCTAGAAGACAAAGCCTATGCATCCAGACTTCTACAAGAAGCATATGTAACAAATGGCAAAGCAGGATTTATAAAAACCTTGGAAAGCCTCTATACAGAGTATGTCTATCAGAGTAAACTCTTTTCACTTTTACAGGATGAATACAAGCTTTCACGTAAGGTGACACATATAGTGAAAGAACGCTATAAGAGTGGCTCTGAGACTAAAGTATCCTATTTACAAGCCAAAACTGATACACTGACGCTCAAAGCACAAATACATACCACAAAACAAGCCATGCAATCTTTGTATTATCAACTTCTAGCCATTGGTGGATTTAAGAAAAAGGTTACTTTGTCAAAAAAGTTTATCTATTCGGTAAGTGCGGGTACAAAAAGCGGTAAACACCTTACACCCAAAGAAAAAATACTTTTAGCAAAAGAAAAACTCCTTCAAAGTCAAATGCGTATGAATGACAATAGTATTAACGCCTATGCATTACAAGCAGGCATAGAAAAAGAACCAGACCAGTCTATATTCAGGCTAGGTATTTCTATCCCTCTTCCTGTACGAAATAACAAAGAAGAAGAGAAAGCCCTCGCACGATTGAAAATGCAGCAACTCAAGCTGGACAATGCACAATTAAAACTTGATTTACATGCACAGCGACAGATGCTTAAATCTTCTATTAAAGAACTTTCTAGTCAGTATCAAGCACTTAAAATACTCAAACGTGAACAAAAATCTCTCAATAGTTTATTACTTGAAGGATATAAAATTGCACAAGGCTCAATATTTGAGATGATGAATACAAAAAATAAATTGATACAAACAAGTAAATCTTTACTTCAAACACAAAAAATGATAAATACAAAAAAAATAGAACTTCGTTTTATACAAGGACAATACAATGACTAAATACTTACTATTTCTGCTCCCATTATGGGCTTTTTCAAATGAAATAAGCATCTCACATGCACAGATGAAACCCTTAGGAAAGATTGTAAAAACCAATGCACAGATTACACAACTCTCCGACCAAAAACAAGAGATAGTCTCTCGTCTGCCTGGTCATGTTGAAAATTATTTTGTAACCACTGGTCAAAAAGTCAAAAAAGGTGAAAAGGTTGTACTCATAGAATCTATATCACTTTCTAAAATGTCTGCAGAGTATGTCGCACTCAGACAACAGGTAAAGGCAGCAAGAGAACAACTTGAAGTAACAAAAAAACTGTATAAAAAAGGACTTGCCTCACAAAATGAACTGAACCAAAAGATTATAGCCCTAGAGAAAATACTGGCAAAACAAAATGCCCTTGTTTCACAACTTAAATCTCTTGGTATCAAAGCATCAGACTTAAAAGAAGCTACAGACAAGTTTGTCCTTTATGCACACGCTAGTGGTGTTGTGGGAGAGATATTTGTACCACTACACTCAAATGTAAATGCTGAAGACGCTCTTATGTCTATTGTGAACCGAAGTCACTACTATGCCGTGGCATATATGCGTATCAATGATGCTATGAAAATTACATCCAAAACCACTGGGTTTGTCACCATTGCCAATAAACAGTACCCTGTACACTTTGTACAACTTCTTCCAAATATTGATGAAGAAACGCAGCGTGCAAAAGTACTCTTTATAATGATGAAATATCCTAAAAATATACTCATTCATGCCTTTACCCAAATAGATATAAGCTTAGAACCTTACCAAAATGCTGTCATGATTAAAAAATCTGCTCTTTCACTATTCCAAGGTGAGTGGGTCGTATTTGTTGAAACACATGAAGATGAAAAAGAAGGTAAAGCTGATACGCATCCCAAAAAGGGAAATAGTGAAAGAGAAGGTGATAATGATGAAGCAGAGGAAGAAGTTCCCTATGCACCAAAAGTAGTACAAATCATAGCATACAATGGTGACGAAGTAGCCATAAAGGGGTTAAAACCAAATGAAGAGTATGTAAGCGATGGTGTATATTATGTTAAATCTATGCTCCTTAAATCTGCCATTGGCGATGGGGATTAGGAGTCAAATATGAAACGTTTTTTTGAACTGTTAATACAGTATAAATTTTTAATTATAGCCCTTTTCATTGCCATTTCCAGTTTCGGATACAAGGCTTACACCAATATTCCTGTAGATGCCTTCCCCGATATTACACCTAAGCAGGTCGTTATCTATACAGAAAGCCCAGGAAACTCCGCTGAGGACATAGAAAAACTCATCACCTATCCTATAGAAGCAGCAATGTCTGGGCTTCCTGGAGTAAAGATGATACTTTCAAACTCTATCTTCGGACTCTCCTATGTCTCTATTTTCTTTGAAGATAAGTACGATACCTATTTTCTAAGACAACTTGTAACTGAACGTCTCAATACCATTGAAATACCAATGGGTTGGGGAAAACCAACTATGGGACCAAACACAACGGGTCTTGGACAAGTCTTTTGGTATCAAGTGGCTGACAGTACAGGCAAACTTTCTACAACCAAACTACGTGAGATACAAGAGTATATCGTTACACCTCTACTTAAGTCTGTTGATGGGGTAGAAGATGTCATTAGCTGGGGTGGTTTTACAAAACAATACGATGTTCTCATCGATCCAAAACGTCTACAGGCGACTAACACTACCTATGATGAAGTTGTTGAGGCATTAGAGCGTTCCAATATGTCAGCAGGTGGACAATATCTTGAGTTTAACAAAGAGCAGTATCTTATTCGTGGTGCAGGTTTTTATAGGACACAAGATGATATTAAAAATACCGTCATACGCAGTAAAGATGCCATCGCTGTAACCATTGCAGATGTGGCAGAAGTAAAAAAAGGGAAAGCACCACGTTTTGGTGCAGTGACTATTGATGGAAAAGAGGCAATGTTTGGTATGGTACTGCAAAGAAGTGGTACCAACGCTGCAAAAGTGGTGGATGCCATTAAAGAAAAACTCCCACTGGTAAATGCTGCCCTTCCAAAAAATGTAAGTATAAAAACAATATATGATAGAACAGAGATTACACATAAGGCAGTCAGTACGATGACTTCTGCTCTCATGAGCGGGTCTATACTCGTTGCTATCGTACTCTTTTTGTTCCTCTTTGAGTTACGTTCTGCTTTCATCGTTATACTCTCTTTACCTGTCTCCTTACTCATAGCCTTTTTGATGATGCAAGAGTACGGTATGTCTGCAAATCTTATGAGTCTCTCAGGGCTTGCCATAGCCATAGGGATGATAGTCGATGGTACTATCGTTGTGGTGGAAAACAGTTTTAGACTCCTACACGATAACCCAAAACTTGGACGCGCAGAAGTCATTGCTATGGCAACAGCAGAAGTTGCAAAACCTGTTATTTTTGCTCTACTCATCATCGCCGTAGTCTTCATACCACTACTCAGCCTTGAAGGACTTGCAGGAAAGCTATATTCACCTATGGCACTAGATATTGTATTTGTCATGTTAGGTTCACTGGCAGTGGCACTCCTGCTTGTACCCGTACTCTCATTCATGATGCTTAAAACGGGTAAACACTCTAACTCACCACTGATGCATGTTATTAAAAAGTTTTATACACCTATGCTGACTTTTGCAATGCACCATGCCAAAAAAGTGATTATCGTTACGTTTGCTATCTTCGCAGTACTTGCAGCATTACTTACACAACAAGGTCGTGAATTTATGCCTGAGCTTAACGAAGAGTCCATAATGTATCGTGTCATTGCTATTCCTGGTACTGCCTTAGGACAAAGTACCGAGACTGCAAAAAAAATAGAAAAGTATATACTCAAACACTACCCCAATGACGTAAGCTCTGTTCTAACCATGATAGGACGAAGTGAAAAAGGAGAAACTGCACAGGGTAACTACATGGAAGTACTCCTTACACTTAAACCTGATATTGAAGACTTAGAGGCATTGGGACACAATATGACAGAGAAGTTGCAAAATGCTTTCTCTTTTGTACAATTTGTACCCACACAACCTATTTCTATGCGTATTGAAGAGCTACTTGAAGGTGTTAAAGCTGAACTTGCCGTCAAAATATACGGAGAAGACCAAAAAGTAATGGATAGAATTGCTACAGATATTCAAAAAGCCGTCTCTGGCATCGAAGGTTTGGAAAGACCTGAGATAGAATCACAGTTAGGACAAGCACAAATTACTATCAAACCAGACTACTTGGCACTCTCTCGCTATGGTATCACTGTCGATGAAGTGATGCGTGTCATCCGAAATGGTATAGGTGAAGAACCTGTCACTGAGAAAATAGAGGGTATCCGCCGATTTGGTATCGTTCCTAAAATAAAAAATGCCAAAAAAGATATATCTACCATAAAAGCAATTCTTTTACGTAGCAAGACAGGGAAAATGGTACGACTTGATGAAGTATGTCACATTAAAGTTGTCCAAGGTCCTGCATTTATCAAACGTGAAGATTTGAGTCGATACATGGTTATTTCTATGGAAGCAGAAGGCAGAGACATCGCTTCATTTGTTGCCGAGGCTGATGCCAAAATAAAAAAAGATGTGAACATTCCCAACGGATACTACATCAAATGGGCTGGAGACTTCAAAAATATGCAAGAAGCCACAGCAACACTTGCTATGATTATCCCTATTACACTACTGCTCATTTTACTCCTACTCTATACGGCATTTAATTCATTCAAAAAAGCGTTCCTCATTTTACTAGGGGTACCACTAGGAATGATAGGAGGTATAGCAGGACTTCTCATAAGTGGTGAGTACCTCTCCGTCTCCGCTATTGTCGGGTTCATCGCTATCTTTGCCATCGCCATACTCAATGGTATCGTCTTGGTATCCTTCATCGATGAACTACGTAAGAAGTTTCCTACCATCAAAACCATCGACTTGGTTAAAGATGCCACACTGCTACGCCTAAGACCCGTACTCATGACAGCCTTTACCACACTCTTTGGTATCTTGCCACTGCTTTATGCCACTGGTGTAGGCTCAGAGATACAGTACCCACTCTCGGTGGTTGTTACAGGGGGAATCATCTCTTCAACTATACTAACGCTTTTGGTTTTACCGGGGTTGTATGTCTTGTTTTTTAAGGAGAAGAAGTAACCAAGACAGACCTCCTTTTTGATTTAACCCAAATTTATACATTAGTATTTCTCGATTAGGGGAAATGCATGTATTTTAGGTTATATCTGCTGTAATAATTTAAGATGAATTGGTGGGAAGGAATGATCACCCTACATACACCCCCTAAAACCCCTTATTATCGTGCTTTCTATAAGGTAATTTTAGATAAAATAGTTACTATTATAAACCTATTAAGGGAGTCTGACCATGGCAGAATATGGAGCGAGTAATATTAAGGTTCTTAAAGGACTTGAAGCAGTAAGAAAAAGACCAGGAATGTACATTGGAGATACCTCTACAAAGGGTCTTCACCACTTGGTCTATGAAGTCGTAGACAACTCAATAGATGAGGCTATGGCAGGCTTCTGTGATACGATCAAAGTGACACTGACCAAAGCAGGTTCTGCCATCATTGAAGATAACGGTCGTGGTATCCCTGTTGCTGAGCACCCAACAGAAAAGATCTCTGCCGCAACAGTGGTAATGACCGTACTTCATGCCGGTGGTAAATTTGACAAAGACACTTACAAAGTTTCCGGTGGACTTCATGGAGTGGGAGTCTCTGTTGTCAATGCTCTTTCGAAAGATCTTCACCTTACGGTTAACCGTGAAGGGAGTATCTATGAGCAGGACTTTAAAGCAGGTATCCCGCAGGAACCGTTAGCTGCTACAGGAACAACCCGTAAAAAAGGAACCAAGATCGAGTTCTGGCCGGATGATACCATCTTTACAGAAGGCGTCATATTCCAAAAAGAGATCCTTATGAAGCGTTTCAAGGAACTTTGCTACCTTAACCCTCGTATTACCATTGAGTTCAAAGATGAACGTGATGGAACCAAAGAGGCGTATCATTTTGAAGGCGGTATCAAGCAGTTCGTCGAAGATATGAACAACAAAGAGCCTCTTTCCACTGCTCAATTCTTTCAGGGTAAAGCAGATGATATTGAGATAGACATTGCGCTCATGTATTGTGATGCAGACTCAGAAAAATCACTTTCATTCGTGAATAACATTAAAACACCTGATGGCGGAACACATGAAGCAGGTTTCAGAGCAGGATTGACACGTTCTATGGCAAGCTACATCGCTAAAAATGCCAATGCCAAAGAGAAAGGGGTGAAGATCACAGGTGATGACTGTAAAGAGGGGCTGATCGCTATTGTCTCCGTACGAGTACCTGAGCCACAGTTCGAAGGACAAACCAAAGGGAAACTCGGTTCATCCTATGTGCGTCCGTTGGTACAGAAATTCTTCTCTGAAAACTTTAACAAATATCTTGAAGAGAATCCTATAGAAGCTAAAGCGATCATGGCACAGGTATTACTTGCTGCACGTGGTAGAGATGCTGCAAAAAGAGCAAAAGATCTTGTAAAACGTAAAGATTCTATGAGTATCGGTACGCTTCCAGGTAAACTGGCAGACTGCCAAAGCAAAGACCCTGAAATCTCTGAGATTTACCTAGTGGAAGGGGATTCTGCAGGCGGTTCTGCAAAACAGGGACGTGACAGAGTATTTCAGGCGATTTTACCTCTTAAAGGTAAAATTCTAAATGTTGAAAAAGCACGTTTGGAAAAGATCCTAAAATCAGACGAGATCAAGAATATGATCACTGCGCTTGGCTGTGGGATCGGTGAAGAGTTTAACGAAGAGAAACTCCGCTACCACAAGATCATTATTATGACGGATGCCGATGTAGATGGTTCCCATATTCAAACACTCCTCATGACCTTCTTCTTTAGATTTTTGCAGCCGGTAATCGAACAAGGCTATCTCTATCTTGCACAGCCACCGCTTTACCGGTATAAAAAAGGGAAAAATGAGACCTATCTCAAAGATGATACTGCTCTGAATAACTTCCTTATAGAACATGGTATTGATGCGATAGAAAGCGAAACAATGGGACAGGCAGATCTGGTAGATCTCTTTAAACTTGTAGGACATTATAAGATGGCACTCAAAGATCTTGAAAATCGTTTTGCCCTGCCTGAAGTCATCCGTTATATGATAGAAAATCCTGATATCATTGGTACTTCCAATAAAGCATTGGCAAAAACAATTGAAAAATATATTGCTGCACTGGGGTACAACATCCTTAATAAAAACATTACTGAAGAAGAGATCCATCTCTTTGTACAGACGAATGACGGTTTGGAAGAGCTCATTATAGATGAAGTACTCTTTACCAATCCTCAATACAATCAAGCCATAGAGTTAAACCAGAGAATCAAGGAACATATTACAGATGAATTTAAAGATAAAGATCTTTTAGAACTCTTCAATCAAATAGAGGGATCTGCAAAAAAAGGTGCCTATATCCAACGCTATAAAGGTCTTGGTGAGATGAACCCGGAACAGCTTTGGGAAACTACTATGACCCCAGACAACAGAAAACTCCTTCAAGTCAAAATAGAAGATGTAGAAGAGGCAAGTGATACCTTTACTCTTTTCATGGGTGACGAAGTTGAACCAAGAAGAAACTACATCGAAAGCCATGCTAAAGATGTAAAACATCTGGATGTTTAATGTTACTCTCCGAACTGCAAGAGAGGGAACGTCGTTTTAAACTTGCACTTCGGGCAGGTATCCCTTTACTTGTTCTTATTTTCCTGGTACTCTATGCTCTTTTCTTTCAAGATGAAAACCTCACTCTTACACTGGGCAATAAATTTTTAATTGCCGGTATTGTTTTTATTACGATCTACTTTATCTATTTTCTCATCGAACTAAGTGTACAGGAGACACTCATAGACCAGACCACCCAGGGCTTTAACCAAAAAGCATTTATATATAAACTGAAACACTACAAACCCAAATCTTTAGTACTCTTGACCATTGACAATCTATCAACACTCAATGAACATTACAGTATTGAACAGATTGATCTTCTTCTCTATACCATGGTGCATAAATTGAACCTTGTTTTTAAACAGCATGGATTAGAAAATGTTTTCATCGGTAGACTCTATGGTGCAGAGTTCGTTATCGCCCTGAATGAGGAGAATGAACAGATCCAGTCGATCATGCAAAAATATATTGCAGAGAACAAAATAATTAATGATATAGAAGTAGATTATAAATTTTCTATTGTAACCCATACCGGTGAAGATTTTGAAAAGATCATTTTACAGCTTAAAGATATTATTGCTGCACAGGAAAAAGATACTTCCGGATCTCAAGAAGCAAACTTCATTAAAAATGCTGAAGAGATCTCTCAAGTTGAATCCAATATCATTACAGCCTTAAAAGAAGAAAAACTTCTCCTCTCCTTCAGACCTTTGCTTAATACAAAAAACAACCAGATCGATATTTATGAAATATCTGCCAAACTCAAGTCAGAAACTATAGGAGATATCCTTCCCAGAGTCTACCTTCCTATAATTAACCGTTTAGGCTTAGGCAGAGAGTATGACTTCATTTTATTTAAACATGTAGTAGATCTTCTCCCTCTGGTAGATGAGACTATTGCTTTTACATTCAATCTCTCTCCTTTTTCTTTAAGAGATAAAACTTTTCAGGATAAATTTTTTGCCTACCTGAAAGAAAAAAATATTGATCCTTCACGTTTGATCATAGAACTTTATGAGAGAAAAGCACACCATAATCTCAGCAGCTATCTTAAGACACTCAACAGTTTCAGATCCAAAGGGATACGAATTGCCATTGATAACTTTGGTTCTTCCAATGCCTCCATGGAATATATGAAACATTTTAAGTTTGATCTTGTGCAGTTTGACAGAGACTATGTCACAAAACTTGATGATACGAATACCTATGCCATGCTGACTTCTTTGGTCAAAATGTCAAAAGATCTACATATTACTACTGTAGCAAAATGGGTAGACAACGAGTCACAAAAAAAGAAACTTAAAGCACTTGGAATCGACTACCTGCAAGGGTTTGGTATTGCTAAACCTATTGCAGAAAAAACACTTATAGACAAATATAATTAAAGGATAGAAATGAAATACGGTGAAAAAGAGATACAAGAATTTGATATAAATGCCAAAGAGAACTTCTGGCCAAATGAACATGAAAAGAATTATACAATCAATATTGAACTTCCGGAGTTCATGTGCCTCTGCCCACGTTCAGGTTACCCTGACTTTGCAACATTGAAACTCTCTTATGTTCCAAACAAAAGAGTTATAGAACTCAAAGCGCTGAAACTATACATTAATTCATTTATGTATAGACATATCTCTCATGAAAATTCTGCCAATGAGATCTATGATACACTCTACAGTAAACTGGAACCGAGATCTATGAAATTAATTGCTGATTTCAATCCAAGAGGAAATGTACATACTGTTATAGAAATAGATAGTACAGATAGTACAAAAAACTAAACTTCACCATTTGAAATAAAATATGACAATATGTCATATTTTCAACCTCCTCTCTAAAAATCTATTATTATATCACCAGACTAACTACCAAGGATAATAATGATAGATTTTAATAACGTGATGCAAAGAATAAAAAAAATTCTTTCTATTCAAACCAAAAAAGAGAAAATTCTGGATAAAGATATTGCATTGGCACTTGGTCTTGATCCCCAATACTATGCAGTGATCAAAAAACGTAAAAAAATTCCTTTTGAATCCATTGCACACTTTTCCCACTCCCATAAACTAAATATGAATTGGATACTTTTAGCCCAAAAACCTCAATATTTGACCTAAAAGAATTTTATAGCTATAATTAATGGCTACAAATTCATAAATAAAGGAAGAAGAATGAGCAAAAGAGATGAAAAAATAGAGCACTATACTGCCGAAGCCAAAAAGCTTGGTTTAAACGTATCTGCTGACCTTATTGCAAAAGTCACTGCAGGGCTGGGACCGTCTATTTATAAAAAAGACAGTGAGACAGTATCATGTTCTCAAGCTTCAGAACTTGAAACAGTCAAAAAGAATTTCTTACAGAAAAAGCTTGGTTTGGCTGCAGATGATGCTAAACTTGATGCTGCTATTAAAAAAGTATGTGAAGCGATGGGTACATCGAACAGAAACAAATACAGAGCCCTTTTTTATGCAATGCTTGCCAAAGAGTTCAAAAAAGAATCTGTTTACGCATAAGAAATTAAAGAAGATTTATATCCTGATAAAGAGGATATATCTCTTCTGCTGATCATTTTTACCAAACCCTACAATCTCCATATCTTTATATTGAATATTCACATCCATTCTAAGCTCATACATCATTCTATCCATGTCAGATATCAACAAAGAGGGAATAATCTCTCCTATGGTCAGTTCTGACTCACTACCATCCATTTTAAAGATCAATTGTCTTTTCTGCTCATCCAAAACAGTAGTATTTAAAGGTGCTTCTCCGGCATAGATCAGTTTCTCGCTATCATTTTCATCCGCTTTCAACAATCCAGCAGTCACCAGATACTCCTCATGATTCCCTATCTGCTCACGCACATCTTCTATGAGATCTATGATGAATTTCATTTTGTTCCTTTAATTCTTAAAAATACTATTATATGCTAATTTGAAATTAGAATAGAGTAATATTTAATACTTCCGAAATAATTAAGATTTTTTTGAACTATGCTTAGATTTAAAATAGTTTTAGGTTTCGTAGTAGTTTGCTGTAGATTTGAAGGTTGTGCTGAAGGAGTGTACGTCAGTACATGACTGAACGCACTCCTTCAAAGATGCAGTGAAATACTGCGAAAGATTAACTATTTCGTTTTTCTATGATTTCTTTTGCTACATTCTGCGGCACTTCTTCATAGTGGTCAAACTCCATCGCATACGTTGCACGACCCTGGGTCATTGAACGCAGGTCAGTTGAATAACCGAACATTTCTGAAAGTGGTACAAAAGCATTCACGATCTTGTTACCTGCTCTGTCATCCATACCAGATACTTGACCACGTCTTTTGGCAACATCACCAATAACATCTCCCATGTAATCTTCTGGCACTTCAACTTCAACTTTCATCATTGGCTCAAGGATCACCGGATTTGCTTCTCTGGCACCTTCACGGAATCCCATAGAACCGGCAAGTTTAAATGCCATTTCAGAGGAGTCAACATCATGGTAAGAACCATCATAAAGTGTTACTTTTATATCTTCAACAGGGTAACCCGCTTGAATACCTCTTTGCATTGCTTCTTGAATACCTTTGTTAACCGGCTGAATGAATTCTTTTGGAATAACCCCACCTTTAACTTCGTCCACGAACTCATAACCAAATCCTGGCTCTTGTGGCTCGATTCTAAGGTAAACATGACCAAATTGTCCACGACCACCAGACTGTTTTGCATACTTATATTCTTTATTCACTGCTTTTCTGATCGTTTCGCGGTAAGCAACTTGTGGTGCACCGACTTCAGCTTCAACTTTAAATTCTCTTTTCATTCTATCTACAAGAATTTCTAGGTGAAGTTCACCCATTCCTGAAATAATAGTTTGACCAGACTCTTCATCAGTAGCCACACGGAAAGATGGATCTTCAGCTGCTAGTTTACCCAGTGCAAGTCCCATTTTTTCCTGGTCGGCTTTTGTTTTAGGTTCAACGGCTACAGAAATAACCGGATCCGGGAAATCCATTCTTTCAAGCACTACTTTATCTTTGTCTGAACATAGGGTATCACCTGTGGTTGTGTTTTTAAGACCAACAACCGCACCGATCTCACCAGCATAGATTTCAGAAATTTCTTCACGTTTGATCGCGTGCATTTTCATGATACGACCAATACGCTCTTTTTTCTCTTTAGTAGAGTTAAGTACGTAAGAACCAGACTCCAAAGAACCACGGTATACACGGATAAATGTCAATTGTCCAACAAATGGATCTGTCATAATCTTAAATGCCAATGATGCAAATTCACCGTCATCTGTAGATTCAACAATTACTTCTTTGTCCTCATCATCCATTTCAGTACCTTTAATAGCAGGTGCTTCAACTGGAGATGGGAGGTAGGCAACAACAGCATCAAGTAAAGTCTGAACACCTTTGTTTTTAAACGCAGTACCTGGGAGCATTGGTACTACATGCATACCGATACATGCTGCTTTGATACCAGCAACAATCTCATCTTCAGTAAGTTCTTCACCTTCCATATATTTTTCCATAAGTGCTTCGTTACCATCCACTTCAGAGATACCTTCAATAAGTTTTTCTCTCCACTCATCAGCTTGCTCTTGAAGTTCAGCACGGATTGGCTGTACATGGTAGTTAGAACCCATTTCTGCATCTTGATCCCATACAACTTCTTGCATTTTTACTAAGTCAACAACACCTTCGAAATTTTCTTCAGCACCTATTGGAAGTTGGATCACAAGCGGATTCCCTTTAAGTCTGTCTCTAATTTGTCTTTCAACTTCTAAGAAATCAGCACCTGTTCTGTCCATTTTGTTAACAAATACAAGTGAAGGTACACCATAACGGTTTCTCTGTCTCCATACTGTCTCTGATTGTGGTTGAACTCCACCTACAGCACAGAATACAGATACAGCACCATCAAGAACTCTCATTGAACGCTCAACTTCAATAGTAAAGTCAACGTGACCCGGAGTGTCAATAATGTTAATTTGTTTACCTAACCACTCACAGGTTGTCGCAGCAGAAGTAATAGTAATACCACGTTCTTGCTCTTGCTCCATCCAGTCCATAGTTGCAGCACCATCGTGAACTTCACCGATTTTATGCTCAACACCTGTATAGAAGAGAATTCTTTCAGTTGTTGTTGTCTTACCTGCATCAATGTGTGCAGCAATACCGATGTTTCTTACATCTTCAAGTTTATGCGTTCTTGCCATGACTTAGTCCCTTACCATCTGTAATGAGCAAATGCTTTGTTAGCTTCTGCCATTTTATACATATCTTCTTTCTTCTTGAAAGCAGCACCTTTTTCAGTTGCAGCGTCCATAAGTTCATTACTTAAACGCTCCATCATTGTTCTTTCATTTCTTTTTCTAGCAGCATCAACGATCCATCTGATACCAAGTGACTGTTGTCTTGCAGGTCTAACTTCAATAGGCACTTGGTAAGTTGCCCCACCGACTCTTCTAGATTTTACTTCCATAACAGGCTTGATATTATCCATTGCTTTGTTGAATACTTCAATACCTTTTTCACCAGATTTTGATTCAATTCTCTCTAACGCAGCATACATTACTTTTTGCGCTACTGATTTTTTACCATCTAGCATTACTGCATTGATGAATTTTGTTAATACTTTAGAACCGTGTACTGGATCTGGCAATACCGGTCTAACGGGAGCTTTTCTTCTTCTCATTGTTCTTCCTTCAATTATTATAATTTACTCAAAAATTTTAAATAAATTTCTGTTATTGCTTCTCAGTTTTTTAACTGATACTCAATGTTATTTAGCTCTCATTTATATAAAAGCGTCTCTGCTGTTTTTATTTCTTAGGTTCTATTTTTTTGGTTTCTTGGTACCATATTTAGAACGTGCAACAGTTCTACCAGTTACTCCTGACGCATCCAATGCACCACGAACGATGTGATATTTCACACCAGGTAAATCTTTAATTCTTCCCCCACGTACAAGTACAATAGAGTGCTCTTGAAGGTTGTGACCTTCACCACCGATGTATGAGATTACTTCAAATCCTGATGTTAATCTAACTTTTGCAACTTTTCTCAAAGCTGAGTTAGGTTTCTTTGGAGTTGTTGTGTAAACTCTAGTACATACGCCTCTTCTTTGAGGACATTTTACGAGTGCAGGTGATTTTGATTTTTTCACTTGCTTTTTACGTTCTTTACGAATCAATTGGTTAATTGTAGGCAAATCGTTTCCTTTCTGGTTAGTTTGAATTGAATCTGGTTTTTACACCATATATAAAGACTCGGAAAGTCCTTAAATAGAGTGTCTATAGACAAAAATGGAGGCATATTATATCGAAAAATTCTTGATTTATTCTTATGGTAACGAGAGGTACCATAGAGCCGATCAAATCGACCCTTTGATATATGGAGGCTTTTAATTAAGTATCAACTACTCAGCAGTAGTCAATTTCACATTATCATTGTCAATCATACCTGTACCCACAGGGATAAGACGACCGATAACAACGTTTTCTTTAAGATCTTCAAGTCTGTCAATCGTACCTGCAATAGATGCCGATGTCAATACTTTAGTCGTATCTTGGAATGATGCTGCAGAAATGATAGAGTCTGCACCAACTGCAGAACGGGTAATACCTACAAGCATTGGCTCTGCAATTGCTGGTTCACCACCAAGTTTAATAACTGATGTATTTTCTTCTTGGAACTTACGACGAGAAATAATATCTCCTGCAATAAATTTAGAATCTCCGGACTCAACCACTTTTACCTGTCTCATCATCTGTGAAGTAACGATCTCAATGTGTTTATCTGATATATTTACCCCTTGACGACGATAGACCATTTGTACTTCTGAGACAATATACTCATACAACGCTTTTTCACCCAATGCTGCAAGGATATCGTGACTTGATATAATACCATCAGTCAATTTTTCACCTGCATGCACATACTCACCGGTATGAACAAGTGCTACTTTATTTTTATCAAGGAACTGTTCAGTCATCTGACCATTATCGCCGGTAAGAATTAGTCTCTCTTTACCACGTAACGGTTTACCAAAACTTACAGTACCATCAATCTGTGCTATCTGCGCAATATCTTTAGGACGTCTCGCTTCAAAGAGTTCTGATACTCTTGGAAGACCACCGGTAATATCTTGTGATTTGATCGCTGCTTTTGGTGTTTTAGCCAAAATATCAGCAATACTTACTTCATCACCGTCATGAACAAACAAACTTGTTTTAGGATCAAGCTGGTAACGGATAAGTTCCCCACCCTCTGTTGCAAGGATGATCGCCGGTTTGTAGGCAGCAGGAATATATTCATTCAATTCAAGTCTTGTATCACCTGTTACTTCATCAAACTGTTCAACTACAGTCACTCCAGGAATAATATCTTCAAACTTCAAGGTTCCTTTTTGCTCAGCAATAATAGGCTCAGAATATGGATCCCATTCTGCGATCACTACTTGTGTAGCAACTTCCGGTGCAGAAAGTATTGCTCCTCTCTCTACTACAGCATCTTTATCTACCTGAACCACCGAACCTCTTGAAATATAGTGTCTTGCAGCTTCCCTATTGTTTTCATCAACGATCACTGCAAAGAGACCTTTTTCATCCACTTTGGTACCGGCATTGAATTTATCTGTTGCTTCAAGGTAATCCCCTTTAAGTAGGAAGAATTTCACTTTACCTTTGGATTCTGCTTTTACCTCTTGTGTGACGGGGGCACCGTCCTCAACTTTAAGCTCGGATGCAAAAGGAATACGGCTTGGAACCGACCATCCTTCATTGATCACTTCAACAATAGAATCTCCCTCTTCGACCTTGTCTCCGTCTTTAAGAGGTAGGAAAAGTTTCCCTTCAATTTTACCTGCAACACCGGCAAGTTCATTTGATTTGGCAACATCTGATTTTCTAAGGTTATATTTTACCTCATCCTGATCTTTTGTCTGTACTGAGACAACAACTTCATCATGTGTTACTACGATCGATACTTTACCTGACGTCACTGCCTTGATCTTTGGTTCAACCAAAAGTACACCAGCATTTCTTCTGTTGGCAACAATAAGATTACCTTCTCTGTTACGATAAACAGAAAGGTTGTAATATCTTACAAAACCTTCTTTGGATGCGATAACAGAACGCTCTTCTTTACCGGCGGTTGCAGTACCACCGGTGTGGAAAGTACGTAATGTAAGCTGGGTTCCCGGTTCACCAATAGATTGTGCAGCAATAACACCAACTGCTTCACCACGTTTTACCATTTTGTTGTCTGCCATGTTAAGTCCATAACATTTAGCACAGATACCTTTAGGTGCTTTACAAGTTGATGGTGCTCTCATCACAACTGAACGTACACCGGCTTCTTGTACACGGAGAGATGTTTCTTCATCTATCATCGTACCCTCACTTACCAATACTTCAGAGGTAATAGGGTCAATAATAGCTTCAGCCAAAACTCTACCGTAGATTCTATCTGCAAGTGGTTCAATCATCTCATTACCCACAACGATATCAGATACTTCAACACCTTCGTGTGTTCCACAGTCTGTCATAGCAATCTTCACGTTTTGTGCAACATCAATAAGTTTTCTTGTCAAGTAACCTGCATTGGCCGTTTTAAGTGCTGTATCGGCAAGACCTTTTCTTGCACCGTGTGTTGAAATAAAGTACTCAAGTACATTTAGACCTTCACGGAAGTTTGAGGTAATTGGTGTCTCAATAATTGATCCATCAGATTTTGCCATTAGACCCCTCATTCCTGAAAGCTGTCTAATCTGTGCGGCACTTCCTCTTGCCCCTGAGTCAGCCATCATATGTACAGAGTTAAATCCATCTTTATCTGCTTTAATGAGAGACATAAGACTCTCTGCAATACTATTGTTTGAATCTGTCCAAATATCAATAATTTTGTTATAACGCTCTTGGTCAGTCAAAAGTCCTGCAGCAAACTGTCTTTGAATCTCTTTTACCTGTTCTTTAGCTGCGATAACATTAGGTACTTTTTCATCTGGAATAATAATATCTTTAATAGAGATAGAAACCCCTACTTTTGTTGCATATTTAAAACCCATATCCTTAAGATCATCAAGGAATCCAGCAGTCTCAGAAACACCACCTATTTTATAGATGTAGTCAACCAATGCACCGATATCTTTTTTCTTAAGTATTTTGTTCCAATACTTTTCGGGTACATAATCAGGGATGATTGATTTTAAGATCAATCTACCCGCTGTGGATTTTGCAATCTTACCATCAATCACGGTTCTAATACGTGCATTAAGATCAAGTGCATTTTGTTCAAACGCAATCTCCACTTCTTCCACATTGGCAAAAAGTTTATTTTCACCCTTCACATCATTCTTCTCTAACGTTAGGTAGTAAAGACCCAAAATCATATCCTGAGAAGGTACAGCAATCGCTTTACCTGATGCAGGAAGCAAAATGTTCATAGATGCAAGCATCAATACTTTTGCTTCAGCAATCGCCTCATCTGAAAGTGGTACGTGTACCGCCATCTGATCCCCATCAAAGTCAGCGTTAAACGCAGAACATACAAGTGGGTGCAATTGAATCGCTTTACCCTCGATAAGTCTTGGGTGGAACGCTTGAATAGAAAGTTTGTGAAGCGTTGGTGCACGGTTAAGTAAGATAGGGTAGTTATCTACCACTTCTTCTAAACACTCCCAGACTTCATTCTCTTGCTTTTCAATCATTTTTTTAGCTTGTTTCAGCGTTGTTGCATATCCTTTTTCTTCAAGTTTTGCCATCAGATGCGGTTTAAAGAGTTCGATCGCCATCTTCTTTGGAAGACCACACTGATCCATACGAAGATCCGGTCCGACAACAATAACAGAACGTCCGGAGAAATCCACACGCTTACCAAGAAGGTTTTGACGGAAACGTCCCTGCTTCCCTTTGATCACTTCTGAGAGTGATTTCAATGGTCTTTTATTCGCACCTTTAACAGCATTCCCTCGACGACCATTGTCAAAGAGTGCATCTACTGCTTCCTGAAGCATACGTTTTTCATTTCTTACGATAATCTCCGGAGCATCAAGTTCTACCAATCTTTTAAGACGTTGGTTACGGTTGATCACTCTTCTGTAAAGATCATTGACATCTGAAACAGCAAATTTACCGCCGTCAAGACTTACAAGTGGTCTAAGATCCGGTGGGAGTACCGGAAGCTGTGTCAACATCATCCATTCAGGACGGTTACCTGAGTGGAGGAATGCTTCAATCACTTTTAATCTTTTGACAATGGTTTTTCTTTTTGCTTCAGATTTTGTTGCTTGAATATCTTCTTTGAGTTGAGAGAACATCTCTACAAGATCAAGATCTGCAAGTAATTCCTGGATGATCTCTCCACCCATACGTGCATCAAGCCCAGTATCACCAAAACGCTGTACGATCTGTTGATATTGTTCTTCATTCAGCACATCATATTTCGCAAGTGGATTTAACCCTTCATTATCGTAAGATGCTTCACCTGGTGTCTTAACAATATAGGCTTCATAATAAAGTACTCTCTCCAGGTCTTTCATCTTCACACCTAAAAGTGTACCGATTCTTGATGGGAGAGAAGAGACATACCAAATGTGTGCAACAGGTGCAATAAGATCAATATGACCCATACGGTTACGTCTTACTTTAGAAGTAGTGACCTCAACACCACATTTTTCGCAAACCACACCTTTATAACGCATCTTTTTATATTTACCGCAAAGACATTCATAATCTCTGATAGGTCCAAAGATTTTCGCACAGAAAAGCCCATCACGCTCAGGCTTGAGGGTTCTATAGTTAATTGTTTCTGGTTTTTTTACTTCACCATATGACCAAGAAAGTATTTTCTCTGGACTTGCAACACCTAACTTTAATGCTGCTATATCCTTAGGTCTTTCTTCTTTATTTAAATCAATTAGCGATAATTCCTCTAAAAATTTACTCATTTTCACCCTCCACTTCTTTTTTGCTTTCATATAGGTCTACATCTAAACCAAGAGCTTGAAGTTCTTTCGTTAAGACAAACATAGTCTCAGGTACACCTGATTCTGGTACAGATTCACCTTTAGTGATCGCTCTGTATGCTCTTGCTCTACCTTCAACATCATCTGACTTGATCGTCAACATCTCTTTAAGAATATGTGCAGCACCATAAGCTTCCAATGCCCAAACTTCCATCTCTCCAAATCTTTGTCCACCAAAGAGTGCTTTACCGCCGACTGGCTGCTGTGTGACCAATGAATAAGGTCCAGTTGAACGTGCATGTACCTTTTCATCAACCAAGTGATGTAATTTAAGCATATACATATACCCGACATTGACTCTTTCAATCATCTTTTCACCGGTTTTACCATCATACAATACAGTTTTACCATCAGAATCAATCTTGGCAAGTTCAAACAATTTATCAAATTCAGCCTGATTTGCCCCTTCAAATATCGGCGCAGCAAACTTGACACCAGTTGCCCAGTCTCTACCGTATTTCAGAAGTTCTTCATCACTCATGGCTGAAAGCAGTTCTTTGGCATTCATAAGCTTAGCCACATCTGAAATCTCAATCATTTTTGCTCTAAGGTCTTTTACAAAATCTTTTTGCTTATGTTCGAACATATCCTGGATCTGTTCTCCAAGTCTCTTACCTACAAGTCCAAGGTGTACCTCAAGAATTTGTCCAATATTCATACGTGATGGTACCCCTAGCGGGTTAAGGATAATTTCAACAGGTCTTCCATCTTCCATATATGGCATATCGATCTCTGGAACAATATTTGAGACAATACCTTTGTTTCCATGACGTCCTGCCATTTTATCCCCAACTTTGAGCTTTCTCTTTGTTGCAATATAGATTTTAACCAATTTTGTTACACCTGAAGGGAGAATATCATCTTTTTCAAGAATACTTAACTTCTCTTCATGCTCATTTTTCAGCCTCTTTTTTTGTTTTAAGAAATAGTTCTTAAGTGACTCATACTCATTTTGTACCTCATCAGAGTAAGACTGTACCACACCTCTCAGAGCAAATCTATTCACCTCTTTAATTGTTTCTCCCGGGATCATAGTACCTTTTTTAAATACAACTTCACCGATAGTGACATCTTTAGCTAATGCCTGATTTGAAAGGTAGTTGGCTATACGCAAGATCTCTTCTCTGTCTATCATAAGAAGTTGATCATGGTGATCTGAATCTAAGATCGCTTTCTCTTCTTCATAGGCCTGAATCGCACGTGCATCTTTCTCATAACCTTTTTTTGTAAAGACTTTAATGTCAACAACCACACCTTCCATGGAAGCCGGACAGTAAAGTGATTTATTCACCACATGCCCTGCTTTTTCACCAAAGATTGCTCTTAGAAGTCTCTCTTCCGGTGTTGGTTTGATCTCACCTTTAGGGCTTACTTTACCTACAAGGATCATTCCCGGTTTCACATAGGTTCCGATTTGAACAATACCACTCTCATCAAGATGAAGCAGTTCATCTTCACGGATATTCGGGATATCACGTGTGATCTCTTCTGTTCCATGTTTGAGTTCTCTAGCTTCTACCTCTTTTTCATAGGTATGCACAGAAGTAAATGTATCTTCCCGGATGATCTTTTCTGAAATAATGATCGCATCCTCATAGTTATACCCATACCAAGGCATAAAGGCAACCATGATGTTCTTACCAATAGCAAGCTCACCCTGATCCATGTTGGCACCGTCAGCAATGATCTGGTTCGCTTCGATCACATCACCAAGCTTTACAATCGGTGTTTGTGTAAACGTTGTATTCTGGTTGGTTCTCATATTTTTTTCTAATGGATAATGGTCAATGAATACACCTGTTTCATCTTCACCCATGATATAAATATTCTTTGCATCTACCTTTTCAACTTTTCCGCCTCTTTTTGCTTTGACAGCTTCCCAAGCATCACGAGAAACGATCGCTTCCATACCGGTACCAACAACAGGTGCATCTGTTTTCAAAAGAGGTACTGCCTGACGCTGCATGTTTGAACCCATCAACGCACGGTTTGCATCATCGTGCTCCAAGAATGGAATAAGTGCTGCTGCAGAACCAGAGATCATTAATGGTGAGATATCAATAAGATTCACACGTTTTGCATCATTCAACTCAATATTACCATTGAGTCTGGTTTCAATAAGATCTTCTGCAATACGCCCATCTTCTGTCAATACGGTTGATGCAGGTGCAATACATTTATCTTCTTCCTGTGTTGCAGTAATATAGACGATCTCGTCAGTCACTTGACAATCTTTTACTACTTTATAAGGTGCTTCAATAAATCCATGTTCATTTACTTTGGAATAAGTCGCCAAGGTATTGATAAGACCAATATTTTGACCTTCCGGTGTTTCAATTGGACAAATACGTCCATAATGAGTAGGGTGAACATCCCTTACTTCAAAGCCGGCTCTCTCCTTGACAAGACCACCCTCACCCAGTGCAGAAAGACGTCTTTTGTGTGTCACTTCAGAAAGTGGGTTTGTCTGATCCATAAACTGAGAAAGTTGTCCTGAGGAGAAGAACTCCAAAATGGTATTAGTGATCATTTTAGAGTTTACAAGATCGTGCGGCATGATCTCATCGAGTGTGCCTGATACTGTAGTCATCTTGTCTTTGATCGCTTTTTGCATTTTCACAAGACCATTATGTAACTCATTCCCAAGTAACTCACCAATAGCCCTAATTCTTCTGTTTCCTAGGTGATCCCTGTCATCAATATGTCCCTGACCATTCTTTACTTTGATCAAATATTTTACTGTATTAATAAGATCCTCAGCAGTAAGTACAGTCACATACTCCGGTGTATCAAGCCCAAGCTTATGGTTCATTTTCATACGACCAACTTGTGTAAGATCATATCTTTCAGGATCAAAGAAAAGCTGTCTCAAGAATGATTTTGCAGCTTCTGGAGTAACCGGTTCACCTGGTCTCATCACTTTATAGATACGAATTGCAGAGAGTATATTCTCATCATCTATCTCTTCTGTCTGCTTGAGTAGTCTTAAACTCTCATTGTCTGCAATAAATGCATTGATGATAGAACGATCAGCACCTTCAGCCAGATCGTTAATAATCTCGATCTTGTCAATACCCTGTTCAATCATCTTTTTTAGTTTTGTCTCATCCAATGGAGAAACCGCATCATACAATACTTCACCACTTTCCTGATCAATCACTGCAGTTGCCAAGTGTCTTTCCATAAGTACTTCAAGAGGATATTCTATCCACTCTAAACCATCCTCAATAAGCTTCTGTGCTTTCTTCTTGGTGAGTCTTTTTCCTGCATTCACAACTGTATTGCCATGCATATCTTTTACATCATATTCGGCTCTACCACCAAAATCATTTGCATCAAACCTCACTAGAAATCTGTTATCTTTAATATTGATCTCTTTGGTTGTATAAAATAGTTTTACAATATCATCTTTAGAATAATCCAAAGCTCTAAAAAGGATCGTTACAGGAATTTTTCTTCTTTTATTGATACGTGCATAAAGGATATCTTTAGAATCATATTCAAAATACAACCATGAACCACGATCAGGAATGATCTGTGCAGAGTAAAGCATACCCGCACCCACGGTTGTTCCCTCTTCTTCTTTAAAGATAACTCCCGGAGATCTGTGAAGCTGATTAACAATCACTCTTTCAACACCATTGACAACAAAAGAAGTTCTCTCTGTCATTAAAGGAATATCACGAACAAATACTGCCTGCTCTTTGATCTCCTTTGGATCAAGTTTTTCACCTGTCTTTTCATCTCTGTTCCAGATAGTAAGCGCAATATTCATTTTCAGTGATACAGAGTAAGTCAACCCTCTCTCCATACACTCTCTTACTGTATATTTCGGTCTAATGATTTCAGAGTTCTTATAGGTTAGTGTCAATCTGTTTTGTTGATCATGTATAGGGAACGAAGATCTGAAAACTTTCTCTAAAGTAGAGTTTTTTCTGTCTTTTTCGCCTAACATTAAAAAGTTTTCATAACTTTTTTGTTGAAGTTGAAGTAAATTCGGGATCTCTATCTCTCTTGGAGTTTTAGAAAAGTCAACACGAAGTCTGTTACCAGAATGCAAAGAATTTAACATGTTTGTCCTTGTAGTGGTGTTAGTAGTTTGTTTATAATCGATTAATATCGTTTCGTCATAGTCTGTTTTAATAACTATAAAGTTTTAGATACACAAAGAAACTATTAGAGGAGGGTATGAAAATGTCTCCGAATAGCTTTTAACTATATCTGCGTAGGTTGAGACCGGATAAAGTATCCAATCTCAATAAGTCCTTAGACTTATTTAAGCTCACACTTAGCGCCAGCTTCTTCGATCTGTTTTTTGAACTCTTCTGCTTCTTCTTTAGAACAAGCTTCTTTAAGTACTGAAGGTACTTCTTCAACTGCAGCTTTTGCTTCTTTAAGTCCAAGACCTGTGATCGCTCTTACTACTTTAATCGCGTTGATCTTTTTATCTCCTGCATCTGTAAGAACTACGTCAAACTCAGTTTGCGCTTCAGCAGCTTCACCACCAGCAGCAGCTCCACCAGCAGCTACTACTGTAGCTTGTGCAGATACGCCAAATTTCTCTTCAAATTCTTTTACAAGCTCAGAAAGCTCAAGTACTGACATGTTTGAGATAAACTCAAGAACATCTTCTTTAGTTGTTGCCATAATTAATCCTTAAAATTATTATTCAAATTAGTTGAAACGCTTTCGCCTTTCAAATTAAAAGAGCCTCGTGGCTCTCACCACACTACTCTTCTTCTTTTTTAGTCGCAAGTGCCTGCAATCCAATAGTAAAGTTCTGAACCGGTGCATTCCATACATTAAGAAGCATACCAATAAGCTCATCTCTAGTAGGAAGTTTGGCCATAGCCATAATCGTATCCATACTAGCAACTTCACCCTGGATCAAACCAGTTTTGATTGCAAAACTATCTTTGAATTGAGTCGCAGCTTTGTCAGCGATCTTACAAGGTAAAACCTGTGTATCACCCCAAATTACAAGGTTAGTTTCTTTAAAATCCACAGCTTCACATCCTGCATTTTCCAATGCGATCATTGCTAGTCTGTTTTTAACAACTTTGACTTTAGTCTCTTCAGCTTTTGCAAGATTTCTTACAATCTCAAGATTCTCAACAGTCATACCTTTGTAATCACAAACGATAATGGCACCAGCTTCTTTAAACTCTGCCGTCATCTCTGCAACTAGTTCTTCTTTTCTAGTTCTTGTCATAGTGTCTCCTTCCGACCTTCTAACAGGGTATATGGACAGACCATACACATATATCTTTTCGGATATATTAATTAAGCTTTCGCCCCGGTTATCTTCAGTCTAAGATTATGAGTGGTAACCAGTTACCCTCAACAGAAAATTAAACTCTGTAATTTTCTGTTGAAACAACTAGGAAAAAGACAGGAAATTCCTGTCTTTTATAAAGTTAAAATTTATTTAATATCCATGACTTCTGTTGTATCAAGCGTGATTGACGGGCTCATCGTCAATGAAATTGCTGCATTGCTTATAAATCTACCTTTGGCAGATGCGGGCTTTGCTTTATTAATAGTCTCAAGAAGTGTATTGAAGTTTTCTCTGATTTTTTCAATATCAAATGAAATTTTTCCAATACCGGCATGAATGTTACCTTTTTTATCTACTCTAAAGTTGACCTGTCCACCTTTTGCATTCTCAACAGCTTTAGCAACATCCATCGTTACTGTACCTGTTTTAGGATTTGGCATAAGACCTTTTGGTCCAAGTACTCTTGCAACTTTACCAAGTACACCCATCATATCCGGTGTTGATATCACGATATCAAAATCAATATTCCCTGCTTGAATTTGCTCAATAAGTTCATCTGAACCTACAAGATCAGCACCTGCAGCTTTTGCTTCGTCTGCTTTAGCATCTTTTGCAAAGACTGCTACTCTTACTTTTTTACCAGTTCCATTTGGAAGAACAACTGATCCTCTTACCATTTGATCTGCATGTCTTGGGTCAACATTGAGGTTTAGCGCTACTTCAACTGTTTCATCAAATTTTGCTGATTTAAGATCTTTAAGTGTGCTCATTGCTTCATCAACACTATACTCTTTGGTTGCATCTACTTTTTTAAGTAGAGCTTCTCTTCTTTTACTTACTTTTTTTGCCATCATTTTCTCCGCTTTCTATGCTCCCACATTTTTTAAATCATGTGGTATAAGATTATCTTTAACTTAAGATTAGTCTACTATCTCAACACCCATACTTCTACAAGTTCCGGCAATAATATTTGCTGCCATCTCTTTATCATTTGTATTCATATCAACAATTTTTCTCTCAATAATCTCATCAAGTTTTGCTTTTGTGATCGTTCCAACTTTGTTAAGAAGAGGATTGTCTGTACCTTTTTTCAGCCCAGCTGCTTTCAAAATAAGCTCACTTGCAGGTGGCTGCTTTGTCTCCATTGTAAAACTTTTATCTGCATATACAGTTACGATCACTGGAACTTTAAATCCCATCTGATCTTTTGTTTTCTCATTAAACGCTTTACAAAACTCCATAATGTTTACACCACGTTGTCCAAGTGCTGGACCTACCGGTGGTGATGGATTTGCAGCACCAGCTGGGATCATCATTTTAAACTTTTCAGCTATTTTTTTTGCCATCTGTTCTTCCTTTGTTTGATTTAACCGCTATACGGTTATATTATTTTTTCTACTTGTGTGTAGAGAATTTCAACTGGTGTATTTCTACCAAAAATTGAAACATTTAACTTCAATTTACCATGGTCAAGATCATACTCTTCGACCATTCCTGTAAAGTTCGCGAATGGTCCGTCAATAATACGTACCATTTCACCTGTTTCAAAATCAACTTTAGGTCTAGGTGCAGCTTTTTGCTCCATCTTGTCTAAAATCACTTTGATATCTGCTTCACTTAAAGCAGTAGGTGTCTTTTGTTCACCGATAAATCTAGATACTCTTGGCAAAGATTGTATCTTATGCCAAAGATCAGTATCCAGGTCTATATGTGCGAAAGCATACCCTGAGTAGAGTGTACGTTCAGTAATTTTCTTCTCACCATTTTTAACTTCAATTACTTCTTCGGTAGGAACTACAATACGTTCAACTTTCTCTTCGATACCGTGATCAAGGACTAGTTGTTCAATTGCTCTTTTTACTGATTGTTCAGAACCTGAATATGTTTGGATTGCATACCATTGAAAAGCCATTGTCTATCCTATAAAACTGATGATACGATTGATGACATCATGAGGTCAACCAACGCTAAAAATATTGATATTACAGTTACTACGAGAATAACTGCTAAAAATGCTTGTCTTACTTGTACTTTTGTTGGAAATATTACTTTATGGATCTCCGCTTTCGCGTTTGCAATAAATGTTGAAATTTTTCCCATGTCTGTTACCTTTGTTATGGCAGGCCAAGAGGGACTCGAACCCCCGGCACCTGGTTTTGGAGACCAGTGCTCTACCAACTGAGCTATTGGCCTAAAAATAAAGAGCCAAAGCTTGTTACAGCTTCATCTCTTTATGAACAGTGTGTTCTTTACACCACTTACAGTATTTCTTAAGTGCAAGTTTCTCTGTTGTTGTTTTTTTGTTTTTAGTTGTGTGATAATTACGTCTTGTACATTTCTCACAGCCTAAGTGAACAGTTTCTCTCATTGTTATCTCCTATGATAAGTGAGCAAGAGAACAAGTCTCTTGCTGTGTTTTACTAAGCAATAATCTTAGAAACAACACCAGCACCAACAGTTCTACCACCTTCACGGATAGCGAATTTAGTACCTTCATCAAGTGCAACTGGAGCAATAAGTTCAACATTGATTTTAACGTTATCACCTGGCATAACCATTTCAGTACCTTCTTGAAGCTTAACTGAACCAGTTACATCTGTTGTACGTACATAAAACTGTGGTCTATAGTTATCAAAGAATGGAGTGTGTCTACCACCTTCTTCTTTAGTAAGAACATAGATTTCAGCTTCAAATTGAGTATGTGGAGTGATTGAACCCGGTTTACAAAGAACCATACCTCTTTGTACCGCTTCTTTATCGATACCACGGATAAGAACACCACAGTTATCACCGGCAATACCACAATCCATCTCTTTACGGAACATTTCAACACCGGTTACGGTTGTTTTTTGAGTATCTTTAAGACCAACGATTTCAACTTCGTCACCAACACATACTTGACCACGATCAACTTTACCAGTTACAACTGTACCACGACCTTGGATAGTAAAGATATCTTCGATTGCCATTAGGAAATCTTTATCTGTTTCTCTTTTTGGTTCAGGGATGTATGCATCAACTTCATCCATAAGTGTATAGATTTTTTCTGACCACTCACCAGCTGTTCCAGCTTTTGCTTCTTCAAGCGCTTTGAATGCAGAACCGGCTACGATTGGTGTATCATCACCCGGGAAATCGTACTCAGAAAGAAGTTCACGTACTTCCATCTCTACAAGCTCTAACATCTCTTCTTTATCTTCATCATCAAGTTGATCTTCTTTGTTCAAGAATACAACGATATATGGTACACCTACTTGCTTAGAAAGAAGGATGTGCTCTCTAGTTTGAGCCATTGGTCCATCTGTTGAAGCAATAACAAGAATAGCACCGTCCATTTGAGCAGCACCGGTAATCATGTTTTTAACGTAATCCGCGTGACCTGGACAGTCAACGTGAGCATAGTGTCTACTATCTGTTTCGTACTCTACGTGAGAAGTAGCAATTGTAATTCCTCTTTCTCTCTCTTCTGGAGCATTATCAATTTGATCATAATCCATAGTTGCTTGACCATTTTTAAGCCCTAAACACATTGTGATTGCAGCTGTTAATGTAGTTTTTCCGTGGTCAACGTGACCGATAGTACCGATGTTAACGTGCGGTTTCGTACGTTCAAATTTTTCTTTAGCCATGCTTTTCTCCTAGCGTAAATGTTTTTATAAAGGCAGTATTATACCCAAATCTTCTTAAGTCAATATTAACCTATATGGACAGGAGTATAGTATCGTTACTACACACTTGTCCATACTTGGTTCTGGAGCCCATAGTGAGACTTGAACTCACGACCTCTTCCTTACCAAGGAAGTGCTCTACCCCTGAGCCATATGGGCACTTTTGTTTATTGTGTGTTTGCTATTTAATATATTTAGTATATAGGTTAGATTTTTTTAGCCTATCCCTAAAAATAATAAATAAAATGTGAAGCTTTTCAATGTGAAGTAGTTAGTGTTAAGTACATAATTCACACAGCTCCCAGTTTATGGAGCGGGCGAAGGGATTCGAACCCTCGACAGCCTGCTTGGAAGGCAGGAACTCTAGCCACTGAGCTACGCCCGCGTCGTTTCTTTATGCAACTTAACAGAGATGGTGGTGAGTGAAGGATTCGAACCTTCGAAGACATAGTCAGCAGATTTACAGTCTGCCCTCGTTGGCCACTTGAGTAACTCACCACGATATTTGCTTGTTGTTATTACTGGTACAAACACTGATAATTATATTTCTATGGAGCTGGTAAAGGGACTCGAACCCCCGACCTGCTGATTACAAATCAGCTGCTCTAGCCAGCTGAGCTACACCAGCACCATCATTAAAAGATGTTACACTTAAAATGGACGGGAATTATAGACAAAAATATTTTAAAAGTCAAGGATTTTTAGAAAAAAAATCAAAATTCCTCTTTTTTAGCCAATTTCTATAGAATACAGACATATTTACAGAAGGATATCTCTTTAATGAAAATACTATTGGCACCCAGCGAAACAAAAACATCTGGCGGAACAGAGCCATTCAAATTGGAAAATCTACTTTTTGAAGATCTGCTACCTCATCGTACACAACTTTTACATTACTATATGAATATTTTGCAAAAGGGGGATATGGTAACACTTTCTACCATGTTTGGGCTCAAAAAAGAAGCAGATATTCTAAGACATAAACGTGACATTATCCATGAACCTGCCATGAAAGCTATTGAACGTTACACGGGTGTGGCTTTTGATTACTTAAATTACAGTGAGCTTGATGAAGATGCCCAAATATACCTACATAATAACCTGCTGATCTTCTCAAATCTGTTTGGTATACTCAAAGCCAATGACAACATCCCAGAATACCGGCTGCAACAAGGTAAATCAATAGGTGACATCAAACCAGAACAGTTCTACAAACCTCTGCTGCAAGAACGTTTGGACAACTATCTTGAAGGAGAAGATATCTTGGACATACGTGCAGGCTTCTATGACAAATACTACAAACCTACCTTACCTTACACCACACTCAAATTCATCAAAGAGGGTAAAGTAGTGAGTCACTGGGCAAAAGCCTACAGGGGTATCGTCTTAAGAGAGATAGCAAAAGCAGGTATCACTTCTTTAAAAGATTTTATGAAACTCCCTATAGAAGGATTGAGTATTTATGAGATACAGACCAAGAAAAATAAGACTGAGATCATTTACATTATAGACAATTAAAAGGAACCCTATGCGACTCCCAAGTGAAGAAACACTTTATAAGATCATGATCTTTCTTCTTGTGCTTATGGTGATCCTTGGTATATTCTTTGATACGGATTATGCTTAAATTATTTTTATAATCATTCCACTTTTAACCTACTTTTCGTTATTCTGCATTATTAATATACAGGAGAAAATAATGACAATCACGAAACGTGTAACATTTATAGCAAAAGAGGGATGCGAAGAAAAAATGAAAGAGCTTCTCTCAGCCATGGTGATACCAAGCAAAGCAGAAAAGGGTGTCATTTTTTATGAGATTTTCCAATATAAAGACAACCCAAGAAAATTTATGGCGTATGAGAGCTGGGAAGATGAGGCTGCACTGGATGGGCATAAAGCTTCAGAACACTATGCAGTCTATAAGTCCAGCTATGAGCCGTACTGTGAGCATAAATATACCGATGAACTCGAAGTATTGGGATAAACTTTGAAAAACCTATGGAATGAAGAGGAAGCAAAGCAATGTAAAACAGACTTGGATCTACGGGTTTACTCCTCCAATCTTTTGGGACAGAGTGATGCACTGGTACTTCACGGAGGAGGCAACACCTCAGTCAAAAGCAAAGTCAATGGTGAAGAGATACTCTTTGTCAAAGGGAGTGGATGGGATCTGGTCTCTATTAAAGCTGAAGGCTTTGCCCCTGTGAAGATGTCTACTCTTTTAGAGATGGCAACACTGAACAGCCTTAGTGATACCGATATGGTAGCAGGACAAAAGTCCGCAATGATAGATAAAAATGCGCCCAATCCTTCCGTAGAGGCTATCTTGCATGCGCTCATCCCTTTTAAGGTGGTGGATCATACCCATGCTGATGCCATAGTGACCATAAGCAATTCCAGGCAGGGCAAGAAGCACATAGAAAAACTTTTTCCGGATTTTCTCATTGTACCTTATGTCATGCCCGGGTTTGTACTGGCACAGAAAATCCATGGGATGACCAAAGAGGGATTTGATTGGGAGAGATGCGAAGGGATCATTCTGCATCATCATGGTATCTTTACCTTTGATGATGATGCGAAGAGGTCGTATGATAAGATGATAGAAGCAGTAAGTAAGGCAGAACTCTTTTTAGAAAAAAATACCAAAGTAATGCTCGAAGAGATCGAACCTGCAAAATTCGATATTAATGGATTAAATATAGATAAATTTATGCATATCAACCAGACTCCTCTGGCTATACATTATGCTTCACAGGACGATCTAAGAGCCAAGGTAACGCGTGGTGTATTGACTCCTGAACATATTATCCGAACCAAGCGCATACCTTTGGTTGTTGAAGATGGTAATATAGAGGATGCTTTAAAACATTTCAAGGTAGCTTACGAAGCATATTTTAATGCGTACAGAACGGATGAGATCATGTTAGATCCCAATCCCAAATATGCCGTCATTAAAAATTTTGGAGTAATCACTTTTGGCAAAACACAAAAAGAAGCAGATGTCATCAATGATATTGTAGCACATACAATGATGGCAGTACTGCGTGCAGACAGACTGGGAGGGTATCAGAGTATCTCTATACCAGAGAGTTTTGCTATGGAGTACTGGGAACTTGAGCAGGCAAAATTGAAATAACCCTTCGACAAGCTCAGGAAAAGATGGCTGAGCTTGTCAAAGCCAAATAATAAAACAGGAAAGATCATGCAATACCTCATGGCAATAGATGCAGGAACAGGTTCAGTCAGAGCTATCATATTTGATACCAAAGGCAATCAGATCTCCGTAGCCCAAAGAGAGTGGGTTCATTTAGAAGTTGAAGGTGTACCAAACTCTATGACTTTCGATACCGATACCAACTGGGATCTGGTCATCTGGTGCATTCAAACAGTACTTGAAAAAGCCTCACTTCAAGGCAGTGACATTGCAGCAGTGAGTGCTACAAGTATGCGTGAAGGAATTGTGCTTTATGACAAAGAGGGGGAAGTACTCTGGAGTGTTGCCAATATAGATGCCCGAGCAGATGAAGAAGTACGCTACCTAAAAGAGAATTATCGGGGAATCGAAGAGAACTTTTATCAGATTGCTATGAAAGAAGATATTCAAGATATAGAAGAAACTTTTTATCAGATTTCAGGTCAAACTTTTGCCTTGGGGGCACTACCGCGTATCTTGTGGCTCAAGAACCATCATCCTGAACGCTATGAAAAAGTAGCCTCCATCTCCATGATCGGGGACTGGATGCTGGCTAAACTCTCGGGCATCATTGCCACAGATCCAAGCAATGGAGGTACCACCGGTATCTTTTCCCTTAAAAAGAGAGACTGGGATGCCAATATGGCTGAAAAAGTGGGTATCAAAGCCGATATCTTCCCTCATTGTTTGGAGCCTGGAACGGTCATGGGAAAAGTGACACAGGGTGCTGCACAAGAGACAGGACTCTCCACTTCTACACTTGTGGTTATGGGTGGTGGCGATGTACAGTTAGGTGCCGCAGGACTAGGTGTTGTAGAAGAAGGACAGGCAGCCATACTCGGTGGCTCTTTTTGGCAGCAGGTAGTCAATATTAAAAGTACCACCCCTCCTCCTTCCAATATGAGTATTCGCATTAATCCTCATGTTATTGATGGACTCGCTCAGGCAGAAGGTATCACATTTTTCTCTGGACTTATTATGCGTTGGTTCAGAGATGCCTTCTGTGAATTGGAAAAAATGGAAGCTCAAAAGCAAGGACTAGATGCCTATACTGTTTTAGAAGAAAAAGCCAAAAAAGTACCCGTAGGATCTTATGGTATCACTCCTATTTTTTCAGACAGTATGAAGTACGGCAAGTGGTACCATGCGGCCCCCTCTTTTCTCAACCTCTGTCTAGACCCTAATATATGCAACAAAGCTTCCATGTTCAGAAGTCTGGAAGAGAATGCATGCATCGTCTCTGCCATTAATTTAGAAAAGATCAAACAATTCTCCAACTTGGAGATAGAGGAGATCGTTTTTGCCGGCGGTGCCAGCAAGGGAGAACTTTGGTGTCAAATACTCTCAGATGTGACAGGATGCAAAATAAAAATTCCAAAAGTGACTGAAGCTACAGCTTTGGGTGCTGCCATGGCAGCAGGAGTTGGCGCAGGGATTTATGAAAGCATTTCTAAAGCAGCCCAAAAACTTGTTGTTTGGGACAAGGAGTATATTCCGAATATGGAAAATTATACCAAATATCAAAATATTCAAAAAAGATGGCAGGAAATTTATGAAGATCAGTTAACCCTTGTAGACAGAGGGTTGACACAAAGTATGTGGAAAGCTCCGGGAGTATAACAATGACAAGAAGTAAACTTCAATACAGAGAGGCAAGTTTAAGACTAAAGTCTAATACAAGCCTTTCACTAAAAGAAAGGATATAAAATGCCGAGTCGTAAAAAAAATCTCTTTGAAATGGGTACGAACTTTGAGGATGGATGGAAATCTGATAATAAAGACCAGTCTACTAAAAAAATGTCAACTGAAATAAAAGAGCCTAACAAACATCAACTTCACTTTGCCAAAGAAAAACGCAGAGGGAAAACAGTGACTATTGTCAAACCGTTTTATTTGGTAAAAGCTGATTTACAGGCATTACTAAAAACCCTTAAAAAGAAATTGGGTACCGGAGGAACAATTAAAGAGAATAGTCTGGAGTTTCAGGGAGATATATCCAATACCCTTCGTACCCAGTTGGAGGCAGAAGGATATCGGTTTAAAATATAGGGGATCTCTAATAAGGGCACCCATAAGTAATTTGCCTAATTACGATCAGGTCTTTCATCATCAGGGAGCTGAGAAAGATCGGCTTCGTCAAAAAGTTCTTTTTTAGGGATAACAATAGCGATCAATGTCACTACAACACCAAAAATAAGAACGACCATATGCTCATGTCCCGGGAAAAGCGAAGGAAGTGTCAACTTTCCGGCACTCTCTCCCATTAACGGTTTAAAGAAATCATCATAATAGAGCGTAAAAACCAATCCGCCAAACAATCCGCCAATTGCACCTATCAATACGTCAATACGCCCTTCCGCAATGGAAATAGGACCTGTCCCTGGACATTTACCAAGAATCGCCATGGAGATACCGAAGAGTGTACCGCCAATAAGGAGCCCCTGCCACAAGATAGGCTTAATATGATAATGCGCTCCACCAGCTTCTATCATGTAATAGAGCCCTATACTGGTAAGCCCTACGGCAAGGAAAAGCATCTTGGGTACAATGGTGTCTTTAAGCATGGCAAAGCCTGCGATCTTCTCAAACTTGTCTACCCTTGTATACTGGATGATCCCGCCAAAGATGATACCAATGAGAAAAACTAAAGCCAGGGAACCATGCCCCTGGTGGATGACATTCTCAAACATTTGTGCGATACGTGAAAGTATATCTGTACCTTCTGTTTTTACAAGTACATCCATCTTATTTCTCCTTCACATTATAAAACAATCTGCCAGTTACGATCACCACAACCAGTACCACACCGCCAAAGATCATGGAAGATATCGCCATCTGGCTCATTCCTGACATAAAGTGACCTGAAGTACACCCTCCTGCCATTCGTGCACCAATAATCATGATGAATCCGGAGATAAAACTCCAAAATAATCTTGAGAGTACAGAGTTGTTTTTATATTTTTTCCAGCCGGAAGGTATCAATGAAAATCTAAAACTTCTTGTAATAAACACTGAAGTAACAAATCCTCCAACCAATGCACCAAAAAGCATAACACCTTCCCAGGATCCGGGATTGGAAATATCTTTTAGGTAACTGTATTTCTCAGGATCAAGATCAAAAATGATCCCTGCAAAGTATGGTACATACGTAGAAGCACCTATAGGTCTGTCTGCTCCAAAAACAGAAAATGTCAACAACAAAAGACCGGACATCAATATGCCACCCATCCACCATGGTAATCTATTCATAAAAATCCTTTAATTTTTGTGTGATTATAACAAAATATTAATCATTATATAGTATTTAATTATTTTATAATACCGTACAATTTTTCTTATTTACCTATTGCCAAAGCATACAAAACCATCTCATCATTTCCTAAAAAGTCATTCACCTCATCATCATAGTAAGCACCAATTCCTGAGCATCCTATCTGCATATATTGTGCAGCCACATAAAGTCTTTGCCCTATGATGCCTGCTTTTTGATAGAGTGCCTGATAATTTTTTGCTTTGGAGGTTAAGAAAAATGCTACGGCTCCTTGCTGTGAAAGTGAGTACTGTTCCAAAGAGAGATATCCTGCTTTTCTTGCAAAGTCTCCATACTCGATATATGCTCCATCTTTATAAAGCCCTAAAGGCATATCCAACACACGATTGACCACAACATACACAGAGACCTCTTCATCACAGTCAGAGAGTATGGGTTGATGTATCATCTCCATAATATAGTTAAACTGCCCTTTGGTAATGGCTCCTTCATGAAACCCACGTTGGGAGCGTCTGTTAAAAAGTGTCTCTTCTAGCTTGGTCGTATTGTAAGTAAACTTTGGTGCTTTTATTTGTTTTTTACACTCAGCTAAAAGCTTTGTTTCCATTGTTTCATGATAAGCTTCTTCGATAATCTCATTTTTTTCAAAACTTCTACTGCCATCTACATAAGGTAAGGAAAACTCTATAGCATTCACTTCACTCCTATGTATAGGCACTGCCATCACTGCCCCTGCTAAGAACCATTCACGTTCCTCAAAACCAAACATACGGTTGAGTTTCTCTTTGTCTATCGTGTACTGTATCTGCACGGCATGGGGTTTAAGAAGTGCTGCTGCTTCGATGCTTCCTAGCAAATGCCCTGCATCTAAAAGGCAGTAGCGCAATGCTCTGTTTTTATACTTCCAGGAGGATCTGTAGTAGATAGCCAAGACTAAAAACAGGTACCCACGCATCGCTGTTTTAAACCCAAAGTAAGGCTCTATACCCTCTACTTCACTTATCTCTTGTAGCAGTGTTAATGAGGAGCTTCTGACTTCATAATGGTAGATACCATCTCTTTTCCCCTCAACACCACGTACTTGAAAGTAAAGTTCATTGGGGTACAACGCACCTGCACTTGGATTAATACGTAGATAATATTCTCCACTGGGGTAACTCTTTTTTGCTGTAAGTCCTGCAATATGATAAAGAAAATTATCTTCTTGCTCTTCCAAATTCAGTTTAAATTTTTGATACTCTTCTGGGTAGTTCTTGTAAGTACGGGGCTGATCTTCCCAAGATAAACGGTTTGGGTTCGTACGTACAGAGTTGTAAGAGTGTTTTGTCGCAGCGTGGTACCAGTACATTACTCAAACATCTCACTATGCACTTGTTTAAGATTTTCTATTTTGTTACATGCCTCTTTAAACAGACCATAGTATGTAATCGTCTCCACACACAAATGTTTATGTCTTTCATACGATGCGATAACTCTTTGTACTTTATTTTTTACATTTGCTCTGTTGCGTTTGATATGTTCAAAGGTAATCGCCCCGTTAATGAGCCCTTTTGCCAAATTTGCCAAAGGGTCTTTTTTTAGACGCAAAGGATGCCATGCCTCTTCGAGCACTTCATGTGCTTCAAAATACTCCTCTTCATCAAGAAGTTTCATATAGTTTTTTAGTGCACCTTCTAAGTCATCGTTCATTGTAAGCATTATTTTACAGCCTCGTTTATTTTTTCAATCAGTTTTGTTATGTTTTTATCATGTGCAAAACACATCGTGGTTTTACATGCAAGATACTCATCACTCTCTTCTACAGCGCTTAAAAAAAAAGGATACTTCACTTTATCTAATACAGGTTGGGCGATACGTAACGCTTCTGGCTTTGCATGAATAATAATATCTCCCTTTTCCACACGTAAAAAAGTCTCTACCAGCTTAGGAGCCAAAGCAGGATTTTCTTCCAACACATTTGCCATGTTTGTAAAGGTCTCCTGCACAATAGCCTGATAGTGTAGATTCTCCTCCAAAGTTGCCATACGTACCAAATCGTCCAACATGACTGAAAGTGCAGAGGTATAATACCTGTCATCAAAATCGGCATACGCTTCGATGCCGTCATCACTCAGGTACCAACGCTTATTTCTATAAAACTTTTCGACTGCTTCTTTTGTTAAAGTTTCTGCAAGTTTTAAATACCCCTCGTCATAACTTCTCTCATAACCCTCTATCAATGCATCTATTAAAAAAGCATAGTCCTCAAGCAGTGCTTTTTGTACAGGTACTGTCCCTAAGAGTGTTTGATGAAAAAGTGTCTGTTTCACATACATTCTCCAAAGTAGCCCTTCCAATCTTTTTTGTGCCAATGCTAAATACTGTGTATCCATACGTGAGGCATAAAAGAGTGCCTTTATCATCATCGCATTCCAAGCTGTGTTTACTTTTTTATCCACAAAAGGGAAAGTACGCTTAGCACTCAACGCTTTCAAATACGCTTTGAATGCCTCTAGCTTTACCGGTACACGTTCACTTGTAATATGTGGCTGAGAGAACTCCCCATCTATATTTCCATCTTCTTCTATGCCCATATAGGCTAATACCTCTTCTATCTCTTTAGGCTTCCAGCCTTTCTCTTTGAGTGCTCTTTTAAGTTTTGTATAGTCATAAATAAAATATCCTCCCTCCTCTCCGTCTGAATCAGCATCACTGGCACTCAGGTAGACGCCCTCTTGCATATAGTTTTTCTCCATCTGGGCGATACTCTCCTCTATCACTTTTTTATAAAGTTTTTCTCCTGTCATTTCATATAGTGTGACATACACAGTGATAAGTTCTGCATTGGTATACAACATCTTTTCAAAATGTGGTATCTGCCACGCCTCATCGGTGGTGTATCTGAAAAAACCTCCTCCTATCTGGTCATAGAGTCCCCCTTGTGCCATTTTTTTGAGTGTCTGTTCTGCCATAAAAAATGCTCTCTGGTTCCCCGCTAGTCTAGAGATATCCAACAAAAGTGCCAACTTGGAAGCTTCAGGGAATTTAGGTCTTTTTGCAAAGCCCCCATGGGTTCGGTCAAACTGTTTTTCTATCTTCTTTAGCACTCGTTGCATGATATTACTACTTGGTTTTGTTTGAAGGGCATGCTGTATGGCTGTTTTTTTGTATTGTTCTATTGCTTTTTGAAAGGCACTATTCTCTTTTGCCAACTTCACAAAAGAGGGCAAGAGATTGAGCAAGCCCTTGGAGCCATACCCCTCCTCTTTAGGAATATAGGTTCCCATGAAAAACACCTCTTTATCTGCCGTCATAAAAATACTCAGTGGCCACCCTCCACGCTTACCATAGACATCTCTATAGATTTTCTGATATTTTTTATCTATCTGCGGATATTGTTCCCTGTCCACTTTGATGGAGACAAAATCTGCATTAAGTAATTTTGCTACTTCTTCATTTGTAAAACTCTCCGCTTCCATTTCATGACACCAGTGACAGGTACTGTATCCGATAGAAAGAAAAATGAGTTTATGCTCTTTTTTTGCTTTTTCAAATGCTTCTTTGCCCCAGGGATACCAGTTGACAGGATTATGCGCATGTTGTTGTAGATAAGGAGAGTGTTCTTTTATAAGCGCATTCGTATAGGAATGCTCTGCACAAAGAAAACTTGACAGAAATAGGGAAAAAAATAATTTTCGCATCTTTTACTCTTTAGTGTATAATATATTACTATATCATAAAGTGATACCTATGACCAAACAAGAAAAACAAACAATCAAAGAAAAAATAGAAAATGACATCATCACACTTACCCAACAGATAAAAGAGTTGGAAGAAAAAGTAAAACCCATTTCTCCAGACTGTGGACTAGGTAGACTCACACGTCTAGAAGCGATGGGAGAACAACATGTCAACAACAAAGTTCTAGATGAAGCAAGAGTCAGACTCACACGTCTTAACAATGCCCTGCAACGCATAAATAAACCGATGTTTGGCATTTGTATAGAGTGTGAGGAGAGTATCGGAGTCGGACGCATGTCTGTACGTCCTGAAAGTGTGAGATGTGTCAATTGTGCCAACAACCTATAATGATTCTATATTCCCCACAACCTTCCCCACAATAGTCACCTCCTCAGGAGAGATAGCCTGAGGAGGGTACATACTGTTGTCTGAGATAAGTTCTATCATCCCATCTGCACGTTGCTGGATACGTTTGATAAAAAGCCCACCTGTTGTAGAGGCGATGAAAATACCGTTTTTATTGATATTGGTTTGCTCCCTATCTACAAACACAATGCTCCCATCAAGGAGTGTAGGCTCCATAGACTCTCCATCCACATGGATCGCTTCAAGCTCTGTATTGCCCAACCCTACCATATTATGCATGATCTTCTCATCAAGGGTAATGGTTTCATAATTTTCATCGAACACTTCCGCACCACCTCCGGCACTTGCACGGATATCTGCAAAATAGCGTACCTGAAAGAACTTCTCGGTTTCTGCTTTAAGCATATCGACTGCCTGGTCAAAAAAGAGCCAGTTGACAGAGATCTTTTTCAATGCACAAAATTCCAAAATTTCTTCATAAGGAATAGAGTTTCTTTTTTTCATCGTAGCAAAGGTAGCCTGAGGGATGCCCAGTACATCCGCTACATCTTTGTCAAAAACTTTCTTCCCAATCGTTGTTTCAGAGATCACATCTTTGAGTTTATCTATAATTTCAGCTAAACGTACCATTTTGACTCCTTTTTTGTATATATATAGGTAATTATATAATATTTTTCTTAAAAGTATGACAATTTGACATATTTTTTAACTAATTTTATATTTTTATATACAATTTGATATATTTTAATTTAAAGGACAACAAAATGATCTATTCAAAAAACAAAGAGTTATTAAGCTATGCGATCAAGATGGGATGTAAAACAGCAGCAGAGTTTGCAATGTTTCTAAGAGCAAGAGAATCTATCTTGGCATTGTAGGGGCAAACCCATGTGTTTGCCCTTTAGATGGGTGAACACACAGGTTCACCCCTACAATCATCCAAAAAGTAATACGCTAACTTTATCACCAATCTCTTTGGAAGTATCATCTTCTGAAGTCACCAAAAGTGCAACATTACCAAGCATATTTGTAAGGATGGCAGAGGAACCTACTTTTTTACCTTCAAAGTCTACGTAATACTCACCCTGAAAAAGTGTTATATTACAAGCAGTATATTCTGCTTTTTTAGCACGCTTCACAAAAGGTTCTTTGAGTTTGGCTTTGACAGTATGCAGGGCTGATTTACCTTGCTGGAATTTTTCTATCAACGGTATCAGGTAAAGCAGTGCTGTGACGGTAGAGGAGTAGGCGAATCCCGGTAGCCCTATAATGAATTTATCCTCTTTTTTCGCTACCATAATATGCTGTCCGGGTTTGATACGTACCCCCTTAAAGACAACATCACAGCCAAGTTCGCGGATGACATCTTTGACAAAGTCAAAGTCACCTACACTCACACCCCCTGTAGTCACTACGATATCACTCTTCTCAAGTGCATCAGAAATAGCAGTAGTAATACTTGCCTTATCATCCTTAATACACCCTAACTGCATAGGTGTACCATCATATTTTTTAACGATCGCTTCTAAAATGTAGTTATTGGATGAGCGTATCTGGGCATCATTGGTCTGCTCAACACCCAGTTCAAGTAATTCAGAACCAGTTGAAAGTATAGCAACAGTAGGCTTTTCATAGACAAGTACATTGGCAATATTCAAGCTTGCCATCACACCTATCTGAGGAAAGTCTATTTTGGTACCTTTTGAAATAAGTAACTTCCCTTTGGCATAATTCTCTCCCACTTCGCGTACAGAGAAACCTTGGGGAACCTCTTCTTTAATGATGATCTCATCACCTTCTACCTCTACATTCTCTATAGGAATAAGTGTATCTGCCCCATGAGGCATAAGTGAACCGGTAAATGTTTTAATGCAGGTTCCCCCTATCACATCTTCTTTTAGCGCAGAACCAGCAGGGTTGATACTGGCGAGCTTCAGTCTCCCTATTGCCATATCATCATAATTGATCGCGTAACCGTCCATCGCAGAGGTAGGAAACTCCGGAGAGTTGTGGTCAGCGATGATATCTTCTGCCAGCACATACCCTAATGCATCTACAAGGTAGAGTTTTTTTGTTTTACAGTTATTTATCTCTAAATTTTCTATCATTTGGATAGATTTATCAAAATGCATCATGCTAATAATCCTGCTCCATTCATTGCTGTACTTCTATCGGCTGCGTAAATACGCTCACCATTTTTCACATCATATTTCCAGATAGGCGCATTGGCTTTAAAGTCTTCGACAAACGCATCTATAAGCTCCAAAGCCACCCTGCGCTTAGGCGAAAATACTGCCGATACATACGAAGAGGTATGCACAGGTACATCCCCTACAGAATGTGCCATCTTTACTACTGCTCCTAATGCTTTGGCTTTTTCTTGCCATGCATCAAACCATGCTTTAAGTACAGGCTCATAAATGTCAAAACTCAGTGCCTCTATATCATCCTCTGCACGGATCGTACCTACAAAAGGGATATACGCACCATAGTTTGACTCAGCTTGTTCATCGAGCCATCTGCCAAATATCTCTTTGGCATCGAGTGGTCCATTATAGAGTTCCACGGCTAGCCTCCACACACAGGTGGCAAGATAGAAACTCTATCTCCATCTTTAAGTGCAGTATTTAAGTCATTTACCATAGTATCATTTAATGCTACAGCACATTTATCTAGCCAATGGCTTAATGTACTATCTTCTTTTAACTTAGATGCAACATCTGCAAGTGTGTTTGCATCCATCTCTAGTGGTGCTTTACCTATGGGACCTAAAAATTCAACTTTTATCATGGGATAATCCTTTACGCGATTATAATTCTTGTTTGGTATAATACTGCTTAATAAATAAAGGGGTAAATGCGTGTTATTTGGAAGTATCAGCTATCTTAACCTCTTACCTTTTCAAGTTTTCTTAAAACGCTACATCTCGAACAATGCTGCCAGTATGTCCTATAGTCACAACCGTGCTGTTCCTTCTACTATCAATAAAGCTCTCAAACGTAGAGCTATCCATGCAGCATTCATCTCATCGGTAGAATCACGTAAATGTAAGTGTACAGACTTGGGCATCATTGCCCATAAAAAAGTTTACTCCGTTCTACTACTTGAAGGCAAAAACCAAACAGACCCAGCGTCTGCTACATCTAACCAACTTGCCAATATACTTAACTTGCAAGGTAAAGTCCTTATAGGTGATGCCGCACTAAAATACTACCTAGATGGAGGAGAAGGGTTAGATCTTGCCGAAGAGTGGTATAGCAAAACAGGTTTACCCTTCGTTTTTGCAAGACTCTGTTACAACAAACATGGAAAAAGTATAGAGAAACTAGCACATACTTTTGCCCAGACCAAAGTAAAAATACCCCAATACATTTTAAAACATGAAGCAAAGAAAAGAGGAATTACGCCTAAACAACTCATTTGGTATTTGGAACATATTTATTATAAACTGGATTGGAAAGCGAAGCTGTCGCTTAAAAAGTTTTTATCTGCGTAGGGTGTTGTCCCACGACAACACCTTTTATATAAATCCAAAAGATATTTTATTTTCCCATTAGTCGGTGTTGTAAGGGTACAACACCCTACAAAAAACAAATCTATTCTATCGTTGTTACAGCTCTCTCAATACGTGTAATCGTCTCATCCACACCCAAAATAGCCATCACTTCATCCATCCCTGCACCAGTCATACTTCCAAGCAGACTGACACGAAGCGGCATACCGATCTTTCCGAAACCTATCTCTTTGTCTGCTACAAGCTTCTCCATTACTGCATGGCAGTCAGATGGCAGATGCAACGGTTTCTCCCAGGTTTGAAGCATTGCAATGAAGTCTGTGAGTATGGCTTTCGCATCACCTTTGAACGCTTTTTTCACTGCTTTCTCATCATAGGCTTTCGGGGCATGGAGAATAAGATTGATCTGGTTAGAGAGCTCAACCAGTGTCTTTCCACGCTCTTTGGTTGCATCTAAAAGCATTTCCAACTTATCATGCCCGGCAATATCCACACCAAAATCCTTTAGCATCTCTGCCAATTTTTCGTTGGAAGTGTTCTTAATATAGTGGGCATTGAGCCAAAGGAGTTTGTCTAAGTTGTAGTTAGAGGAACTCTTGTTAATGTCATTTGGGTCAAAGAGGTTTATCATCTCTTCCAGGCTAAATATCTCTTGATCCCCATGACTCCACCCAAGACGCACAAGGAAGTTTAGCAGTGCCTCCGGCAGGTAGCCCATAGTCTTATACTCCATCACATCGGTTGCACCGTCACGTTTGGAGAGTTTTTTACCCTGTTCATTGTTGATCATCGCTACATGGTAGAAGTTTGGTATTTTAAAGCCCAGTGCATTATAAACAACAATCTGCTTAGGGGTATTGTAAAGATGGTCATCACCGCGTATGACATCCGTAAGCCCCATAAGCGCATCATCAATCGCTACAACAAAGTTGTAAGTAGGACTTCCGTCTGCACGTGCGATGACAAAATCATCCACCTCCTTGGCATCCACAGAGAACTCACCTTTGACACCATCCACAAAAGAGATACGCCCTTCTTGCGGTGCCTTAATACGGATAACAGGGGCAATACCCTCTGGAGGCGTACCTGTAAAATCACGGTAACGCCCATCATAACGCGTACGCTCTTTTTTTGCCATCTGCTCTTCACGAAGTGCGGCAAGTTCTTCTTTGGACATATAACACTTATAGGCTTTACCCTCTTCTAGGAGTTGGTCAATGTATGTTTTATATAAATCAAATCGTTTGGATTGGTAGACCACCTCCCCATCATGACTCATACCCACCCACTCAAAGGCTTTTAAGATGGCATCTTTTGCCTCTTCGGAATTTCTTGCCATATCTGTATCTTCGATACGAAGTAGGAACTTTCCGTTGTTATGCTTAGCTGTCAACCAGGAAAAAAGTGCGGTTCTGAGACCACCAATATGTAAATACCCTGTAGGAGAGGGTGCAAAACGTGTAACTGTAGACATATCTATATACCTTATAATAAATTATGTGATTGTATCTAAAATGTGGTTAAGGAGGATTTTGTTTGTTTTTTTATTGCTGTATTTTAATAGTTTGCGACAGGCGGTGTCATTATTTAACACCCCCCTACATGACTAGTTCTTCTTTTTAGACTTTGTTTTTTTCGTTTTCTTTGCTTTAGTCTTTTTTGTTTTAGTTTTTTTTGTCTTCTTCTTTAACTCTTTTTTCTTCTCATCCATAGATTTTATTTTACGTTTTTTAGTCGTTTTTTCTGCTTTTTCTTTCTTCTCTTTTTTTGCTTTTGATTTTGTTTTTTTATGCTTCTTCTCAGCTTTTTCTTTCACATCTTTTTTCTTTTTGGAAACTCTTTTCTTCGTGGTTTTTTTCACTTTTTTTACATCTGCTGCTGACTTTACATCATTCTTAATATTCGCTGCTGTCTGCTCACCGATCCCGTTGATCTCCATAAGTTCTGCTTTTGATGCCGAATTCAATTTACTCAAACTCATACCGAACAGTGTGCTTGTAGCAAGTACCAGAAATCCCATAATCACTTTCTTTAACATTCTTCTTCCTTTAAATTAAATTTAGATGAGAAGATTATAGCAAATCTTCTCTTGTGAATTCAGGCACGATCTTCTGCAGTGCCTTAACCTTATCTTCAGCCTTTAATAATACTTCAATATCGTGAGTTAATTGTGTAATATCGTACACAGTAGGTCTGGTGATGAAAATGGAGCTGTATTTCGTTTTCTGCTCACTCTCATCCAATAAAAGTTCTTCATAAAGCTTTTCTCCAGGTCGTAAACCTATAAACGCTATGTCAATTTCATCTTCCTTCCCATAAAGTCGTATCATCTGGCGTGCAAGATCAAGGATCTTGACCGGTTCACCCATATCTAAAATAAAAAGTTCTCCGCCTTTTGCTATGGCAGCAGTCTGCAATACCAACTTACATGCCTCAGGAATGAGCATGAAATAACGGGTGATCTCAGGATGTGTTACTGTCACAGGTCCTCCCTCTTCTATCTGCTGTTTGAACTTTGGTATCACCGAACCGCTTGATCCCAATACATTCCCAAACCTTACAGCTACAATCTCTGTTTTTTTACTCTCAACATTCTGTGCATAAAGTTCAGTGACACGTTTTGTTGCACCCATAACATTGGTAGGACGAACCGCCTTGTCCGTAGAGATGATAACCACTTTTTGTACCCCATACTTTATACTGACATCCATCACCACCTTCGAGCCTACAACATTATTATAAACCGCTGTTTCCTGATTTGATTCACATACAGGTACATGTTTATAAGCAGCGGCATGTATCACGATATCTGGTTTAGCTGTTTCAAATATCTTCTCAAGCAGAGTTCTGTTTGTGATATTTAAAAGTTTTAAAGTCGTATTTGGAAGCTGTTCTCCTATCTGGTACAGATTGTATTCACTGTGATCTACCAGTGTCAATGCTGCTGCACCGAATTTTTCACACTGTTTTGCAATTTCGGAACCGATACTCCCACCGGCTCCGGTAATAAGTATTTTTTTGGCTTTAATAAAATTTTCAATCACTTCCAGATCAAGATCTTTGGGATGGCGTGCCAAGAGATCTTCAATAGAGAGATCTTCCAGTTTTTCATGTTCAGAGCCAAGGAGCTTTACCTGTTTGATCTCCTTTATTCCTATCCTATTCAGTCTGTCTGCTATTTTTTTTAGTATATCTGAAGAGAGTTTTTCCGTTACAATAGCTGATACAATCTCTTTGCTTTGTACGATCTCTTCCAAGCTTTTTTCATGATAGACACGCACATTACTGATGTATGCATCCGTGACTGTTTCATCTTTATCCAATGAAACAATTGCAACCGGATAATAATCGATCTCATTTTTTAAAGCACTTTGGATGATCGTATCTGTTTTACTGTTAACCCCGATGATCAATGTAGGTTTGACAAACTCCCGTACGACACCTTCTCTAAATAAACGCTTACTTGCCCGTAATCCACCAAGAACGATGAGCGATAAAAAGAAATCGATCACAATCACAGAACGGGGAAATGGACTGAACTCTTCTCTAAATAAAAAATAAATCATACTGAACGTCACATAAGCCAGAATATGTGCCTTAATCATATTTTTGGTATCAAAAAAACCAAAAAAACGCCATACGATCTGATAATTTCTTAGGATGACCAAAAAAAAGATCTTTAAAGAGACTAATACACCAAAAGTCAACCAGAATGAATGCCAGAAAGATTCCGGAATATGAAAATTAAAACGCAGATTATAAGCAAAAAACAACGTTGACAAAGAGAGAATAAAGTCTGCAATAATAAAAAAGGCTTTTCGTTTAAATGAGGTTGGTCGAAGCAGTTGTTTCATTACAAGACCCTTTTTACGACATCACATATACGATAGACATCTTCATCATGCATGCTAGAACCGCTTGGCAGACAGATACCCTGTTCAAATAGTTTTTGGCATGTACCGTCTTCTGTTACCCGGGCATCTTTAAACAATGGCTGCATATGCATCGGTTTCCATAATGGTCTGCTCTCTATATTTTCTTTCTCTAGCGCTTCTATCAGTGTATTGGGGTCAGTATGTGTAAGAAGTGCGGTCGTTAACCAGCGGTTTCCTCTACTCTTCCCAATCTCAGGCATAAACATTATTTCATTTGTCTGCGAGAGTTCCTTTTCATAAAGTGCAAATATCTCTCTTCTTCTTTCTACTCGTTGTGACAATACTTCCATCTGTGCCACACCAATGGCTGCAAGTACATTGGACATACGGTAGTTATATCCAAACTCTTTATGCTCGTAATACAAAAAGTCCTCTTTTGCCTGTGTGGAGAGAAATTTGGCTTTTTCTATCCATGCTTGATTGTCACTCACCAACATACCTCCACCTGAAGTAGTCAGTATTTTATTGCCATTGAAAGAGTACACTGCCATATCTCCAAAAGTCCCACTCTGCTTGCCATCATAAGAAGCCCCTAAAGATTCTGCTGCATCTTCTATGAGGTAGATACCTTCTTCTTTACAGATTGCCATGATTTCATCCAGTTTACATACCTGCCCATACAGGTGTGTAACAATAAGTGCTTTAGGTTTTTTAGGCGCTTTGGCTATGGCTTCTTTGAGTAATACTGGTGAGATATTCCAGCTCTCATCACTGTCTACGAAGATCGGTTTGGCATTTTGGTAAAGTATAGCATTCACTGAGCCAATAAAAGTAAAACTCGAAGCCAAAACATAATCTCCCTCACCCACACCCAAGACCCGTAAAGCCAAATGCAAGCCAGCAGTGGCTGAAGAGAGTGCCAAAGCATTTAATGCTCCCGTATATGTTTTTATACTCTCTTCAAAACGATCTACAAATGTACCCAGAGGTGCGATATAGTTACTTTCAAATACTTCTGCGATATACTGCTGTTCCCTACCGCTCATATGGGGAGGGGAAAGAAAGATTTTATCCATTATTCTTTATCCTGTTATTGTTCTGAGTATATATTCTATATCTTTTTTGAGTGACCACTCTTGCATATAGATTTTATTGATGTGTACTTTATCCGGCCATATAATTTCTTTATTATAGCATTCAGGATCCTTCTGTTTGGCTAAAAGTTCCTCTTCATTTCTATACTTCAAAGATGCCGGTCCTGTAATACCGGGACGGATTTCCAAGATCATTCTGTCTTCTCCTCTAAGTTTGTCGGCAAAGCCCGGGACATCAGGTCTCGGACCGACAAAACTCATAGAACCGAAGAGCACATTAAAAAGCTGGGGAAGCTCATCGATCTTATAACGGCGCATCAAAGTACCGCTTTTAGTAATTCGACTATCTCCGCTGACGGTTACGGTACTCTCCATCCCGCTTATGGGTTTCATTGTTTTTAACTTATATACGCTAAAAGGCTTTCCTCTCCTGCCAATACGTGTTTGTATAAAAAGTCCGTTACTTTTTGTCTCTACTGAGGCGATGAACCAGGCAAAAAGCATCAGCCACCATGTCAAACCTATACCTACTACAGATAAACCTATATCAAAAAGTCGTTTGATCTGTCTGTCTGTACTGTTCAATATTTATCTCTTCAGTTTGTAAATTCTGCTGTAAGGGGAGGATACTACCAACTCGAAAAGATTTTTATCATATTTTCCAAGCAGGAACATCTGTACATACATGGAATTGAATATTTCATTGTCCATCACTACAAACTGTCCATAACTTTTCATATAGATGACACTGTATTCACCATCTGTATGATAAAGTTGTGATTGCAGTATAATCTTCCCCTCTTTTGTATTTTGTGTAATAATAAAATGTTTGACCGCCTTCTTTTCAGTGCCTAAAGTGATCTCACCCTGTTTGGTATCAAAGACAATCCCATTTCTCATAACAAGTATGCCATTGTTATTACTCATTGCATAGCTGGGATAAAAAGAGATTCTGCGCTCTGCTTTTCCGGTAGACAGATCCAGATTACCGAATACTGCCACAGTAGGAAAGATATTGAGCATACGATAAGGCATATAGAGATAAATATCCCTTGTTTTTTTAGGAAGTTTATACTCACTACTCTGTAATTGCGATAAAAAAAGATTTGGATCCAGCTGATCTTTTTGATTATCCTTAAATAATGTGTCCGTGATTTTTGAGTAATTAGAATCAATATAAGTCTCTACTGACAAGCGCCCTAAATTCACAGCCATATCCGCAGAAGATGTCTGCATAATCTTTGAAATAATGAAATTGTCATGATGATGCTTTGATCCGTCTATCAATGTAGAAGTATCTGAATAATACCAGATAGGATAACCGTAATCCCACCAGCTCAGGGTATAATCTTTGGCATTGGCTATTTTATTGAGTGCTTCAAGATCCTGAACTTCAGATTTATTCAATACCGTTGGAACTTTATATCCGATAATATGTTCTATATTGGGTATCAAAGGGAGTAAAGACAATATTGCAAAGCCCAAGTAGGCAACCTTTTTATTTTCAACATACTGCATCAATACATAAAAAAGATAGATTACAGAAAATGCAGCAACAGGTACGGCATAGACAGTAAATCTGAGTCCTGCCCAATGGGCAAAGACACCGACCCCGATAAGGGGAAGTGCTAAAATGAATGGTTTATGTCTAATAACCAGTAAGATATACCCAATCAGACTGGCTGTCAGCAATACAGGATGCCCTATAATTCTATTCGCTACTGTCTCCCAGGAGATCTTTCCCGCTTCTCTTACCGTTTGGATCACCTGATAAAAGTGCAATCCATGCTCTTCTACCCCACGATCAAGATAACCTCTCAGTTTCTCAAGGATCAATCCGAATACATCTCCAAAAAAGAGAAATACCACAATAGAGCCTAATGCAAGATAGAAAAATCTTTTGTTATCAAGTCTGTTTTTTACCTGTTCAAGGAAAAGAAAGATCACAATGATCAATAATGCTTTAAGCCAGATAGGAACTCCCCAAAGAGCAATAGAAGCCACGATGATAAACAGGTAACTGCTCTGTTCTTCTTTCTGGAAAAGTATTTGATAAAGTGTCCACAACACGAACATCGCATAGATCAGACTCAACCCCTGAGGATAGAAGAACGGATACGCAAGCAGTGCAAATGCCAACCACAATACATTCCTGTCCTTTTTTTCATAAATGGTCAACAGAAAAAAATACAAAACAGTAAACTGTAGCAATACTGAGAACATGTCGGTATCATAGTAGCCGATCATGGTTCTGTTATAGTAACTCCATGCGATGGAGCCAAGCAGGGCAGCAAAAAAACCAACCCAAGGCAATTTGATCAATTTACCCACAAGGATCAGCGGAACCACAACCAAACTGGAAATAATAGCCGGCAGATACAAGATCACCGTCTCCAGCGACATAGGTGTATATTTGGCAAGCAAGTAGCTGATATAGACAAATCCGGGATAACTCTCTATCGCAATATGTATACGGGGGTTGTCCGCATGTGCTCCATTGAGTAGATACTCTACCGCAGAAGCAAAGAAATAACCGTCATTCGTATTGATCATGATCTGACCATTCCAGATAAAATTCGGATTGTCTTTGACCTGCCACACCCATATGAGCCTGACAGCAAAACTGAACACATATGCAACCAGCATTAAAAGGCTGATCTCTTTCCACCCTAACTCTTTGTTTTTAAACATATTATTCCTCAATGATCTTTATTAGTTTTTCAGCCAGCATTCTATAACTATGATGGATATTGACAAAATTATATCCATTTTGTCCTAATTCTTCACGTTTTTCTCTAGAGAGCAGCTTAAGTTCCAAAATGGCTTCCTTGAGTTTCAAGACATTGTTCAACGGTACACTGATACCGCACTGTGCCTCTTCCACAAGATTATTTCCTGCCTCAACTGCCCACACTATGGGTTTTTTTGCATACATATATTCAAAAACCTTGTTGGGAGAGACCCCAAATCTGAAAAGCTTTTCAGGGAGTAAAGAGATGAAAGCAACATCTACTTTTTCCAAGAAACTTCCGACCATCTCTTTTTTAACTGCTCCTATAAAGGTAATATTCTCCAGTCCCAATTTCTGAACCCTGTTTTGAAGTTCCTGTGTCTCTCCACCTTGCCCCAATATGATAAAGTGAATATCCCTATACGTTTTCAGTGTTTCTGCTGCTTCAACCAGGTAACCAAGATTATTGGCAAGCCCGATCGTACCGGCATAAGCCACAATGAACTTCTCTTTTGGGATCTTCATTTCAAGGGAAGAAGGAAGAGGGACCAACTCTCCGCCTTCTATCTCAATACCGTTGGGCAGATAGACAAACTTATCAGCCCGCATTCCCTGTGAGACAAAATGCTCTTGGGCTGCAGGCAAGAGAGAGATGACTTTATCTGCATGACGGTAAGCAAATTTTTCATAATACTCCATCACTCTTATAAGCGGATGGGTCGACGTCAGATTTGAAAGCTCTACCAAGGTCAACGGCCAGATATCCCGTACCTCAAAGAACAGTTTACTCTGAAATCTTTTTACCCATTTTTTAGCGATCTTGATCGGAAAGAGTGAAGGGGAAGAGACCAGAACATGAGGAGCTCCCGATATCTTCAAAGAGCGTAGATTCCATGCAAAAGAGAGCATATTCCAAATACGTCCGATAGATTTTGAGGAGCGGTATTTGGGTACTTTTACCCAGATATACTCTATTGCATCGATCGTCTCATGCGTGAATTTTCCTTGAGTCTTCGGTAATTGGGAAAAGAGATGCGAATAAGAGCCGCTTACCAAAGTAACCTGATACCCGAGTGCCATGAGATTCTTTGCCAAATAATAATGTCTGTACTCCATACCGTGATGGGGTGAACCGATATATTGATTGACAATTATAATGGATCTATTCATTTTGTACATACCATATACAGCATATTGTCTTTTTTGATCTCAACGATCTTAAATCCAATACGCTCCAATATCTTTCTAATCTCTTCCTCTTCAAACCAATATGTCGTTGCCTGCCCTTTTCCAAAGAATCTCCAGTTTATTTTACCTCCAAGCTTGAGCCACGGCAAACTTTGTCTTCTCCACTGCTGACCTCGCAATGTACGTATGATATTGACCATGACACTCAAAGGAGTATTGATCTTTCTACCCTGATAATACAAAAAAGAGAAAAGGATCACCCCATCTTTTTTCAAAACCCTGTAAGCCTCATTTAAAACATCAAATATTTTTTCTTCAGGAACCAAAGAGACGATCTGCTGCAAATAGATAGCATGATCAAATGTTGCATCTTGGAAAACAGAGAGCTCCGTTGCATCTAAAACCATAAAATCGATCTTATCACTTTTGGTTTTGGCTGCATGGATCATCTCCGCCACAAAATCAAAAGCAACGATATCCAAATCTTTAAATGCTTTATTGATCTCCAGAGAAATTCTCCCTCCTCCTGTACCTGCCTCTATCAATCTTCCATGATCTTGTATATATTTTTTTATAAGATATGCTTCCTGATCCAAAAGTCCTGAACGTTCCGTCCAGCTTCCCAATTCTTCATTGGCATATACCGAATGGTTATCCAAAACTTCTCCTTATGGCTTCTTGTTTCAGTGTGACAGATATTTTCTTGACCAAAGGATGCTCTATCTTCTCTATCATACCCTTTAACGGATACAACAGTTTTACTGCCAGAGCGACATCCCGTCTATAGGCAATATGTAATCTGACATAAGCTTTTTTAAACTTGAATTTCTCCATCAAGAATTTTTGTACATTGGTTTCATGCGAAATACTTCGTGCTCCGTCATTAACATATCTCATTTTTTTGCTTTCAAGATAATACCTGTTCATCTCATAAAATAAAATATAACTCGTATAATTTTTCAAAAATTCAGGATGAAATTTTATCGTCGAGTAATGGCACATATCAGCTTCAGTAAAATTTTCGCTGTAGGCAACAAGTTTATTACTGTGTTTATCGAACACACCCCAATATTCACATCTCTCTTTTGAACGTATATACGCTTCGAAATGCTTTGTATCCATCGGTTCGATAAACGTATCATACTGTTCAAATGCACGCATATAGACCTCATAACCAAATTGTGCAATATACTCAGCATCTACCTGTCTGACATCATTGCGTTTCTGCCCTCTTCGTATTTTACTTCGGGTATTGGCACTCAACTCCTCTATCCCGCCAAAATACTCTTTGATCACAAACCAGAACTCTCCGTCTTCCTTCTTCCATTCATCCGTATATCTTAAAAACAGGGCTCCGGAAAGCTTTAAGAGTTCATTTTGCTCCTGTCTATTCAAGGATATCTCCTGATGCGGAGGGACTCTTGGGAGCAAAGCCCCCTGGTAGTGGTACCACTTTACTCCTTTATACGCTATCAAAAGAGCATCTCCTCTACGATCTTTTGGCTCGCTTTGCCATCACCATACAAATTTAGTGAAATATGAGGCGTGAAACATGAAGCATGATTTTTGAAAGTGTCTACTATTTTTTCCTTGTCCGCACCTGCCAAGATATTAAAGCCATTCTCTACAAGCTCAACCCACTCTGTCTCATCCCTGAGAGTAATACAGGGATTTTCAAAGAAGTATGCCTCCTTCTGCAAACCGCCACTGTCTGTCATTACCAGTTCACAATGGTCAATAAGCCAAACCATTTCAAGGTATCCTAACGGATCAACAAGTGTTACATTGTCCGTATTGAGTTTTAGATTTTCTATGATCTTCTTTGTTCTGGGATGCAGCGGCAAAATGATCTGTTTTTCTTTTGCTATTGTCGCCAAAGCTTCAAAAATATTCCTAAGTCGCACTTCATCATCTGTGTTCTCTGCTCTGTGTATTGTGCAAAGTACAAAACCATCCCTTATATCACAAGCCGGTTTGACTGCCAGATCTTTATAAAACAGTGCTCCATCCTGCATCACATCACCACATTTGACTATTTTGCAATCAAGTGCCGTATATCCTTCATTTTTCAAATTCTGCACAGCTGTATCTGTAGGGCAAAAGAGCAGACTGCTGATCCTGTCTGTCAATATTCTGTTGATCTCTTCAGGCATTTTCATATTAAAACTGCGAAGTCCTGCTTCCACATGGGCGATCTTGATGTGCAGTTTGGCTGCTGCCAGTGCCCCAGCGAGGGTAGAGTTGGTATCACCGTATACCATAACCCAATCCGGTTTTTCTTTCAATAACACTGCTTCTATCTTCTCCAGCATCTGTCCTGTCATTGCCCCGTGTCCAAGTCCGTTGATATCAAGAAAATAGTCTGGTTTTGGTATCTGCATCTCTTCAAAGAAAACGTCACTCATATTAGCATCATAGTGCTGCCCTGTATGCACGATGATCTCTTCTATCTCTTTATGCTTGGCGATCTCTCTACTCACACTTCCCGCTTTGATGAACTGGGGTCTTGCTCCCAGAATGGTTACGATTTTCATAATACTTCCGTCTCTATTTTTTGCATCTGTGTCTGATAGTCAGCCCGATACTCTATAAGTCTGTAGTTAAGTCTCTGTATCTCATTATATCTACTCTCATTCATCTTTAAAAGGTATGTCATTTTACTGATCAACGACTCTTTTGTATCAAAAAGATACCCATTAAGTCCATCAACGATCCAGCTACGGTTTGAAGGTATATTCGACAGCAACGGAACAGCACCCAGGTGCATTGCTTCAAGTAAAGAGAGGGCTGTTCCATCCGATCTGGTCGCACTGATATATATCTTCGATCTGGCAACAAGTCCTAACATCCTAGCATGCTCCATCTCTTTATAAAACTCAAAAAAAGGATACTTCTTAACCAATAACGCATAGCGGTCATCCTCTATCTGCGGCAGAATAAATACGATCTTCAGTCGCTGCTCATTTAATTCTGCCAAGGCATCCAAAAGAAACTCTGTCCTTGAATGGGAGGAGTATGCACGGTTGGAGATGATGTCAATATCTTTTAGTGTTTCCTCTTTTTCGATCTCTATCCCATACTGTCCGACAAATATTTTTTCAGGCTCGATCTCCAATGATTCGATCTTTTCTCTTACCTCATCAGAGACTGCAAATATCTTATCGGCATGCTTCAATACATACCGGTTGATCTTATCCACAATAAAAGGAACAGGAGGGTACAGCACATCACTCCCGTGACATACCACACTGAATCTTGCCTCTATCCCTGCTCTCTGTTTTGCCAGCAAAGCGACAAACCCCATACTGTAACTATAATGCGCATTAATACTATCAGGGTTAACTTTTTTGAGTATTTTTGCCAATTTTGATACAGACAGAAGATAATGATAATTCTTCCCTGCCCGATCCATACCTTTTCCTCCCAAAAAATAGGTATTTTCACAGGCTGTATGATTTTCTTTAGAGAAGGTTGCCAAGTATACCTTGTAGCCTTTATGTACAAAATAGTCCACCCACTTTACCGTATGGATCGATGAGGCATTGGCAATAAAAAAAATCTTTTTAGACATTTAAGACCTTTTGAAAGAAATCCAACCTTTTCTCCTCTTTTTTTGCATAATCCAAAACATCCTCGGCAAAACTCCTGGCTGCTTTTTTGATCTCATTATTTTGAAATACTTCTTGAACGAACTGCTCTATTTTACTATAATCCATATTATGCTCTGCATTCTCAAGCCTCAAAGCGAACACTTCTTCCTTTTCAATATCCGTATCTTTGTACGCATAAACAAGAGGCAAACCACATGCCAAATACTGTCTGGTCTTCAGAGGGGATGCTTCATGCAAGCCTGTTTGATATAAAGAGAGTGTCCCTATCCCTACATCACACTGCTGTATCACCTTTATCGCTTCTTTTTGTGAAAGATAACCAAAATAACGTATATTATGCGTCTCTTCGCCTTCTGTACCAATAATATAAAAACGGTACGCCTTGAAATGCTCCGCCATTTTGATGATCTTATCCATACCGTGCCAGGATTGTCCGGAAGAACCTATAAATACAAGGATCGGCTGTTTGTTCTGAGGCATACCTGCCTGACTGCAGCTTCCAATATCAATACCGTTGGCGATCACTGTGATCGGTTTATCCAAATACGAAAAACGTTCTTTGAGTTCATGACTGACAGAGACGAATGCATCCATATCTCTTAAAAATAACTCTCTGGTATACCGATTATACAAATGCTTCAACCAAGAATGTGTTTTATATTCCAAAGTATCGTCCGAATTGATCTCCATGACCACTTTGTGTTGCCTGAGTACCTTCTGGAAAAACGGCATATAGGACCTATATCTCATATAGATAATGTCAAACTTTACCTTGCCCAGTAAAGTTTCCATATAATATGCGCCATATAACAGTTTTATCGCCGTACCTATCTTGCCGAACTTTACATGCAGTGCTTTTTGTCTATACAGTACTTTTTCATTATGATCATAGACAGACATTGTCTTGCTCGAGACAAAATAGACAGTATGCCCTTTTTGGCTCCACTGCAAAGATTGCTGTTTAATTTTCTGGATTACTCCATTATTGTCACAGGGATCATAATCTATCAGGTATACTATTGTCATTTTGCCATACTCATTATATTTTCAATAAACCCTGTATAATTTCTTTTTGCATCATACTTTTCTAAAAATACTTTATACGCATTCTTTCTAATCTCTTTATTTTTAAAGAAATCCATGTTTTTCAAAGAAGCAACTATTTCATTAACTGAACATTCATTGCTCAATAAAAAACCATTGTAGCCATTTAACACCATATCTTTGATACCCCCTACATTAGGAGCAACAATAGGTATGTGACAGCTCATAGCCTCCATGATGGAGACAGGTACCCCTTCAGACAGGCTGACATTCAAAAAAACATCTATTTTATTCTTGGCGTAAAATTCATACACTTCATCATTTGCATAATTTCCAACAAAATCATACTTTACATTCTCTAAATTACTCAGTTCATTCTCTGCCAATAAAAGTAGGTCATCATATAAAATACCATCCCCTATATGTGTCCAGCTAAAGTTTACCCCTTTCATCCGAGAAGCAATTATTTTTAAACTTTTAATAATTTTATCAACTTGTTTAACTTCTGTTAAAAAAGAACAAGAGACCAGATGTAGAATATTCTTATCAGTAGGCATTGCACAAATAGTATGATCAGCAACACCCAATCTACTCAAGACTAAAATGTCTTGGTTAAATCCATATGTTCGCTTTAAATAATCATTGGCACTTTCTGTGATCGTATAAAGTGTATCCATTTGTTGTGTAAATTGTCTCTTCATCGGCATATACCCATAAGGGCGAACCTCTTCATACAGATCATACCTATGAATACGACTGACCAAACCAAAACCATATTTACCTTTTAAGCTCTGAAGAGCATAAGCAGCTTCATTGTGCCAATAGGTATAAAAAACTATATCATCTGTCGGATCTATCTGTTGGATAAACTGCTCAAATGCAGATCGATAAAATGCCAGTAAAGATGCCGATGCCAGAAATATTTTAAACTTTTTTGGTTGGATAGGGAAATGGCTAAACAGTTCCCGGTAAATATATTGGAGGGAAAAAGCTTTTGCTGTATAAAACATTTTTTGTTCTTCCCATTTTTGATTATTGAAAAAATCACTTACGCGGGCACATAAAGGAACCTCCCTCATCTCTTTGTTTGTATGTAGCGGCAGCAAAGTAACCTTCACATTATGGTATCTGCAATAATAATCTATTTCAGTTTCAAGGAACTGTTCTCCACCATAATACGGAAAATGGGAGGTAACAATAAGAATATGCTTCATGATATCAAGTTTGCCCTCAAGATCAAAGTATCTCTAAAAGCAGGGTATTTTGAAAGTAGTATTTTACGTACAATCTGTCTTCCAGACAGCATTCTATGCTCAAAATATCCCATATCCATAATGTCAAGTTCTGCATCTGTGGCTATCTTGGACAAGGTATACGGACTAAACCAAAAGCGATGATCAGTATTGATTATTTCAATACTTTTAAAAGTATTAATAAAATTATTCAATCTGAATGCATTGGGTGTTGTCAAAACAAGTTGCCCTACATTGTTCTTAAATTTCTTCCTTATCGCAGAAAGAAAAACTACCGGATCACCTATATGCTCTATTACATCTGGTATCACAAGATAATCAAATTTCATATCAAGGATTTCAGAAGGTATCGTTTCATTTAAAACATCGAGCACATACATATTGTCATAATGATACTTCTTCTTGAGATACGCAATACCCTCCTGGTTTATATCAATCCCATAACAATAAGTAGCAACATCCATCAATTTTTTGTGTAACCAACTGTTCTCTTTTATTTTTTTGTCAATTAAAGGAAGATGATCAACAAAACCCAAATGTAAAACCGATTTATCTTTGACTAATTGCAGCAAGAATGCATCTCGGTACAATACATTACCATAACTGTTATGCAAACTAAATTTTGCACCGTTACTAAAATTCTCTCCCTGCAAAAATGCTTTTACCCGATTGTCATAGATCATTCTTTGCTACCTTTTTTGTATAGTTTAAAACAAGCCCAATATACAATAATAAGACAATACTCATCATAAAAGTTACTGTTTTTAGAACATATATAAATCCATATTCATGCTGAAAATATATAACCGAAAGAGGAACTAACATGTAAACAATAGATACCCCTAGAACAATCTCTTGCCTATTCATAACAATAAAAATATTAGCCAATGGCATACTCATAAAATTCAAAAACAGCCATGGAGCCATTACTGAAGCAGCCTCTCCGGCCAGTTTCCACTTTTCACCAAAAACAAAACTAAAAATTTCCGGTGCAAACAGATAGATCGTTATGAATATCGGCAATGCTGCCAAGAATGATTTTTTCAGAAACCGGATCACTTTTTCATACAGTTGTACATCTTGTGTTTGAGAGATCTCCTGAAAAAATACTTGAGCCATTGATCCCCCTAGCAAAGAAACCGGAACTTGAACCATTTTCCATGCTAACGAAAATTGTCCCAAAATACCAACTGTAAAAAATCTTGCGATCAGAATATTGATTCCTGAAAGTCTCACTGCATCAATAAGAGCATTTGGTACATTAAAAATCGGGAAATTTTTATACTTTTTAAAAAGTGTGAATATTCTATATCGGTCAATATGAATCATTTTATTCAAATACGATATCCATACTAATTTTCCCAAAATAAAGGTTGCAAATACTTGTCCGAATACACTACCGACAATCAATCCGGAACATCCGGTATGTCCAGCCCCCATACCAAGATTAGTAACTGCAGTTGTTCCGCTTCGCCAAATTTTACCCTCTGCAAGCTTTTTATAATACTTCTTTCTGTTCAGCCAGTAGTTAAAACTCTGATACATACCTGTCAGCAAAACCGTTAAAGGAATAAAATAAAGCCACTTAGATATCTCAGGGTTTCCCAGCAAACCGGTAATGCTTTCATTAAATACAGAAACGATCACTAACGATATAAAGCTTACCAAAAAAGCTATAGCAATAGACAGAACCACAACATTCATAGCATCCTCATCTTTTTTGGGAAGCATGATCGCCAATTCATATCGTCCCGTAGCCACGACCGACATGACAGAAGCCAAACTCACATAAAGCGCAAAAACCCCAAAATCCTCAGGAGTATAAATACGGGTCAAAATAGGACTGATGGCGATAGGAATGGCTTGGGCAATAGTCGTTCCTGTCATTAAGGTCACTACATTACGGGAAAACTCCGATTTAGGTTTTAATTTTTTTAACAATTATAACTTCTCACAAATATACACTATCTCTTCATCCTTCAAATAAGGATTCATCGGTAACGACATAATTTCATTGGAAACCTGTTCGGCTATAGGGAACTCACCTTTTTTGTATCCTAAGTATGCAAAACATTCCTGTAGGTGCAAAGGCATAGGGTAATGCACAGCTGTAGGAACGCCTGCATCTTTGAGTTTGGCTTGCACATCATCTCTATTTTTAACTCTGACAGAGTACTGTGCCCAGACAGAAGTACATCCTGTGTCAACATAAGGTAAAACTAACTGCTCACTGCTATCTGCTAACTGCTCACTGTATTTGGACGCTACTTCCTGACGTAAAGCCAAATCTTTTTTATAGTATTTAAGTTTTACATTTACAATGGCACACTGTAAAGTATCCATTCTTCCACCCATCCCAATATATTTATGGTGGTATCGCTTATTCTGTCCATGCACTCTAAGCATCTTTATCTTCTCTGCCAATACATCACTGTTGGTAAAAACAGCACCCCCGTCACCAAAACACCCTAAAGGTTTTGCAGGAAAGAAACTTGTGGCGGAAATATCTCCCAAATTTGAGTCTCTTTTGCCCTTAAATGTACTTCCAAAACTCTGTGCACCGTCTATGATGACCTTTAGGTTGTGGTTGTCTGCTATGGCCTGAATAGCATCCATATCGGCAGGTTGCCCATAAAGACTTACTGGCATAATAGCTTTTGTTTTTTTTGTAATTTTCTCTTCTATTTTAGAGGGGTCTATGTTATAGGTTTTTTCATCTATATCCACAAACACTGGTTTGGCTTTTAGAAAAGCTATGGTCTCTGCTGTGGCTATAAAAGTAAAAGGTGTAGTGATGATCTCATCATCAGGCTGTATATCTAACGCCATCATAGCCAGCAATAGCGCATCTGTACCACTGCTGCAGGTTATGGCATGTTTGGCTTTTGTGAAATTTTGAAGATTTGTCTCTAGCTCTTGTACTTCATTGCCCATAATATAATTTGATTTATCAAGTACTTGATGCATAGCTTCATCTATCTCTGTTTTATACAGTTGATATTGATACTGTAGTTTTGCGAAATCTATTTGCATTGTTTCTTCAACACCTTTACACTGTTTTCTATGATTTCATACTTAGCAAATTCATCCTCTGCTTTGTCATTTACAAAATGCATGGTATTCCCTGAAACACCCACCCAGCCTATCTGTTTTGCCGGTACTCCTACCATTAAAGCATATGGTTTTACATCTTTGTTGACAACACTTCCTGCTCCAATAAGTGCATACTCTCCGATGGTCACACCACAGACAATCGTGGCATTGGCACCGACGGAGCAGCCTTTTTTGAGTAATGTCTTTTTAAACTCCTCTTTTCTCGGTATGAATGCACGGGGGTTCACAACATTGGTAAAGACCATGGAAGGTCCCAAAAAGACATCATCTTCAATCTCCACCCCCTCATAGATCGAAACATTGTTCTGCACTTTGACACCATTGCCTATATTCACTTTTGGACCCACGACACAGTTCTGTCCAAACGAACAGTTTTTACCTATGGTTGAATGTGACAGTATATGGGAAAAATGCCAGATCCTTGTATGATCACCGATCCTGACATCAGTATCGACAAAACTGCTTTCATGGACAAAAAAATCAGCCATCAGCCAACTACCTTTTTGCAAAATGGGTGATATTCACCTTTTAAACCGATTGCATCAAGATTTCGTATGGTTGAGACCGTATTGATAGAACCGTATGCTTCATCCAATCCAAAACCGTTGCCTTTAAGGATCTCTTCATAGCTTCTGGTATGCAGGTCTGTAAATCCGCCGCTGAACTCTAGCTCTTCCCCGTCAACCGTAATACTTCGGTAAGTTCGCTGCCCTGTTGCCTTGACCTCTTCGGGGATATAGTCATAATTCACAGACAGAAACCAGCGCACATTGGCATGCTTGAGCTTAAATGAGCCTGCATTACAGTCAGGGGTTTTTACATGCACCACATTCTCCTCAACCTCACCGAAGATCCAGCAGAGCATATCGTAAAAATGCACCCCTATGTTGGAAGCGATCCCGCCTGATTTAGCCTGATCCCCTTTCCATGAGATGAAATACCACTTTCCACGGCTGGTCAGATAGGTCAGGTCGATTTCATACACTTTATTCGGATCTGCTTCCAACTCCTTTTGTACTTTCTCTTTTAAAGCAATAATAGAAGGGTGCAACCTAAGCTGTAAAATATTGTAAACTCTCTGCCCGGTCTCATCTTCGATCACTTTCAACTGATCGATATTCCACGGGTTTAACACCAACGGTTTTTCACAGATCGCATCCGCACCGCTTTTGAGAGCAAAACGTATATGGGAATCATGCAAATAGTTTGGTGAACAGATAGAGATATAATCTATCTTTTTCCCCGTATCTCTGTGCCATTTGTCCACAAACCTGTCAAAACGTTCAAACTCTGTAAAAAAATCTGCCTGGGGGAAATGACTGTCCATAATACCTATCCCATCATACGGATCAAGTGCTGCCACCAGAGTATTTCCTGTCTCTTTGATCGCCTTCATATGCCTTGGAGCAACATATCCGGCTGCACCTATCAGTGCAAAATTTTTGCAGCTATCCACAATACTCTCCCTTTATTTATAGTATATTTTTTGAAATTATTTTTATTATTATAGCTTAAAAGCCTTACTCCCGCAGGTAACACCTATTCATATTAGATTTACACGATTATGCTATAATTTTTCAAATCTATACACGGGGACAGAATAAATGAACAAACGGATTCTATTTGGGCTTATTGCTCTATTTACCTTTACCTATGCACAAATGGTTGACGGTATCGCTATGATCGTTGAGGGTGAAGCAGTGACCACTGCCGAAATACGTGCCGTACAGCACATGAGACATGTCTCCAAAGCCAAAGCTGTTGATATGCTTGTTTTGGACAGACTGCAAAAAGCTGCCATGAAAGATGTCGCCCTCTCAGAAGATGAAGTGGACGCGAAGATCGCTAGTATCGCAGCACAGAACAATGTTACAGTACCGCAGATGCAGAAGATACTGAAACAAAGAGGCACTTCCTGGAGCCAATACCGCTCTACCATCCGTGATGCGATGAAAAAAGAGAAGTTCTATAAAGAGAAGGTCATCAATGCCATTCCCTCCCCGACTGATGATGAGCTGAAGATCTTTTACAAAAATCATAAAAAAGAGTTTACTATTCCTTCAAGCATCACGATGAATGAATACTCCACCGAAGATGAAGATACGATGAAACGTTTTGTACAGACACACAGCACAAAAGGCATCAGAGTTCGTACTGTGACTAAAAAATCCAAAGAACTCAATCCTGCTTTGCTCTCTATGCTCCTGCAGACAAAAAACGGAGACTATACACGTCCGTTCAATGCCGGAGGAAGATATGTTGTTTTCAAGATACGATCAAAAAGAGGCAAGATAAACATGCCTTTTGAAGCTGCCAAACCGGCAGTGCTTAGAAGCTGGAAACAGCAGCAGCAGAGCAAAGCGTTCAAAGACTACTTTGAGAAAATGAAAGCCAATGCTGATATTCAAATATTAAGATAAAAAAGGAAAACAATGGGATTAAAATCCGACAAATGGATACGCGAAAAATCGATCAATGAAGAGATGATCACCCCTTTTTGTGAGGGGCTTGTAGGTGAAGGTGTGGTAAGTTACGGACTGAGTTCATACGGGTATGACATCCGTGTTTCAGATGAGTTCAAGATCTTTACGAACATCAATGCAGAAGTGGTAGACCCTAAAGATTTTAACCAGAACAATGTGGTGGACTTTAAAGGCGATGTGTGCATTGTACCACCCAACTCTTTCGCACTGGCACGCACCATAGAGTACTTTAAAATGCCAAGTGATACACTGGCTATCTGTTTAGGAAAAAGTACCTATGCCCGCTGCGGTATCATCGTCAATGTCACACCATTTGAACCGGGTTTTGAGGGGCATATCACCATAGAGATCTCCAATACCACCCCGCTTCCCGCAAAGATCTATGCCAATGAGGGCATTGCCCAAGTACTTTTTTTAGAGGGGGACGAGCCGTGTGAAACAACCTATTCTGACAGAAAAGGGAAGTACCAGAGCCAGACTGGTATTACCCTTCCCCGAATATTAAAAGAAAGCTAGTATAATACTTTATAAACCAAATCAAAGGAGAAAGAATGGGTTTTTTTAGTTTTTTAGGTGATGCAGGCAAGAAACTGCTGGGCAAAGGTGATGATGCAGAGGCGATCAAAAATGAGATCGAATCAAGTTTTGAAGAGCTTCCTGTACAGGGACTTGTCGTAGAAGTCAATGGTGACACTGTGGCATTGGGCGGCGTTGCCAACGATCAGGCGACCAAAGAGAAAGCCATCCTCATTGCAGGAAACGTAGAAGGCATCTCCCAGGTCAATGCAGACCAGCTTGTCACCCTTCAGCAGATCTCGGAAGAGAATGTTGCAACAGCAGAAGAAGCAGTGTTTGAGCCGGTATTCTACACCATTAAAAAGGGTGATACCCTCTGGGGTATCGCTACAGATTTCTACAAAGACGGAAGCAAATACCCGCTTATCGTAGAAGCAAACCTTGAGGTCATCAAAGATGCAGACCTCATCTACCCGGGTCAAGCCATCCGCATCCCTGAGCTAGTGGTTTAGTCCGCCACTCTTCCGCGAGGCAGAATGGAAATACTATTTTCCAAGTGCATCTTGCTAGTTCCACAGCTCCAGCTGTGGAACCCTTATCAGTATCTCCCTAAACTCACCATTCTACCATCAATACCACGATAGTCTCTATTACTACTATATCGCCAATGCTCTGACCCTATGCTTTTTTACTATACATATATGAGTTCTTTCTCTATCTGTTCTTTAAAACTAGACTGGCTGTCCAAATAAAAAACATCACTGGCAAGATGCAATTTACGCATGATTTTTGATTTTATCTTTGAGATAAGCGCAAAATAGTCATACGAAGAATAGACATCAAGAAAATCTTTTTTCTTTCTGATCGCAATATCTACATCACTATAGACATTTTGACTCTGTGTGGCAAAGCTCCCAAACAAAGCTATCTGTTCTATGCCTTCTGCTTCTAGTTCTCGTTTTAATTCTCTAAGATACTCAAGTATCTTTTCTCGTGTCATTTTCATATAATGATTATAACATAAAAATAGAGGGGTCTGGTGTACCCCAAGGGCATTTTCCCTCGCTCCCATCGTCCTCGATGGGAGTGTATACCTGTGGTTTAATTGTTTTTCATTCTAGTGTATTTCGGGTTAATTTGTTGTTTGGATTGATATATGCATTCCCACCGAGGACGGGTGGGAACGAGCTAACAGATGCGATGATGATAAGCAAAATTAAGTATATCCATCATAACCCTCTCAAACGTGGCTATGTAGATGAGGCGTCACATTGGAGGTACTCTAGTGCTAGAGATTATGAGGGGGTTGATGGTTTATTGGAGGTTGAGCGTTTTTGGTAGTTTGGGGTGGAGTATACATTCCCACGTGCAACGTGGGAACGAGAAAAACCCACAAAACCAATTATTTTAAATTCCTTACAAGTTACTTTTCTATTTTTCATTTAATTATCCTTTGTTTATATTATTTGCAACTACCATATCCACAATGAATATAGTTATATGTATTTATACCACCTTGATATAATTGTTGTCCAATATCAATAATGGTATTTTCCTCGTTCCCACGATGTTCGCGGGAACGCATACAGGAGCCTAGAGCTATTCGTCTTCATTGCATCCGGTGTAATGAATTGAAGTATGGGTTACCACGTGCAACGTGGGAACGAGGAATGAGAAAAGCTATTTATTATATGTAAAATTGTTAACATAATAAAAATCACTTATTTTATTATTTTTCAATAATATATCACTTCTAAACATTTTAACCCTAGTAGCATGTATATTTATATCTATTGTATTTACAGATGACCATTTTATTTTATATAGATCCAAACCTCTTACTGATAAAAATAATTTATTTTTAGATAAATTTTTATCATCTTTAGAAAAATAAAATTCATATTCAAAGGGTACAGTTGCACCTCCTTTAGTACCTTTCTTAATAATCACAACTGACATAGTACTGTTATTTTTAGATGGTATTATCTTTACTGTTTCAAATGGAAAATTTTCTTTTTTATCTGTTTTTGAATTACATCCAGTAAATAATAGTATTGGCAATAATATCTTCACTACTTTTTTTATTTTATTTTCCATATTGATTCCTATAATAAGTAATTCCATACTCTATGTATTTTTGGTCTATTGGGTCGTCACCATATGGAGCTAATCCATAAGGAGAACCATATTCAGGATTAGATGTTCCTGCTCTAGTTTGTGCCCAACCTGCACCTCTTAATAAAATAGCATCATCTATATCTAATGCAGAACCTACAGCACCAAAAGTAAAGTTTCCATAATCTTGATATAGAGCACCTTCTTGTTTAAAGTCTAACAAAGAACCATTTTTAGTAAATTTATATAACAACATCAATCTTTGTGCTAAAGGTAAACTCCGCATTTTTTCAAAAGATGAAATTATTTTATCTGTACTTAAACGTAAAGCTTTTTGACGTGCTTTTGCTATTGCTGTACCCATCTCATCATTAAACATATGCACAAAAGCCCCAGACACAGCACCATTAGAGAACTTACCACCGCCAAGAGCAGAGGCTGTTCCACCGACTATAGCCATCACTGCTGTTCTCATACTGAATCCTCCTGCACCTATACCAAATGCTTTGGTACCTATGTCAAAAGCACTTGAGAGTCCTGACATAAAGCCTGCCTTGAAGCTTCCGCCTTGTAGTTTTGATATTATACCACGACTTAGCCCATGTAACATAGTTTTGATGGCAGTGAGTTTGTTGAGTCCTGATTTGAGCAGGGTAGCAGTATGTCCTTCGAGGCTCCCTAAGCCTGATAGTTTACCTGCAACTTCTGCTACACCATACGCCACTCCAGCACTGATGGCTCCAAACAGGGCACCTTTCAAGGCACCCCCTAAAGACCCCGTCATAATACCTCCTGAGGCAAACCCTGCCAATGCTCCTGTAGCAACAGTGACTCCAAAAGCACTATGAATATATGCACCTAAAAACTCTGGAGCATAAATAGCAATCACCACCGCCACAACAATGGCAGCAATCGTTCTTATGGCATGCTTAATATGATGCCACAACTTCGACAACCAAGAGTGCCCACTAGGGTCAGTAAACACCAACGGGTTATTTCTCACATAAGAGTATCTGTTGTAAGACTGGCTGTCGTGTGGGGCTTGTATGATGGTGTCTGCACTTAGGAACCTGCCTATGTCTGAGTCATAGACTCTGGCGTTCATGTGTATCAGTCCAGAGAGTTCTGCTATCTGTTCATGTCCCGTAAAGGCTCTTGCCGTTTGGATAATTCTATTGGAAAAAGTATTATTGTTGGTACCGTAGTCCATCGCACGTATCTTCCCGAACGGCTCGTAACTGCGTCTCTCTACCACCTTACCTGTATCATCGGTAATGGCAGTAATGCTGCCTAAGGCATCAGTATGGAAGTAGCGGTTGTACGGGGTCTCTTTGTAGTGGCTGTTGGTAGGCACATAGTCTGTGTTCAGTACCTGTGTATGCGTACCTATGGTCTTGCCGCCTATGCTGATGTAGCAGATCTGCTTCTCTTCACTGCCGCTGACCTGCTCTTCGTAGGCTTTACCAATATAGAAGGTGTCACGCTCTGCTGTGCTCTTCATAAAACGTGCATCCCCTACACCGTAGTAAAAGCGTACCTCTTTGCCGTTTTTGTGGTTTTTAAGAATGGCAGGTTTGTTCAGCGGGTTGTAGACGATGGTATCGCCGTTGCGGTTGGTCATGTTACCTACGCTGTCGTAGCTGTAGTTTCTACTTCCTGCAGACTTCACTGCGTGTGGTTTGTCCGCATAATATTTGTAATATCCTATACCTGTTTGGTAGGTCATATTGCCCAGTTTGTCATAACGATAGTCTATAGATTTTGCATAGCTGCCTGTCACGTTTGAAGAGGTACGTTGAGAATAGAGTCTGTTCATCGCATCGTAGGTAAAGGTATCGTTAATATATTTTCCTGTAACACTTGTGTCGTTACGTGTCACCACATTACCCAAGGCATCATAAGTATAGTCCAGACGCTGTATATTGCCCACAACCGGTGAATTGGTATAGCTTACTATGGTTCCTGCAAACCCTGCTGAGTCATGTCCTATGGTTGTTTTCACACCATTGGCAAAGGTGGCTTTGGCTACTTCTCCAAAGGCGTTAAGGTCATTGATCTGGTAGTGTATTTTCCCATCTGAGCCTTTGACATAGTCTAAAATACCATAATTATAATGGTTGGTGATCTTATAGCCGTTAGGGTAGGTGATGGTACTTGGTCTGCTGTAGGCATCGTAAGTGGTGCTTGTGAGGTAGTTCCCTCTTCCGTAGATGTAAGTATTGGTACTCTTTGGTCTTCCTAGACTGTCATAGGTCATCGTTTTCTTTTCTGCATGCCAGTCACCTTTGTTTATCTTGGAACTTGCATAGGCTTCTATGAGTTTACCTCTGCTTCCTACAGCTGCATTTGAAGCTCCATATTTATATGTTTTATAATTATAATCATAATTGGCATCCGTCTTTATACTGTCTTTTGTCTCTTCTATAATGACTCTTCCAAGAACGTCATATCTTTTCCATGAATAATGTTTGGATGATGCTACGCCCGCATTGCCACTCCACTGTTTGGTAAGTTTACCTGCAGCATTATACTGGTAGTACCATACCCCAAGATCTGGGTCATTCATGTAGGTTTTATTGCCTGCTGCATCATAATTCATGCGTATGACATGACCTGCGGCATCACTTGTCTCTTTAAGATTACCTACTGCATAATATTTGTATACTATTCCTGAAGCAATACTTGTGCCATAGGCATCAGTAATGTGTATGGTCTGACCTATGGCATTTTGTACGGTTGCTTTTTTGATACCTTTTGGGTTGGTAACAATGGTAGTAAAGTTCTTATGGTACGTAGTATAGGTCTGGGTTGTTCCATTTGGTCCTGGTTTGGTGACTTTGGTGGCACGTCCATATTTGTCGTAGCTGGTATTGATATACCCTACGGTATCTACCCCTTCAATGTAAGGCAATGCCTCCTTATAAAGTTCACCTTTGGCGTTATAGAATTTAAGGCTTGTGCGCAATCTTTTGCCGTTTAATGTCACATGGAAAGCAGTAGTTTCTCTGCCTAGGCTATCGTAGTATGTATTGCTACTTGGCATTCCTGATGCTGTTTGTATAATGTAATAAACATATCTGCTATTGAGCACACCTCCCTGATACCATAGGTGACTCCATGTACTTACCGTTCCGTCTGCTCTTACCTCTTTGGTTTTTCGTCCCAACCCATCGTATGTCCATGTGGTTGTCAGACCATTGGGTCCGGTAAGTGTTTTTACAACTCCAAATCTTGGGTCATAGGTACGTGTTTCACTAAGCCCGGCTGCGTTTATGACTTTGGTTTGGAACTTCCCATCCGCACTGTATCCGAAGGTTGTCGTAGCTGTAGTCACTCCTGTACCTGATATGGTTTCTTTGATCTTGTTACCATGTCCGTCATAGGCATAGGTCTTTTTAAGTGCCAACGATGTACCTGCGTTAGCTACTTCTTCAGAGAGGACACCTCTGGAATTGTATTTGAAGGTGGATGATCTTACAACTGTACCTCCGTCTGTTTGGGTATGGGTAACTGTGGCTTTACTTAGTCTGCCTATATGCCAGTTGGTTTTATCTTCTGCCTTATATTCATTTAAAGTTACTTTATAGAAGTTTTTACTGTTGACTTTATCTTCTATTCTGTCTACTGTTTTATTGATGTTACCTAAGCCGTCTGTGTTTAAGTAGTTGTAGTGGTAGATACTCTTAATAGCTGTAGTTGTACCTGGCTCATGTATGGTTTCAACATTAACTCGTGTATAAGGTTCATAGATTTTAGAACGTTTAGATGCATTCCCATAATAAATATCTGTTTTTGAGAGCCAATAGTCCCAAGGTTTCCCGTATTCTAAGCCTGTATAACTATGGGCTGGCATTCCTGCATACCAAAACCCTACCCCATTTGGTTGTGTAATTTGATTATAAAAAACAACAGACTTCATCCGTGAAGTATCATCATAAGTATTTATGGCACGGAAACCCTGAGAACCTCTTATTTTGTTAATAATATACCCATAATAATAATAACGTAATTGATTATATCCTCCGGTTCCATTAGCACTATTGACACTGTAGACCAATGACTGTGGTGTGGTAACTTCGATATTATCATTAGCTATATTGTTAAAGGCATATTTATTGCGTTCACCATGGGTACTATAGTTATGATATACAGCCGAATCTGTCATATGCTTATAATCAATTTTTATATCTTGGTCTGTGTTGTTGGTGATGCGGGAGAGGAGAGGTCTTTTGGCTTGGTTTAAATATATCCTATCTTGTCCTGCTGTTCC
>JALXCZ010000049.1:103754-105990 GCA_026990595.1 Sulfurovum sp.
CCAACCATTTACTACATAAATATCGGTAAGACCATCTCCATTCATATCTACAAATTTTAACCGACTTATATCTATAGCTGCACCTTGTGCATTACTCCCTACCCATGTTTTTAACCCATTTTTAGCACTAAATCCACCTTTTCCATTATTAAGGAATATCCTATCTTGTCCTGCTGTTCCCCAACCATTTACTACATAAATATCGGTAAGACCATCTCCATTCATATCTACAAATTTTAACCGACTTATATCTATAGCTGCACCTTGTGCATTACTCCCTACCCATGTTTTTAACCCATTTTTAGCAGCCAACCCAAAGGCACCCTTATCCCACTCAAATCTTAAGGTTCGTAAATCCCCCTCAGCCACATGCTCAGTAACACTAGCCACCTTAGAACGCTTAGAACCAGAAGCTTCATTTGTATACGCTACTTTATACCGTCTAACCTCCGTAGAACCTGTTTTTACTACAACCTCTTTGAGTCTTTGGTCTATAAGAAAAGGATACCCACCATGATACCCTTTCATCACATCTGCTCTAGTTTCATAGTTAAACTGGATTGTATTATCTGCATACGTCACTTTATTAAGTCGGTGAATACCTTTTGCATAATCTATAGTGTAATTGAAAGCTATTTGGTTATTGTAAGTATCTATGATTCTGTCTACTTTCCATAGCTTCATTGCTTTACCAGGCACTGTAAACTCATAGGTTGTTGCTGCTGCACCATAAATGTATCGTAATCCACTTTTTGTATAGACATCAAAATATCTAGGTCCTCCACCATAGCTTCCCCTCGATATGACTTTAGAATAGCTATCTATCTCTGTCCTATACTCGCTTCCATCTGCACCATATGCACCTTTGACAACGATGAGTCTTTGCCCATCTAGACAGAACCTATCATTAGCATCATACTTCACTCCAAACTTATGGTTGGCACCATCGACTGCTTTGGTCTGTGGACATCGTGTAATAGCTGAGACTCCTCCTATGTTCCAGCCTACACCCATATAGCCATTGCCACCATTAGAAGAGTAGTTCAGTGAGAGCTTGGGTTCCATCCCTGCTACACCTGGGGGTACATCTATCTTAAGGTTATAGTTGGCTGTTCCCTGGTTGACAGAGAACTCTCCTTTGGTTGTCCCTACAACAGCAGCACTAAGCTGTGTAGTTAAGAACAGTACTAAAAACAGTATGCTTGTATATAGTGATTTGAGTGAGTGGTTCATAGGTTTTCCCTTTTAAAATGATATGCATGGATGGGCAAGCATCCTTTATCTAAACACCGCAATATTCAGATAGAGAGTGCCTCTTTGTTAGTGATTAGAATTGGCGTCTTCATTCTCCATATCGACCTCTTCTTCATTTTCTGGGACAGACATCTCTGTCTGCTCTTCTTGGGATGACTCTTCCACAGGTGTTTCATCATCCATTGGCTCATTTGCTGACGCTTCCTGGGCTTCTTCTACTGCCTGCATCTCTTCAGCCAGTTTGGCATCTTGTTCTTCTACCATCGTATCAAGCTGCTCAAAAGCCACTGCAGCTTCTTCCATGGTCTCTTCATAGTTCTCTGGAGTGAGCGCATCATAGACAGCTTCTGTTTGTGTTTGCATCTGCTGTGGAGTAAGGTTTGGGACATCTGTCTCTTTGTCCATCTCCTCATCTTTCTGCATTTCTGGTTCTTTCACACTCTGCACAGAAGTATGGGCTGTATTCTTCATTGCAATGCTGCTATGTGGATGATCTATTTTTGGAACAATTGCTTTATCGGAGAGGTCTTCAACTGTTTTTTCCTGCTGTTTTTCTACAATTTTGGGAGGATTGAGCTCTTCTGTGTGCCACAATGCATAAAAAATATAAACAGTAAAAAGTCCTAAAATAGTAATAAAAAGTGGAAAGAAGTATGATTTCATATAGTATACCTTGTTATGATTTAGTTCCCCAACTACTAAACACAAGGCAATTTCGCGGTCTTACAGAGTAAAAGACCCAAAACTTTCCGCAATACACCTCACCGTGAATTTGGCTTTTTGCATTTGAAAAAATTATAGCTTAGGATTTATTAAAGTTTTCTAAAGTATTTTTCTTGCTTTTTCTCACAACTATGCTACAATGCCAAAAATTTCTATATATAAAAGAAAGTCATTCATGAAAAATCTGATCATAGTCGAATCACCGGCAAAAGCACGCACCATCACCAACTTCTTAGGCAAAGATTACAAAGTCATCGCC
>JALXCZ010000050.1 GCA_026990595.1 Sulfurovum sp.
ATTAGTTGATATTTGTAAACACCGTTTGCACATCTTCATCTTCTTCGAGTTTGTCGATGAGTGTATCGAGTTCTTCCATTTGTTTATCTGTAAGCTCAACGGGTGTGTTGGCTACATATTCAAGTGTGGATTTTTTAGGTTCAATGCCTCGCTCTTCAAAGGCTTTGCTCAACTCACCAAATGAAGTAAAATCACCGTAAATTCTCAAAATAGGCAGATCATCACCGTTTTCATGAGGTTCCACATCTTCTTCAATCTCTTCCAGTCCGTAGTCAATAAGGTCAAGTTCCAGCTCTTCGACATCCATATCTTCTGTTTTATCTATAACAAAGACAGCTTTTCTTGTGAACATGAAGTTGAGTGAGCCAGAAGTAAGCATCTCTCCGCCGTTTCTGGCAAGAATAGCCTTCACATTGGCAACTGTTCTTGTGTTGTTGTCCGTGGCACACTCAACAATCATTTGTACCCCGTGATGTGCTTTGACATCATACGTGATCTCTTTAATATCGGCAGCATCTTTGGCTGCTGCTCTTTTAATGGCAGCATCAATATTGTCTTTAGGCATATTCTGTGCTTTGGCATTTAAGATCGCAGTACGAAGCTTAGGGTTCATATCAGGATCCTGACCGCCTTCTTTTGCAGCCATAGTGATGATCTTGCCTAATTTTGGAAAGACTCTCGACATAGTCCCCCATCGTTTCATTTTCGCTGCTTTACGGTATTCAAACGCTCTACCCATGCTCATATCCTTCATTAAATTATTGCTGTAATTATACTCCTATTTGGTTTAGGTGTACTTTATGGGTGCAACTAGGCATTTTTAATATTTTTTTTCATTTGAAATGCTCTTATCTGAATGCTCCTTTTTATCTAAAATAAACCTAATATCTGTTAAAAGGAAAAAAATGTTAAAAAATATTTTAAGTAGTGGATATATTTTTGGTGAAGAAGACTATGCATTAAAAACAAAATATATATTGCTCAACAGTATGATGTCTCTACTTTCTGTAAGCCTTGCGATCGTTGGTTCATTCAGAATATTAACCGGATATTATATGCAAGGGCTCATAGATTATTTCGCTACAGCTACAGGTTTGTTACTGATATTCATATTACGGAAATTCAAAAAAGGACATTATCTGCTTGTCGCTTATGTTATGGCATTCATCTCTGCAACACTGATCATTGTTTCATACTATACAAGTAACGGGATCATCAATATCAATACATGGTTCATCGCATTGATCATTCCTATATTTTTTATTTTGGGGTACCGTATTGCTATGGTTATGGCACTGCTTTTTATGATCATCATTGCTACGTTGAATCTAAACTATGTACGTACCGATACGCTCAATACGATGTATGGATATGTTCCGCTTTTTCTCAGTGTGATCTTTTTGCATATTTATGAGTACAGGTTTTATGAATTTACAAAAGTATTGACAGATACCAATAACAATCTGGAACAAAAAGTCAAAGAAAAAACGTTGGAGAGAACACAGGTTTTAGAAGAACAGAAAAATAAACTGGATCATCAGGCACACCATGATCATCTTACAGCATTGCCTAACCGTGTAAAATTCCAAAAAGAGATACAAAAGAAGATAGATTTCAAAAGAGATGATGAAAAGCTGGCAATTTTTTTTATTGATCTTGATCATTTTAAGAACATCAATGATTCATTCGGTCATGATATCGGAGATCAGGTGATCAAGATCACCGCTGACAGAGTCAGACAATGCATACGTAAAGATGATACTCTGGCAAGGTTCGGTGGAGATGAATTTGTTGTATTGATCGATGACTATTATGATAAAAGCGATCTTGAAGTGGTAGCAGAGAATATCATCTCTTGTATCTCCAAGCCTATTTTGATAGAGAGTATGACAATGTTCATCTCCTGCAGTATAGGCATAAGTGTACATCAGGAAGAGGTATGCTCTCCCCATGATCTTATCAAGTATGCGGATACCGCTATGTACAAAGCAAAAGAGCAAGGAAGAAATATTTACCAGTTCTACTCGCCAAATATGACAGAAATTGCATTTGAACGAGTGTTGATGGAAACGAGTATGCGTTTTGCTCTTGAAAAGGAGGAGTTCGTTGTTTATTATCAACCTCAGGTGGATACACGATTGGATAAGATCGTTGGTTTGGAGGCTTTGGTACGTTGGAATCATGCAAAAATGGGACTTATCTCTCCTGCGAAGTTTATTCCTTTGGCAGAAGAGACAGGATTGATCGTTGTACTGGATCAATGGGTCATGAAAACAGGTATGAGCCAGATAAGACAGTGGTACAGAATGGGACTCAATCCGGGTAAACTTTCTTTAAATCTCTCTGTCAAACAGTTACAGGAAGATGATTTTATAGAAATAGTAAAGAAGATGTTACATGAAACAGGCTGTAAAGCGGAGTGGATAGAATTTGAGATCACAGAGAGTCATATCATCAATAATGTTGAAGAGGGTATAGAAACCCTGAATAAGATAAAAGCATTGGGGATTAGTATTGCTATAGATGATTTTGGTACAGGGTATTCATCACTTTCCTATTTGAAAAAACTTCCTGTGGACAAATTAAAAATAGACAGATCATTCATTATTGATATTCCTGATAATAAAGAGGATGCCGCGATCACCAATGCGATCATCGCTATTGCAGAGAGTTTGAACCTTAGAGTCATTGCAGAAGGTGTAGAAACAAGAAAGCAAAAAGAGTATCTGTTGGAGTGTGGATGTCACTTTATTCAGGGATATTTCTATCATCAACCTATGCCTGTACAGAGGATGGAAAAAGTATTACTAAAGAGTTAGCCTACTCTTCCTTACACTCTTGTTTGGTCAGGATCATTTTGATCACACTCTCGGTAGCCAAAAAAGAAGAGAGTGGAGCTTTGAAGAATTGCAGTTCTTTTCCCTGACCCACCATAGATGAAGTATGGTAGGGCAGGTTAATGTTCTCTATGAGCTTTTGGGCATCTTCCATAAAAGTGGCAACACCGACTTTATGAATATATTTCTGATGGGAGATAAGATGTGCATAGTAGCGTACAAAGAGCATGGATGCAGCTTTTTTATTGAGTGTAAAAAAGGAGAGAATATAGCTGGAACCCTCTTCATGAGGCAGGGCGAAATCTTCGTTTTTCAACTCTTTCTCCATGATGATACCGTTAATGATCTTTTCAAATGCACTTTTTTTGAGTTTAAGTACGAACAAGAGTCCGATGATCTCTTCAAAATATTCACATACCAAAAAGAGATTACCGGGAAGTTGTGCCCATTTTTTAAAATCATCTGCCTCAAGTTGTGTAAATCCATGATTGAAATCTTTATCCAGATAGGTATTGATATTGATCACTTTGTCGATCATAATAAAGTTTTTGAGCTGATAGACTCTAAGATCATCTATGGACATGGAATCAGAAGGAAAATTAAGAATGAGTTTTTTGCTTTTGCTTTCAGTAATGATGTTTTGCATCCCCACTTTACAAATACTCTCTTCTATTTCTGCTTCGGAATAGCTGTCAAAACAGGGCAATACCACATGGGTTAATGTTTGAAAGTATTTGATAATGCTGACCTGTTTGGCAAGTTTTGGCTTGGTAATGCCTCTTTCCCATTTACTGAGTGTTGTTGTGTCTAAGCCTTTAAAATGCTCCGTGTCAAAACTGTACAAAGCATGTACGAGCGCTTCCTGCGTATGTGAGTTAGCGGTTCGGCATGTTTTTAGGTATTCATTGAATTGCATGTCTGAGTATAACAAACCTTGGCTTTTAGAGTTAAGTCACCTTAAAGTTTCCCCAGCTACTATGACTCTATGAAATTAAATGAAATGCAATTAACAAATCCCTATCTGTCATTGCCGCAAGAATGTCACGATAGAGTAAAGCCTTCACCACTGGTAAAGCCTTTTCTCATTCATGCCAATGAAGCAGTAGCTAAAATACTCAATATTGATGAAGAAGAACTTCAAACAGAAAATTTTGTAAAGCTCATTAACGGTGAGTTTACAGCAGAGGGCTCAGATACATTTGCTATGTGTTATGCAGGGCATCAGTTTGGGCACTTTGTACCTAGACTGGGAGATGGTAGAGCCATCAATATAGGAACGGTCAATGGCTTACATATGCAACTCAAAGGAGCAGGTGAGACTAAATATTCTCGTTCTGGTGACGGACGTGCTGTGTTACGTTCAAGTATACGTGAGTACCTTATGAGTGAAGCCATGTATGGACTGGGTATAGAGACTACCAGAGCCTTGGGACTCATAGGCTCACAACATAAAGTCTATAGAGAGACTTGGGAGACAGGTGCCATCGTGCTTCGTGTGAGTCCTAGCTGGGTACGTTTTGGTACCTTTGAGTACTTCGCACATAAGAAGCGTTATGCCCAGTTGGAAGCCTTGGCAGACTATGCCATCGCCGAGAGTTATCCTCATCTTATGGATGAAGCTGACAAATACTTACACTTTTTTACAGAAGTCGTAGGCAAAACAGCCAGACTTATGGCGCAGTGGCAGGCTGTAGGCTTTCAGCATGGCGTGATGAATACGGACAATATGTCTATACACGGACTCACTATCGACTACGGTCCTTATGCCTTTTTAGATGACTATGACTTTGAAAATATTTGTAACCATACAGACCAGGGAGGACGTTACAGCTTTGGTAACCAACCAAACATAGGACACTGGAACCTTCAAGCACTCATGGTAGCATTTTCACCATTAGTGAACTCAGAAAAGCTAGAAAAAGCCTTGGAACACTACCCAAGACTCTACACCCAAAAATACCTCTACTTCATGGGAGAAAAGTTAGGACTGCAAAACGTCACACAGAAAAAAGACCTAGATTTGTTTAAACATCTGCTAGGTATGTTGCAGGGGCTCACAGTAGACTACACTGTATTCTTTAGAACACTAAGCCACTATGACGGAGACAGAACAACCTTGCTCAAACTCGGACTCTACCACAAGCCTATGAATGACTGGCTAGACAGCTATGATGAAAGACTCCAAGAAGATGCATGGAGTGCACAACAGAGACAAGCCTCTATGCTAAAGACGAACCCGAAGTATGTACTCAAAAACTATATGCTCCAAGAGGCGATAGATGCAGCACAAGAGGGTGAGTTTAAACTGGTAGATGATTTGTTTACCATCGCCCAAGACCCTTACTCTGAACACCCAGAGTTTGAGAGGTGGGCTGGGGTGACCCCTGATGTGTTTAAGAATGAGAAGTTGAGTTGTTCCTCATAAAGATTTTGTTTTAAGTTTAGAAGTTTTATAATGAAAAAAACCTTTATAAAGGAGGCTTTATGCATTATTTGACTTCCATAGATATGTGTGCATCTACAGAACTTGAGAGTGAGCTCAAACATTTCTTTAACCGTCTGCACCATATTAAACGCAGACTGCTTCATGAAAAAGCAGCACTCTCACTCAATCGCATCCAAAGAAACCGTTGCCGACAGAATATTTTAGATCTTGAAAGCCTAGAAAAAGATTTATATGCCATTGAACATAAAGATGACATGCGATATCTCTACAAAAAAGTCCACCGTTATGTCAAACTCGATCATGAAAGACTGATGGATATGTTTGGCAAAGAGACCTTTAGTCGTTGTTCGTTGTTTATTGCGTTATAATTCTGTTGATAAACCAATATTTGAGAGAAAAATGACTCTAGAACAACTACAACAAACTATAAGAGAAGAAGTAGGAGTATTGCTCTATTTCTCAGGAGAAAACTGTAATGTCTGCCATGCACTCAGACCTAAGTTTAAAGAGGTTTTTGACAAGGAGTTTCCACAACTCAAACAAATTTACTTGGATGCAGATGACAATCCTGAAATATCTGTACATTATTCGGTATTTTCAGTGCCAACAATGATAGTCTTTATGGATGGTAGAGAGTTTGCACGTGAGGGAAGGGCTGTGAGTCTGCATCAGTTGACAGAACAACTTAAACGTCCGTATAGAATGATGACAGAATAGGCAGAATAAGCCATTCCAATAAAAAATATTATGTTAATCAAAAAATAATTAAAAATATAAAAACCCCCATAAAACCCCCTAAAATGCAAAATAAGCCATTTTAACCCTATTTATTAACTAAACTTTAGATAAAATCTTAAAACTTTGATTTAAAAGGACAAAAATGGCTGATTTGTTTGAAAACAGTGATAATATACAAGAGATACGTATTGAAGATACAATGAGGGCTTCTTACCTTGATTACTCCATGTCGGTGATCGTGGGTAGGGCACTGCCGGATGCACGTGACGGGTTGAAGCCTGTGCATAGAAGAATCCTTTATGCAATGGAAGATTTACACCTTTCACACAGAAGTCCTTACAAGAAATCGGCGCGTATCGTCGGGGATGTCATCGGTAAGTACCACCCACATGGTGATAACTCAGTATATGATGCACTTGTACGTATGGCGCAGGACTTTTCTATGCAGGCACCGCTTGTAGATGGTCAAGGTAACTTTGGTTCGGTCGATGGTGATAATGCAGCCGCAATGAGATATACCGAAGCACGTATGACAAAGATTGCAGAAGAACTTTTGGGTGATCTTGACAAAGATACAGTAGACTTTGTACCTAACTATGATGATTCTATGAGTGAGCCGGACGTGCTTCCTGCACGTGTCCCAAACCTGCTGCTTAACGGTTCAAGCGGTATTGCAGTCGGTATGGCAACAAACATTCCGCCACACCGTTTGGATGAGCTTATCAAAGCATTGATACTTCGTATTGATGAACCTGAATCTACTATTGAAGATATGATGAAAGTGGTACAGGGACCTGACTTCCCGACAGGCGGGATCATCTTTGGTCGTAAAGGTATTACAGATGCCTATACGACAGGACGTGGACGTATCAAGGTGCGTGCCAAAACACATATTGAAGAGAAAAAGAATAAAGAAGTGATCATCATTGATGAGTTGCCTTTTCAGGTCAATAAGTCAAGACTCATAGAAAATATTGCGCAACTCGTACGTGACAAGCATATCGAAGGTATATCAGAAATACGTGATGAATCAGACAGGGAAGGGATGCGTGTGGTAATTGAACTCAAGCGTGATGCAATGAGTGAGATCGTACTGAACAACCTTTTTAAACAGACACAGATGCAGGTGACTTTTGGTATCATTATGCTTGCTATTGCAAACAAAGAGCCAAAAGTATTTAATCTTATGGAACTTTTTGACCTTTTCCTTAATCATAGAAAAACGGTGGTCATTAGACGAACCATTTTTGATCTTGAAAAAGCAAGAGCAAGAGCACACATCTTAGAAGGTCTTAAAATTGCCGTAGACAATATCGATGAGGTGATCAAGATCATTCGTGCATCTGCGGATGATGAAGAAGCAAGACATAACCTTATGGAGCGTTTCAAGCTTTCTGAAATTCAGGCAAAAGCTATTCTTGAAATGCGTCTGAGACGTTTGACCGGTCTTGAGATAGAAAAGATCGAAAATGAGTTGGCACAACTTCTTAAAACCATCGCAGAATTGGAAGCCATCTTAAAATCTGAAGAGAAAATCAATGTAATTATTCGTGAAGAGCTTATAGAAATAGGTGAGAAATTTGCTACCCCTCGACGTACTGAGATCGTAGATGACTATGATGATATTGATATTGAAGATCTTATTCCGAATGAGCCGATGGTCGTAACCATCACTCATAGAGGATACATCAAACGAGTGCCGGTCAAACAGTATGAGAAACAACATCGTGGGGGTAAAGGTAAAACAGCAGTAACGACGTATGATGATGACTTCATTGAAAGTTTCTTTACTTCAAATACGCATGATACACTTATGTTTGTTACAGACAGAGGACAGCTCTACTGGCTGAAAGTCTACCGTATTCCTGAAGGGTCCCGTACGGCTAAAGGCAAGGCAGTCGTGAACCTTATTAACCTTCAGGCAGATGAGAAGATCATGGCGATCATTCCTACAACTGACTTCAACGAAGACAAAGGATTGGTATTCTTTACGCAAAACGGTATTGTCAAAAGAACGAATCTTTCTGAGTATTCAAACATCAGAAGTAACGGAGTAAGAGCGATCAACCTTGATGAAGATGATGCGATCGTTGAAGCGAAGATCGTGATGCCTGAGACCAAATGGCTCTTTGTGGCAACAAAAAAAGGTCTGTGTATCCGTTTTAAAGTAGAAGATGCAAGAGAGATAGGACGTGTGGCACGTGGTGTGACAGCGATCAAGTTCAAGATAGAAGGTGACTATGTATGCGGTGCAACCGTTATACAGGATGAAGAAGATGAATTGCTTATGCTCTCTGAAAAAGGACTTGGCAAGCGTACAACTGCTTCAGAATACCGTGAACAGAACCGTGCAGGTAAGGGTGTTATATCTATGAAACTTACACCTAAAACCGGTGATGTGGTTGGTGTGGTCATGGTGGAAGAAGACAAAGACTTGATGTGTTTAACAAGTATCGGTAAGATGATACGTGTAGATATGGAGACTATCCGTAAAGCAGGTAGAAACACTTCAGGTGTAAAAGTGGTCTCTGTTGAGAAAAAAGATATCGTGGTCAGTATGGCAAAATGTCAAAAAGAAGAAAAGCTTAAAGATGAGGTAGATGAAGCTGATCCTTCAACAGGTTCAGGAAGCGAAGGCAGTGAAGCTGCAACAAATAATGATAATACATTAGGATTGGAATAACGGTGGAAAGAAAATATAACGTAGCAGTAGTCGGTGCCTCCGGTGCCGTAGGTGAAGAACTGTTTAGAGTATTGGAAGAGGTAGAGTTTCCTATAGCGGATCTTTTGCCCTTGGCGAGTGTGAACAGTATAGGAATAGAGGTAAAATGCCAAGGCAAGACCTATAAGATAGAAGAGCTTACAGAAGATGTATTTGAAGGTAGAGATATCGATATTGCATTTTTTTCAGCAGGGGGAAGCATCTCGGCAAAGTTTGCAAAATATGCCGTAGAAGCAGGCGCAGTGGTCATAGACAATACATCTCACTTTAGAATGGATCCTAAAGTGCCGTTGGTTGTACCTGAAGTAAACCCTGAAGATATAGAACTTTGGGAAGATACAGGCATCATTGCAAATCCTAACTGCTCCACCATTCAGATGGTGCAGTTGCTTAAACCATTGCATGATCTTTACGGCATTAAAAGAGTAGATGTCAGTACTTACCAGGCTGTTTCCGGTGCAGGAAAAAAAGGGATGGAAGAACTTGTCAGACAGATGCAGGACTTCTTTGCCTTTAAACTTGATGAGAGCAAGGTAGAAGCCTTTACTCACCAGATCGCACTCAATGTCATTCCTCAGATTGATGTAGCACAGGACAATGGCTATACCAAAGAAGAGATGAAAATGGTCAACGAGACCAACAAGATCATGCACTCTGATTTTGCTGTAAGTGCCACGTGTGTACGTGTGCCTGTACTTCGTTCACACTCAGAGTCTGTTACCATTACATTTGGGGAAAATGTAGACGTGAATGTAGAGGAAGCAAGAGAAGTCTTGGAAGCCTTTGAGAATGTCACCGTCATTGATAATCTTGAAAACAACCAATACCCGATGCCTATCATCTCTACCGATACAGATGAAACCTATGTAGGGCGTATACGTAAAGACCTTTATGCAAATAATATTTTGCATATTTGGGGTGTGGCAGATCAGGTCAGAGTAGGGGCTGCAACCAACTCTGTACGTATTGCCCAAAAATGGATCAAACTGGAGGAAAATGCCTAATGCTGGAGAGAATATTTGAAGGTGCTATTTGGAACAGTAGATTCATTGTCCTTTTGGCTGTTATCTTTGGATTATTGGGAGCGATCATACTTTTTGTGGTAGCCTCTATGGATATTTGGAATGTGGCTGTCTATGCATTTGATGCTATCATCACCCATGCACATCCTGAAAAGTTTCATGAAAATATAGTAGCAGGTATTATTGGTGCAGTAGATTTGTATCTTATCGCTGTGGTGATGTTTATTTTTGCATTTGGATTATATGAACTCTTTATTTCGGATATTGATCAGGCAGAGGGTAAAAATGGTTCTAAATTATTGGCTATACATGACCTGGATCAACTCAAAGACAAGATCGCAAAAGTAATTATAATGGTTTTGATTGTGAGCTTTTTCCAAAGGGTACTTCACACAGAGTTTGCAACACCTTTGGAGATGTTGTATTTCGCGTTGTCTATTACAGCGTTGGCTGTAGGACTTAGTTTTTTAAGCAAAGTAGGAAAACATTAATGGCAAATAAAATATTTGTAGACGCATGTCTAGGCAAAGAGACACCATACACACCGGTATGGATGATGAGACAAGCAGGACGTTACCTGCCGGAATATATGGCAGTACGTGCTGAGGCAGGAAACTTTCTTAACCTCTGTCACGACCCGGAAAAAGCATGTGAAGTGTCACTTCAGCCTGTGGATATTGTAGGTGTAGATGCAGCTATTATGTTCTCAGATATTCTCGTTATCCCAGATGAGATGGGTATGGATTTGAGCTTTGTCAAAGGTGAGGGACCCAAGTTCTCTGACCCACTAGAGACACAAGCTGATGTCGATAGACTCATTGGCGGTGAAGAGGCAGCAAGCAAGCTTACCTATGTGTATGATACTATTAAGCTCATCAAAGAACGTCTGGCAGAGGACAAGGCTCTCATCGGTTTCACAGGAGCACCATGGACACTGGCGACCTACATGATAGAAGGACAGGGTACCAAGACCTACAACATCTGTAAAAAGATGATGTACTCCAACCCGGAGCTGCTCCATAACATCCTTGCCAAAGTGACTGAAGTAGTTAAACTTTACATGGAAAAACAAATTCAGGCAGGCATCGATGTCGTACAAATCTTCGACTCGTGGGCATCTGCCATCGAACCAGGTAAATACGATGAATTTTCATGGAAGTACATGGTTGAAATAGCAGACTACTTGAAATCCAAGTACCCTGATACGCCTATTATCATGTTCCCTAAAGGTATTCCCGCGTTCATCGAGCGTGGACTTGTCTATGGTAATTTCGATGTCTTTGGTGTAGACTGGGGAACCCCAATGGCACTAGCCAAAGAGAAACTTGGGGACAAGTATGTCCTTCAAGGCAACATGGAACCCTGCCGTCTCTACTCTAAAGAAGCGACCACAGCATGTGTAGAAGCCATACAAGAGATCATGGGCGGCAAACGCCACATCTTTAACCTTGGACATGGCATCCTGCCTGATGTACCTGTAGAGAATGCCAAGCATTTTGTAAGTGAGTGTCAGAG
>JALXCZ010000051.1 GCA_026990595.1 Sulfurovum sp.
ATCAGGGGTAAAAAGAGTATTATTGTTTTTTTCATAACGATAATTATAGACGAATGGTTTTAAAATAGACTAAAATATAGAGGTTCTCTATTATTTTTTATCTTGGTACTGCTCTTCTTGGAAGTTTCATCCCTGCTTTCCATGGTGTGGTATATTTATTGCTAGTGATCTTCATTTTTTTCAGAGGCGCATGACAGGTCATATATTTTGCTCTTTCATCTTCACTGAGGTAACGCCTGCAAAGTTTGATACGTTTAATGTAACGAGGTTCCTTGTTAAAATTGCTAATGACCACTTTTCTGTCTTTACTGCTTGCCTGGGCAAACCAACCGTCACCGAGGTAAATGCCGACATGACTGATGCGTCTGCTTCGTCTGTTGGTTGAACCAAAGAAGATCAGATCACCGTAATAGAGGTCTTTAAATGCAACCTTTTTGCCCATTTTTGCCTGTTCACATGCAGTACGCGGTATCTGTAGACCCATTTTCCCGTAAATATTGTAAGTAAGACCCGAGCAATCAAAAGCATCAGGTCCTTCTTCTGCCCAAACATAGGGTTTTCCAAGATAGGAGAGTAACAGTTCCTGAATATTTTTTCTGTGAGGTTCGCAGGTGATCTCTGGTTTGATTATGTCATAGTTCGGATAATGATAAGGTTTGGCTTTTTGTGCACATCCGGTTACAAGAAACAGTATACATAAACATGATGAAATATATTTCACAGATAACCTTTATTAGAGTATGAGCATAGCATCGCCGTAAGAGAAAAATCTATAGTTTTTTTCAATAGCCTCTTTATATAATTGTAACGTTTTTTCTCTTCCTATAAAGCTACTGACTAACATAATGAGTGTACTTTTGGGCAAATGAAAATTAGTGAGCAGATGGGTAACTCTCCGGGGTGGATTGTGAGGGTTTAAAAAGAGATCACATTCTCCCTGTGTTATTTTTGTTCGTACGTAGTACTCTATGGTTCTGGTCACTGTGGTCCCTATGGCTAAAACAGGTTTGTCATTGTCTAGTATTCTGGCAGCTTCATTGGAGATATGAAAGTACTCAGAATGCATGGGATGTTCAAGTATTTTTTCAACTTCTACAGGCTTAAAGGTACCGGCTCCTACATGCAGGGTCACTTTATGTGTTTTGTGCCTTTTTTCGAGTGCAGTAAAGAGTTCAGGTGTAAAGTGTAAAGATGCAGTAGGTGCCGCTACTGCTCCTGCATGTTCGGCAAAAAGGGTTTGGTAGTCTGTTTCATCCTCTTTATTGTCTTCTCTTTGCATATAAGGGGGCAGAGGAATATGTCCTATTTTATCAAGCACAAGTACCAATTCTTCAAAACGTATCTCCTTGTCCCTATGGGTAAAAGTAACGATACGGGAACCGTCTTTATTAAAATCTGTCACTGTTGCTGTAAGGGCATCATCAAAGAGAAGCTGGGTACCTATTTTTACCTTACCGCGTATTAGTACCAAATAGTGATGTGCATCCAAAGGTTTGTTAAAAAGGAGTTCAACTTTTCCTCCACCTTGAGAGTTTAGTGCTTTTTTATGACCAAAAATACGTGCTTTAATGACACGGGTATCATTAAGAAATACATTGCATTCTTTAGGGAGAAAGTTTAAAAGATGTTGGAAAGTGGTATGGGTAACCGTGTTGGTTTTTCTGTCGTAAACCAACAGTTTTGCATGGTCTCTCGGGTGTACGGGAGTCGTAGCTATGAACCCATCCGGGAGTGCATAGTCGTAACTTTTTGTGAAGAGTTCCTGATCCATTGGTTATTTTTCTATGGTATCAGGAAGTATATTTTCATCGGTTTTGGTTCTGTTTTCTTCCTCTTCTATATCTTCTTTATCTGTTTCCTCTTCAGCAGGATTGACCATGCGGACGATCAGTATGGAAATACCATAAAGAATGACCAATGGTGCAGCCATGAGTAACTGTGTCAGAATATCTGGCGGTGTCAAGAGTGCAGCGATCAGGAAAATGATGACCACAGCATATTTAAAGAAGTCTATGAGTGTACGATCAGTGACTAGTCCAAGCAATGCAAGGAAATAGGCAAATACTGGAAGTTCAAATGCCAATCCGAAGCCCATCATGATCTTGGTGAAAAAGCCGACATAATCCTCTATATTGATAAACGGGGTATAGAGAAAAGAGCCAAAAGTGATGAGGAACTGAAATCCGAACGGTGTGACGATATAATAGGCAAAAAGTACACCGATAAAGAACATCACAGAACCGCCTGCAACAAAAGGAAGTACCATTTTCTTCTCATTGCTGTAAAGGCCGGGAGCAACAAAAAGCCATAGCTGATAGAGAATGAAAGGCAGAGCCCCTAACAGACCCGCAAAGAAAGAGACTTTTAAAGCTACAAAAAATGCACCACCCACCTGATGGGTAGTGATCTTTCCTTCAAAGCTTTTATGCTTGTGCTGGGTATTGTTGAGATCCAATCCTTTTAAAGTTTTGCTTAATTCACCTGCTGCCTGTGCTGCCTCTTTAAGAAGTATGCCAAGTTTGCTGTCTGCTACTTCCGAAGCCTCTTGTAGATGTTTTTGCAGTTTTGTTGCTGCATTCTGGGCTGGAGATGGCTGTGTGGTTCTGTTCTGTTCGGCAGTTTTCATCTTCCAGGTAGCTTTGTCCTGAGACTCTATGATACGTCCTACCTGAGTAAGTGCATTGTTAAGCGGTTGGGTGATCCATCCCAAAATACTGTTATGAAATGTAAATGCAATAATAAAAGCAATAAAAACAGAAAGAACCGAAAGTCCAAGTCTCTTGCGGAGCTCTGCAAGGTGTGGTCGTAGTTCGTCAAACATTATGCATCACCTTCTGTCTCATCATTGTCTTTTTGCTCATCATTGTCTTTTTGCTCGTTTTTGTCTTTTTTTGTCTTCTTCTTCTTTTTTGCAAAAGTGACGGTATCATTTTTAGGTTCTACCGGTGTAGTGGAAGCCTTGGCATAAGGATCCTCCTTTTTGGGAGGTTTTTCTTCGATAGTTGGCTTGTCAGCTTCTAAAATATCGTTCATATCATCAAGATCAATATTTTTAAAGCCTTTTAGCTCACTGGTCGCACTGTCCAACTGTTGTTTATAATTGAGTGCTTCTTCTTTAAGATCTGCTATTTTCATCTCTTCTTCCAGTGAATTTTTTGCATCTGAAACTGTTTTCTTTACACTTTTGATAAACTTTGCGATCTGTATCATTGCTTCAGGAAGCTTATCCGGTCCTAAAAACAGGATCGCGATCACAGCAATAAGAAGTAATTCGGTAAATCCGATGCCAAACATAGTGAACCTTCATTTTTTAATAAGAGTATTTTAGCCAATTATCCTAAAAGGAAGAGTGCCAACTCATCACTGAGAAAGAAATTATTGTTATAGTAATGTTTATTGTCACATTTCAGCTTCTTCTCCTGACATAGTATTTCTATTCTTTGTTGCATCTCCTCTGTAAGCATAGATTTTTCTAACCCTATAATGGAACGTAATCCTAAAAATATTTTTTCAGTAAGCAGTTCATCAGAAGAGAGAAGTTCTTCTGTAATGTGCAGTGGATTGTTAATATATGCTTCTATATCGGTGTTTGGGTAGAAACGTCTGTCTTTTAAAAAACCGACTGCACCTGAACCTGCACCAATATAATTTTTAAGTTCCCAATATCCCTTATTGTGTTTGCTTTGATATTTTCCGAAATTAGAGATTTCATAGGCATTGAAACCTCTTTTTTCTATCTCTTCACTGACAAAGAATGCAAGATTTTCATCTTCCTGCCGTACCTCTGGTGTAGTAGAGAATTTTGTACCGTCCTCAATGGTAAGTTCATAGGCTGAAATATGGTCTATAGGGAGTTTAAAAGCCTGTTCTATGTCATTTAGAAGTAAAGTTTTAGTGTCACCCTGATAGTTATAGATAAGATCAATAGATAGATGTTCAAAGCCAAGCTCTTTGGCAACCATAACAGCATCTTTTGCCTGTTTTGGTGTATGTGCACGGTTAAGTGCTTTGAGTTTGTTCTCATCAAAACTCTGCACACCAAAACTGACACGATTTACACCAATATCCTTCATCCCTTTTAACCATGTTCTGGTAGCAGAATTTGGGTTTGCTTCTGTGGTGATCTCAGCCTCTTTCTGCATGTAGGGTTTAAGCAATTCAAAGATGGGGGTATAGAGCTCAGGGGCAACAGTGGAAGGTGTTCCTCCCCCTATAAAAAGGGTTTCTATGCTCTCTTTGGATGCTTTGAATCTTTTGAGTTCAAAAGAGAGCTGTGTATGAAGTGCCTTCATATAATCTATACGTGTATCAAATTTATCAACATAGGAGTTAAAGCTGCAATAGTGACATTTGGAGTCACAGTAGGGAATGTGAATATAAACTAAAATTTTAACCCCTTTTCAAATGGTTGTAACTCTGTTTTAGATAAAATCATATCAGAATTATTTAAAAATTATAATTGAAATGAGTAGTATTTATGCAGAACAAAAAGCGTTATCGCCCGAATGTTGCAGCAGTCATACTCTCTTCAAAATATCCGGATAAGTGTGAGTTCTTTGTAGCGCATCGCAGTGATATCAGAAATGCATGGCAATTTCCTCAAGGAGGTATCGATGAGGGTGAAACACCTCATGAAGCACTTTACAGGGAATTGTTAGAAGAAATAGGGTGTAATGAAGTTGAGATACTGGGTGAGTTCCCTGAATGGATCACCTATGATTTTCCTTCTGTTGCAAAAGGGAAATGTTATCCTTTTGACGGACAGACCCAAAAGTATTTTTTAGTACGTCTCAAAGAGGAAGCGAAGATCGATCTGGATGCATTTGAGATACCGGAATTTAAAGAGTATGAATTCATAGGATATGAAGAGCTGTTTCAAAAAGTTACTTACTTTAAGCGAAGAGTTTATCGTAGAGTGATCGATTATTTTATAGATGAGGGAATGTTGTAGATGTTAATTGTACAAAAGTACGGTGGTACAAGTGTTGGCGGTTTGGACCGTATTGAAAATGTAGCGAACAGAGTTGCCAAAGCAAGAAAAGAAGGGCATGATCTTGTGGTTGTTGTTTCAGCCATGAGTGGTGAGACCAATAAGCTGATAGAATATGCCAACCATTTTTCAAGTACTCCTGAAAAAAAAGAGATGGATATGCTTTTAAGTTCAGGAGAGAGGGTTACCGCAGCACTGCTTGCGATTGCTCTACAGTCTAAAGGGTTTGATGCTACGGCAATGACAGGACGTCAGGCAGGTATTGTGACAGATGATACACATACCTATGCACGTATTGAGTCTATTGACCCGACTGCTATGTATAATGCCATTAAAGCGGGAAAAATTATTATCGTAGCCGGTTTTCAAGGGATCAACAAGAACGGTGCTGTTACTACACTTGGACGTGGTGGTTCAGACCTTTCTGCGGTTGCCTTGGCGGGTGCATTAAAGGCAGATCAATGTGAAATCTACTCAGATGTAGACGGTATCTATACGACAGATCCACGCATAGAACCCAATGCAAAGAAGCTGGATAGCATATCATACGATGAGATGCTTGAACTCTCTTCTTTAGGAGCAAAGGTATTACAGAACCGTTCAGTGGAATTGGCAAAGAAACTAAAAGTAAAACTCTATGCGAAAAGCAGTTTTTCGGAGAATGAAGGTACATTGATAACAGAGGAGAGTAACAGTATGGAAGCAGTATTGGTAAGTGGTGTGGTGCTAGATAAAAATCAGGCAAGAGTAACTCTTAGAGGGGTCGTAGACAGACCGGGGATCGCAGCAGAAATATTTACAAAATTGGCAGATGAAAACGTTAATGTAGATATGATCATACAGAATGTAGGTACAGACGGGCTGACCAACCTCGGATTTACTGTGCCTCAAAGTGAATTAGATAATGCGAAGCAGGTAGTTGAATCTTTCGGGCATGATATTCAAGGCATAGATTTTGATGAATATGTCTGTAAGGTATCTGTTGTTGGTGTAGGAATGAAGTCACATTCCGGTGTAGCAGCTACTGCCTTTACTGTTTTGGCAGACAATAACATCAATATTCAGATGATCTCAACTTCTGAGATAAAAGTCTCCATGGTCATAGATGAAAAGTACGGAGAGCTTGCTATCCGTACACTGCATGAAGCATACGAGTTAGATAAGTAGGTAATATAGATGCAAAAGTTACTCAAATGGACACTTGAAACCATACGTGAGGAGGAATCCTGCTTCTCATGGATGGAAGAGTACCGTTATGAGTGGGCTCCTTTAGTTAAAAGTGCTGTAACGCAAGTAGTAGAAGGCAAGACAGTACTTGTTATTACAGATGAATCACATAAGTGGTTCGGTAAATATATTTTAAATGCTGTGAATGATCTACGTAAAAACAGACCTCTTTTACCTTTTTATCAACTAACAGAGTGCTTTCCCAATCTACAAAATATCAACTCTACACAGGATATACAGCTCCTTGAAGATATGCTTGAACTCTCCTATCCTGGTGGATACTATATTTGGTATATCGGTAGAGGAGACCACCCCTATACTAAATTAGCCTACAGAAACCATGATAATTTCCTGTGGGTACTGGATGAAGAAGTTCAGAACAGTTTTGCTTTACGCAGTCGTGATCCTCTTTTAGATATTAAACTTCTGCAACTCTATAAGCTTTTTGATATGACTATCTCAGAAGTACTCTTTGGGGATCTAGACCTCGAATCATGAAATTGATCTCTCAAGTTATTATCACAACAAATATTGAAGATACGATCTTAAAACTTGAGCTACTTCAAGAAAACGAACGTTTTGTAAAGATCATCAAAGAAGATACCTTTCTAGTGGAAGATGCCAAACTTGCTATAGAAAAAGCCTATATGGCAAGTGAAGAGATTACGGTGATCATCCTCGCTGCGAAGACATTTTCCCCGGTTGTACAGAATAAACTCCTAAAAGTCATAGAAGAGCCGCCAAAGAATAAAGAGTTTATTATACTCACACAAAGCAAATCAACAATCCTTACTACAATCCGCTCCCGGCTGCCTATTTCCGTGCTTTCTGAAGTAAAGGAAGAGGAAGACCTTGGGTTGGTGCTATCCAGTCTCTCTTTGGGTTCTGTCTATGAATTTATACAGACACATAAACGTACCGATGCAAAAGTGATGAAAAGGCTTATAGAACGCATTAGTAAAGAGGCTATGCGTTCGGGGAGTTATGATCTGGATGAAAAGACATTGGTGTTGTTTTCCAATGCTTTTATGGCTTTGGATGTGGGGTCACCTCCGCAGTTTGTGTTGAATGCTTTGTTGTTAAAGTTGTTGGCTCGTAAAAAACGGTAAAAAAGAAATGGTACAATTGTGTAGGGTGTTGTCCCATGACAACACCAATTATTATGGGTATTGAATTTATCGGTGTTGTGAGGGCACAACACCCTACAAAGGGTATGAATGTACATCTATAAATTAGGAAGTATCAAAGATAAAAAAGCTGCACTTAAAGCACTTGGGGTTGAGTCTGGTGGTGTGGGGATTATGGCTAAAAAGATGGAGTTGATGTACTTCTTCATTAAAGACATTAAGACTCCTGCGGCAAATATACTTAAGCAAGATGCCTTGAGTATTGGAGCGGACTTGGCTGTACCGGGTGGGGTGATACTTTGTGAGAAACCTACCTATGACTGCATACTTATAGGTACGCGTAAGCATATGGAAATGCTCTCCAAAAAAGAACTAGTGCAACCTTTTGATTTGAAGACTTTGGCTACAGATCTTAAAAAATTTCTTGCTATCAAAAGCCACCCTACACAAATCATGGGTGTGATTAATGCCAATGATGACAGCTTTTTTGAGGGGAGTCGCTTTCTAAAAGAAGATGCCGTCTCTCAGATAAAACAGATGATAGCCAAGGGTGCAGACATCATTGATATAGGGGCTGTCTCTTCCCGTCCGGGAGCAGCGTTGGTTAGTGGGTCTGTTGAACTGGGGCGCATCATACCCATTTGTGATGCCATTGCTTCTGAAAAACTTTATGAAAAGGCTACTTTTTCTGTAGACTCCTATACACCTTCTGTGGTAGAGTATGCACTAAAAAGTGGATTTACACTTATTAATGACATTACAGGAGCAAGTGATGATGCGATCATTGAACTGGCTGTAAAGTATGATGCAAAACTCTGCATTATGCATATGCAAGGCACACCGACAACCATGCAGAAAAATCCTGCTTATGAAGATGTCATGGTAGAAGTCTCTGAATTCTTTGAAGAGCGTATATCAAAATGTGAAGCTTTGGGAATGGAGAGAAAAAACATTATTTTGGATGTAGGCATAGGCTTTGGCAAAACCTTGGAACACAACCTCACACTCATTAAAAACATGGCACATTTTAAAGTCTTTGGGTGTGAAGTCTTGGTAGGTGCTAGTCGTAAGTCTATGATAAATAAAATTATCCCAACACCTGTGGAAGAACGGTTGGCAGGAACATTGGCTATTCACCTTAAAGCTGTAGAAAATGGTGCGAGTATTGTGCGTTGTCATGATGTGATGGAACATGTGCAGGCTTTGGCTGTGTATGAAGCAATGCAATGAAGCATTTAAGAGGTTAACATTTTATGAGTAGCTATAAACCACCCTATACAATAACTAATAAAATTTTAAAAAATGTTAGTGATATTATTGAGCTTAAAAGTAAACTAAATAGAAGGGTAATATAACAGAGTGGAAAGAGTATACATATATAGCACACTAATCCCAAGGATAAGCAAATGACAAAATTGATTATAATATTTTTAATAACAACCTCCCTATTGTTCGCTGGTGACTCCTTTATGGAGCATTGGACGATTGCTCATTGGGCAATAGTATGTTCAGTAATATTTTTGTTGATACTCATTCCTTTTTGGCCGATAGTGGCTTTAATTGGTAAAATCAAAAATGATTATATATTTATTGTGCTAATCTTTATGAGTTTAGGCATTATTGCCATTTCCGCAATCTCCATATCTACTGATAGCTATATTAAAAGAAACTATACACGACATTATCGTGCGTATCATAAATTTCAAAAGCCCTCAACATATCATAGGCAACATTACGGAAATGATATTTTGGTCTCAGGTACAGAAGATCTTACTATCTTGGATATCCATACCCATATGATCGGTTCTCATGAAAAAGATGTTGCAATATATTTTTTAGCAAATGATAATACTATATATAAAAGCTCTTTTAATGGGACAGAACCCGTTGTGAAAATAATGGAGCTCAACACTACAAGAGAGTTTTGTATTGAGCATTGGCCAATTGATCCAGATGATATAGTTGTGTATGACAATAATGGCTATGCGGCATATTATAGATTGTCATATGAAAACTATAAGTATGTTTTTAATAAAAATGAAACAAAAAGAATTAATAGAAAACCTCATCTTAATTATATGAAAAGAGATAGAGATATAATCTTGTCATACAAGTACAAACATGACTTGAGACCGAAAATAATAAAAGAGAGAAAAGAGTTGCAGTTTAAAGATGTTACTCCCTTTAAAGTAAAATACGAACCAAAACTTGCATTAAAAATAGACAGGACAGGCTATAGTGGAGATATGAGCGACAGTGTATATGTGGTATACAAGAACAAAAAAGGCCTATACCGACTTCGTAATATGGCTACTGCAGAAAACAAACAGATACAAGAGAAAGTTAAATCTATCATCGAAAAAGCAATAGTACCAAAATGGAAAGCACCAAGTTCTATATTTGGAGTTTTATACGATAAGTTGACTGACTATCGTTCAAAAAAATGGATAATGCCTGATGTCTCCTCTTTGAAGATAAAGCAAGAGGATTTCGATAAGCTTCGTGTCTTTTTGATGGAAAA
>JALXCZ010000052.1 GCA_026990595.1 Sulfurovum sp.
CTCTGTCATAAAACCTACCATGACACTTTTAAATAGTTCTCGTTCATCAATTCTCATTTTACGCTCCGTTTCTTTCTTCTGAAAGAGTATCGTAAATGAAAATTGCGAACTTTATTTTACACTATCAATCCTGCAAATTTTTCATACGGGTGGTCAAATCTTGAAGAGAATCTTCTGTGTTTATGGCGAGAGATCCAAAGCATTGAGAATGCACCAAGGTTCGTAAACATAAAGAGTGCATAGTAAAGGAAGATCGCTGTGGTACCTTCTGTATTTAGGATTTAATGTAACTTCAAGTTACAATGCTCTATGCTACTATGCTACTGGACTTTGCTAGTCTAGAGCCTTATTTTTTGTTTACTCACATTTTATTCTTACAGGAAGATAGTCTATTGCTGGATATTCATCAAAATTTATATTTTTCTTATCAATGACACTATCCATTTCAACAATATACCTGTTGATTGTTTTCGGAACAGTACGAATATCTTTATCTTCCTCCCAATATGAAAAGTCTAAATATGCTATGCAGTTCTTAATAGCGAGTTTATTTATGGCATCTCCATAGAGTTTAGAATTTTCAATTGTTTTAGCAAGTTTTTTATGATAATTCTTAGAAATCTTTTTCAATTTATTAACTGAAGTATATACAAACATGTTGTTTATTCTTTTAGGTTGCATGTTAAAATATCTTACAAAATTTGGAAAAGGTGTTGTCCCTTGTAAGAATGTCATCTTAATTAAATGTAATTTCTTTAAATATTTTTCTAGTTTAAAATGGTTAATTAAGTTATTTATATCTATGACGGTCTGCTCAATACTTCTATGTTCTAAACAATTTGAATAAACAGCAACAGTCTCATTTCTCTCTTGATTTAAATCTAAAACTATATTGCATTCATTTTTAGGATAAAAAAGCTTATATACTCCAACTTTTTCATCTTTTTGGTATTTTAATTCATGATTACTACATCCACCCAATATAAAAAGGATCAAAATAAGTATTTTCATTTAATTTTCTATTTCCATAAAATATGTAGACGAATGTTCACTCATATATGTATCAACCATTTCTCCGTTTCCAATCATATATAGATAATCAGACCAAAATCCTTCTCTTGTCTCAAGAAGATCAATATGACCTCCTTTGCTATCATGGAAATATACTATTCCTACTTTGTTATTCATATCAGATGCATTATTTACCTTGTTGGCAGAGCTGAAGACACCTAAATACTCTGCCATCTCAAAAGAGCTATAAATATATCTTTCCCCCGTTGGTTTGTATGCCATAGTTCTATATTTTGTATATTTCCAAGCACTTTGCATTATATTAGCATAACCTGCGCGGTTAAAAGCATTAGATAATCTATAGGCACAAGAGCCGCCACTTGATGCCCAAACTAAATCATATTCATATGGTGCATCATAATCACTTCGTTTTCTACCACTAAAAGCTTGACTTCTTGACTGATATGCATTCTTTAACCTATTAAAGGAATAAAGTCCACTCTCATCCACAAACCTAACCGAATTCCCATTCGCATAAAGGAAAGTATTACTACCACCATCAAACCCAATAGGGTCAGATTGTATGTAGCGTCCTGTGATGGGGTTGTAGTCTCTGTTGATATTATAGTGCGTTTTGGTTTCAGCATCAAAGTACTGCCCAGAGAATCTAAGGTTCAGCGTATAGCTACCTGTAGGCTTGTCTTCTCCAAAGGGTTTGCTTTCCCATGACCATACAATGGTGTTTGTGTTGTCTGTTACTCTTCTAGGTGTGTCTAGGTGGTCAGCGTATATCTTGTGGGTGTCTGTATTGGTTGTTATGGCTATAGGGGTGTCATTGTAATAGACATACTCTTTTACTATGTTCCCTTCTTGGTCATACTCTCCTATGAGTTTATGTGCTTCATAGATGTAGTAGGTGATAGTGTCTCCTACTGTTTTAGAGACTCTTTGGTTGTCGTAGTTGTACTGGTAACTGATGTTATCATCTACTTTAGTAAGTCTGTTTCTGCCATCGTAGGTATAGGTGTGGGTACCGTCGTTTATGATGTTTCCAGTTTTATCATAGGTGTAGTGGATCTCTTTTTCAGTTTGGGTAGTGTTCTCATCTACTCTTAGGGTGTGGATGATTTGTTCTAGTGTATTTGTATTTTCTGTATAGAGGTAGCTTTGGCTTTTGTTGACCTCTTGGTTTTGCGTAAGTCTGTTACCATTGGCATCATAGGTAAATCTTTGGTAGTCAGTAACATTGTGGTCATACTTGATGAGTCTGTCTACCAAGTCATAGTCAAACTGTTTTGTACTCTCATCTGCTGTAATGCTTGTGATATTACTTACTTCGTTGTAGTTCACTGTCTCTGTGTAGTCAGGGTAGATGAGTTTGGTGACTCTGCCATTGGTGTCGTACGCTCTTGTGTGGGTAGTGCCGTCTGTGTAAGTATAGCTGACAAGTCCGTTTTGATTGGTTTGTATGTCTGTGATGAATGGTGTGCCGTCTATACTGATGCTGTTTAGTTCACCTTGGGCGTTGTAGTCATAGGTGAGTACTTTACCGCTTGGGTAGGTTTGTGTTTTTAGCTTGTCTTGTTCATTATAAGTGTAGCTTGTAGTAAATGCTGTACCGTTGATGGTTTGGGTTTTACTAGCTATATTTCCTTTGGCATCATAGGTGAAAGATGTACTACCGCTTGCATCACTTATCTTTGTGAGTTTGCCTTTGGCGTGAGTGCCTTGGTCGTATGCTATGGAGAGATTGAGACTCTCATCTTCGCAGAGGATGTCTGCTGTGTTTGGTGTGAGGTCTAGGGTGCAGGGGTTGGCTAGGAGGGTGAGAGTGCTAAAAAATAATGTTATGACGAGTTTTAACACTGTTTTTGGCTCCCTTTTTTAGTTATTTTAGCGTGGGTTGACTTTGGGGTAGAGGGTTATCGTTATCACCAGTCCCCTTTACTTCCTTTACTTTCCCTTTACTTTATGCTTGTCTATGCTCCTCAACGTGGGAGCCATAAAAAACAATTATAGGCACTCTCGCATCAACTCTTTTGCTTTATTTATTGCAGTGAATTTATCTTTTGAATTATCATAATAATAAACGTTTTCCAAAAGTACCCTACAAACTTTTTTATTCATATCCACATTTTTAGTATATCGAGTTTTCACGACAATACTATGCTCAATAGACAAAGAATCAAATGCAACAAACGGGGCATCGACACTAGAACCTAACTCCCCATTTTTTACCTTACGATACTTATTTTCTGATCTTCTTTCTAAAAACGTAATGATATGCGTATGAGCACCTGATAAAGTAAAAATTGCAAGAATCTGTTTCTCCGATGTATGAAAAAAGAAAATATTTTCAAAAATATCACCCTTAATCTTGATTTTTTCATTGGATATTTTTAAATAAATACCCTTATCTTCACAACGTTTACCATAACTTTTAATAATCTGCCTATTATCCTTCTTGAGTAAAACAGATTCTATACAATGTTTTTGGTCAGCTTGTATAGTAACTGTGAACAACAATACTGACGCAACAATAATCCTCTTTACCATATACTATCCAATAATGAAACTGTTTGATAACCCTTTACATACTTATTCCATTTTTCAAGATACTCAGAAGTTGTTCCTGCTCCACCATATGTATTGTAATATTTTTTCCAATATGCTGCTTGTCCATTAATATCATTAGGAATTTTTCCAGGTTTACTATAGTAAATCAATCTAGCAAGTGCTGTTGCAAATTTGTCATTGTATTGCAATGCATGTAATTTAGATTGTCCATTTCTCAGGGCATCAACCTTTGTTCTAACAACTGAACTATATCTATATCTATCATTCATTGTTGCAGGCTCAATTTGATAATAACTTAATGCTGGTCCACTACCTAACTGTTTTCTCCATTTCAATCCACCACTTTCTTGCAATGCAGTCCCCAATAATAATTGTTCTACCGAAACTCCACCATATCTACTTCCTAGATAATCCAAAGTTGGTCTGATAATATTTTTTGCAAAATTACGCGCCGCTGAGTCAGAGATACTATCTATCCAATCAAGACCAAAGAAATCAACTCGAAAAACTGGATTCCCATTAACATACCCAAACGTATTCACCCCACCATCAAACCCAATAGGATCAGGTTGTATGTAGCGTCCTGTGGTTGGGTTGTAGTCTCTGTTGATATTATAGTGCGTATTGGTCTCCGTGTCAAAGTACTGTCCCGGGAAACGTAGGTTTAGTATATACGTTCCTGTAGGTTTGTCTTCTCCAAAGGGCTTGCTTTCCCATGACCATACGATGTTGTTTGCACTGTCTGCTACTCTTCTAGGAGTATCTAGGTGGTCAGCGTATATCTTGTAGGTATCTGTGCTGTCTATGATGGCTATAGGGGTGTCGTTGTAATATACATACTCTTTTGTAGCTGTGCCATCTTCTTGGTATTCCCCTACAAGCTTATGTGCTTCATAGATGTAGTAGGTGGTTTGGTTGTTTATGGTTTTACTTACTCTCTTGTTATCATAGTTGTACTGGTAAGTGACGTTCTCATCTACTTTGACAAGTCTGTTTCTGCCATCGTAGGTGTAGGTGTGGGTACCGTCACTGATGATGTTACCTGTTTTGTCATAGGTGTAGTTGATGTCTTTGGTAATCGTTGTGGTGTTTTCATCTAGAGTGTGATAATACTTTATGCCCTCTAGGGTATTGGTATTATCTAGGTAGCTAAATCTTCTTGTTTTATTGGTCTCTTGGTTTTGTGTAAGTCTGTTACCGTTGGCATCATAGGTAAAGTGTTGATACGCTGTAGCGTTTTGTTCATAGCTTGTGAGTCTGTCTACCAAGTCATAGTCAAACTGTTTGGTTTTTTCATCTGCTGTAATGCTTGTGATGTTACTTACAGCATTGTAGTTTACTACCTCTGTGTAGTTTGGATATATTAGCTTGGTTACTCTACCATTGGTATCATACTCTCTAGTGTGGGTTGTACCATCTGCGTAGGTGTAGCTAACCAGTCCGTTTTGGTTGGTTTGTATGTCGGCAATGAATGGGTTTCCATCTATGCTGATGCTCTCTAGTTCACCTTGGGCATTGTAGTCATAGGTGAGGACTTTACCACTTGGGTAGGTTTGGCTCTCTAATTTATCTTGTTCATTATAAGTGTAGCTTGTAGTAAAGGTTTTATCTGCGATGACTTGTATCTTGCTTGTTATGTTACCTTTGGCATCATAGGTGAAAGATGTACTACCGCTGGCATCTGTGATTTGGGTGAGTTTGCCTTTGGCGTTGTCACCTTTGTCGTACTCATAGGTTTCGTTAAGTGTCGCATCACTGCTGTAGCTGACTGATGTTTTTCGGTTGGCTACATCATAGGTGTAGCTCTTTGTCTCACCTTTTGCGTTGGTCTCACTGGCTATATTGTCTGAGATGTCATAGGTGTAGGTGGTCTCTCCACGGTCTGGGTTTGCTTTTTTGGTGACTCTTTGCAGGGCATCGTAACTAAAGCCGAATTCTGCTTTGTTAGGTGTGACGACTTTGGTCTTTTGTCCTTTAGTGTTGTAGCTGTACTCAGTGGTTTTTCCTTCAGGGTTTGTCTCTTTGATGAGCTGTCCTAAGGCGTTGTACTCGTATGTGGTGACTCTGCCAAGTGCATCTGTTGTTTGACTCTTTTGCCCTTTGGCATTGTAGGTAGTCGTGGTTTTGTTGCCAAAGCTGTCAATGGTTGCGATGACCCTGTTTTTACTGTCGTACTTTGTTTGGCTCTTGTTGGTGAGTGTACCCTCTTTGTAGCTCTCTGTGGCTATGAGATTGTTGTTGGCATCATAGGTGTTGAGGGTTTTGTTACCCTGGTTGTCTCCACTTTCTATGGTGTTACCTGCTGTATCCATACTTGCTGTAGGTCTCTAGTCCGTCTGGGTAGGTGGTCTTGGTGACTCTCCCGTTGCTGTCATACTCGTAAGTAGTGGTTTGTCCATCTACTGTGGCAGTAAGCACTCTGCCCATAGTGTCATAGGTAGTTGTGGTGACTCTACCGTTGATGTCTATGCTCTCTAAGGGGCGTCCTGCTTTGTCAAACTTGGTGGTCTTTGCAGTGAAGCCCAAAGCATTGGTCTGCTCTGTAGGGTTACCCTCTTTGTCGTATGCAGTTTTGTTTGTAGCTCCGTTTGGCAAAGTTGTGCCGTTTGGCAGTCCCTGGTCGTTGTAGCTGTAACTACTTTCTTTAGTTTGTATCTCTCCTGCACTTTTAAGTGACTTTTTAGAGTAGCCAAACATCTTTTTAGCAGAGACTATTTTATAGCTAGGGTTCACTGAGCCTTGTGTTTTTTTAGTGAGTTGTCCTTTGTCATTGTAACTATAGAAAGTCGCTACACCAGCCTTGACCACTTTGGTAGGCTTGTGGAACTTCTCATGGTAAGACTTCAGGGTGATCTCTTCGGAGTCGGTGCCTGCTTTGTCTATACGGCTGACAAGCAGTCCTCTGTCGTTGTAGGTCGTCAGTGTGGTGACACCCAGTTTGTCTGTTTGGCTGAGTGGGTAGCCGTTGGCATCGTAGGTGTAGGAGCTTACTCCTTCATCTTCTGTAACGGTAGCTACTTTGGCAAGGGAGTGCTGGATGAGGAAATCATAGGCACGCGCTACACCGTTTTTGCTCACAGTCGTACCGCTGGCATCATAGCTGAAGCTCTGGGCATTGGCTCCGTTAGTGTCAGCAGTCTCTATAACTTTATCTGCATCGTTGTAGGTGTAGGTTTTTACCGTCGTACCACTGGCATCTTGGATGGCGGTAAGTCTGCCTTTAGCATCATAGCTGTAAGACTGTGTACTGTTGTCAGCATAGGTGACTGTGGTGAGTTGGTGTTTGTCATTATAGGTGTAGAGAAGTTTTGTGTCATCGTAGCTTTTTAGCGCTTTGAGCAACGAGGTGTTGGTATCGTAACTTAGGGTGACACTTTGATTAAAGTTGTTAGTAAGGGTACTTAGTCTGCCTTTGGCATCATACCCAAGGATGAGACTCTGCGCAGCGTTGTCTATCTTGGTGAGTCTGCCCTTGATATCATAGTGTTCTACTGTGTCATTTGGCAGTGTCAGCGTGTAACCAGCATCACTCTCTTTGAGGGTAAGTGGGGCATGGGTGACACTCTGCCATTTCCCTGCTTTATCTTTGTAGAAGAGTGCTTGTGTACCGTCTGCATTTTGCAGAAGTTTCAGATCAGAAGATGCCAAGGCATGGGTCGAGGCATTTTTGATGAGCATCGAGGCTTTGATCTCGCCTGCCTCATAGATGTCACAGACTGTTTTACTCTTGTCATAGACCGCTTTGGCACCACTTAGCTTGCCTAAGTAGACCTTAGAAGATAAAGCGTCCCATCCATGCTCACAGGCTTCCTGTGCCGTTGCATACTTGGCAGAAACAAGGGGCTCTTTGTCGTAGTCGAATGTTGGATTGAGCTGTTTGTTGAAGCTGGAGCTGAAGTTGCCTAAGGTCTGGTTAGCATCTTTGGTGTTGCTATGATAGACTCTGGCAAAGGAGAGCATTTTTTTCGCTGCGATGTCACTTTGGCTTAGCGTAACATCTCCAGTGACAAGGTCTACGCCTGAGACTTTGGTACTGGCTGTTTGCAGGGGTGTGAGGTAGTAGGCTTTGGTGTTGGCTTGTGTAGCACCGTTATGGTTTGAACCACAGCCTGTTAAAAGTGTCAGTGTTAAGAGTGCTGTACTTAGGAGACTAAACGGTTTAATAGCCCCCCCCTATTTGTCTTTTTGTTTTCATTCTTTTTCCCTTAAAATGATGTAATAGATACACTCATTTTAGTGCAGAAGTATTACTGGTATATTACCTCTGTATTTGATAATATGATAAAAGGGTCTGTTGAAGAGTTGGGGAATATTGCTATAAGGTGGGCTGAAAAGCCTACCCTACGTATTAATATCCGCTTGCGCTGATCATGTAGTAAAGATAAGAGATAAGCGGTTGAATGTAGAAGATCGCTCCTATGGTCGCTACTGTTGCCAAACCGATCACTGCCATAAGAGGCTTCGAGAGGTTATAGTAAACCGTATCTACATCTTTTACAGGCTCTTTTAGGAACATATAAACGATCAACTTCAAATAGTAATATGCTGCAATCGCTGAGTTAAGACCCATCACAATCGCCAACCAAATATACCCTGAATTCACCGCTGCCTGCATTACATAAATTTTACCCCAAAATACTGAGAATGGAGGAACACCTGCAAGAGAGAGCATAAAGAGTCCCATGATCACTGCACCTATAGGCATGATATGGATGAATCCTGCAAATTTTTCATACGGGTGGTCAAATCTTTGGTTAAATCTTCTATGCTTGTGACGGGAGATCCACAACATAGAGAATGCGCCAAGGTTCGTGAACATAAAGAGGGCATAGTAAAGGAAAATAGCTGTTGTACCTTCTGTGGTATCAAGTGCTAATGCCGCCATGATGAAACCGGCATGCGAAATAGAAGAATATGCAAGCATACGTTTGACATCTTCCTGTACCAATGCCATAATATTTGCCAATGTCATTGTCAGCACAGCAAGGATCAAGATAATATCTCTTACCCACTCAACACCAAGGTCAATATACATACCAAATATTCTAATAGAGACGACAAATGCCGCTATTTTAGGAACGACTGACATATATCCTGCCAATGGAGCCGAAGCACCCTCATACACATCCGGTGCCCAGGTATGGAAAGGGAAGAGTGAGAGTTTAAATGCAAATGCTGTAAGTAACAGTACAGATGCACCAAAAATAGCGATCATGATCCCTGTTTCATGCATACGTACTGCCAATATCTCAGCTACTTTATAGAGTTCTATACTTCCAGTCAATCCATAGATGACTGCTGAACCCATAGCATAGAAGGCAGCTGCGAGTGCACCCATAGTAAAGTACTTCACTGCTGCTTCATAGGAATTTGCTCTGTTATGCAACGCAATCAGCGTATAAAGAGCAAGTGATGCTGTTTCAATCCCTACAAAGATAAGAATGAGGTTATCACTGGTCACCATGAACTGGAATCCTGCGATCATGAACAGGAAAAGTGCAAAGAATTCAGGATAGGAATATTCATGAAATCTTTTAGAGGTCAATGAAAGTGGAATAAAGAGCATAGAAGCCACAATAATCATAAGCTGGGAAATAATAGAGATCCCATCAATAAGCATGACATCAAAGAAACCGCGTTCATTAACATTAAGTCCAAGTACGGCACCAAAGTCGATCACCAAGATCAATAGTGTCAACATAACATAAAGAGATTTGTGTAATTTGTTATTAACAAGGTCAAGTATTAAAATGATCAAACCTCCTGCAATTGCAACAAGCATTGGCGCAAGCGTGATAAGATTAAGACTTTCTAAACTTACATTAATAGGCTGTAACATTACTTAACCTCCTTACTTGATTTTGCAACTTTTATCATATCTTTTGCCTCTTGTGTAATGGCTTTTTCATTCATAAATGTCAACATTGCTTTGACTGAATGATCGATCGGTGCAAGTACCGGTTTAGGGTAAATACCCAACCAAACCACAATAAGAACCAACGGTACCAATGACCATGTCTCTTTTGCATCTAAGTCTTTAAGTGTTTTATTGGCCTCATTGGTCACGGGACCAAAGAAACTCTTTTTATAAACGGTTAACATATAGATAGCTCCGATGATGATCGACGTACCCGCCAACACAGTCATTACAGGTGAAACTTCATAAAAACCAAGCAATACCAGAAACTCTCCGACAAAACCGATAGTCAACGGCAAACCTACTGCTGCCATAAGCATGATACCGAAGATCACTGCATATTTTGGCATCACAGAAGCCAGACCACCAAACTCACTCATAAGTTTCGTATGTCTCCTATCATAGATCACACCTACAAGCATGAACAGTGCACCTGAGACAATACCATGAGAGAGCATTTGAAAGACTGAACCACTGATACCCTCCGCATTCATTGCAAAAATACCAAGTATAATGATACCCATATGGGATACAGAGGAATAAGCAATTACTTGCTTCATATCTTTTTGTGCATAAGCAACCATTGCTGTATAGATGATCATAACAATAGCGATCACAGCAATAGGAGTGATCATCATGACTGAAGCATCAGGAAACATCGGAAGCGAGAATCTTACAAATCCGTAAGTACCCATTTTAAGTAGTACTGCTGCAAGTATCACTGAACCAATGGTCGGTGCTTGTCCGTGTGCATACGGAAGCCAGGTATGGAACGGGAACATTGGAACTTTGATCGCAAAACCAAGGAAGAATGCTGCAAACAACCATAACTGGTAATTGACAGGCAATACCAACGCATACCAGTCTGTGATCGCAAAACTCCATACCCCTGTCAAATTATGATAAACATAGGCTACAAAAAGCATACCTACCAACATGATAAGTGATCCTGTAAAGGTATAAAGGAAGAATTTAATTGAAGCATACACTCTAAGCGGTCCACCCCATGCACCGATAATATAGAGCATCGGAACCAATGAAAGTTCCCAGAACAGATAAAAGATGATCGCATCCAGTGCAACAAATACACCTACCATTGTCATTTCAAGGAAAAGGAGTGTAATGATCATATTCTTAATGTCTTTGGTAATACTCATACTTATCATACCAATCAGTGTCATAAGTGTTGCCATAATAAGAATAAATAATGAAATACCGTCAACACCCAAATAATAGGTAATACCGAAATCCGGGATAAGAGGGATCATTTCTACAAACTGCATCCCTGCATTGGCACTGTCGAAACTGAACCATAACCATAGCGAAAGCAAGAACTCTATTGCCGCTACCGTGATACCGTAGGCTCTGGCACTATTCTTATCTACAACAAATCCTAACAATCCAGCGATTGCCGGGAAAAATACTAATATACTTAAAATATTATCCATCTCTACTCCTTAACCTAACATCGCTGAGAGGGCTGCGATCACCAAGAGTAATACTCCACCGACAGCCATCCAATTCAGATAGTTTGAAAGGTTACCTGTTTGCATCTTTCTAGAACTGTCACCACTTTTATAAAGAAGGTTTGCAATACCATCCACAGTTGCATCCACCACACTCATATCTATTTTCCACATATTGTCAGAAAGCATTTTATACGGTTTTGTAATAAATGCTTCATACAATTGAGGAATATAATATTGATTGGCAAGAAGCTTATAGATAAAGCTATTTTCCACTTTCTCATCTCTTTTAAGTCCTGCTGCATATTTTTTATATGCCAAAACAATACCGCTAACAGCAAATGCAAGAACGATCAATCCAAGTATCCATGAAAGATGCTCCGTATGTTCACTCATTTCATATTCAGGTAAAAGCTGTGTAATAAAATGTTCAAATATACCCTTAAAAAAACCTGCAATCACAGCAAGTATTGCCAAAGGAGACATTGCAATAAGTACATAGGTTGGCATTTCATGCGGATGAATACCGAATTTTTTATATCTTTCATCACCATCAAATGTCAAGAATACCTGTCTAAAGCTATAAAACGCTGTCATACCTGCTGTAATAACCAATATAGCCCAAAGTATAAATGTACCTTCGTTCCATGCACTTTCAATGATGGCATCTTTTGAAAAGTACCCTGCAAAGAAAGGAATACCTGCAAGCGCCAATGAGGCAAGACCCATATAGATATATGTCCATTTCATTACTTTTTTCAATCCACCCATCTTAAAGATGTCAAGTTCATCATCCATCGCATGCATGACATTACCTGCACCAAGGAAGAGAAGCGCTTTAAAGAATGCGTGTGCGGCCAAGTGGAAAAGTGCGATCCAGTAAGCTCCCAGACCGGCTGCTGCAAACATATATCCTAACTGTGAGAGTGTTGAGAATGCAATGATTCTTTTCAAGTCTCTGTTCACCAATGCCATAGATGCCGCAAAGAATGCAACAAATGTACCAAGTGCTGCAATAAAATAACTTACTTCAGGGGTTACAGAAAACAGAGGATTGGCTCTGATCACCAGAAATACCCCTGCTGTTACCATTGTTGCTGCGTGGATCAATGCAGAAACCGGTGTAGGACCTTCCATTGCATCGGTAAGCCATGTATGAAGTGGGAACTGTGCTGACTTGCCCATTGCACCAATAAAGAGTGCCACTGCAGCGGCATTTAGAACTGTTCCACTTAACTCAGGAAGAGCAGAGAAAACCACGTCATACTGCAAACTACCTACATTCCAATAGAGTATAAAGAGCCCAATCAACATACCAAGGTCAGCAATACGGTTCATAATAAATGCTTCATTTGCTGCCCATGATGGAGAGATAGAAGGATTCTCTTCTCGTGTTACATCTGCTTTATGATACCAGAAACCGATTAGTAGCCAAGAACAGACACCCACACCTTCCCAACCAATAAAGAGTCCTGCAAAGTTATCTGACATGACAAGGATCATCATGGAAAAAACAAATGCTGAAAGATACGAGAAGAATCTGTTAAAGCTCTTATCGTGATCCATATATCCTATAGAATACACATGTACGACGGTTGATACCAGTGTAACAACTGTCATCATGGTTACAGAAACCTGATCTACTACAAAACCAAACGGAATATGAAGATCTCCTGCTGAGATCCAATCCATCATGGTCACATGGATCGTTTCTCCGGTATGATACACATGATATGCCAATGTCGCGGAAGCGATAAAGGATATAAAAAGCAGTGTCGATGCCACAAGCCCTACAAAGAGCTGTTTTGGACTCATAGCAAAAAGAGCTGAGAACAGTGAACTCACAAATGGAGCAAAAAGTGCTATATATACTAAAGTTTCCATTTCTACCCCCTCATATTCGCAAGATCGTCAAGATCTAAACTACCGTGTTTTTTATATAACACGATCAAAATACCAAGTCCGACTGCTACTTCACTTGCTGCAATAGCGATCACAAAAAATGCGAACATTTGACCTGTAAGATCATTATAATAGTGTGAGATCGCTGCAAATGCAATATTGACTGCATTGAGCATCACTTCTGTTGCGAAGAAAAGCATTAAAAGATTTCTTCTTCTCAGTACACCCACCAATCCTACAGAGAAGATCAGTGCTGAGACGATAAGGTAGTGAGTTAAACTTATCATTTTGCATCCTTTGGTGTCAAGATTTCATCATCTGCATGTTCATCTTCAGTCAGACTCTGATCCATTTTTTTACCTGCAAGGATAATCCCTGCGATCATTGCTACAAGCAGCATTACAGCTGCAACTTCAAACGGAATAAGGTACTTTGTAAAAAGTACGATCCCCACATCCTGCGCATTCCCTACACCTTCATGCATAGGATAAAGTGCCTGAATAGCATCAGAATGAATTGGTGCTGCGAACATAAGCACCAGCACCAATGCACTCAGGCCACCAAGTAAAAATACCAAACCTGGATTGGTATTTTTTTCTTTAATATCTTTTGTGGCATCAAAGAACATCATTGCAAATGAGTAAAGTGCCATAACAGCACCTACATAGACAATGAGTTGTACTACACCAAGAAAATCTGCACCCAGGATAAAGAAAAATCCTGAGATCAATACCATCCCTGCTGCAAGTGATGTCATTGCATAGAGTACATTTTTACTCAATACTGTCACAAGAAAAAGTCCTATTGTTAAAGCCGAAAATAGGTAAAAGGCTACTACTTCATACATATTCACTCCTCCTAATACGCTAACGGCGTTGGTTTAATATTGTCATCTGCATTCGGTGATACTGCACCAAATCCTTGATACTCTTGCTGTAAATTCAACTTATCGATAGGCGTTAACATATCTTCAAAGAGTGAAAAGCTTGCTCTCTGCTCAGAAGCTGTTTCATATCTTGGACCATGCACAATAGCAAGTTCAGGACACACTTCTGCACAATACCCACAGAAAATACAGCGACCAAAGTTTATCGTATATTCACTCACCTCTTTACGCTGATTTTCATCATATCTTGTATCCATAGTGATACAGTTGGAGATACAGATCTTTTCACAAAGTCCACATCCTATACATCTGTAATGACCACTCTCAAGCAATCTGAGCATATCATGAATCGCTCTGTATCTCGGAGAAATAGGAAGCTTTTCAAATGGATATTTCACAGTATGCATCTGCCCTTTAAACAAGGCATTGATCATCTCTCTGAGTGTTACCCAAAGCCCTACAAAAAGTTCACCCTTGAAAGTCCTTTTCACAACTTGTTTGAACTGACACCAACCGCTTTGCGGTGTTTCACCAAGATCAAGCATTGTGTAATTCTGTGTTCCTACATTTCTATTTTTAAATTGTTCTAAACCCATATTCTCTCCTTACACCATCATCACAATACCAGTGATCACTACATTGATCACTGCGATCGGCATTAAAACTTTCCAGCACAGCCACATCAATTGATCCGGTCTTACATGCGGCCAAGCTGCCCTTACCCACAACATGAGGAAAAAGAAGAACCCGACTTTCAGTATGATAGTCAGCCATCCAAGTCCCCCTTCACTGTATCCACCAAGGAAAACGATCGCTGCAATGATAGAGATCGTGATCATATTGGCATACTCACCGATAAAGAACATACCCCATCTCATTCCTGAATACTCCGTCGCATACCCTGAGACAACCTCTGCTTCATGTTCAAGAAGATCAAACGGTGTTCTGTTTGTCTCTGCAAATCCTGCGATCAGGAAAAGCACAAAAGCTACAGGCTGTTTCCAGATGATCCATGAACCGATCCCTGCTGCCTGCGCATTGTTGAAATCAACAAAAGAGAGTGAACCAACAAGCATGATAGGAGCCAAGATAGAAAGTCCTGTCACTACCTCATAACTCAAGAACTGTACTGCTGTTCTGGCAGCTCCTATAATACCCCATTTATTTGCCTGAGACATACCTGCAAGCAATGGACCGTAAAGTCCGGATGCCATCATTCCAAGTACGAACAAAATACCGATATTAAGATCTGCGGCAATGGATGGTACAAATGTACCTCCTAATAACGGAATCCAACTTGGGATCGTAAAATCCGGAAAAACAGGAACTGCCGCCAAAGCAATAAATGCTGTGGCTGCTGTAATGACAGGCGCAACCATAAAAATAAATTTATTTGCATTCTGCGGTACAATATCTTCTTTGGTAAAGAGCTTGATACCGTCTGCAATAAGCTGCAGTAATCCGTATGGTCCTACATGCATAGGCCCTAATCTTCTTTGCATAAATGCAAGTACTTTCCTTTCGATAAATGTACCAAAACCTGCAATTGCAGAGATCACTGCCAAGATGATGATCGCCTTGATCAGTACACCTGCTGCAGTAGCTTCCGGTAAATTTTGTACGAGTGTTGTTTCCATATTACACCTTTCTCATTGTTACTGTTTTGTATCTGAACTCACCAAAGAGACCATACACATCCTGAGCACTTTTGAAATCACTAAGCGCAACGATATTACCATCCATTCTCTCATCTGCAATCACATCTACACAGATGTTCCTGTCACCAAAATCAATTTCTACTTTGTTTCCAAGCTCTTCTGCTTTTGCAGGACTTGCATAAAGACCGAATGCTTCAAAGATCTCATGTGCTTTATTACTGAAGTCATTGAATTGTCTTTGCGGATTGCATCTGTAGACGATCTCTCCTTCAAGTACAGCAGATTCATCAATTTTCTCTACCTTGATCTCTTTTGCCTTTCTGTTTTTTACTGTAAGCTTATAGCCTCTGTTTTCTGTACCATCATTCATATAGCCATTTGGAAGTGCATCAAATTCAACTGCTTTGAATCCTTTTTTTGTCGGGAGTGACACTGTCCAGTCAATAGTTTCAGCAGGAGCATAGGTAAGTGCTTTCATAATATCATTTAGTTCATATCCTCTATATTCCAACGCTGCATTGGTAGGTGTTACTCTTTTATGCATATTGGTCAAGGTACCCTCTTGCTGGTTCATTGCCGGCATATCGAGATCACCATCACCAAGAGCAGAGAGTTTAAAATCTCCATTTTCGTTATACCCGATCGTATAACCTGTTGCAGTTTCATCAAGATCACAAATAAGTGCTACACCTAAAGAGTTTGTTTTAGGCGGAATCATCGCTACACGTACTGAGGAGGTCTGTTCAATGAGTGCAATAAGTTTTGCAATATTCTCTGCTTTCTCATGGAAATAGAGGTCTTCCCCCACAATAAGAGAAAAAGACTCTTTCTTTTTCATCATTTTTTCAAAACTCTCTGCAAAGGCATCGCTCTCTTTATCTAGAAGTTCTACAAGTCCATTACGTTGTACTGTGATCTCTTTTTCTACCGTTTCAGGTACTTTTTTTGTTACTTCTTTACTTTCTCCGGTCTCTTCGTCTACTACCGTTTCAGTCACATCTTTCATAACTTTTTCTGTAATGGTTTTGGTCGTTTCAGATTTAAAACTTTCAAGATACTCTTTTACATCTGCAGGTAATTTCTCTCTGTCCGAAAAAAGATCTAGAATGAGATAGAGTGCTGCTTCCTCACGTCCTACTTTATGGGTAAAGAGCTCTACATTCTTACCAAATGTCGGTATAAGTGTGTCTCCAACGGGATGGAAATATAGTCCTGCCCCCTTATTCATCTTTTGGACATTGTTAAAAGCATAACGTGCGTTAGGGTTGTCATTTCTAAGTGCTGCACCGACACTCATTACAAAATCAGTTGCCATCACCTCTTTAAAATCATAACTATAAAGTGATTGACCTGATGCTGCACTGTAGGCATTCAGGAATTTTTGGAAGGCATACGCATCCGGATTCACAAGTTTCACACCCAGTTTCTCTTTCAGGGTTTGAAGCATCAATGCTTCTTCGTTGGTGATCACAGAGTTAAATCGGATACTCTCTGCTTTTTTAAATGCTTCAACAGCGGCAGAAAATGCTTTTTCATCTTTACCTGCCACACGGTTCTCAAAGTCATATCCGAAACGTCCTGCACCGCAAAGCGAAACATAATTCCACTCATTGGTCACACGGTAGATTTTCTCATCTCTATCTTCAATAGAAGCAGGTTTAGTCTCATAATAGATCTGACAACCACTGCTGCAGTGTGCACACGTTGCCGGTGTACGTTTAAGATCCCAGGCATTTGATTTATACTGGAAATCTCTACTGACCAAGGCACCTACCGGACAAACAGCTGTACATTCACCACAATCAGAACAATTTGTATATTCTGTACCGTTACTTGGTGCAATTACTGACTTTTGAAGCTTGTTCCACATGGCATAAGCATCTTTAGGCATGGTCTCTTTGAAACCTTTATCAAGTGCTTCTCCACCCCTTTTTGCTGTAGTGATCGCCGCATCTCCTATCATATCTTTACAGACAGTAGTACATCTTTCACACACAATACAAAGTCCTGCATCATAATGCAGTACCGAAGACCAGTTTTTTGTCTCCCTTTTAGTATCTTGTATCATGAAGGGTTGTGCATCTACTCCCAATTCCAATGTATAGTTTTGCAGTTCACACTCACCGGATTTATCACATACACCACATTGAAGCGGGTGGTTGACATCATATACTTCCATGATCGCACGGCGTTCTTCAAGAATATTAGGCGTATCAACCGTGATCTCCATGCCCTCTTTTACTTTTGCATTACATGCATAAACCTGCTTTCCGTCAGCTTCTACCAGACAGAGGCGGCACGCCAGTGTCGGTGAACATCTCGTCAAGTAACAAATTGCCGGAATAAAAACATCATTGGCACGTGCGGCATTAAGGATATACTCACCCTCTTTCACTGCAAATTCTTTACCATCAATTTTAATATTGACTCTGCTCATATTATTTCCCTGCCCTTTCAAAATCTAACCTGCTAAATCTATAAGAGGATAGCAAAGCCCCACTTAATCCCATATCAAATGTAGGGTTAAGGGCTATGGTTCCCTTCATAGATGTATCAATCTTAAACACACGATCAAACTTTATACCATCCAGCGTAAAGGTGATCTTCTCTCCGTCATGAAGCTTTGTTGCTGTTGCAAACTGCTGTGAACCTAAAAGTACAGCTTCGTCTTTTAACAATTTCGACTTTGCGGTAAACGGCGAGAATTGTTCTGTAGGATTACAATTATAAATGACTGCCCCGTCAAAACCTTCTATCTCTTCCAATGCATTAAAGGCTCTTTTTACAGAAACTTTTTGGGATTTTAAAAGATAACCTCTATGTTCATTACCCATACTGTCAAAATAGTCAGGAAGCGCGTCAAATTCAACTGATTCAAAACCTTTTTCTTTTGGCAACAATTTTGTATATGCAATGGTATATTCTGCATTCAACCCTAAACAGTTGGCAATATCATTTAACACATACCCTCCATAAGGAAGTGCTGCATTTATAGGTACCACACGTTTATCCAGAGTTGTAAGTGTCCCTTCCTGCTGGTTCATTGCCGGCATATCCAGATCACCATCACCTAAAGCAGAGAGCGTGAAATCAGCAGGTACGTTATACCCTACCGTTCTCCCTTCTGTCATCTCATCCAGATCACAAATAAGCGAGATACCCATTGCGTTGCCTGCAGGAGGTACACAAATCACATTGAAGCCTGCATAGACTTCAAGCAGTGCAAGGAGTTTAGCTATCTGCTCTGCTCTTGGATGTGCATACAGATCAGCCCCTGCTACCAAAGAGAATCCTGATTTTTTGATAAGTGACTTTCGTAACGCTTCCAGCTCTTCTTCACCAATGTTACTCTCTGCACTCAAATTACCAATATCCAGATCATCAAGAAATGCACGCAGGGCTTTAGGCAACTCTACTTCTTTGAGTAGTGCATCAGCCAACAGTGCGGCTGCACCTTCTTCACTCCCTGCTTCATATTTAATGAATTGTGTCACGATATTTTGGATCTCCATATCTTCCAAAGGATGCATATAGGCAACTCTGGCACTGTGCCATTTGCTTGCCATATTGATATGGTATTTGACTGTCGGGGAATCATCATTGATCCTTGTCCCCATCACAATAACCGCTCTAGACTCTGCAAGAGCTTTAAGCGAACCGTTATAGAGGCTTTCTCCTGTTACAGAACTGTATGCTTGCATAAATTTCTGATATGCTCCTGCCTCATAAGAAACCAGTTTCACACCCAGCTTCTCTTTGATCTTTTGAAGGATCAATGCCTCTTCATTGGATATCTGACTGGAAAATATAACCGTTTGTGCATTTTTAAATGCTTCTACTGCCTGCTCAAATGCCGTTTTATCTTTTGTGACATTTTCATTCGCATAGTCAAACCCATATCTACCTGCACCGCAAAGGCTTGTAAATTCAAAGGTGTTGGTTACACGGTAAATACGGTCATGTTTCACTTCATAGTTCATTTGGCATCCACCACCGCAATGAGGACAGGCAGATGGAATTTTAGTCAACTCCCATGCATTTGAAGTATATTTGAAATCTGTACTTACCAGTGCACCAACAGGGCAGACAGCTGCTGCTTCACCCAATGAAGCATAATTCTTTTCCTGCTTGGTATTGATAATAGTTGAACCGTATCCGCCGAATTTTACTTTAAGCGCTTCATCACCCGTAATTTCAGTAGAGACCCGTACACATTTCTCACACATGATACACAGAGCGGGGTCATAGGAAACATGTCCCCAGTTTTCTACAGGACGGTGCTGGTCTCTGGCGGTAAACGCCTGCTGAGGAAGTCCAAATTCCAGTGTTTTATTTTGAAGATCACACTCTCCACTCTTATCGCAGACACCACATTCCAACGGATGATTCACGTTATAGAGTTTCATGATATTTTGACGCTCTTGATAAAGTTCTGCATTGTTTGTATGGATCACTGCACCGTCTGTTGCTTTCTCTTGGCAGGAGAGGATCATCCCGTCAACACCTTCAACCTCTACCACACACATACGGCATGAACCGATAGGCTGTACTTTTGTGAGGTAACACATTGTCGGTACATAGATATCATTCTCTCTGGCAATCTCTAAAATCGTCTTCCCGAATGTACTTTGACATGTTTTTCCGTCAATGGTAACCATGATCGTTTTGCCGATATTCATAGAATTATGTCTGCTCATATTACACCGCCACCATTGAGATATAGTAACAACGCATACAACGTTCCGCTTCAGAGATCGCCTCTTCACCGGTAAAGCCTAAATTGACTTCTTTATTGTTCGTTTTACGTTCATCAACATCAAGTTTTTCACTTACTGCACGAGGAAGCCCTGGCATCCAACCTGTGATCTTTTCACCTTTGTCATAGACTCTGAGTTTATTCAAATGATCTTCCATGATCTCATCATCAGTCAGCGTACATTTACCATCATAGATATATCGACTAATGACTGATGCTGCACGTCTTGCCTGACCTACTGCATTGACAATAGTCATAGGTCCATACTCACAGTCACCGGCAGCAAAGAGCCCTTCACGTGAAGTCATAAAATCCTTACCGTTTGTCAAGATAGAGTTCCATGAAGTCATCTCAATATTCCACTCTTCAGGTAATATCTGGGTATCAAGTGCCTGGGAAACTGCCGGAATGAGATAATCACATTCTATCTCAAAATCTTCACCTTCCATTTTGACAAGCTGTGCCCGTCCTCCATCCGGATCGGGAACCAATTCAAAACGATTCACTTTAAGCTTTGTGATGTTTTCACCATTATCAAAGATCTCTTCGATCGCTGAGTGAAAGATAAACTCAACACCCTCTTCTACTGCCTCATGATACTCTTCATAGGTCGTATTTCCGATGATCGTCTTTTCGTCACGACGGTAGAGCATGATCACCTTTTTTGCACCTTCACGTATAGAGCAACGTACCACATCCATGGAGGTAAATCCACCACCGACACAGACAACCACCTTATCTTTGAGTTCATTGGATGCCGGTGCACCTATTTGATACTTATGCCAAAGATTTACTTTGTCAAGCATATCGATCGCACCCCAGTAACCACCCATTTTTGGATCTTCATTCTCAGCACGCACTTTTTTGGAAAGTCTTGCTCCAAATCCAAGCAGTGTTGCATCATACTCAGCCTCAATCTCTTTAAGCTTTTGGGCATCTACCCTACAATTATTGGTAATGCTGACAGCCTCCATTTCAAGTACAAGGTCAATATCTCTTTGATATTTTCCAATAGGCATTCTATACTCAGGAACACCTACAGCAACTTCACCACCATTCACAGGAAGCTCTTCAAAAATATGTGACTCGATTCCTTCAAGTGCCAGATAATATGCTGCCGTAAGCCCTGCGGGTCCTGCACCGATGATCGCTACTTTCTTGCCATCATTTCTCAGTGGTTTAGGCTCATGAGGGTGCAACCATGGAAGTTCATGGTCCGTCTCATAATCAGCCCCTAAACGCTTAAGTTCCATAATAGAAATAGGTTCATCCAAGTTAGTACGGCGACAAGCATCTTCACAAGGATGTGGACAGACACGTCCACAGGTATGTGCTAAAGGCATGGTCTGTCTTGTAGCAGCCAAAGAATCAGTAAAGACCATATCTCTTACCCCTTCAATGTAGGCAGGGATATCTACATGTGCGGGACACATATCAGTACACGGTGCTGTCACTTTGGCAATATAATTCGTATCTCCATTATAATGCTTTGACGGTACCTGTGTATTTATGCAGGTATCAAACTGCTCTTTATAGTACGCCATAAGATCCAAAATAGGTTTTGGCACTGTTTTCCCGATCTCACACTTGGAGGTAGTCATCATTGTTTTGGCAATCTCTTTCAAGTGTGCAATATCATCATGGGTACCTTCCCCCCGTGCAATTTTGTCGAGTAGATCATAGAGGATCCTGCCACCCCATCTCCCTGGAGCACAACGACCACATGCTTCAGAATATTCCTGGTATTGCGCTGCATAACGTGAGGCTAACTCTACAGCATCGATATCTTCATCAAAAATGGCAACACCATCCCACCCAATAAACGCCTTAGAGTTTTTATCTCCATGGTAGGTTTCTGGCAGTTTAAACTCGGATTCACCCCACTCATCAGAAGGTTTACCGCGATTATCGATAAATTCATCCCTCCAAGTAGAGAATACTATTCCTGACATTACTCAGCCTTCTCTTGATTTTCAGATTTTTCTTCTGCAGCTTCTGCCGCCGCCTTCTCAGCCTCTGCTTTTTCGGCAGCTATTCTTGCAGCTTCTATTTTCTCTGCTCTTGTTTTTTGAGTCTCTTCATCTACTTTTTTAACCACAATGGTCCAATCTACTTCATTAAATTTCAATGAATTCATAAGATCATGTCCTGTTGCTCTTACAAAATCTGCAGATTTCTGGATGTGAGAAAAATCGCCTACTTCAAAAAGAAATATACCCACTTCTCCTACTTTGAGACCCTGATCGATAAGCTCTGCCATTCTGTCATAAAAGTCATCTTTCAAATGTCTTAAATCATATCTTTTCATTTATGCTCTCCTTAACGATCAACTTCACCGAATACGATATTGGTAGTACCAATGATCGTAACGACGTCTGCTATATAGGTACCTACAAGTATCTCTTGCAATAATCCTGTGTGAAAGAAGCTTGGCGCTCTACACTTGAGTCTGTAAGCATACGGCTCACCTTCTGACTTGATATAGAAACCAAGTTCACCTTTTGGCGATTCGGTTGGGACATAAACCTCCCCTTTTGGCGGTCTCATTCCCTGAGTGACCAGTACAAAGTGCTGCATCAACGCATAGTTCTGTGTCATGATCTCCTCTTTTGGGGCAGAGATATACTGTGGGGCATGGGCCATGAGCTGCGGCTCTGTTTTGCTATACATAGGGATAAGCTGTCTAAGTATTCGAACTGATTGACCCATCTCTTCCATATAAAGTCTGTAGCGTCCGTAAGAGTCACATCTGTCACTTACGGGAATATCAAAATCAAGTTCAGAGTAAAGCTCATACGGCTCCTCTTTTCTAATATCCCAATTTACACCCGAACCTCTAAGCATAGGTCCTGTACATCCCCAGGAAAGTGCTTCTTCTGCAGAGATCACCCCTACATTTTCCAGACGCATCTTCCAGATACGGTTTTCTTGAAGCAATGCATTATAAGTATGCTCAAGTTCATACTCTACTTTTGAACAGAACGATGCAAGTTTTTCAACCCATCCGCTAGGCAGATCCAAAGGAACCCCACCAATACGTACAGCAGAGTGTGTCAATCTTGCTCCGCAGTAGTCTTCCATCAAATCCATTGCAAACTCACGCTCACGGAAAGCATAGAGGAATACTGACATCGCACCAACATCCAATGCATGTGTTGCAATGAAGAAAAGGTGAGAAATAATACGGTTTAACTCAAGCAGCATGGTTCTGATTACCTGTGCACGTCTTGGTGCTTCAATACCTAGCAGTTTCTCTACTGCCAAAGCATAAGCATAATTATTTGATGTAGAAGCAATGTAGTCCAATCTATCCGTGGTTGGCAAGAACTCATTATAAGTCATATTCTCTGCCATCTTTTCGATCCCTCTGTGAAGGTAACCGATATCAGGATAGGCCTTTACAACCTGCTCACCCTCTAATTCCAGAACAAGTCTTAACTGACCATGTGCCGAAGGGTGCTGAGGACCAAAGTTGATGACCATGGTATTGTCATCACGCTCAAAATTGAGGTTTTCAAAAAACGGGGTTAATTTATTCGGTTGTTGCATATTCGTCCCTACCTTCTCTCATCTAATTGTTTACCGGAATCTTTTGTATAGTCTACAAGAATAGTTTCACTATATTCAATAGGATTCTCTTTCTCCCCCTCGGAGATATCTGCACCGAACGGTACTTCATAACCTACTCTTGAAAAACGCTTGGTATCATATCTGTCAATACGTGAAGGATCTCTGTTCTCCGGACCAATCACATCTCTGTACTCTTTACCGAATATCTTATCTACTTCATACCACGAAGCTGCTTCATCTCCGTGAAGCGGATAGGTTTTAAGAAGCGGATGACCATGCCAGTCATCCGGCATAAGAATACGTTTAAGAAATGGATGATTATTGACATAGATACCGAACATATCGAACATTTCACGCTCTGCAAAATTTGCAGACTTGAAGAGCGGCGTAATACTCTCGATCGCCGCACCTTTTTTAAGACGACATACAACTCTTATTCTTTTAGCTTCCGTAATATTAAGCAGTTGGTAAAAAAGTTCAAATTCACCGTCATTTGCCAGATAATCTACAGCACTTTGCTCAGAACATTGTGTATATCCGCATTTTTCTTTCAGAATTTTAATAATCTCAAGATTTTTCTTTGCATCAATATGTATAACCAGCGTACCGATCTCAATATACGTTTCTTTTGCTTTTTTTCCAAGTGCTTTTAGAACATTGGCAAAATGGCTTCCCTCTTCTACTTCCATTCTTGGTACACGGGGTGCAACCCAAAATCTGTCTGTATAGTAAGATTTCCCTTGAACATTGTCTTTTGGAGTATATTTTCTCATTACACTAACCTCAAGTTGTTTTTTGTATTGTTATTCATATTTGCAGATTCTCGTCTGATCTTCTTTTGAAGCATCATCAATGCATACTGAAGTGTTTCAGGTCTAGGTGCACATCCGGGAAGATAGATATCTACAGGGATGATACGATCCACTCCCTGTACGGTTGCATAGGTATTGAACATTCCGCCGGTATTGGCACATGAACCCATGGATATGACCCATTTAGGTTCTGTCATCTGATCATACAGACGTCTTGCAAATTCTGAGTGTTTTTTAGAAAGTGTTCCTGCAAGAATCATGACATCTGCCTGTCTTGGGGAAGCTCTAAAGATCGTCCCCATACGGTCAAAGTCATAACGTGATGCACCTGAAGCCATCATCTCAATCGCACAACATGCGAGTCCATAGGTAAGCGGCCAAAGTGAATTTGAACGCCCCCAGTTCACGAGTTTGTCTACCGAAGTCAATGCTATCGGCAAGCCTGCTGCTGAGGCGTAATTTACTTGATGCTGTGCCATTCAAGTGCTCCTTTCTTCCATGCATATACGAATCCTATCGTAAGTAGTACTATAAATAATATCATTTCCGCAAAACCGAACCAACCAAGCAGTTTAAAGTCGATCGCCCACGGGAACATAAAGATGATCTCCACATCAAACAAGATGAACAGCAATGCTATGAGGTAGAACTGCGATGAAATAGTGTTCGGCTGCTTTGTAACTTCCGGTCCACACTCATAGATAGTGAGTTTAAGCTTTTCGGTATCGAGTTTAGCCAATTTTCTACTGACAAGTCTTGCCAAGAACAGTGTAGCCGGAAATGCTACCGCTGTCAGTGCAAATAAAACAAATACACCGAAATACGGATGTTCTGTAATTACATGAGTCATATTAATCCCTTAAAGTTTATTCTTAATGACAATCCCCCTCTTTTAACCCCATTTTGGTATGCGTAGAGAATTCTCAGAATATTACCTCTATGTTAACTGAAATAGAGTTAAAGCTATTTTGGGTTGATTTTCTTTCAAAGCTTTGTTAGGAAGAATGTAACTATGTGAAACAGAAAAAAGTGCTACAATGTCACAAAAATTACTTTGGAGTACACATGAAAAAAAAATTTACAAATATACTTTACTGGATAGCCATGATGGGATTGGTACTCTATTTTGCCTATTCAAAGGGCTGGATACTTGCCAATTTTGAATCCATTACCCCCCAACAGGCCCAATCTCTTTTACAAAATGACAATAATGTAACACTTTTGGATGTAAGGACAATAGAAGAGTTCAAACAAGGGCATATAAGAGGGGCAAAACTCATCCCTCTGTCAGTATTGGAGAAAAACCTTGATAAACTTCGTGCAGATCAAAACAAAAAGATCATTGTCTACTGTCGTAGCGGAAACCGAAGCGTTGCTGCTTCACGCATTCTCAATAAGCACGGCTTTGTACCGTTAAATGTTAAAGGCGGGATCATTGGATTCATGGGAGTAAAAATGGAGATCGTAAAATAATCTCTTTCTTCATCACAGCATAGATGAAGAAAGATAATAATTTAAAGCGTTATACCAAGTGCATTCAGTGTTTCATAGGTAATCCCACCTGTAGCCAGAGAACTGTCTCTTTGGAACTTGTCAAGCGCTCGTCTTGTTCCTCGTCCAAGTACACCGTCTGCTTTACCGGCACTATACCCTTTTTCGTTCAATGCCGATTGAAGTTTCGCAATGATATCTTTTGTCATATTCGTCTGGCAAAGAATACGTTTCCACTCAATATGCGTATCTGCCACTTTTTTACGTTTTTTCATCATTTTATATTCAGCTTCTACCGGTGTTTTCACTTCTTTGGCTTCTGAGACAAGCTTCTGTACTTTTACAGATTTTGTCACTGCCGGTACAACCTCTTCTTCTACATGTGCCGGTATATCCAGTACAATCTTCTTGATCTCTTTTGTTTTTGCCGGTGCCTCAGTCAGACAGATCTGATGCCCTGTATATTTAAGTCCTGATTCCACCTCATCTTTAGCATAAACCCAAGAGAAAGTTGCATTGTTTTCAGGTACAGTTTTTTCTATAGTTTCATAAAGCGCCGGCATAGGAATCGTTTTAATCTGTTCATCTGAAATAAGTTTTTTTACTTTAATGACTTTAGTCTTTGCCGGCACTTCTACCACTTTTGTTGTAGCAGGAGATTTAAGTACACGCTTTTTGATCGTTTTGTATTTAGCAGGTACTTTCACTAGACACATGATCTCACCTGTTGCTCCAGAGACTTTTTGTGCCGGATTCTGACCTTTTTTCCATACTGTTTTTTCCGGCTCAACCATAACCTGTTCTTCCGTCTCTTCATAGACAGCAGGTACTTCTATTACCTCTTTGGATGCAGGTTTTACAATAACCGTTTTTTCCACTGTTTCAAACTCCGGAGGGACTACTTCGGTTTCATTGTGTTCATTTCTTACCAAAACATCCTCTGTAACTGTTTTGAATTTTCTTGGAACAAAATACTCTTTGTAACAGTCACCCGGCTGTGCATGCTCTACATCCACACCGGCTGCTTTTGCTGCCGCCAGAAGCTCAGGACTTACAGGCAATGCTTTTTTCTTAAGGCTTGTTTTCCATGTACGGATCGCCGGCTTGACTTCGATCGTCTCTTTGACCTCTTTATATTTAGCAGGAACCGGTACAAGTTTCTTCGTTTCCGGAGTAACCACTACTTCCTCCTCTGTTTCTGTAAATTCCGCAGGGACAATAGAGATCTTTTCAGAGGGCTCCTTGGTGATCACTTTCTCCTCTACCGTTTCGTACTGTGCAGGTAATACAACTCTGGCGTAGCATTCACCCGGTTTTGCATTCGGTGGTGTAAGTGATACATCTTCGGCACTTACATAAGTAAGTGGTAAAAGCATTGCAGCAAGTAGGGTTGAGTATTTGATCTTCATTTTTTCTTCCTTCATATGATAATATTTTTCAACATCATATAGGATGGAAATTACCTAAGTATTACCTTTAGGGAAGTTCTATATTTTAAAACCCATACTTTTGGAGCCGTCAAAGCTGCTTCCAAGCTCTTTTTCTATCTCTTCTATAAAATCCAGGTGCGTAAAGACACTCTCATCACGTACCGCAACCTTATAGGCAGTATTCTTGATAACCAGGCTGATCTGTCCACCTGTGAGTTCAAACTTTGCCAACTCTTTCATATCAAAACTCTCATCATAGTCTGCATTTTCAGGAAGCATGAACTGCCAAAGTCTCAGACGCTGCTTCTTTCCCGGTTTTTTAAACTCTATTTTATAGTTAAATCGTCTGGAGAAAGCTTTGTCAATATTACCCAACAAATTTGTTGTAGCAATGAGTATCCCCTCAAATTTTTCTATCTGCTCCAAAAAAATATTTTGCATCTGGTTATGCATTTTATCAGCCGAACTTCCTGCACCTTCACTTCTGCTGCTTAAAAACTGATCTGCTTCATTGAGAAGTAAAATAGGATCAACTTTTGCCTTTTTGCTCAACTCCCTAAAGTCATCAAAGATACGTCTAACATTCTTTTCACTCTCACCCACATACATAGAGAGTATTTTCGAGCAGTCAAAAGAGAGAATGGGGCGTTTCAATGTTTTGGCCAGACTCATAGCAGTCATCGTCTTCCCGGTTCCTGCAGCACCATAGAAGATAATACGTGCATCCACACCTCGTCTCTCTTTGATCCCCCATTCTTTAAGCTTTTTAAACACTTCTTTGTCAACCTGTTTGACAACATTATTCAATGTCTCTCTTGTCTTGGGATGCAGAACTACATCATCCAGAGTGGTTGTGGGTTTGAGATACTCAAAAAGTTCCTGCTCCTGTACCAGTGCGTCAAGTTTAAGTTTAGTGACTTTTTTCTTTTTTTTAGGATGGATGATCCGCTGCATCACCTCTTCTTGCAAGTAGAAAGAGCGGCTCACTCCACCAAACATATTGAGTATCTCCTCATAGTCAATGATATCTTCAGTAATAAGCTTTGCCCCTTCTTCAAGCAGCGCTCTATTCTTGATCTTCTCATACTCATCAAAAGATATGAGCTCTATGAGGGTATTCATATCTCTGAACTGCCCCTCACCACCACTGTACTCCTCTTTAAGCAATGCCAGGAAAATACGTTTTTCTTTCTCATCAAGCTCTTTTTCTTTGAAGAACTCCTCCACGACAATAGGTGTTTCCGTCATCTTCACACGCTCTTCAATACGTGTTGTCAAAAGTGTCAGCTTGTTCTTAAGCCGTCCAATACTGAGTGAATTGTCTGCAAAGCCCTGTTTAAACGTCGCAATTTTATGTAAAAGTGCCACCATGTCAAACTGATCTTGCAAATACTCCAAATGATCGGTGTAAGGTTTTACTTCAGGAAGAAATATCTCCAATGACCCCTCTTCAAGCAGACGCAAAAGAGAGATACTGGGGGTCACAGAAGTACTCAGCAGTTCAAGCTGCGAGGTCTCATGTGCTTTTACCTGTCCGAAACTCATCTGTATCAACCACCCAAGGTCAAGCAGGTTTTTCACTAAACCAAGCTTTTTAAGGTAGGTGTATCCTTCTTGAGAGAAATTTTCCTGTAGCATCTCCAATATGGGAACTTCTTCAAGTCCTTTTACATAACGGCTACAAACATACTGTATCAGCTGTGCTTCCCCTTTGGTACATTTAAGGTGTTTATAGATCAAGCTTTTGCTGACATCTTTTGCTTCTATGAAATCGATAAGGTGTTTCAATCATTTTCCTAATTTATACTATTTTTTCTTTTGAGTATAACAAATCTTTGATATACTCTTACTAATAGAATTCTATTCTACAAAGGAGAAAGTATGCATAAAATTCTAACTATCCTACTATTCACCCTCTCTGGTCTTATGGCTGAAACGACCATGATAAAAGACTCACGAACCAATCTTATGTGGGAAGATACCCCTCATGTCAAAGAGGCAAAACTAACCAAACCTAAAGCAGAAAAATATTGTAACACTTTAAGGCTTGGAAATTTTGAGGATTGGCGGCTTCCTGACATACATGAACTTTTAACGATCATCGACTACAAACGTACTGAACCTGCTTTGCTTAAAGAATTCTCATATATCGAGCCAGAGTCTTTTTACTGGACAAATACCGTTGTTGCAGATGAGTCCGATGCATTTTGGGGCGTAAATTTCAAAAGAGGTGCCAGCAGTAAAGCTTCAGAATATTATGACCGCTATGCACGCTGCGTAAGGAATATTAAATAATCCATGGGGCTCTTTTCACTATTTTTCTCTAAACCTGTTTCTACAGAACTTACAGTGACTTCCGATAACGGGTTTCATCTTAGACCCATTGCAAAATTCGCAGCTGTGGCTAAACCATACCCTTGCAAAATAGAAGCTTCCTTTAAAGGGAAAACTGTAGATGCCAAAAATGTCAATACCCTGCTTTCACTCTCTTTGGAGAAAGGAAATCATTTTAAAATCACTGCACAAGGCAAGCAGGCACAAGAAGCACTGAAAGTACTTCAGCATACATTTATAACACTTATGCAGGATGATAAAGAAGTAAAAAAAATCCAGAAAGAGCAGATAGCCTATGAAAGTGATTCTGTCATAGAGGGTCAGATTATTTGTAAAGGAATTGCTATTTCCCCTGCATATTATTACCAAGAGAAGAGAATCCAAAAAGAGACAAACATGACATTGGCAGAAGCCATAGAAAAAAGCATGCAGGAACTTGAAACACTCTACCATACACAAAAAGATCATACCGATATCTACCTTGCACAAAAAGAGCTTTTGGCTTCACTTCAAACAGAAGTCAAGACACTCTTAGAATTGGAAAAGCTCATAGAGAAATCCTGTTCAGAACTTTTAGATACAAAACTTGAAGCAAAGATCAGTGATTACCATGATATTTTACAGCGCGTACAAAAACACTTGGGGCTAGAGACAAAAGTATTATTTCCTAAAACACCATTCATACTTTTAGCCAATGATATGCTTCCCAGTCAAATAGAAAAACTCTCACAAACTGCTGTGCAGGGGGTGGTTCTTAGAGAGACATCGGTCAATTCCCATACGGCGATCCTGCTTCGCGGGGCAGGTATCCCATCACTCATAGCAGCACATGACAAGATAGGTGAAGCTACAGAGATCATTTTAGATGCCCATAGCAGCGTACTCATTACAAAACCTACAAACAATGATCTTCAAAGAGCAAACAAACGTTTAGAGGAGGATATAAAACAAACACGGAATGCCTCAAGTAAACGTTTTGATCCGGTCATAACCCAAAGCAGAAAAAAGATCAAAGTCTTAGCCAATGTTACGGATGTCAACTCCGCTACCTTAGCAAAAGAAGAAGGTGCAGAGGGCATAGGGCTTCTACGAACAGAATTTCTTTTTAAAGAAGAAAAGCCTACCTTAGAAGAACAGACAGATGCCTATGAGAAGATCTTTTCTCATTTTGATGAAATCACCGTACGTACACTCGATGTAGGAGGAGACAAAGCACTACCTTACATTGACCTGCCCAAAGAGAATAATCCCTTTTTGGGTATACGCGGTATACGCCTTTTCCAAACCCATCCGCAGATCATGGAGGAACAACTCCATGCTATTTTTAAAGCTTCAAACAACAGGTTCCTAAAGGTCATGTTCCCCATGGTTAGTACAGTCAAAGAATTCAATGAAGCAAAAACATTTGCCAAAAAAGTCGCACAAAAATATCAACTCAACATTGAGCATATTCAATTTGGCATTATGATAGAGGTACCCTCCGTACTCTTTTTGTTGGACGCGTTCAATGAAATAGTAGATTTTTACTCCATCGGTACAAATGATCTTGCCCAGTATCTTTTTGCCATAGAGAGAACACACCCTACACTTTATATAGAGGAAAACTCCTCTGTACTGTTTGATGCCATTGAAACCATTGTCAAAAAAGCGGATAAACCAGTCAGTATCTGCGGAGAGTTGGCAGGAAAAAGTAATGCGATCCCCCAACTTTTGGATCTTGGGATCACCACACTCAGCGTTTCACCCAAACAGATAGCCCAAACAAAAGAGGAGATACGAAATCATGTTTAACCTGCTACAAAAGATCGGTAAAGCACTTATGACCCCTATTGCTGTACTACCAGTTGCCGCACTATTGCTTCGTCTAGGATTTGGAGACATTTTTGATGGAGAGGTGGCACTCATCATGAAGAGTGCAGGGGATGCCATATTTTCAAATCTTGACTTGCTCTTTGGTATCGGCATCGCTTACGGACTTGCCAAGAACAATGATGGAGCAGCCGCTTTAAGCGGAGCGATCGGTGTACTCATTGCAAAAGCTGTTTACACCGGTATTGACAAAAATGTCAATATGGGTGTATTTGTGGGTATTATTATCGGGGTACTTGCAGGATTGCTTTATAATCGCTTTCATGCTATTAAACTACCTGAATTTTTAGGCTTTTTTGGAGGGAAAAGATTTGTACCTATTGTCACTGCCCTTTCTGCCATTCTTGTAGGCGTACTGGCAGGCTATTTCTGGCACTATGCACAAGGCGCCATTGATGCTTTTTCCAATATGATCATAGGACTGGGTGAAGTAGGAACATTTATCTACGGTACCCTCAATCGTCTGCTTATTCCCCTTGGACTGCATCATATACTGAACTCAGTATTTTGGTTCCAACTGGGTGAATATACCCATATCAAAGATGGTGTGGAAGTCGTGGCGAACGGTGACCTGCACCGTTTCTTTGCCGGAGATAAAACTGCGGGAGTCTATATGTCAGGTTTCTATGTAGTCATGATGTTCGGTCTTCCTGCCATGGCATATGCCATCTACCTCAATACACCCAAAAACTATCGTAAAAAAGCCGGTGCCATTTTGCTGGGAGTAGCCTTTACTTCGTTTTTGACCGGTATCACCGAACCGTTGGAATTTCTCTTTTTATTTGTTGCACCACTGCTCTTTGCACTGCATGCTGTACTTACAGGATTAGCACTGGCAGCTGCACAAATGTTGAATATACATGCCGGTTTTGGATTTTCTGCAGGATTTATTGACTATATCATCAACTATAAATTAGCCACGAATCCACTACTTATTTTACCCCTTGGGGCTGTTTTTTCACTGCTCTATTTTTTCCTGAGTTACTACACCATCAAAATATTCAAACTCAAAATACTCGAAACTGAACTACAGGAAGACACAACGGCTTCTGATCCTTCAGATGAAATATTGGCTTTTATAGAAGCGCTTGGCGGTAAAAAGAATATTCTTGATACCGATGCCTGTATTACCAGACTGCGTATGCATGTGAAGCAGAATGATCATTTGAAAGAATCCGATTTTACCAGTTTGGGAGCCAAAGGAGTGATCCGTCCGGACAAAAATACCATTCAGATCGTACTTGGTGCCAAAGCTGAAAAAATTGCAGAAGGTATCAAGGAGACTCTAAAAAATCCTCTTTAAGACATCTCCTGGCTTTATCGATGACAAGGTGAATTATCTATTGTATACTTACTTTTAGACAACCCGCCTTTATCTGTAACTGTTGTAAAGACATCATAGGTATTCCCTACCATAAGGACTGTACTTACTTTTGCCCCATCCTCATCAATAGAGTCATGAATGAGCCGTACCTGATCTCCGTTTTTTACTTTACTCTCTTCTCTGCCCATATAGACACCGTTGAGCATATAGCCGCCCATACCTTTTAACTGTAATCTTTCATCTTTCTTTAATCCGTGAAGCGTAACAAGATTTGATTCAACGGTCTCTTTACCCTTTACTGTATTGTCTTTAAAACAAAACTGTTCTGCTTCTATACTTGCATATATATGTGTAGTGAATAATAGTATAAATAAGCTACCTAATATTATGTTAATGTGTTTCATTTTTATTTCTCCTATCTATTTGAAATGAATTTGAATTATAATTTATGATCATTACCATAATGTTAACTTATGAATTATGCATTCTCTTACCTTGATATATTAATAAATAATTGCTATACTCATATACAGATTTAACAAAACATAAAAAGGCTCATACTGTATGCAAAAAATTCTGTTGCTATTATTCTTTTTTTTACTGAATGGTTGCTCTTTAAATAGTATTTTAGCCCTTAATGAAGTAGATAAGTCACAAGTTGTCAAATACTCTCCTTATGTTAAACACTATAGAGCCTACCTTACAAGAAGCAACCTAAAACCTATTAAAAATGGTAAAAAGTATCTTTATTTTTATAATAAAAAAGAGAAAGATCTTTCCATCCTTGTCCATCGCAGGAACCAATACATACTCTACAGTCTTTACCATCCTAAAAAAAGAGCTATTGTTTTCAATACAACACGAAGGACAAGATATCGTCATATTGCAAGAAAGTTAAGACACAAACATTATCTCCCAACTTCATGTACTCACATAGCCTGTATCCCTCATGTGGCTTTACGACGATATAAAGGTATTAAAACACTCCGCATAGAAGTAAAAGATTACCGCCGGCTTCAAAATATGTATAAAAAAGCAATTCGCACCTATAATGCAAAAGAGATAAGATCTATTCGGGTAAAACTACCCAAGCCATTGATATCTGCCTATTTTAACCGTTATGAGAAACGCGCAAAAACACAAAAACAGTTAGAGCAGCTGCAGATCATAGCAACCAAGCTGCAATTGCCTTCTGCAAAAAGCATTGCAAAAAAAATAAAAAAAGATACAGCAAAAGAGAAAAAAGAAGAAACAAAGAAGGTCATCAAGAAGAAGGGTGCAGAAACTCCTCCAAAAGAGGAAATTAAAGTAGTTGAAGTAGTTATAGAAAAACCTAAGAAAATAACGAAACCCTATTATTACTACTTAGGAAATGCCTCCTATGGCGAACTGAACAGTTATCTTTCCAATGGTGAGGCGAGGAATGACCTTACCTATAATCAGTATAATGCATTACAAAAAAGACGCGACATACTCAAAGAAGAAAAACTTTTACAGGACGGTTCTCTTGAAGAGCTGATCGCTGCCTATAAAAAGAATAAAGATCCAAGATACAAAACAAGGATCATGCGACTCATGAAAGAAGTTCAGGAGAATAAAAAGTAGTTATTCAATGATCTTTGTAAGATTTAATATGATTGTTGTACCTTTGGTTTCTTTACTTTTTATTTTTAGAGGTATATGCAGTTCATCACACAGCTTTTTAACAATATGTAATCCTATTCCAATGCCTCTATCCTGTTCTTTGTAGTATCTGTTAAATACTTTTGAAGGATTTTTGATCCCTTTTCCTGTATCTCGAATAGAAAGTTTCTCTCCTTCCATTGTAATGAATACATGACCGTTGGAAATATTGTATTTGCCTGCATTACTCAAGAGATTGTCCAAGATGCGCGTCAGTGCATCTTTGTTGGTTTGCAGTATTATTTTGTCTAAAGATATTTTATAGTCAACATCCGGATAGAGTATCCTAAAATAATTAACACGGTTTTCTACCAACTCTTTCAAATTAAAAGCTTCTGACTGCGTGGGAATTCCTTTTAAAAATATCTGAAGATTGTCTTGTAATGACAATATCGTTTCAATATTGTTTTCAAGTCTTTGGATCTTTTGATTGTCACCTATTTCTCTTTTAAACAGCTTTAAATTGATACGCATAGAGCTGATAGGCGTATTGAAATCATGTAGAATATCTTTTACAAATTCTTCATTGAGACGAAGTGCCTTTCGAAGAGGCATAATGGCATACAGAGCAAACAAGAAAGAGACAAGTGCTGCAAAAAGGGAGTAGAAGAGAAACTTACTGTATATCTCCTCTTTAAGGTTTTCAACTCTTGGGAGATAACTTGTTTTAGGATACGTCACTTCCATAAGAAATTTCTTAACTGTAGGAACTTTAAAGTAACTGTAAAAGTCTTTACTGTTCTGATAAAGAATATTCTCCTCTTTATCTTCAGCTTTTTCCACAAAGTCTGTTTTTAGTCCTTCACATTGTAAGGTATAGGCACAGAGCTTCATTTCTATTTGTATTTTCTCTTTTATTTCAGCCTTTTTTTCTTGAAATTCATGCCAAAAATTAATTGCTAGCAGTACTTCCAAAAGAATTAAGAAAATCAAAAAACTTTTAAGAAGTGATTCTAACTCATATGTTTTCAATCATATACCCTTGCCCTCTGATATTTTTTATCTCTATACCCAATTTATTTTTCAGTTTTGCAAGATTGACCCTTAAAGCATTTGCACTGGGCTGCTCTAGAAAGTCCATAAGTGTATAACTGTCAACAATCTTATTTTGCTGTACCATCAATGCATGAAAAATATTTTGCTGTACTTCACCCAAACCGATAGTCTGTGACTCTTTTTGCAATACTTTTGTAATAGGATTGTAACATATATCTTTGTAGTAAAGAAGTGTATCTTCCTGTTGGTATTTACTTTTGATGCGTATCACAAGTTCCTCCGGATCAAAAGGTTTCTTGACATAATCCTCTGCTCCTAATTCAAATCCTTTTGAAATGGAGTTTATATCTGTCAGTGCAGTAATATAGATAGCCGGCGTTTCATCCCCTGCCTCTTTGAGAGAAGAGAGTACATCAAAACCATTAATTTCCGGAACATTGACATCTAAAATATAAAGATCATAGCTTTTTTTAAATGTCAGATCAAAAACATCAGGACCCCGATGTGCTACATCTACACAATAACCCTCAAGTTCTAAAAATTCTTTAAGAGAATCACACAGTATCTGGTCGTCTTCAAGTAATAGTATTTTCATCATATATTTAGTATACATAGGAACCATTAACAAAGTGTTACCTATGTCTGTCTACTTCTTTTTTTTAGGTGCTTTTAGTACAATGAAGAATACAACTAATATGATTGCATACACGATATAATAGTATATATTGTCATTTTGTGGCATCATTTTACCTCCATGATCACATCACCGCTTTTAACGATCTTGAATTTTTTTTCTATCTGCTTTACATCACTGCTGTCTGAGATGATCACCGGTGTGATCGTATCTTTTGCCTTTTTTAGAGCCTCCATATCCACTTTTATGATCGCATCACCACAGGCAACTTGTTCTCCCTCTTTCACCAGACGTTCAAACCCTGCCCCGTTCAATGCTACTGTATCCAAACCTATATGTACCATTACTTCCAGGTCTTTATCACTTTTGATACTATAGGCATGATTTGTAGAGAATATCTTACTGACTTTTCCGCTAATAGGTGCAGTAAACACATTAGATAGCGGCTTTATAGCAACACCGTCTCCTACAAGTTTTTGTGAGAAAACCTCATCATCCACACGCTCTAAAGCAATCACTTCACCATCAACCGGCGCTTTTATCTCCCGTACTTTTCTTTTTAAAAATCCGAACATTCGTATCTCCTCTTACCTGAAACTATGGTTGATATGATACTGAAATCTTCATCAAAGATCACTATATCAGCATCATATCCAACTTTCAGTTCACCTTTTTTGACACCTAACTTTTGTGCCGGTATTTTTGTGACACTATTCATTACTTCAACCAATGATATAGAAGTATGTTGTAACATATTTTTTAAAGCTTCATTCATTTTAAGAACAGAACCTGCGAGCGTACCATCTTCAAGTATTGCTTTCCCCTCTGAAACCAATACTTTCTGTCCACCAAGATCATAGCTACCGCATTTCATACAACCTGCACGCATAGCATCTGTAATCAATACAAGCTTCTCTTTTTTCATACGATAAACAAGATCCAGTACACTGGCATGGGTATGTACCAGATCTGCAATAATATCACAGGTCACATCACTGTCAAATACTGCCCCAACAATACCAGGTTTCCTGTGATGATAAGGGCTCATCGCATTGAACAGATGTGTAGCATGTGATACACCCCATTCAAAACTCTTTTTTGTCTCTTTGTAACTTGCCTCTGAGTGTCCTATACTCAGTATTATATGAGGATAATTTTTTGACAACTGCTTTACAAACGCTTCATTCCCCTCTATTTCAGGAGCCAAAGTGATCATTTTAATCTCATTTATATATTTTTCTATCAATGATATATTTGGAGGTTGAATATACTTTTTATCCTGTGCACCATGTTTGGAAGCATTGATAAAAGGTCCCTCCAAATGAATCCCCAGAATATGTGCTCCATTGACTCTGGAAATACTGTTTTGAATATTTTGTAAAGCATTGTCAATCTTTAAAGGAGACATTGTCATAGTAGTTGCCAAAAAAGAGGTTGTTCCCGTTTGCAGGATAGTTTGTGAAATGTTTTCCAGACTTTCATACGTTGCATCCATCACATCTGATCCGCCACTTCCATGAATATGCAGATCTATAAACCCTGCACTGACGTAACTGCCTTTGGCATCAATCACCTCAATCTTGTCATGGTCTATACTATCCGATATTTCAATGATCTGTTCATTAAAAAGAATATCCTTCCCTTCTATGATCGTATCGTTAAGGATCAATTTGGCATTCGTGATGCATTTCATAGGTCACCCTTTAAGATGTTGCTTCACTTCTAAGTTTTTCTTTTAATACCCGTTTGAGTACTTTGCCTGTTGCATTCTTTGGAAGTTCACCAATTACGTGAATATGTTTAGGTATCTTATAATTTGCCAGATGTTCTCTCATATGTTTTTTTAACGCTGTCTCATCACAGTGATCAACATTATCTTCAAGTTCAACATAAACAATTGGTACTTCTCCACTCTTCTCATCTGCAATACCGATGACCGCCGAAGCAGCAATACCATCAAAAGTATCGATCACTTCTTCTATCTCACGGGGATAGATATTGATCCCTTTTGAAATGATGAGATCTTTTTTTCTATCCACAATAAAGAGAAATCCTTCATCATCCATATATCCCATATCACCGGTAAGAAGCCATTCATTGACGATCGTCTCATCTGTCGCTTCAGGACGGCCAAGGTAGCCCTGCATCACATTATCACCTTTGACAATAATATCACCTATAGCACCTCTTGGAAGCTCTTCAAGATTTTCATCCACAATCTTCATTGCATAACCATAGAGTGCCGTTCCGACAGATCCCACTTTTTGTTTTTTAAAGGTATTCATACATACTGCCGGGCTAGCTTCACTCAAACCATATCCTTCAAGCAATGTGGCTCTTTTAAACTTATTTGCCATGGCATCAAGTGTTTTAGGCTGTAACGGAGCAGCTCCTGAAATGAATGCACGAATACGGTTGAACCACATGAAATACCACGGCAGTTTTGCTTTTGCCAGAGCATTATAAACATCCGGTATACCGAAAAAGACCGTAACCCGTTTTTTCAGTACCTGTTTGAAAATATTTGAAAACGGTTTAAGCGATTTGATGATTACAATACTTCCACCAACATATAGTGGTAACATCACCCCTATGGAGAAGGTAAAAGAATGGAACATAGGTAAAAAGACGATGGCTCTGTCTTTTGCCTTTACATTAATGGTTCTTCGTCCAGAATCTGCATTGGAGAGGATATTCCTGTTGCTTAGCATTGCCCCTTTGGGTTTTCCTGTCGTTCCTGAGGTATATACGATCACTGCTGTATCTTCAAGTCCTCTTTTTACAGCAGGAGTACTGTTTTGTGACTGTAATGCTTTATTAAAATGTAAATGCTTCTCACCAACAGCAGCCTCTTCCCCTTCCCATAAAATAAAGTCACAAAGTTGACTTGCCCTTGAATTGTTAACTACCTTATCATGTATTGAAGAAGCTACCAATACAGAGCTTCCACTGTCTTCAAGAATATAACTAAGCTCTTCTTCTTTTAAAAAAGTATTGACAGGTACAAGGATCGCACCCAGTTTGGACACAGCAAATATCATATAGATAAACTCTGGAGAATTGCGTAAAAAGAGTGCGACCCTGTCACCCTCCTTTACCCCTTTTTCAGTCAAAAAACCTGCTAACCTATCTACTGTTTGAAGTATCTCACGATAGGTGATCTTTTCATCATCTACAAAAAGTGCTGTTTTCTTTTTACGTTTCTTGGCATGAAAGCTTATAAGTTCATAAAAATTATTGAATGTATACTCCATTTTAAAACTCGTATGATAACCCTATGGTTGTTAAGAATGCTCCACCCTCTTCAAAATTACCACCATTGGCTATAACTTGATTTTCTGCCACACCTCTTGTAATGCTGCGTGCTTCCTTGCTGTCATACAGGAATGCTGCACCCCAGGATAGATTCTCTGTCTGCTGATAACGGAATCCCATGGAAAATATCTTTGCATCGCTGTCAGGAAGTTCAAATCCTATTGTTCTTTCCGGCACCGGTGTCTCATCAAGTGCAAATCCCATCATCATAGTCAACTTATTATCCATTTTTATGGTTGCACCAAGTCTGAAAGTATTGGTGTCTTTCCAACTTCTATCCAACGGTGCATTAAAAGCACTATCCAAGATCGGATTCAGTATTGGACGGTCATAATTGAAATCCAACGCTTTATAGCTTGACCAGTAGGTTCTTTCATAATTGAATTCCAAAGTAAATTTATCCTGCCATGTTTTACTGATCGCAATATTGAGTGCTGCAGGGATCGGAATAGTCACATTTGCCTTATACTGTTGCCCTACTCCGCCAAAATAAAGATTTGCCTGCCCCTCTTCTTTCAGATCAACATTTGACCTGTAGGTTACGGCAACATTGATGTCGGAAGCAGGCTTATAGAGTAACGCTACATTGTATCCGAATTCAAAGGTATCCCCTTCCATCTCTCTTTTTATCGGTGCTCCGGCATCTGCTCCATCACTGTTGACTACACCTTCACTATAGATAAAACGTAATCCTGCACCTACTGAAAACTGATCATTCACTTTATAGGAAACAACAGGATTGAGTTCAAGATTTTTTAACGTAAACTCCTCTGCAAAAAGTTTTTGAAATGCACTGTCCCATTTCTTGGTAAGTCCTGCAGGAGCAACCAAACTCATACCCCACCTGAAATCTCCTATAGGGTTTGCCACATAATGCAAATTGGGAATAGCAATATTCTCAACATTGGATGCCCCGGAGTAAGGAGTGATCAGATTATATTTATTGGAAAAAAGGTGTGCTAACGTAATCCCACCTTCAATATACTGTTTATCTTCCATAAATGCCATGGCTGCCGGATTATAATACGCTGTATCTGCACCGGATGTATGTGCTACATAAGCAGCACCCAAAGCCATGCCATTAAGTGACTGCTCAGGGATCTTGTATGCTCCCGCCATTAACAAACTGCTTGCGGCAACACTTAATAACGTTATATTTACTATTTTTTTCATGACCTTCCTCCTAATATCCGATCGTTGCTTTTCTTACATCTGAAAAGATGTGACTTGCCAAACCATATCCCAGCTGACCACAGGCAGCATGTCCTATCTGTGCCCCTGTCATACCCAAGGTATCTTCTATAGGCAACAAAGCAACATCTTTGGCGCCAAGGTGCTTCATCGTCCCTTCTGTTATTTGTGAAATACCATAAGGGATCACATCATCACTTTTACAATGTAACAACCTTACTGTAGTTTGCGGTGCCCAGGCATGCACACTGTTCTGCACCACAGCTTCTCTGAACCAATTATGAGGATTTTGGAAAAAATCCCCTACAAATTGAGGATTGAAGAGACCATCTGCTCCTGTTGTTTTATTTGTAAGTTCCGGGTCGATCAGCGTACGATCAATGGAACCGTTAAACAGTGTCGGCAATTTGGAAGCATAGGGTTCATTGATGATAGAAGAGAGTGCTTTATCATACGCTTTTGCATAGGCATACCCTACATCTGCCATAAATGAAGGTACACTTAATGCTGGTTGACTCAATACGCCAAAAGCCGTGCTGTTTAAATCATACGGACCAGCCATCGGTGCAGCCATAGTCACAGGCAATTCAGCCAAAAGCCCCTCCTGCTCTATCTTTTGTAAAGTAGCCATTGCTGCATAACCACCTTCACTATATCCCGTAATAAACAGCTGCCCGTTTAAATGAATATCATTTTCCAGAGCAAAATCTTTAGCTGCTCTAATAAAATCCACTGTAGCATTTGCCAAAGATTTTTTCAACACAAAAGGATGGTAGTGTGCATTAGAATCACCGAATCCGATATAATCCGGCTGAAGTGTTACAAAACCTGCCATAGAAGTCAATATAATAGAAGCACCTGCGGGCATATTGGTCAATTGTGGTAACACTGTAGGTGCATCATTGTTTGCAAAAATCGTTCCATGATCATCACTCACCATAGAGTAGCCTTTTGCTGCTACCAATGCTTCAGGCAACCCTTTTGGTACAACCATATAACCCGATGCCTCTACTTCATTACCCTCTTCATCTGTTGTAGTATACGCTATCTTGTACGCTTTTTGTCCATAGATCGTTGTATTTTCATCTACTCCCGGTACTTTCGCATCCAAAAGTGATTTCTTGATACTTGCACCATCCAGATCAACAACGATCTTTCCACCAACGACGGTGTCATTGGTTGGCTGATGCAGATCTCCACATCCAATTATAAAAAATACTGAAAGTCCTACAATACCATTTAACAATTTTCCCATACTTACTTCCTCCATATATAAGTTTTACACTTTAATCAATGCATACAATGCTTTGATCTCCTCTGCCCAGATCGACTCGTCAATTGTTTCCAAGACAAGGGGTATATCATCCATACGCGAGTCATTCATAATGAATCTGAAAGCATCCCAGCCTATTTCCCCCTGACCTAAAGAGGCATGCCTGTCAACCCTTGAGCCAAGTTTCGGCTTGGAATCATTAATGTGCATCCCCATAAGAAATTCTCTACCTACGATACGATCAAAACTTTCCCACGTTTTATCATATGCTTCTTTGGTGCGTATATCATATCCGGCAGTGAACATATGACAGGTATCAATGCAGACACCTACACGACTTTTATCTTCTATTCTATCAATAATATATGCAAGATGTTCAAACTTGTATCCCAAGTTTGAACCTTGTCCCGCTGTATTTTCAATAACCAGGTTCACATTGGAATTTTCCGTTGATGCAATAGCAAGATTCATGGATTCTGCAATCACATCAAGACAGTGCAATTCTGCTTCCATCAGTTGATCTGCATAGTCAGGATCCTTTTTTGAGATCTTTACAAGATGAGAGCCGGGATGAAAATTGAGTTTTTCAAGCCCCAGCTGTTCGCACCGACTTAACTCATCTATAAATGCTTCTCTGGACTTTTCAAGCTTTTCTATTTCAGGATGTCCAAGATTGATGAGATATGAGTCATGAGGAAGGACGTGTTTTGGTTGAATACCGCTCTTTTCGAGGTTGGCTTTGAACGCATCAATGGTTTTTTGCTCTAAAGGTTTAGCAACCCACTGTCTTTGATTTTTAGTAAAAAAAGCAAAAGCCTTTGCTCCTATGGCCATAGCATTAAGTGGCGCATTGTCTACACCACCGCTTGCACTGACATGTGCTCCTACAAACTTCATATTTCCCTCATTGCTTCTTGATTTTTATAAGTATTGTATTGATTGTATCACGAAAAACAGTCTCACCCTTTAAAACAGTATAATGTATGTTATATTTGCCTGCTTTTGCAATCGTTTGTGTAAAGCCGTTACGATTTTTTTGCAAATTTTTACTGCCAAAGAGAGGTTTCCCTCTAAAAATAGCATCCAATATCCCTGCAGGATATGCACTGCTTAATACTTTTTGGTTAAAACGTTCTTTACTCATACATTCCAAAAGGCTCATACAGACACTGTTTTGTGAAATACTTAATGACATAACAGCTTGTCCATTTCCATAGATCTCTACTTTGACTTTATCCTGATTCTCATACACAAATCCCATATCTGCATACCTGAATGTAGGGGTTTTAAAGACGATCAGAGCAGCATCTTGTTTAAGGTAAGGTTGGTTTGAGCATGCCTGCAAAAAGAGTAAAAAGGGGATTACTAAAATAAAAATTCTCTTATTCACAAAAAAATCCTTGACAAAATTTTTTAATTATACCCAACTTAAGAGTTATTTAAGCACCCAATATATATAATTCCGTCCACAAGTTGTGAATGGCCCCATCGTCTAACGGTTAGGATCCATGGTTTTCATCCATGTTATAGGAGTTCGAGTCTCCTTGGGGTCACCATTTATATCTTGTAAACTTTTAAAATTTTGTTGGCCCCATCGTCTAACGGTTAGGATCCATGGTTTTCATCCATGTTATAGGAGTTCGAGTCTCCTTGGGGTCACCAACTTTCAAAAAAAATCCCATTTTTACCATAAATATTTCTTTTAGCATTATAATAAAAACTAAAAATTTAATAGAGTGTGTGTTTAGCGGTATCTAGATTTTGCGTGATTTGAATGAAATGTGCATGTAGTACATTGAACGAAAACGTGTGTAAGATAGATGCAAATTCATTAAATTTGGTGGAGCATAACGGGATCGAACCGATGACCTCTTCGCTGCCAGCGAAGCGCTCTCCCAGCTGAGCTAATGCCCCAAGTAAAGTAGAAAAAGATTCTAACATAAGGTAAGTTAAACTTACCTCATATTTATGAACGTTCTGTCACCTCAAGTAAATGGTAACCAAACTGGGTTTTCACGGGACCATGAACCACACCTACCTCATCATTAAATACCACTTTGTCAAACTCCGGTACCATTTGACCTTGTCCGAATGTACCAAGCTCTCCACCTTTTACACCGGATGGACAGGTAGAGTGATCACGTGCTGCTTCTTCAAAAGAGACTTCTCCTGCATTGATCTTCTCTTTAAGTTCTTTACAGAACGCTTCATCACTTACTAAAATATGTCTTGCACTTGCTGTCATAGTTATACCTTTGTTTAAATTTTTTCTTCGACCACTTCCACATACCTCAACAATCGAAGCTCAGGGAACGAAATTCCGATGGCTGAGCCTGTCAAAGCCTACTTTGCATTAAAAAAGTAGGCTTGTGCCTCTTTTTTCTCTTTAAATGGAGAGACCGTTACGCTCTCATCACCAACCTCAACATCATAACAATCTTGGGCTGAACTTTTCGCATAGGTGATGGCCAATTTTGCTGCAAGCTCTCTGTCTGCCAGGCTTGCATCGGCACTCAAAAGTGAAAAAGGTCCGGCTACAGGAAGTGTGATCGCTATATACTTATCACTTTCAATAGCCTGCAGACCTTCGTTGTCCTCTTTGTTGCGCCCTACTGCGAGTTTGGCTCCTTCAGGCAGTCTGAAGTGTCGACCAAACTTCAACAGTTCAATATCTTCTACTTCAAATGTATCAAAAGAGATAAACTCTTTGATACGCTCCGCGTAATGTGATTCTGTCAATAGACAACCACCCCCCGGAGACTCATAATCTTCCCAACCGTACGCTTGAGCCAATGCCAACTGTCTTTCACGGCTTCGTCCGGAAATGTCAAGTAATTTCTCTCTGTCAACCCAGCCTTCAAGCTCCGGAGTTGTCTCTTCCATCAGTTTGGCAGACATAGGACGCAAGATAAGTTTGTCTTCTTTGTCATTGGCTAGTTTACTCACCTGCTTCATCGCATCATGCCTTTGACTCATAGGGCGTTGCCCTATCACTTCACCTGTGACTAAAAATGAAGCACCCAGTTCATCCATCATTTTTTTTGCGATCTTGAACATATAGCCGTGACAATCAATGCAGGGATTAAAATTTTTTCCATACCCATACACAGGATCAAAGAGAATATTTTGAATATATTCATCCCGTACATCTACGATCTTAAACTCGGCACCTGCCAACTTGGCACGCTCTTGCATGATCTTGCTGACATCTTTGGTTCCGGAGAATCCTATCTTGATATGCAAAGCGATCACTTCAATCCCCTGGTCAGCCATCAGTTTGATGGCGATCATACTGTCAAGCCCTCCGCTAAAGAGTGCAATTGCACGTCTTTTATTCTGTTTCATAGGTTACCAACTCTCCTCTTTCTAATCTTGGAATAATATCTGTTCTTAACTTGCGTATAAGAAACATCTTTTTGTCGGAGGACAAAGAGGTGTCTCGGGGAAGAATCTTTAATTTTTGTTTATAATGTCGAATCAATATTTTTCTTAATGCATACAGCAATTTCTCCTCGTCCAATGTATGTATCTCTTCATTGATCTGCACTCCCATAAGCAGTGGATGATCCATCTCAGCTTTCAAAAGAAGATCAAAATACTCCCTGTAGGCTCCAAAAATACCAATATCAACAGTATCCAATACCGTATCAACAAGATTTGGACTCTCTATCAGTGTTTTAATAATACCCAACAGTTCCGTATCATCTTTTTTTTGTGAAAAATTCTCTTTTGCTCTGCTAAAATCTGTCTGTTTCCCGAACAGTGCCGGAGCCACACCGAGCAGTGTAGCTGCCATAGGAATATAGGAGTCTTTAATAATCTGGCTTAAGCTTTCTAAAAACTGTTTTGCTGCTCCAAATGCTGCCTCTTTTGCTCTGGGGTCATTCAGGTCATAGGCATAGATCGTTTTTTCTAATACAAATGGGATGAGCGGTTTAGCTTCACGTAGCAGTTTTGCCACTGCTTCACTCTGTCCTTTTGCTATAAGATCTGCAGGATCCTGTCCGTCAGGAAAAAGTACAACCCCTCCGTCAAAATTCGCTGTTGAGAGCATTTGTGCCGCCTTGAGTGCCGCAGCCACACCTGCCTTGTCTCCATCATACGCCAAAATGATCTTCGGATCGCCCTTTCTTAGCAATGGCAGATGCTCTGAGGTCAGTGCTGTTCCCATACTTGCCACTGCTTCGGTAAATCCTGCCTGATGGAACATGACTACGTCCAAATACCCCTCACAAACGATCAGCTTTCTATTTTTATAAATACTCTCTTTGGCAAGATCATACCCGTAAAGCAAACGGGATTTGTTAAACAGTTTAGTTTGTGGTGAGTTTATATATTTGGCAGGGTGGTTGGTGATCGTGCGCCCTCCAAACCCAACAGCTGCCCCACTGGTCGAGTAGATAGGAAAAGTGATACGCTCTACCAAACGTGCATAGTACCTGCCTCCTTCACCCTGTGCAAGCACACCTGCTTCCACTGCTTTAGGCAGAGGTAATAGTGTAGCATTCAGGAAATTCATTACTGAATTGCCATCAGGTACATACCCTATACCAAATCTCTGTATGGAACTCTGGGCGATGCCTCTATCCAAAAGGTACTGTTTGGCTGTAGTATTATTCTCCAGATTTTTCACATACCAGGTCTGTATGGACTCCAGTACACGTTTGGCATCAGAGTAGTCACTGCTTCCTTTGGTATAGCTCAAAGAGAAGTTGAACATACTTGCCAGTTTTTCTATGGCTTCGGGGTAGGTGAGTTTCTCCATTTCCATCACGAACTTGATGCTGTCTCCCCCGACACCACAGCCAAAACAGTGGTATATCTGTTTGGAGGGGCTGACTACAAAACTTGGGGTTTTTTCTCCATGAAAAGGGCAGTTCGCTTTGTAATTGGCACCGGCTTTTCGAAGCTCTACAAAGTTACCTATCACATCAACAATATCAATACTGTTTTTCAAAGATTCGATGGAGGCGTTATCAATCATTCTGTGTACTTTCTCCAATGGCTCCATCTCTCGTTAAAGACATAGCTTTAATGAGAGGAATTAAAGTAGAGTTTTGTTTTACTTTAAGGAGAGCAAATATATATGCGTTATCTATCATAGAAGAATTATATCTAATTTGATATAATCTAAGCATCTATTTCTTAAGATATATTCAGGGAACAAAAAATATCGGTTGCCAAGTCTGCCGAAGCAAGGACAATTTTGGAAAATATTCTACCTTCCTACAGTGATCCGCTTTTCAGTATTCTGCTCATTGTTGTGATCGCACTGATCATTGCACTGGTCTCTTACGGCTGGGGTATGTATAAACAACAAAAAGAAGAGGGGAAACTTTTAAAATTTTTAGAAAAATTTGACTCTGCAGAATGTACTTTGGACACAGATGATATGCCTTATGAACCACATATGTTCAAACCGCTGACCCTGCTTGCCAAAGCATTTGAGAATTCAGGGGAATATCATAAAGCGATCAGTATCTATCTTTATCTCATTAAACATATTGACAATGATCGAGGAGAGCTGGAACTCATGGAACGTTTGGCAAATACCTATCTGCATGCCGGTTTTCTCGAACGTTCCCGTTCTTTGTATACCGAGATCCTGCGACGTATGCCCCGCAATGCGAAAGTACTGCATGAATTAGGCATAGTCTATGAGAATATGCACCGTTTTGACAAAGCGCATGAGATCATTGAGCCGCTTCAACTCCTGGGGGAGGAGACAAATGAATTGGAAAATTTTCTTGCATTTTCAAAACTTAAAACAGATAAATCCCTCGCTATAGAAGAAAAAATAGAACAGCTAAAAGTACTTTTAGCCAAAGAGCCGAAACTCTATAGAGAGGGGGTATCCATGATGTTAAAACTGGATACTTCGGAAGCATGGAAACTTATAGAAACAGAGCATATCCATGAGATACTTGACATCCTCTGGTTCTTACCCAATTCACAACTCGATTTAGATATAATCGCTCATGATAAAATACTCCGTACGCTCTATTATGCGAAAGGATATTTGAACACGCCACATACACAGAGTGGTCTGTTCACACTGGATATGTTAGCTGTTGCAAGACAAAGTGGTTTTGAAGAAGGTGACCTGCACTTCTCTTTTCTTTGTACACAATGCAAGCAGAGCTTTCCCGTGAGTTTCAAACGTTGCCCGAACTGTATGGCGATATACTCTGTAAAAGTTGAGGAAGAAATTGCAAGAACAAGCCCGAAAACAGATTACTCTCTACTCTGACGGTTCCAGCCTCGGCAACCCAGGACCTGGCGGATACGGGGGGATTTTAGAGTTCAAAGGTAAACGCAAAGAGTACTTTGGCGGAGATACACATACCACCAACAACCGCATGGAACTACAAGGCGTTATTGAGGGGCTAAAACTACTAAAAGAACCTTGTGATGTAGAAGTCATTTCAGACAGCTCATATGTAGTAAAAGCAATCAACGAATGGTTGGAAGGTTGGATACGAAAGAACTTTGCCAAAGTAAAAAACGTTGACCTCTGGAAAGCATATCTGGAGGCTGCTGCACCACACAATGTACATGGTACCTGGGTACGTGGGCATAACGGACATCCGGAAAATGAACGTTGTGACGAACTTGCACGTAATGAAGCAGAACGTATCAAGGCAACTCTGTAGAGGCAGACCTGTGTGTCTGTCCTTCAATGAAAAAATGGGTAAACACAGGGGTTTACCCCTACAAACCAAATATAGGAGAACAAAATGAACGATTACAGTCAACTGGAAACTAGACTGAACTACACATTTAAAGACAAGCAATTGATTATTGAGGCTTTGACGCACAAAAGTCATAAAAAGCCTTACAATAATGAGCGGCTTGAGTTTTTAGGAGATGCTGTACTTGACTTGATTGTCGGAGAGTATCTCTTTAAAAAATTCCCCAATTCAAATGAGGGGATACTCTCAAAAATACGTGCTTCCCTTGTCAATGAAAGCGGGTTTACACTTTTAGCACGTGCCATTCATTTGGGAGAGTATATCTATCTCTCTATGGCAGAGGAGAACAACAACGGAAGAAACAAACCTTCTCTGCTTTCCAATGCTTTTGAAGCAGTTATCGGTGCCATCTATTTGGAAGCTGGGCTGACTACAGCAAAAGAGATCTCCATTAAACTGCTTGAAGAGTGTCATCCCAAAATTGATCTGAAATCTCTCTCAAAAGACTACAAAACCGCACTGCAGGAGTTGACACAGGCAACACACGGTGTGACACCGCATTACGAGATGCTGGGCTCTTCGGGACCCGACCACAAAAAAGAGTTTGAGATCGCTATTATCTTAGATGACAAGACCATTGCCACGGCAAAGGGTAAAAGCAAAAAAGATGCCCAGCAAAAAGCGGCACAGATCGCATTAGAAAAATTAAAGGCTTAACATGAACAGCTTTGGCAAAAAACTGACACTGACAACCTTCGGCGAATCACACGGTAAAGCTCTGGGATGCATCCTTGACGGGGTACCCGCAGGACTGAAGATAGATGAGTCATTCATCCAATCGGAACTTGACAGACGAAAACCCGGAAAAAGCAAACTGGAGACTGGACGCAAAGAAGATGACAAAGTAGAGATACTCTCAGGCACGTTTGAAGGGATAAGCACCGGGACACCCATAGCCATGATCATTTTCAACACAAACCAAAAGAGTAAGGATTATGACAATGTCAAAGACCTTTTCCGTCCCGGACATGCAGACTTTACCTACTTTCATAAATATGGATTGAGAGACTACCGTGGCGGTGGACGCTCTTCAGCACGCGAGACAGCAGCAAGAGTAGCAGGCGGTGCTATAGCCAAACTCATGCTCAAAGAACTGGGTATTGAGATTCAAAGCGGGCTGTGTGAAGTTGATGGTATCAAAGGAGAAACACAGGATTTTGAGTATGCCAAAACCTCTAAACTCTATGCACTTGACCCTCAGGTTGAAGCAGCACAGGAAGCGGCCATTCTAACAGCCAAAGAGAACCATGACTCAGTAGGCGGCGTGGTACTCACAACCGCCACAGGAGTGCCTGTAGGTCTAGGTGAACCGCTTTACTATAAACTTGATGCCATTCTGGCTGAAGCAATGATGGGTATCAATGCAGCCAAAGCCGTAGAGATCGGTGACGGGGTAGCAAGCACGCACCTCAAAGGCAGCCAAAACAATGATGAGATCACACCAAACGGTTTTAAAAGCAACCATGCAGGAGGTATCTTAGGTGGTATCAGCAACGGTGACACGATCATTGTCAAAACCCATTTCAAACCGACACCTTCCATTTTTCAGGAGCAGGAGACTGTCACTACACACAATGAAACGGTCAAATGCAACCTTAAAGGCAGACATGACCCCTGTGTCGCTATTCGGGGATCTGTGGTCTGTGAAGCGATGATGGCACTTACTTTGGCAGACATGACCCTGTTGAACATGGGCAAAAAGATGGCACATCTGACCACCATCTATAAAGGATAACTGATGCGTAAAATAGGATTCGGACTCATAGGCATTCTTGCACTTGCTGCGATCTACTATTTCACCTCAGGCTCAACACGTGTCACAGAAGAGATGAAGAAACAAGTCAACCATGAGCTGACAACATTGCAGCAGAACGGTTTTGGCATAGAGAACAGGGAGGTTGGGAAAACCCAAGAGCATTTCATCCTTGACTTTTCTGAGCCTGAGAAGATCATTGCCTACCTGAATCATCAAGGTGTGCAGATAAACACCAAAAACCTCTCTTCGCTTAAAGGCATGAAGTTTGCCGTAGATGCAAAATACCTGAAAGATGCCTACAGTGCACTCAGTACAGACATCTCTGTGAAAGCACTTCCGGATGAAGTAGTGGCAGCACTGCAAAAAAAAGATCCCGGACTGCTGGCACACATCAACAAAATGATAGATAACAAAAGCCTGCTTCTGCATGTAGATTTTAACAAACTGCTCAACGGGTTTAAGGGCTATGTCAAAGACATCAATGAGACTTTTCCCGATGATGTTTCTGTAAACCTGCTTGCGCAAGGCATGACCTTTGAAGGAAGCCTTGTCAATGAAAAGCTTAAAACACTGAAACAGCACATCGCACAACTCTCACTGCATGCGGACAAAGCTGTAGAAGTGGTGCTTAAGAATCTTACTGCAACATACACCCTTACAGGAGCAACCAACTATGATGCACAGACGACGTACAGCGTGGAAAACCTCAAAGCGTATGCAGCAGACGATTTTCAGATGGAGGGGGTAAACATCAAAGGTACCTCAACCACAGCGCTGCACAACAAACTTTTAAAAAGCAGTGCAAGCAGTACCATTGAAAAGATCACTCTTCAAGAGAAACAAAACCGCTATGCCTTGACTGAGACTTCACTGGATGTCACACTTGACAACCTTGACATAGAAGCCTTTGAAAAGCTTCAAAAAACAGATCCTCGGGATCGTCTTGCCATTAACAAACTCTCAGAGCAGATCCTCACCCAGGGAATTGAACTCAACATCAGTAACCTCTCTTCCAAAGAGGTAAACATACAACATCAGCCTATGGGCAGTTTTCATCTGAATGCCTACGGAAAAATAGATAGTTCTCTTGACCTGACAGCAGCACAGCAGAATCCACTGATCTTGTTACAGGCTCTCAGTGCTAAAACACATATTGAAGCCTCACCCGCACTCTTTTCACATCTCATGCAAGACCCAAGAGCCATGATGGTCATGATGCTCATTCCTCCACAAGAGAAGAATGGTCAAAAAGTGTATGATCTGAAGTACCTCAAGGGGAAACTGACTGTCAACGGGGTCTCTTTCTAAAAAAGCGTTGGTTCATCCAGACTTTTTACCCTGAATGTTTTACGGTGGATCTCACATCTGTCATATTTTGCCAGAGCCTCTATGTGGGCTTTGGTACCATACCCTTTATGTTTCTCAAACCCGTACTCTGGGTACAACTTAGCCTGCTCTACTATCTCTCTGTCTCGTGTCACCTTAGCCAAGATACTCGCGGCACTCACCTCTTGCACTTTGTCATCTGCCTTGATCATGGTCGTAATGTTGTCAACCCCGAAAGTACTGTTGCCGTCAAACAGGTACCGGGCATTCTGCAAGACTTTCTGTATAGTGCGTAAACCTTGCTGTAAACATTTGGAGATACCTAATTCATCTACCTCAGCAGCAGAAAAACAGACAATATGATGATCGGAATTCTCAATGATCAAACAATACAATGCCTCCCTCTTCTTCTGGGTCAACTTCTTGGAGTCCATCAACCCGTCAATAGGATTTTTAAGGATCACCCCGGCTATCACAAGTGAACCCGCCAAAGGACCTCGTCCTGCTTCGTCTATGCCGCAGAGAGGTTTGTTCTGTTCTTTCATTTTTTCTCCGAATTGTTTTTATTTTGTATACCCATCTTCGGTGTTGTAAGGGTACAACACCCTACAGGATTTTCACTATATTAAATTAATTTATATTCCAACCGTAGGGTGTTGTCCCATGACAACACCTTCTAAATTCGCATATCATACCAATCCTAACTCCTTGGCAATATCTCTTGTCAATTTGGATAATGGACGTTTGTGTAAATCATCTTCTTGACTATAGTTTGAAAACAGATATCTAAATATCTCATCTTTACTAAAACCAAATTTTGAAAGTTCTGTAATGTAGCTATCGGGATAATATGCTTTTTTAATAAGTAATTCAAGTACAACATCCTTATGTTGTTTATATAGTTCTTCCAATTTGAAAAGTTCTATATTACTCTGATTACCACTTATTCCTATTTCAAAACTATCAAAATTGTACTTTTCTTTTTCTACGGCTACAAAATCAACATTTTTAGGTTTATATGTAAATCTACAAGAGTTATCTACGACATCATATGGATTTTCCAAATCTTCCTTTTCTGTATCACTCTTTGTATGATTACATATAGAGCAAGAAGGGATAAGATTATAAAAACTCATTGCTAAAAATGGATATATTGATTTTGGATAAAAATGGTCTATTTCAGGTCGTAGTTTTCCATTATCGCTATCTATAACAAAAGTATAGTTACGGTTACAGTAAGGGCAACTGTTTAACCCTAATGCTTTCACAAAATAATATGCCCCATAAGTCGTTCTTGTACTCCAGTTTGTATATTCTCTCTCAAATATTCTCTTACGAAGTATTGTATTTAACGCACTACCATTATTTGTACTATCGGGATAATTTTCACGAAAATAGGAGATAATCGTTTTAAGTTCTCTTGTATCTGCTTTTAATATTTTTTCTATATTAGTGTCTATGAGTAAATACTCCAAACAAGATACTATATTTTCATCTAATCCCTCTCTATCAACATTATTTACATTATTTCTAATCTTGACAGATATTTTAGATGTATGCTTGTCTAAAAGCTCTTGATTAAGTCTAATCCCAATCATCAGATTTAAGCCTCTCTATTTTAGCTTCATATTCTGCGATTTGTTCTTCTTTTGTTTTGGGGAACCTTTCGCTATACATAAAAAGTAATTTTTCTTTTAAAAATGGTTCACCTATGGTATTTATTATTTGATAGAGTCTCTCTTTGTCTGCTGTATATAGTTCGTTTTTATCATCAAAAAACTCTATAATCTCATTTAGTTTCCCCTTAGCAAACTCCCCCATAAGACCATCTTCCATGAAGAAACTGTCACTTAGTAGAGTGTGGATATTTGCTCCGAAGGTTTGTTGTTTTAAACCTATATCTTTTTGACCATCTCTCAAAAAATAGATATTTTCATTGGGTATATCAGAAAGTATAAAAGGTGAATGTGTTGCACAAATAATATTAAAAGTATAATCTTTCTTTTTCTCTAAAACCTGTATTAAAATATTTAAAAATCTTCTTTGCCATTCTGGGTGCAAACCTTGTTCTACCTCATCTAGTAAAAGATTTATATGTTTATATTCAGGATGTGACTTTAAATTTTCTAATTGATTTAATAAACTATAAATAAATTTAATTATAAATTTCTGTCCATAACTTAAAGAATAAAAAGAAACATTATTTTTATCAAAAAAATCAATATCTACATAAGGAGGAAGATTTAATAAAAGCTCCTTATTTTCAATAATATTTTTTTTACCATGTAATAAATCCCATGTTATTGACTCTATCTCGCAATTTTCTATATACTCTAAAAAATTAAAAGTATCTTCAATTTTTCGTATTTTATAAATATATGAATTATCATACAATGTATCAAATTTATGCTTTTTAATATAACTTATTAGACTATCAAAATTTTCATCTAAATTATCTTTTTCTAGTAAACTTTTAAAGTGAGGGTCGTTTATAAATGTATAATTATCATCCTTTCCTTTATCAATTGTTTTTCTTAGGATATAGTAATATGATTTCAAAGAATACTTCTTTTTATCGGAATACGATGAAGATATATCTTCAACTTTTTTAAGAATAAATGAATTGTTTTTTGAAATATTATCTGAACTATTCGAAAGTTCGCAGGATACAGGAATAAAAAAATCTTTGATAAAATCAAATTCTATATTATTCTTAATAGTAAAGTATAAGATATCTTTTGTAGCCAAATAGTCTATGTTCGATAAGGATATTTTTCTATTTGCCTTATTGGGTTGTAATAAAATTGGTGTAGCATAATCATCATTCTTATGATAAAGTTTGTCAAAATCTAAATTGTTTTCATTGTTGTTTATCCAATCTAAACTATAGTTATAATGGAATGTAAAAAGTGAATTATCATCTTTTTCATATTTTCTAAAATTTCCTATAGTAGTTATATCTTCTTTATTAAATATATTTAAATTTACTCCACCAAGTTTACTATAACAATATTTCTTTTTGTCATCACTATAAAATACTGCTAGTACTTGATAGGGTTCATCAATAGGAATCACATTATTATGCATCAAATTACTGAGTAATGCCTCAAATAAATTACTCTTCCCACTCCCATTCTTCCCAACAATAGCAGTCACATTAATATTGTCACCAAAAAAGTTTTCTATGTAGTCATCGTTTTCATCAATGGTCAATTCATTTTTAACATCATCATAGTTGCAAGTAAATCGAGGAGAAAAATTAAACCCCTGCTTCTGAATGTTTTTATAATCCTTCACCCATAAATAGACCAATTCCATACTTTCCCTTTGTAATCAATGCAATAATTATAGCCAAATTTATGGTGTTGTGAGGGCACAACACCCTACAGCCCTCATGCTATTTAAATTTTACCAACCGTAGGGTGTTGTACCCTTACAACACCGATAATTTGAACGGCAATAAAATTATATTTGCATTACGTATTCAAATTCCAATTGAATACAAAAATATGACAATTTGCCATATTTTTTATATCTCATATCTATCTATGCTACTATTGAATATGTCAAATTATAAACGAATATATCTTGATGGGTATAGCTACTTTATCACCATGGTTACCCAAGGAAGAAACCCTATACTCATTGACAACATTACACTCTTACGTGACAGCTTCAAACGGAGCAAACAACGGTATGATTATCAACTAAATGCTATTGTCATTTTACCTGACCATATACATATGATACTCACACCCAAAAACCCTGAGGAATACTCCAAAATCATCACCCACATCAAACGAAGCTTTGTTTATGGACTAGATACATCATTCAAAGAAAAAGCCAAACTACACCTAAGTACCTCTAGCTACCAACGTAAACTCTCAGGCATCTGGCAAAAAAGATTTTATGAACATACCATAAGAGATGAAAAAGACTGGCTTGAAAAGATACATTATATACAACACAATGCTGTCAAACATGCCTACGTTGACACATGGGAAGCATGGGAATATTCATCATTCACAAAAAACCCGTAGGGTGTTGTACCGCTACAACACCGATAATTTAAACAACAAACATACCCGTGAATGCATAATATTATACAATTCAAATTTGTGGTGTTGTGAGGGCACAACACCCTACATCTTTATGAAATTTAAACTTTATTTATAATTCAGCAATAAACTTATTTTCAATCTACTAAGCAGCACTTATATCAATTCTATAATCCAATAACTTGGGTTCTCTCTGCAACAACTCTAAGAGTACCATTGTAGAGCCACTTGGTTGTCGGATACCTTGTTCCCACTGTCTCACAGAAGATAGGCTTACATTGAGCAATTTGGCAAATACGGACTGACTTACATTTAATGCCTTGCGTATCTTTTGTATATCTTTTGCAGATACAAATGCTTTTGGCACATCTATACCTAAACTATCTAACTCTTTTTTAGTAAATGATACAGGTAAATCAGCTTTTATCATGTCATTTACTGTGGATGATATGGCATCTTTTATGCTATCTCTCATTTGCATCTCCTATCTCTAAAAATACTTCATTTTTAATGGCAATTTTCATCTCTTTTTCTGTCAAGTTCAAGATATCTTTTGACATTTTCTTAAAACTTTTTAGTTCACTTTTATCTAAGTTGTCTTTCTCTTTTTTAGTAAAGCCATACACTATGACTGCTCTATCATTTTCACGGTAAACTATAATCGTTCTGTATCCAGAACTTTTACCACCATCTAAAGAGGCAACACGTACTTTAAACAAACCGCTTCCAAGACTAACACTTGAAAGATTTTGTTTCATATCTTCGATTACATCCAAAAGATGTCCATCAGATATGTGATGTTTCTTAGCCCATTTAGAAAACCATTTCGTTTTTAAACTAACCATATTATATCTCATTGTAGTATAGTTGTCAAATTATACATCTTGCAAGACTCCCAAAAACGCCTCCCCATACCTCTCAAACTTCACCTCTCCTATGCCATGTACTTCCAACATCTCTTCTTTGTTTTGTGGTACTTTGCTTGAGAGGTCTTTAAGTGTTTTATCTGAAAATACGATGTAAGGCGGAATGCCTTTTTCGGAGGCGATCTGTGTGCGTAATGTACGGAGTTTGTCGTACATCTCCACATCGTAGTCGTCAAAGTAAGTCACTTTCTTTTTCGCTTCTGCTTTTTGTATGGTAAGTCTCTCTTTTTTGAGGTCTATGGTGTGAGCACCTTTGATGACCTCTACCCCAAACTCTGTCAACTTGTAAACTTTAAATTCACCTATGGCAACGGCACCAAGCTCTAAAAGCTTGTCACCTATGGTAAGCCATTGACTCTTGCTGTATTCGTCTCCTATGCCATACACTGACAAGCTGTCGTGTCCATTTTGCAAGAGGCGCTGTTCTTTACTGCCTTTGAGTACATCTACGATGTAGTGAAGCCCGAAGTTCTGCTCTGTTCTAAGAATGGCAGAGAGCATCATGCGTGCAGCTGTGGTAATGTCAACTTTTTCAGACGCTGGGGCTGTACAGTTGTCACATTTGTTTCCACATGACTCTATACGGTCATCAAAGTAGGCGGCAATACTTTGGTGTCTGCAGTTTTCAGAGTTGGCAAAGCGTACCATGCTGTCAAGCTTGTTGAAGGCATGTTCTTTGTAAGGTGTCTCGGGTAAGTCTTCTATGAACATCTTTTGCTGCACGATATCTGCTGCCGAGTAAAGCAGCAGGGTTTCAGCCTCAAGACCGTCACGTCCTGCACGTCCTATCTCCTGATAGAAGTTCTCCAGCGTCTTAGGCATGGTCATATGTACCACGAAACGAATGTTACTCTTGTCTATCCCCATACCAAAAGCAATGGTAGCTACAACTATCTGTACACGGTCAGCTACGAAGTCTGCATAGGTTCTGTTTTTCTCTTGGGTAGGCAGACCTGCATGATAGGCTTTTGCCTCTATGCCTTTGCCTTGTAAAAAAGAGGCAATGTTCTCTGTAGATTTACGTGAAAGCGTGTAGATGATACCTGACTCGTTGGGATGGAGTTTTAAAAACTCCATCAACTGTGCACGTCCGTCTTTGATGCGGTGTCTTGCATTGATGGTCAGGTTCTCCCGAAAGAGGGAACCTCGGACACGTTTTGGCTCTACCAGACCCAGGTTTGTTGCGATGTCCTGCTCTACTGCTTTGGTAGCTGTGGCAGTAAAGGCTGCTATGGGTGTGGTGGCAAACTGCTCTTTAAGCAGACTCAAGCGTCTATAGTTTTCTCTAAATTCATGCCCCCACTCTGACACGCAGTGTGCTTCGTCAATAACAAAGAAGTTTATGGGGAGTTGATGCAGAAGATTGAGAAAATAGGCATTGGTCAAACGTTCCGGTGCGACATAGAGCAGTTTTATCTCACCACTTCTGAGCTGCTCTTCTATCTTCTGGCTCTCATCAAGGTCTTGCATGGAGCTTAGCATAGCTGCAGAGATGCCATTGGCTCTGAGTGCCACCACCTGATCATGCATGAGTGCAAGCAGTGGAGAGACTACCACTGTGATACCCTCCATCAGCAATGTAGGCAGTTGGTAACAGAGTGACTTTCCTCCTCCTGTTGGAAGTATCATCAGCACATCCTCTTTGTTTAAAATGGCATCCACCACCTCTTCCTGCAGAGGGCGGAAAGCATCATGTCCGAAATAGTATTTGAGAGTTTCTAATTTATTCATAGTGGAAGTGTAGCGAGAAAAGTTGTAAGAGAAGAAAAATATGTCATATTGACATATTTTTTAGCGATAAGCTAAGAAATGTGGCACTATCCACACTTGCACTATTGACATATTTTTAGTTAAATTTGTAGCCTACTCCCCATACAGGATGAAAATAGTTCTGTGTATTTTGGGGATCGATCTTGTTTTTAAGACGGTTAATGGCAACGTTGACTGCATTGTCATTGACCCCATCGCCTTCACTGCCCCATACCTCATCACGCAGAAAATCCCGTGTTAACGGTTCATCCACATGTTTCATAAACGTATGGAGGAGGTTGAATTCAAGTGGCGTGAGTGAAACAGGAGACCCCTCTACATAGAGCTCTTTTTGTATCAGATCTATAGTAAGGAGCTTATATTTCATACGTTGCTGTTTTTGCAGAGCTCCTGAGCGTTTAAGCAGTGCTTTGACTCTGAGTGTAAGCTCTTTGGGTGAGAAAGGTTTGGTCATATAGTCATCACCTCCCGCCTCAAACCCCTCTTCAAGTTCAGACTCTTTGGCTTTGGCAGTAAGGAAGATCACAGGAATGTCATACCCCGTCTGGCGAAGATGGGCAATAAATTCACTCCCTTCCATACCAGGCAAATTTCTATCTACCAACATAAGAGCAGGAGTCTCTTCTTCTAAGAACTGTTCTACATTCTGGGTAGAGAGAAACCCTGTCACAGAGTAACCTTCTTTGGAAAGATGATACTCAATAAGTTCCAATATATCTTCTTCGTCCTCAATAACGACGATCTCTATCTCTTTTTGCATAAAGAGATTATAGCAAATTAAACCGCGAAACCTTTAATGACAAAGAAGATGATGGCAGATAACACTGCCGCAGCAGGTACTGTGATGACCCATGCCGCTATGATCTTTTTTACCATACCGCGTTTTACATAATTTTCCCTCAAAGCTTTTTTGATCTTTTTGACTACTTTCTTTTGTGCTTTCTGTGCCTCAATAAGAGAAAGTTTCTTGGCAGGATCTTCATTTGTACAGGCAGCAAGTTGTGCTTTGATCTCGTGGAGCTTATCTACTTCAGTCTGTAATGCATGCTGCTTTTCACCCATTTCTTTGCTGTCCATCCACTCTCTAAGGAATCCTACACCAAACACTGCACCGACTGCAATATGCGTAGAGGAAACCGGTAATCCAAGCTGAGAAGCGATGATCACGGTGATAGAGGCTGCCATCATGATGGAAAATGCTCTCATCGGATCAAGCTCTGTAATCTCTGAACCTACTGTTTTGATCAATCTTGCTCCAAAGAGTGCAAGTCCTACAGAGATCCCCAGACCACCTACAGCCATCACCCAGAGAGGAATCGCCGCTTTTTTTGCTATGGCAAGGTGTGTCAATGCATCATTGACTGCTGCAAGAGGTCCTACTGCATTGGCTACATCATTTGCACCATGTGCAAAAGAGAGAAAAATAGCAGCAAATACCAAAGGAATACCAAAGAGTACATTGATATCTGTTCTTACATTATCCATGGATGCTACTTTGGAAGCAATTCTTGGTTTTACAAGTACATAAGTAAGTACTGCTCCGATCACACCAAAGGTTAAGGCAATACCTATAGTCGGTTTTTTCGTCTGCGGTAAAAAGCTCATTACTGCTGTCAGGTCATGCCAGACATGCTTAAGCCCTTTAAGTGTAATGTATGTCAGGAATGCACCTGCCATAATGGCTACCAAAACAGGTACGATCTTCTTGGCAGCACTCAGTTTGTCTTCTTTGTAAAGGATCTGTGATTTGATAATATAGAGGAATATCGCTGCGATCACACCACCCAATACAGGAGAGATGATCCATGAGGCAACGATCTTTCCCATCGTTCCCCATGAGATAATGGCAAAGCCACCTGCAGCAACACCACCACCCACAACACCACCGACGATAGAATGCGTAGTAGAGACCGGTGCTTTAAGCCATGTTGCAAGGTTCAGCCAAAGTGCTGCAGCAAGCAGTGCTGCAGACATCGCATAGACAAAGAGCATCGGATCACCGCCAAATGCTGAGGGGTCAATGATACCTTTTTTAATGGTACCTACCACATCACCACCGGCAACCAATGCACCCATCGCTTCAAAAATAGCAGCGATGATGATCACCCCAGTCATGGAGATAGCCCCGGAACCATACGCCGGACCTACATTGTTTGCTACATCATTCGCCCCGATATTCATTGCCATATAGGCACCGAACACTGCAGCCAATACTAGAAAACCACCATGAGGGGCCTGTCCCATGATACTGTTGGCATAAAATGCAACGGCTACGGCAAATGCTGCACCCAGTACTGTTTTGATCATATTATTCATTGAACTTCCTTCAGTTTTGTTATGAAAGAATTATAGAAAAAAAGTATTACAATTTTGTTACTATTATCGTACTAAGTAATTTAGGGATCATAATCTAGGGACAGATATTAATCTGTCCTTGGAGAGAAGGCTGATCAGATCAACCTTGTTTTTATATGTTTGAAGAGAATAAATATTACCAATTCACTTCTGTTGTGAACAATACTTTTTCATTTTCTGTATTACCTGCTTTTTCATCTTTTTGATAATCTACAACAAACTCAACATTTTTATTGTATTTATAGGCAATACCGGCAATGGTTGTCTTCTTCTCTACATCACTGTCAAGAGTGTAGTCATCATATCTACCAAGAAGATTCCAGCCATTCAAGCTGTCTGCAAGTGTTTTAAGTCTAAACTCGCCATTGACTGACCAGCCATCACCTTTTCTGCTTGCATCTGCTTTATCTGCCTTAATATACTGTGCAGCAAAGAGAAATTCAGGTTGATTATACACTGCATGTACTCCATACCATACATAATCACCATCAGCATCTCCTACTTTACTCTCATCTTGACCATATTGACCAAAGAAAGAAACGTCTGCATACGTATCATCGCTGTGCGCATGTCCTTTGCCTGTACCTAAAAGATGCCCTGTCAATCTCCATGCAGCCCTTAGCCCTTCGCCATCTTCAACACCATGGTAACCAGCTCCATTAAATACACCTAGTTCAGAAGAAAAGTAGTCTGTTTTTGTTTTGAAATTTACACCATAGTCAGAAGAAGTATGTAAATGTCCGCCATTATGTTGCTCACCAAATGTTTCACTGATAGATCTGTATTTCCATCCATGATGCTCTTCAAAGTCAAGCCATGGAGTATGTGCCAAACCAAGCTCTACACCAGTAAACGGTAAAACATTATTTAAATAAAGATAAGCATACTTCACTCTTACATCTAAAGAGCCTTTATCAAAATTACTGTTTTGTTTAGCATCCAAAGTTACTCTCATATAACTTTTTGGATCATCAAAGAAATATCCTTTAACTTGTACATAGTTTCTACTTAGCCCAAATTTATTGGTTCTGTGTCCAGTCACATCCTTATTGCTTAAAAAATGAATATAGTGTGTTCCTGAAAATGCCAACTTTGATGCTTTTGCTGCTACAGGTGTCCCCTGGGGAGCAATAGTTGCCACAGGAGAAACATTTTTACCGGATTTTTGTGCTTCAAGTTTCTCAATTTTCTTCATCATCTGAGCCATTTGAGCTTTAAGTGTAGCAAGTTCTGAACCTGTGCTTGCCGTTGCGGCCGTAGTCATAGTAGCGATTGTCGCTGCTGAGAGTAAGATTTTTTTAAGATTCGTCATTTAGTGCCTCACTGTACTGAATTTTAATTCTTGTCATTTTCTAACTTCCTTGTTTGTTTTTTGTGCAGGAAGTATAGAAAAAATTAGTTACAAAATGGTTACATGAATTACGATTTGATTATTATATTACCCCGCTAAGTAAATACCTCAGAATAACCTAGGATCATTCATTTGGGTAAAGATTGTGCTTGGCACCTTTTTCATCCAAATATTCTACCATTTTTTTCTGCCCGAGTTTTTTCGCGTAATCTTTTGCACTCATCCCGGAAGCATCTGTCGCATTCAAGTCTGCGCCATGTTCAAGCAGAAGTTCTACCATTTCAGTATCATTGAAACACGAAGCCAAAAGCAGAGGAAGTATACCGCTTCTTCTTTTGGTACTGTTCAGATCCACACCTTTATCGATACAGAGCTGTACAATATCTTTTCGTTTGAATTTAATAGCGGTATCAAGTGCAGAGATCTTATCATTATCAAGTTGATAAATATCTACACCATACTCTAAAAGAAGTTTGATCGCTTCTAAAGAAGCTTGTGTACGTATAGCATAAAAAAGTAAGCCTATTTCATCAGGTTCATCAAGTTCATACTCCTCCCCTATAATAATAGGCTGATCAAGATCAACCCCCTGCTCAAGCAAAGCTCTCATTTTTACAAGAGAATCATGTTCCATAGCAACTAAAAGTTCTTTCATTTTCTCTCCTGTTATAGGTTTGTAATACTTTTACTTTACAATTTTCATGTTCTTAAAGAACAAAATTCAAAAAAGGAGCCGAGATGAAAATAAGCACAATACTTAAAAAGATCGTCAAAAAAGACGGGAAACATTCATTGACTGCAAGAAGAGTCAACACATTGAGATCTTCCAAAGAGTTCAACTACCTTGTAGACAGCAGCAAAGCTTAATAGATCAATACTTCACTTATGAACCAAAAGGGTTCATTCCACCCATCATTCCAATAGCCTGAGATTTTTTATTGTCCTCAACCATTTTATTGACATCATTCATTGCTGAGATCAATAATATTTGTAAAGACTCTTTGTCTTCCATCAAACTCTCATCTATATTCAGATCAATGATCTCTCCTGCACCATTAGCTTTGACTTCTATCAATCCACCGCCTGCTTTGGCTGTGAGTTCCACATTTTTAGCCTGCTCCTGGAGCTCTTTTGCTTTATCCTGCATCTGCTCCATCATTTTGCCCATATTACCCAAGTCAAGACCTTCAAACATTTAAAAACCTTTGCATACTATTCTAATCCCTCAAATTCTTGGGCAATACTGTTATCATCATCCAAAATAACGATCTTGGGCACATACTTGTCTGCCTCTTCTTCTGTCATCGTTGCATAAGCGATAATAATGATCTTATCTCCCTTATGCACTTTTCTTGCAGCTGCTCCGTTTAAACAGATATCGCCTTTGTCTCTCTCCCCGGGGATAATGTAGGTAGAAAAACGTTCACCGTTATTGACATTGACAATATCGATTTTTTGTCCGACACGCATATTTGCAGCATCCAAAAGATTTTGATCGATGGTAATAGAACCTACATAATTCAGGTTTGCATCGGTTACAGTAGCTCTATGTAATTTAGAATAAAGCATGGTGATGTTCATAATCATATTCCTATGTGTTAATTATCGGGATTATAGCAAAATCCCACCTATAACTATATTATACTGAAATTGTGGAAGATTTGTGCAGAACAGTAGGATGGGGTTTTACCGAAGGATATACCTTTGATCCAACCCACCAAAACAATAAAAGGTACCTATTATTAGAGGTACCCTTAAACTATCTGGCCATCTCGGATGGTTGTACAGGCTCACCCCACATTTCATCAGGGATCACATATTCCTGTACTACATTGCCACCGATAATATGCTCATCAATGATCCTGTCTATCTTCTCTTTGGTCAAGCCTACATACATCGTATGTCCTGGCTCTACAAGCATTACAGGACCTTGTTGACAACGGTTCAGACAGCCTGTTTGGATAGGCTGTACTGTACCGATGATCCCTTTCATCATAAGAGACTGTGCCAAATGTTGGAAAAGTTGCTGAGATTCTGGGTCATTTTGACTTACGCAGCTTGGTTTTGGCATCCCCGGAGGTGCTGACTGCTGACATTTAAATATATAGAACGCTGGTTGTGGTACACCTGGCATCATAGTAATCCTTTGAAAATTATTCTTCTTGAACAGAAGTAAAGCTCCTATTCAATTCCTCTCACTAAATCTTCACACTTGGCTTAGAATCAGTTTAATTGAGAGTATTTTACTCCTATTTGCTTAATTCTTGATAAATATCAATCTACAATTTACTTTTTTTGACTATAATCCCCTTAATTCAATCACTAGGAAAAACTATGAAATATCCTGATTTTTTTGACAAAGTCCCCTCCATCGATCTTCAAGATCCACTCAGTGATTTTTTAGGAGCATTTGAAGAGGGGAAGCTGCAGATCAGCTATCTTGAGTGTGTCAAACTCGCAGGGCACTCCTGTCCTACAGTAGCAGGTGCATACCTTATGGCACTCCATGGTCTCAAAGCTCTCTACGGCACAGAACTGCCACAAAGAGGGAACATCCATATCTCTATGAGAGAAAGTGAAGCAGAGGGAGTTACCGGTGTGATCTGTAATGTCATCTCTTTTATTGCCGGAGCCAACGGTGCAGGTGGATTCAAAGGACTCAATGGGAAAATGTCAAGAAACAACCTTGTCAATTACGACGTTCCCATAGATGGGGAAGTAAAACTCACACGTACAGACACGAATCAGAGTGTTACACTCAGTTATGATTCATCTATGGTACCTGGTGACCCTATGATGCAACCGCTTATGGGTAAATGCATGCAAGGGCTGGCAACACCTGAAGAGAAAAAAGAGTTTGGAAGACTCTGGCAGGCACGTGTTGAGAAAATTTTACTCTCTACTGAGCTTTGGGATACAATGATAACAATTACAAAGGGTTAAAAGATGATTATTTCACAATTTATGACACAAGAACACAGAGACTGCGATACAGAATTTGCAGCAGCAGAACAGGCAGCGGCAAAAGGAGACTGGGCTGAAACAGAAGAGAAGTTCCTAATTTTTTCAAATGATACACTCAGACACTTTAAACGAGAAGAGGAGGAGCTTTTCCCGGCATTCGAAACACAGACCGGAAGCAGTGAGGGACCTACGCAAGTTATGCGTTATGAACATGAGCAGGTGAAAGGTCTCATAGGGAAATTGGCAGAGGCTGTGGAATCACAGGACAAAGATGCTTATCTCTCTCTTTGTGAGTCCATGATGATCCTTCTTCAGCAGCACAATATGAAAGAAGAACAGATGCTTTACTCGATGTGTGACAGAGTACTTCCTCCGGAACTTAAAACAGATACATTAGAAAAAATGCAAAAAGTAGAGCTTTAAAGTAGATGCAACAGTTAAAAGAAATCCTACTTGACGCAAGAGAATTGGAACATCCAAAACCTCTTGAGCATGCTATACACGCATTAAGAGAACTGAATGAAACAAACTATTTCTATATGATCCATCGTAAGAACCCTATACCGTTGCTTGATCTTGCCAGTGAACAGCATTTTCAAGCATTAAGCAAAGAAGATAACAAAGGCATTTGGCATATATTTATTTGCAAAAATCCTAATATTCGTTTAAATGAGCTGATTGAGAGTCATGTTTAGCCAAAACGGTCTCTCTCTCGATCAAGCGCCTCCTATTTCAGTAGTTTTTCGTTTCTTTCTTTCTGGTGCACTCTTTGGCATCCTTGCCGGCATACTCATACTCTTTTTTCAAACAGTAATCTTTGATGCACACAGTATGAAAGCGGTTATCTTGACACATACCTTGACACTGGGTGTCATGTTGTCTTTTATGTTCGCTGCACTTTTTCAAATGCTTCCGGTTATAGCAGGAGTAACGCTTACTTCCCCCATCAAGAAAGCAAATCTTGTACAATATCCTTTTGTCTTAGGTGTGACTGCTCTACTTTTAGCCTTTAACTTCTCTTCTCCGTGGCTTTTTACGGTAGCATCACTTTTACTTGGAGGAAGTATTCTTTTTATCACGATTATTATGCTTAGTAACCTTGTAAAACTTCCTAACCAGAGCAGCTCATCCAGGGGAATGTTGACAGCCCTGGCTTCTTTGGCAATCGTCGTTCTTCTGGCACTCTATATGACAGGAACGTTAAGCGGTTTATTTGAAGGAAGTTATTATACTCAGATCAAAACAGCCCACTACTCTTTTGGACTTTTTGGCTGGATAGCACTGCTTATTATCTCTATTTCATTCCAGGTCATAGAGATGTTCTATGTCACACCGCCCTACCCAAAACTTGTCAGTAAATATCTGCCATTGACACTTTTAACGCTACTTGTCATCACAACCATCACAGGATTATTTAATCCTAATATATGGGCAGTATCAAATACACTACTTGCTTTACTCTTGATAGGCTATGCCCTCTTGACACTTAAAAGATTGACACAAAGAAAACGACCCTTAACCGATGCTACAGTATGGTTCTGGCGTCTGGGACTTAGCAGTTTGATTTTAAGCATGTTAACACTGGTTATGACAAACTTTACAGAGTTGTCATGGGTAAAAAGTTCTACTTACCTCTTTTTTGCATCCTTTGCCCTGAGTATTGTCTTTGCGATGTTTTACAAGATAGTTCCATTTTTAACATGGTTTCACCTTAACAGCCAAGGCTACTTCACCGCACCCATGATGCACGAAGTCATCCACCCTAAAACAGCGATGAAACATCTTTACATTCATTTGGCAACACTTGTCACTTTTATATTGTCACTGTTTATAAATCTATTTATTTTTTTAGCAGGTGTATTAACCATACTCTCATTTGGATGGATGGCATGGCAGATAATACATGCATGGAGACTCTATAAACATACACAAGAGACTGGGGAGAAGTTTGAGATGAATATTGCGTAGGGTGTTGTGAGGGCACAACACCCTACAAAAGCTTATTGAATATCCAATAACCCTCTAACAACCTCACGATCATCAAAAGGATATTTCACCCCTTTAATCTCCTGATAATCTTCATCCCCTTTACCAAGAATTAGTAAGACTTCATTCTTCTCAAGTGCATCAAGCGCCATTTTAATAGCAAGTTTTCTATCTGGACACGCAGTGACATTCTCTTTACCCACAAGTCCTACAAGAATATCTTCAAGTATCTGTTCTGGTACTTCATCACGCGGGTTGTCTGAAGTGACATAGATCTTGTTGGCATATCTGCCTGCCGCTGCTCCCATGCGTGGACGTTTTCCCTTATCACGGTTTCCTCCAGCACCAAAAACTACAGAGATATCTCTGTCTTTCATAGATTCCAGTACAACATGTATCCCATCATCGGTATGGGCAAAATCAACGATCACAAGCGGGTCTCGTGAGACAACTTCCATACGACCTGCCACTCCGGCAAAATTCTCTACCACGTCACAGATCTCTTGGATGGGGCGCTTTGTTAACATCTGTACAGATCCTATGGCTGCCATAAGGTTAAAAAGATTAAAAAGCCCTACCATAGGAGAATGAAACGTCGCTTCTTCCTGCATATGTTTGATCCCTGCTGTAATCCCGTGCAATAAAGAGAATGCCTGTACTTTAAAGGTTGCAGGTTCGTCTACACCATAACTTTGTGCATTTTTAGGATTATAGGTAATATGATTAATATCATCTTTATTCAGTATCTTGGGTGTCTCATCTGCAAAGAAGAGACTCTTTACACGCCTATACTCCTCTACTGTACCGTGATAATCCAAATGGTCAGAAGTCACATTCGTATGTACTTTCAATGCAAACTTCAGTCCCTCTATACGCTTTTGGTCTATGGCATGTGAACTTACTTCCATAATGAAATAATTACATCCAAGATCTGAGGTCTGTTTCATATTATGCAGTGTCTCCAAAATAGAAGGAGTAGTCATACTCTTGGCTTCTATACGTTTCTCCTGCGCAAATAAACCACGTGTCCCTTGTAAGGCAGGTTTCTCATCCAGGTCAAGCAAGAAAGAGTAAATAGCCGCCGTTACGGTTGTTTTACCGTTTGTTCCGGTCACACCTACCACTTTCATTTCCTCAAGACCCCAAAGCAACATAAGCTCTGCAGGTGTTATGCATGGTGGTTTGGAATCAAGTTTCTCATAGTAATGCGTATTTTGTACCGTTTTTAAAAAAAGCGTACGGGCATCCAATACGTTGGTATCATCACTCAGAAAGGCATACCCTTTCTGATTAAAGTCGAGTTTCACTTCCTGACTCCTCTTACCACATTATAGAGTGCCAATACATCCTGATCATCACCAAACAGACTTGTAGTTGCATCAAGATACCCTAAAGCCATTTCATCGAACCCTTCATTGGCTAACTGCATCACAAAATCAATAAATTCATCTTTATCTGTAATCACCACTTTTGTAGAGAACATAATATCTTCAAATGCTTTTCTAAAGCTGCCTCTACTCTCGATCAATTTCAGGAAATCACTGTAGCGTATACCATCTTCAAATTCCACCTGCTCCTGTAACGGATCAAGCAAGAGCTCCTGCAGTTTGTGTTTGGAACTGTCCAGCGAGTCTATAAGCCCGTCTATAATCTCTACAGCATTCTCTTTTTCACTTTTGATCACTTGATAATAATCAAATAGTGCCTGTGCCTCTTCTTCGCTTTCTGTACCCAGATCACTTAAATATACACCTATTTTTGCTTCATCAAGCAAAGGATAATCTTTTAATATCAATCCATAAGACCTTAACGCATTGCTGTAATCACCATTAAGAAATTCGCTCTCTGCTCTTTGCAATAATAAATCTTGACTAATTTTACGCATTTTAACCTAATTGATCCAATTTATCTTCCCAACCCTGGGGTACTGACATCACTGCTATTTCCGGGTGTATCAATGTTTTAAGTTGTCTCTCTACACCAAATTTGATAGTTGTACCTGCACTCCCACATCCAACACAGGCACCTTGCAACTGTACATAAACCACACCGTCTTTAATAGCAACCAATTCAATATCGCCACCATCCAACTTAATAGAAGGTCTGACTTTTTCTATGACATCTTTTACTGCAGGCTCTAATTCTTCATCTGTAAACGGGATCAATATTTCTCCTTACTGTAGCATCAAAATATGATGCCTAATTAATAATATTATAACAAAAAGCTAGTAAAACTCTGTGGAGTACTAGACTTTATAGCTGTTTATACACTAAAAGTGTTATTTTGTCAATGTAATTTATGGGATTCTGAATTTTAATGTCGTACCCAAGGCAAAAGCCTTGAAATACAGGGGTTGCAGATGCAAATGAATTAGATTAATTCAATAATTGCCATAGGTGCTGCATCACCTTTTCTCATACGTGTTTTAATGATACGCGTGTATCCACCGTTTCTGTCTGCATACTTTGGTGCAATTTCATTCACAATAGTATTTGTAATCTCTTTGTGTTGTAGCATTGCAAAAATAGCTCTGTGTGCATTGAAATCACCAGTAGAAGCTTTTGTTATAAGCTTTTCATAGTAAGATCTAAGCTCTTTAGCTTTTGGTAATGTCGTCTCGATTCTACCCTCTTTTGTCAAAGCAATAGAAAGGTTTTTAAGAAGCGCTGCTCTGTGAGAAGACGTTCTGTTTAATTTACGGTAACCATGCTTATGTCTCATGTTCGTCCTTTTACATTAAAACCTAAAGCTTTATGCTTTAAGTTGTTCTATTTTCTTTACAAGATTTGCTCTTGTAACATCTGCGAGTTCAAAATCAGAACCAAATCCGTGTTCAACAAGACACTCATTAATCTCATCAAGAGATTTTTTACCAAGATTCTTGATATTTTTGATCTCATTTTCACTCATCAGCACCAATTCACCAAGGAATTTCATCCCCGCTCTGTCAAGTGAGTTGAATGATCTGGCACTAAGCCCCAAACTGTCTACAGTTTGCAAGAAAGGTTTGAGCTCGCTGTCATCACTGTTTCTTTTTACTGGTGTCGCAGAGATATCTACATCAAGTACACCGTTAAAAACAGAAAGTTGCTTATTCATCACTTCCAATGCATTTGTAAATGCTTCAACCGGACCAATCTGAGCATCTGTTTCAATGTCAAATGTAATCTTCTCAAAGTTTGGATTGTCTTCAACAAGAACCGGTTCAATCTTATAATTCGCTTTTCGTACCGGAGTAAAGAAAGCATCTAGTGCGATTGAATCTGCTGCCACCTCATCTCTAAGATCTTCACTCGGTACATAACCGATCCCTTTTGAAATCACAACAGTAAAGTTGAGTTCTGCATCTTCATTAAGTGTTGCAAGAGGGATATCTCCGTTTACAACTTCAATCTGATCATTATTAAGATCTTGTGCTGTTACCTCTTTATGTCCGGAGAAACTGTATTTAAGTTCTACCTTGTCACTCTCATCTTTAATCTTAAAACGAATATTCTTAAGATTGATGATAAATACAGCAACATCTTCATGCATACCTCTAACATTATCAAACTCATGTGCAGCACCTTCAATCTTTACAGAAATTGGTGCGTATCCTATAGAAGATCCTAAAATAAGTCTTCTCAGGGGATGTGCAAGCGTAACAGCATAACCGCTCTCAAAAGGATAAGCAATGATCTCAGCACGGTTTGCGCTGATCTCGTTCACTGCTACCTCTGTCGGCATAAATGGTGCAACTTTAATTTTTCTCATTAACTAGCCTTTACTTATGTATTATTTAGAGTAAAGCTCGACGATTAGACGCTCTTCAACTGGGATTGCGATTTCTTCTCTTTCTGGAATTCTAGTGAATAATCCGAAAAGTTTTTCTTTATCCATATCAACCCATTCAACCATACCGGTCTGGTTAGTCAATTCGATTGCTCTAAGGATCTGAGGGTTCGTTTTACTTTTTTCTCTAATCTCGATCTTTTGACCTGCTTTTACTCTGTATGAAGGAATATCTACTCTCTTTCCGTCAACAAGTACATGTCCGTGATTTACAAATTGTCTGGCAGATGCTCTAGTCGTCGCGAAACCCATTCTGTATACTACGTTGTCAAGTCTTTGCTCAAGAAGTTGAATAAGGATAGCACCGGTATTCCCCTCTTTTGAGTTTGCTTCTTTATATAGTGCTCTAAATTGTTTTTCAGAAACACCATACATGAACTTCGCTTTTTGCTTCTCTTGAAGTTGAAGACCGTATTCACTGATCTTTGTTCTTCTTTGTCCATGTTGTCCTGGAGCATATGGTCTTTTTTCCAATGCAGATTTACCGGCAAGTCTTCTCTCACCTTTTAATCCAAGATCAACGCCAAGTCTTCTTTCTAGTCTTTCAACTGGACCTCTATATCTTGCCATGCTTATACCCTTCTCTTCTTAGGTGGTCTACAACCATTATGTGGTAGTGGTGTAATATCTTTAAGGAATGATACAGTGATACCTTCTGTAGCACCGATCGCTTTTACTGCTGTATCTCTACCGGAACCAGGGCCTTGAACTTTAATCCCTACTTCTTTAATACCATTCTCTTTTGCTTTTGTCATAGCATCTGCTACTGCTTCAGCAGCAGCAAACGGTGTTGACTTCTTAGAACCTTTAAATCCTAGTGCTCCGGCAGAACTCCAAGAGATAACATTTCCCATCTCATCTGTTACTGTAATGACAGTATTGTTAAATGTTGCAGCAACGTACACTACACCTTTAGCAATACTCTTTTTTACTTTTTTCTTAGCCATATTTTGCTACTCCTTACGCTGCGCCGACAGTCTTACGCTTACCTTTTCTAGTACGCGCATTTGTCTTTGTTTTTTGTCCACGACAAGGTAAACCTCTTCTGTGTCTTAGACCTCTATATGAACCAAGATCCATCAATGCTTTAATGTCAAGTGTTACTTTCTTACGAAGATCACCTTCAACCATTACATTATCTTGAATATCATTACGAATTACTGCTGCTTCTGCATCAGTTAGTTCATGAACTCTTTTATTATAGTCTATACCTGTTCTGTCAAGAATTTTTCTTGACGTTGTAAGACCTATACCATAAATGTAAGTAAGTGCATACTCCATTCTCTTTTTCTTTGGTAAATCAACACCTGCAATACGTGCCATGTTTATCCTTGTCTCTGTTTATGTTTTGGATTTTTACAAATCACGCGTACGATACCCTTGCGTTTAATGATTTTACAATCATCACACATTTTCTTTACTGATGGTCTAACCTTCATGTGGCTGTCCTTTTAATATATACGCATATGGAGCAAAAGCCCCACACACTACGCTGACGCTATGTCACCTTCAGCAGGTGGCTCACGCGACTAGTCGCTTGAAAATTATTTTGAACTTTACATTCATACACCTAGGTATTTCTACCTTTATTTTGCGTGGATAGATGAAGTTTCACTATCCAACCCTTGAGTAATCGGTGCGAATTAATCAAAGATTCTTCGCGCAGTTTCCTAAAGCCTAATAGTTTTAGGGAGGAGGATTATACCGAAATATTTATTAATTTTTTCTTATATAAAGTTTAAGGTGAGAAAATATGGGGAATGCTGTCTCTTGACGTCCATAATTAGAATGGATTTGGTGCTGTGCATTACAGCACCCTACCCTTATTTGTATCTAAAAGTAATACGACCTTTATCAAGACTGTATGGAGTAAGTTCAACTTTTACAGTATCTCCCGGAAGAATCTTAATATAGTGCATACGCATTTTACCTGCAATATGACAAAGTACAATATGCCCGTTGTCAAGTTCTACTCTAAATGTTGCATTTGGTAATGCTTCAACTACTTTACCGTCAATCTCAATTACATCATCTTTAGCCATGTATCTGTTCCTTTATGAATTTAATACGTATGTATATTTAACTTTTGTGTTCAAATCGTGAAGCCTAAGCCTCAGTCAAAATAACGGCCTTCCCGTCTACAATAGCAACTTGGTGTTCATAGTGTGCAGTTCTTAATTGATCGTCACTAATAACTGACCATTGATCCTCAAGCAGTACAGGGTGTCCACTCTTTTGACATACCATAGGCTCCAAACAAAAGACCATACCATTTTTGATTTTAGGTCCTTGATTTGGCTTACCTTCAAGATAGTTGGGGATATTGGGTTCATCATGTGGTTTCGTTCCAATACCATGACCACAATAATCGCGCAACGGTACAAATCCTGCTTCTGTAATATAGTCTTCAAGAATTTTAGTCAACTCTTTAAAACGCATACCGGGCTTTATCACCTCAATAGCATGGTAAAGTGCCCCTTTAGAGCAGCTTATCAATGCTTCGTCTTCAGGCGATATTTTACCTACAGCCATTGTAATTGCTGCATCCCCAAAATAACCATCTAGTTTTGTACCGATGTCCAGACCTAGAATATCACCCTCTTTTACGACAGTTTCATCTGGGACACCATGAATACAGACTTCATTAAGTGAGGTACACACTGAACCGGTAAATCCGTAAAGTCCTTTAAATGATGGTACTGCACCGTGGTCACGGATATAGGCTTCACCTAATGCATCGATCTCAGAAAGTGTCATACCTGGTTTAACAAGATTTTGAAGATACTTGAGTGTCTTTCCAACAATCTCGCCAGCTGCTGCCAGCTTAGCGATTTCATCTGGTTTTCTAATAGCAATAGCCATTATAGACCTACATTACCTAAAGTATCGTATTGGTTCATAGTTCTTTGTGCCTCTATTTTTCTCATCGTATCAAGCGCTACCTGCACGATGATCAGTACAGAGACGCCTCCGAAGTAGAAACTCGCACCGATACCGGAGATCAATGCAAATGGGACAGTTGCGATAATAGCTAGATAGATTGCACCTGATCCTGTTAACCTACTGGCAACTTCATTCAAGAACTCCTTAGTATGCTCACCGGGTCTTACTCCCGGGATAAAGCCACCCTGTCTTTTAAGGTTGTCTGCAATATCCTTTGCATTAAAAGCAATAGAAGCATAAAAAAATGCAAAAAAGATAATGAGGATGAATGTAGCCAAACTAAATACCAATCCACCTGGAGACAATGTATCTGCTATTGCCATAACCACAGGATTAGTACTTGTTTTAAGTACAGTCAGAGGGAACATTAAAACTGCCGAAGCAAAGATAGGAGGAATAACTCCTGAAAGATTCACTTTAACAGGGATATAGTTCATAACTCTCTTTGTTTGATTCTGCATGATCGTTTTTCTTGAATATGAGATAGGTACTCTTCTCTCTCCAAGTTCTACATAAATAATTGTCAGGATCGTAATAAGTATAATTGCCAAAATAGCCAAAACTACCAGGAAATTCATCTCTCCTGCATTCACTGCTCTGATCGTATTACCAATAGCAGAGGGTAATCGGGAAACAATCCCGGCAAAGATGATCAAAGAAATACCGTTACCAATACCTTTTTGTGTGATTTGTTCACCGATCCACATCAACAACATAGTTCCTGTCAACATAGAGAATGTTGCCAAAACAGTAAATGTCATAGGGTCAATCGTCACTGCACTTTCACCTGCACGTCCGGTCATACTTTGAAGTCCCATAGAGACACCAATAGCCTGTACTACAGTAATGAAAATAGTAAAATAACGAATGATCTGCATATATTTTTGCATACCGTCACGCTCTTTTTTCATTTGTCCTAAACCGGGAAAAGTTGCTGCAAGAAGTTCCATAACGATGGAGGCAGTAATGTAAGGCATAATACCCAAGGAGATAATACTCAATCGTGAAACAGCGCCACCACTGAACATATTTAACATTCCCAAACCATTGTTTGAGTTGCTATCAAAGAACTCTTTGATAACAGCCAAATCAACACCTGGTGTAGGAACATAAGCTAAAACTCTGTACGCAAATAGAAATCCTAAAGTAATTAGGATTTTTTGAGTTAAAGCGTTACTCATCTTATTTTCCGCTTGTTGTTACAGCTTCATCTTTGATCTTAGATGCAAGTGCTTTAGCTGATGCACCGATCAACTTCACTTTTTTTACTGTTTTCTGCAATTTATGAACAGATGCAATACTCTCAAGAGTAATTTCATCAAGCTCAGCGATTGCTTTGATCTTTTCTACATTGATCACATACGGTTTCTCAATTTTAGAAGTGAAACCGATCTTAGGTAATCTTCTGTAAAGTGGCATTTGTCCACCTTCGAAACCTCTTTTTCTGCTGTAACCAGATCTAGCTTTTTGACCTTTGTTACCGCGTCCAGCCGTCTTACCTGTTCCTGAACCTTGACCACGACCAACTCTTTTTCTATTCTTCGTTGATCCTGGTGCCGGTTGTAAATTATGTAAACCCATACTTTACCCCTTACGCTTTGATTCTAGTAAGTGCTTGAATTGTTGCTCTTACCAGGTTATTTGGGTTGTTAGAACCGATTGATTTGCTGAGAACATCTTGGATGCCTGCAAGCTCAAGTACTGGTCTGGCAGCACCACCGGCGATAACACCTGTACCCTCAGATGCCGGTCTAAGAACAATTCTACTTGCATTGAACTTGTGTTCAATATCATGTGCAATTGTTGTTCCCTTGATATTTACTTTTACAAGGTTTTTATGCGCATCATCTACCGCTTTTTTAATCGCATCAGGCACTTCTTTGGCTTTACCAAATCCGTATCCTACAGTACCTTTTTTGTCACCAATAACGACAAGTGCGGTAAATCTGAATCTTCTACCACCTTTTACAACTTTGGTAACACGCCCGATATTAACGATTACTTCTTCAAATTCTTTTTCAATTTCTTCATTATGATTATTGTTTTGCATCATGCTTCCTTAAAACTTGATTCCGGCTTCTCTAAGTGCATCAGCAAATGACGCAACAACACCGTGGTAAAGGTAACCATTTCTGTCGAAAACAACATTCTCAATGTTTTTAGAAGCAAGATTTTTAGCCATCTCAGCAGCTACTTTTTTCACATCTTCCTGGTTAGATTTTAAACCAAGTTTTCTACCATCTACAGAAGCCAATGTAACACCGGTAGTGTCATTGATCGCTTGAGCATAGAAATATTTGTTAGACTTGTAAACAGACAATCTAGGAAGAGTATCTGTACCGAAGACCTTACCTCTCACCCTCGCTTTTCTTTGAGCGCGAAGTTTATTTTTTCTTTTTTGAATACTTTTTAACATACTATCGCCCCTTACTTACCAGCTGCTTTACCAGCTTTTCTGATGATCACTTCATCTGTGTACTTCACACCTTTGCCTTTGTATGGCTCTGGCGGTCTGAATGCTCTGATCTCTGCTGCAGCTTGACCAACTGCCTGCTTATCGCTACCGTTGATTGTAATGACATTCTTATCAACCTTAATTTCAAGTCCCTCAGGAATATCAAAATTGACATCATGAGAGAAACCAAGTTGAAGATTCAATACTTTACCCTGAACAGATGCTCTGTAACCTACACCGTTAATCTCTAAAGATTTCGTAAAACCTTTATCTAGACCAATGATAATATTGTTGAAAAGTGCTCTGTATGTTCCCCAGAACGCTGCGTCCTGCTTTTCATCACCTTTTCTTTCAAAAGTTACTTCTGAACCATCAATACTGATTCCGACTCTACCATGTGTTTCAAGTCTTTTTTCAAGATTGCCTTTTTTAGCCACGAGAGTCGTACCGTCGAGTGATACATCAATACCGCTTGCGACAGTTACTGGTCTTTTTCCTATTCTTGACATCTTGTCTCCTTACCAAATACTACAGATTACTTCGCCACCGATTCCACGTTTAAACGCTTCGTCATTAGCAAGCACACCCTGGCTAGTTGAAACTACCAAAGTACCGTAACCATTTTTAAATGTTCTGATATCATCTTTACCTTGGTGAACACGTCTACCAGGCTTAGATATCTTTTTGATCTCATTAATCACGCTTTTTTCATTGTCGTCATATTTAAGAACCACTTTAATTGTTTTTTTATTTCCATCTTCTTTCACTTTGAAACTCTCAAGGTAACCTTTATCTACAAAAATAGATACAGTTGCTTCAATTGTTTTAGAGTGAAGAAGTGTTGTAACGTCTAGTCTTCTTTGCGCAGCATTTCTTATACGAGTAAGAGAATCTGCAATTATATCTGTCATCATCTTGTTCTTCTCCTTACCAGCTTGCTTTACGCATACCAGGGATCAATCCCTCGTTAGCCATTTTTCTTAAACACACACGGCAAAGACCGAAGTCTCTGTATACTGAGTGAGGTCTACCACAAATATTACATCTTGTATACGCCTGAGTTGAAAATTTTGCTTTTCTCTTCTGCTTAGCGATCATTGATTTCTTAGCCATTAGTTTCTCCCTTTAGCAAAAGGCATTCCCAGCTTCTCAAGAAGTGTAAATGCTTGTTTGTCATCTTCAGTACTTGTTACAATCGTAATGTTCATACCATGTGTTTTAATGATGTTGTCAAACTCAACTTCTGGGAACATTAGTTGCTCCTGAAGACCGAAGTTATAGTTACCGCGTCCGTCAAAACCTTTTCTAGGGGTACCTCTAAAGTCTTTTACTCTTGGAAGTGCAATAGATACGAGTTTATCAAAGAAGTTATACATATTTGCACCTCTAAGTGTTACTCTAATCCCAGAAGGGGCACCTTCTCTTGCCTTAAATCCTGCAACAGATTTCTTAGCATTTACCACTACTGCCTTTTGACCAGCAATAAGTGAGATAGTATCTGTCATGTTTGCAATGAGCTTAGAGTCTTTCCCCTCTTCACCTGCACCCACAGAGATAACGATCTTTTCAAGCTTAGGTGTCTGCATCGGATTAGAAACTCCACACTCTTCACGTAGTGCAGGAACGATGTCATTGTACTTTTGCTTCATTCTACTCATAAGATTATGCCTCTACTTTTTTTACATTGGAGATATGGATAGGCATTTCAACATTTGCAAATCCACCCTCTTTGTTCTGCTCGCTTGGTTTCACAGCTTTTTTAGCCATTTTACAACCTGCAACGATCACAGCATCTTTCTTAGTAAGAACCTGAATAACTTCTCCTGTCTTACCTTTATCATCACCAGCGATAACCATTACCTGATCACCTTTTTTGATTTTGAATGTTTTCGCCATTACCATACCTCCGGTGCAAGTGATACAATTTTCATGAATCCTGCATATCTTGTTTCACGACTTACTGGACCAAAGATGCGAGTACCTATTGGCTCTTTTTTGTCGTCAATGATCACTGCAGCATTGTCATCAAAACGAATAAGTGAACCATTTTCTCTTTGGATCTCTTTTTTAGTTCTAACAACAACCGCTTTAATAACCTTACCTTTTTTCACTTTACCAGTTGGGAGTGCCTTCTTTACAGAAGCTACGATAACGTCACCTACAGATGCATATCTTCTCTTAGATCCACCAAGAACCTTGATACACATAATCTCTTTTGCACCAGAGTTGTCTGCTACATTTAATCTAGTAAAACCTTGGATCATTACACTTCTCCTCTCTTCACGATTTCAAGAAGTCTGAAACTTTTTGTTTTGGAAAGTGGTCTACATTCAACTGCAGTTACTGTATCTCCAACATTAATATCATTTTTCTCATCGTGAATAAGATATTTCTTAAATCTTTTTACTGTTTTGTGATATCTTGGGTGAAGTACACGTCTTTCAACCAATACAGTTGCAGTTTTGTCTCCGGCCTTTTTAATCACAGTACCTGTTATTTGTCTTTTTGGCATAAATGACCCCTTACTTCGATCTAGCAGCAGTGAGTGCTGTCTGGATTCTAGCGATATCTTTTTTCGCTACTCTTAACTCAGAAGTGTTTGTTAATTGCATTGTCTTTTGCTTTGCATTTAACGTAAACAACTCAAGTTTCTTTTCTTTAAGCATTGCCTCAAGATCAGCAACGCTTTTATCTTTCAAATCAATATAGTTCATTGCTATCCTTTGTTGTAATGATTTTACACTTGAACGGCATTTTATGAATTGCTAGCGTCAAAGCTTCTCTTGCGAGATCTTCTTCAACACCTGCCATTTCAAAAATAACTCTTCCTGGCTTGATATTCATAACCCATTTATCAACAGCGCCTTTACCTTTACCCATTCTTGTTTCAAGTGGCTTGGCAGTTAAAGGCTTATCTGGGAAAACCCTGATCCAAGTCTTACCTGTTCTGTTAATTTTTCTAGTCATAGTAATACGTGCTGCTTCGATCTGACGAGAATCAATTCTACCACCTTCAATGGCTTTGATCGCAATATCACCAAATTCGATCTTATTACCTCTGAAAGACTTACCGCGGTTACGCCCTTTTTGCTGCTTTCTCCATTTGGTTCTTTTAGGCATTAACATAGTTATTCACCTCTCTTTCTAGATGGTCTGCGACCACCTTTTTTCTCTTCTTTTGGCTCAGCTTGAATACCTTTTGCTAGTACTTCACCTTTGAAGATCCATACTTTGATTCCGATGATCCCATATGTAGTATGTGCTTCAGCAAAACCGTAATCGATTTTAGCTCTTAGTGTATGCAAAGGAACTCTTCCCTCTAGGTACCACTCTGTTCTAGCCATTTCAGCTCCACCAAGTCTACCTGATACTGAAACTTTGATCCCTTTTGCACCTGATTTCAATGCTCCCTGGATCACTTTTTTCATCGCACGTCTAAAGGCAGTTCTTCTTTCAAGTTGTGTTGCAACATTTTCAGCAGCAAGTTGACCTGAAGCTTGTGGACGCTTCTCTTCTTTAATATTGATCGCTACATCTTTACCAAGCATTTTGATAAGCGTTGCTTTCAACTTTTCAATATCTGCACCTTTTTTTCCGATAATGATACCAGGTCTAGCAGTTACAATATTGATTCTTAATTTTTTAACTGTTCTTTCAATGATGATGTTAGAAACACCTGCATAGAAAAGTTCTTTTTTAAGGTATTTTCTGATCTTGTAATCTTCAGCAATAAAATCAGCTGTTCTTCCTTTTGCCGGAAACCATCTTGATTCCCAGTTTCTGTTGATTCCAAGTCTAAGACCTATAGGATTTACTTTTTGACCCATTACGCGTCCTTTCCGTTTACGAAGTTTTTCGCATCTGCAACAGACTCTTTGAAGTCACCCTTAAAGGTATACTTCTCTTCCATCATTGCAATTTGTGCTTCAGACATATTTGCTACATCTGCATAGGTGAAGATACCCTCATCATTAAGCTTGCCAGCATACACTTTACCGATACCAACAATTTTAGTCAGATCATCACCTTTAGTCTCAGCTTTTTTATTTTCTGATTTCTTGGCTGCTTTAGGTGCTGCTTTTTTAACTGCAGGTTTCGCTGCTGCTTTTTTCACTGGAGCTTCTGGTTCAACAGATGCCACACCTACTTCTACTAAAATGTGTGCCGTTGGCTTGATAATACGTGAAGCAGTACCTCTTGCTCTTGGTCTCCATCTTTTCATGACAGCTGCTTTATCCACTCTGCAAGAAGAGATCACTACCTCTTCAGGTTCATAATCACCGTTAGCCACTGCTGAAGCGATCACTTTAGAGATGATACCTGCTGCCTTATTAGGCATAAATTCCAATGCTGCAAGTGCAAGTTCAGCATTCATGCCCTGCACTTCTCTAGCAATCAGTCTTGCTTTGGTAGGAGAAACTCTTACGAATTTTAATAATGCTCTACTCATCTTAACCTACCTTCTTTTGCACAGAACCTTTGTGGCCCTTAAATGTTCTTGTTGGTGCAAATTCACCAAGTTTGTAACCTACATGATTTTCAGTTACAAATACTGGTACAAATTGTCTACCATTATGTACATTGATTGTCAAACCAATGAACTCAGGGAAGATCACAGATCTTCTTGACCAAGTTTTAATTGGTTTTTTATCTCCAGCTTCTTTTGCCGCTAATACTTTTTTCATTAGGTGACCATCAATGAATGGACCTTTTTTTGTCGATCTTGCCATATCTTAGCCCCTTACTTTTTTCTCTTAGAGATAATTAACTTATCACTAGCTTGTTTCTTACGAGTCTTGAATCCTTTAGCCGGAGTACCCCATGGAGATACCGGATGACGTCCAGAGTTCGTTTTACCTTCACCACCACCATGTGGGTGATCAATTGGGTTCATCGCAGAACCACGTGTCTGTGGTCTGATACCAAGGTGTCTGCTTCTACCGGCTTTACCAATAACAATGTTGGAAAAGTCTTCATTTCCAACAGCACCGATCGTTGCCAGACACTCACCAAGAATGTATCTCATCTCACCAGATGGAAGTCTCAGTGAAACGTACTTACCGTCTCTACCCATGATCTGAGCGTATCCACCGGCAGATCTTGCAATCTGACCACCGTGTCCTGGGCTCATCTCAATGTTGTGTACCAATGTACCAACCGGAATAGCTTTCAATTTCATTGCATTCCCGGTCTTAATGTCAAGCCCATCTTCAGCAGACATGATCTTATCACCGACATTCAAACCTTTTGGCTGAAGTACGTATCTTTTGTCACCATCAACATATTTGATAAGACAGATTCTACAGTTTCTGTATGGATCGTACTCAACAGTAGCTACTGTTCCTTCAATGTTGAACTTATTTCTTTTAAAATCAATGATTCTGTATAGTTTTTTAGCACCTGCTTCTCTGTGACGAGAAGTGATTCTACCGTTACTGTTTCTACCTGCAGATCTCGGAAGATTCTTCAGTAGTGCTCTAACACTTGCTTTAGCAGTGATATCACCACTGTCAAGGTTAGTCATATAACGACGTGAAGGTGTGGTTGGTTTATATGTTTTAATTGCCATCTTCTATCCTTATACCGCTAAGCTTTCGATTTTAGCATCTTCAGGAAGTTTCACATAGAACTTTTTCAAGTCTGGTCTTTTCCCTTCGATACCTTTAAATCTTTTCACTTTACCGTTCACTCTCATTGAGTTTACTCTAAGTGGATTGATCCCGAAGAACTCTTTAAAGACTTCTTTAAGACCGTTTTTAGTCATTCTTGGAGTTGTTTGAACTACGATGACACCCTCTTCCTGAAGAGCCAAACTCTTCTCTGTATACATAATTGATTTAATATCTGTAATATCTGCCATCTTAAGCCTCTTTAGTCAATTTATCAAATATTGCTTTTTCGATCACGATAGAGTGATATGCAGCAGCAAGATAAGCGTTAAGCTCGTTTGATTCAATAAGGTATGCGTTCTGAAGATTTCTGAATGCTAAGAAAGTCTTATCATCGATCATCTCTTTTACCACAAGTACATCTCTTTGCTCAAGACCATTTACGAACGCCAAAGCATCTTTTGTTTTACCAGACTCAATAGCAATATTGTCTACTACAAAAAGTCTCTCATTCGCAGCCATTTCTGCCAGGGCATGGTAAAGTGCAAGCTTCTTTTGCTTTTTGTTTACTTTTTGGTCATAGTTTTTATTTGTACTTGGACCAAATGCAACACCACCACCTACAAAGATAGGAGATCTCAGTGAACCTGCTCTTGCACGTCCTCCACCTTTTTGAGCCCATGGTTTTTTACCGCCACCACTTACAGCAGATCTGTTTTTAGTCTGTGCCGTGTTTGCTCTAAGTCCCGATGCATACGCTTTACAATAAAGGTAAAGGTTATGTGGGTGAACTTCTAAAAATGCTTTTGGAAGGTCTGTTGTTTTAATTACTGTTGTTTTCATTATTTAACTATCCTTACTAATCCTCTAGCACCATTGTGTCCAGGGATCGAACCTTTTAATACTAGGATGCCGTTCTCAGCATCAAATGAGATGACATCATTTTTTACAGTTGTTTTAGTGTTACCGTATTGTCCAGGCATTTTCTTACCTTTTTGAACACGTCCAGGCCACTCAGCATTACCGATAGAACCGATACGTCTACCAAATCTATGCCCGTGTGAACCAGGTCCACCACCAAATCCGTGACGTTTCATACCACCGGAAAAACCTCTACCTTTAGTATCTAAAGATGTTTTTACAAGTGCTGCTTCTGCTAAGGCAGCAGGATTAAGATCACCCGCTTCAGTACCTTCAGCTACTTCAATTGTCATAAATTTGTTAAACTCTTTGGAAACACCAAATTTAGTCTGCTGACCTTCAATGCTTTTATTGAGTTTTTTACTTGAGTTATACGCAACAAGTGCTTTACCGTCTTCTTTCACTTCACAAACTTTCGTTTCAACGACTTTAAGAAGTGTAACTGGAACACTTGGTACATCAACAGTTCTGCTCATACCAATTTTTTCTACAATAAATTCCATTTTCTACTCCTACTTGTCCATTGATCTGATTTCAACTTCGATTTCAGGTGCCAGATCCAACTTCATAAGTGAATCAATAGTATCTGAAGTAGCCGAAACGATATCGATCATTCTTCCGTGAATTCTGATCTCAAACTGCTCACGTGCATCTTTGTTTACGTGTGGTGATTTAAGAACCGTATAACGCTTCAATTTAGTTGGCATTGGAATCGGCCCTCTAATCTCTGCACCTGTACGTTTAACTGCATCTACTATAGCAGCAACTGATCTGTCTAACACTCTGTGATCGTAAGCTTTAAGCTTTAATCTAATTTTTTCCATATTTACCCTTTAAAGAACTCGTTAGCAAGGCAAAGCCAAGGTGCCTAAACACAGGGGATAAACCCTCTAACATAAATTTAGGAATGCGAATTATACCCAAACTTTCTCAAAGGTGCAATACTTTTCAGACTAAAAACGCTACAATATTGAAATTAGTTTCCTTTTTATAAGGAAAGAAAGGCATATTTTCATGGATCTTCTAGAATATTATCATGAGAATCCCCCGGAAAATGACTATTTTGTTTTACGAAAAACAAATCTACCCTCCAGGGGAGATATCAACCTTTATGGTGCAAGGGGATCAGGGAAAACAGCTCTCATATTAGACTACCTCAGCCAGCAGGACAGGTACTCTCTCTACATAGATCTGGAAGACCCAAACCTCATTCTCAGTACGCTGGATACGCTTCCTCTTCAGGCTTATATAGAGGAGTATCATATTAATGAACTGATACTGGATCACTACGAGGAGGGAATGCTTGAATACTTTCCTACTGTCAGCCGTCTTATTGTCATCAGTCGTTTGCCTTTGAAAGAAGAGAAGTTTACGCAGTTGCAACTTTTTCTACTGGATTATGAAGAATTTCTTGCTTTTGAGCCTGCTGCTTCGGGGAGTATTGCATTCAACCATTTTCTCAAGTCAGGCACACTGCCTGAAATGGCAAAACACATCAAGAACAATACACTTTTTATGAAACAGTTCTTCCAGCAACAGTTCAGCCCCAATGAACAATCCCTCATTCTTATTTTGGCACGCTACAATACCCAACCTCTCACCGTGCATCAGATCTATAGTTTTACCAAGGAGTATTTCAAGATCTCAAAAGATTTTGTCTACAACACAATGAAGCAGTTTCAAGAAGAGGGGCTGGTTTACTTTATTGACAATGGCATCAAACGCAGTGGTAAAAAAATGCTTTTATATGATTTTGCTTTTGTAAAGTACCTTACCGCAGGTCAGCCTTTTGGTGCACAATTTGACAGTATGATCGCCCTGACACTTATTAAACACAAAATAGTATTTCGTACGTTAGGTCTGCATGGCTACATCACAGATAATAATGAGCTTATTATTCCCGCTGCTTTTGAGAGCGAAGAACACTTTTGGGTCAAAGCACAAAATAAATTCTCTCTTTTAAAAAAGCATGCTATTGAAAAGATCACCATTGTTACCATTGCCAATAGTTACCATTTTGACATTGAAAAATTACATTTTGAAGCACTTCCCTTCGATGAGTGGAGCATCTCTCATAATGAACAATAACCATAGATCATGTAAATGGGGATCATTAAGCAACGCTTTGCTATAATCCGCTTGCCTCTTTTCAGACCTGTGCAACGGGACTGAGGGACAACGGGTCAGGACGGGAACGTAGCAGCCCATCTCTCTTTCTCGTGTGCCGCAGCCATCTGGGGAGAGGTACTTCACAACTTTAACGTAAAACATCCACTCATGTTTTCAACCTAAGTACTATAGAGAGGTGGCCGAGTGGTCGAAGGCGCACGACTGGAACTCGTGTATGGGGCAACTCATCGAGGGTTCGAATCCCTTCCTCTCTGCCAGTTAAAATTCACAACAACTCTCCACTTCTATACCCACTTGAATTTAATAACAACCATATTATAAGGAATGGGAATCCGATAGAAACCGAATTATTCATTTATTATCACAACCCTGTTTCGCCCACTGTCCTTGGCTTTATACAGCGCTCTATCAACGCGTTCAAACAGACTTTTACTTGTGTCCTCACTATGTACTTCTGTCACACCGAAACTGCACGTTAATTTTTTATCGATACCAAAATCATATTTCTCAATAATCAAACGTAAATGCTCTGCAGTAATTTTAGCATTTTCCAAAGTAGTTCCGGACAAAAGTAAAATAAACTCTTCCCCTCCCCAGCGTGACAAGGAATCTGTAGTTCTTATATGCTTCAAAACAAGGGTAGTGAACAATTTAAGTACATTGTCTCCAACGGTATGACCATGACGGTCATTTACCTGTTTGAAATTGTCAATATCAAGAAGCATAATGCTCAAGTTACTTTGATCCTTTTTGCTTTTATCTATTGCTTTATCAAGTAAAATATTGAATTTGGTACGATTATTAATTTGTGTCAGTTCATCGGTATAGGCTTCATGTTTATATTGACGCTTTTCTTTGACTATAGATGTAACCTCCGAAAAGGTAACAATTATATTTTGACTTTCTGTTTTATCCGATAAAGAGACCAGGAAAAATTTTGATTCTGACAGTTTTGTATCCTGTATTGACACAATACGTTTATCCTCTGCTATTCCTTTTATCTCTTTGATCCACTGTATTTCATTATTATCAGGAGAGAAACATCCCTCTTTCTTCTCAAACCTCTTACTCAAAGATTCATATCTGTTCAAGAACTCTTCAAGCGATGCATACCCTAAAAAAGTAAGCAGTTTTTTGTTATAAAAAACCGGTAACCCATTTTTATTATACACTGCAAGCATTGTATTCTGCATCTGTGCAACATCATTCAATATACTTTCATAGAGTCTTTTCTGTTTTTCAAATTCTATATTTCTATGGATGTCATGTATCTTTTTTTTCAAAAGTCCTAGGTCTACCGGTTTAAGTATATACCCCTCGACCTGCATCTCGATCGCTTCGAGAAAATAATTGTTGTCACTATGTGCCGTTGTGAAGATAATGGTTTGTTCAGGAGAGAGTTCTTTGATCTTTTTTGCCATGTCAATACCATTCATTTTTGGCATCTTTATATCACTGATCACAATATCCGGAGTGTGTAATTGAAAAAGAGCCAACCCTTCTTCTCCATTACCTGCCGTCATCACATCACGGCTATAGCGTTGCAAAAACCTCTTGAGTTCAAACCGTACTTCCGGCTCATCCTCAACGAACAGTATAGTAGGGAGTTTTTGTTTCATCATGGTCTTTCTCTCAGATCAATAACAAAAGAGGCTCCACTCTCTTTGAGATTTATCGCACTTAATCTGCCGCCCATATTCTCTTCAATGATCACTTTGGACATATACAGCCCTATACCTGTGCCTTCTCCCTGCTCTTTAGTGGTAAAATACGGTTCAAATATCCTGTCAAATATCTCCTCTGGTATGCCGGAAGCATTATCACTGATCGTGACCATTTTTTCTTGCAGAACAATAATTATTTCCGGATGCTCCGTTCTACCGTCTTTTAATTCATAAGCAGCATTCGTAAGAATATTCAGAATAACCTGTTGGAATTCACTGCGAAAACCGTAAATGTTAAAATCATCACCGATGATCTTCAATGTTATATTGTGCTTTTTCAAAGAGGCTTCCTGTATGGAAACTGTCTCTTCAATGGCTTTTTTTACACCGAACGCTTCTTTTATTTTATCTACTTTAAAAAAGTTCTTAAAATCGTCTATTGTTTGACTCATGAATTCAATGGTCTCTTTGTTCTTTTTCACATAGTGTTTAATGAATGCTTCATCTACATGACCATCAATAAAATCATATTCAAGATTTTGGATACTCAATCCCAAGGCATTCAGAGGTTGTCGCCACTGGTGGGCGATCGCACCTATCATCTCACCCATGGCTGCCAATTTTGACTGCTCCTGCAAAAGCTGCTGCTGCTTGAGGTTCTCTTCTGTTTTGATCTTCACGGCACTTGCCAGTCCTTTGTTCGCTTCTTTCAAAACATATTGACGGTAAATACCAAGCAGTACGACTACAAGGAAGGCGGCCAAGACATACAGAAGATACCAATAATTAAAAGGTTGAAATGACTGTCTGCCGACCCATCTGTCATAGATCAGCTTATGTTGTTCCCGAGGGATCGTTGCAAGTGCCTTGTCAAGTATCGATAGAAGCAACGGATCATCATTGCGTACTGCAATGGAAAGTCGGAGTCGCATGTCCGTATAACCGGCAATACCGATAGATTTAAGATTGTATTTATTAATGTAAAACGATGCAACGGGCAAGGTGGAGATTGTTGCGTATGCTCTGCCGTCGTCTACCATTTTAAAAGATTCCAGAGCATCATCCGCCTCAACGATATTTACAGCCGGGTAGAGTTTCTGCAGCTGAGCAATAAGAGCTGATCCTTTTTTTCTTGCTATGGGTTTATCTATAATATCCATAAGACTGCTGACAAAGCCCTGATCATCCTTCGTGATGATCGCCAGTTTATAGTCCAAGTACGGATAGGTGAACCGCGCATATGCTTCACGTTTTTTTGTTTTGGCAGCAGCAGGAAGGATATCACACTTCTTCTCTTTCAGATAATGCTGGGATTCACTCCAATTACGTGTAGGCACAGCTTTGAATGTTATATTCAGATCTTTTCCTATCACGTTCATCGTATCAGTAGAGATACCTTTGGTGATAAATCCGTTTGATGTATCTGCAAACTCTATAGGCTGCCAATCAGGATCAATACACATCTTTACCACTCTCTTTTTACGAAGATATGCCAACTCTTCTTTTGTCAACGTCCCGGTAACCGGGATCTTTAACTCTTCTGTGCCTATCCATTTCTCTTTTATGGCATTCAGCTCACTATTACTCACGCTGTACATTGCTTTTTGCAGAATATCTCTTAAGGTGGCTTTATCAGGGGATGTTGCGATATTCAGATCCAGAGACAGTCGTCTGTCATTGATCAGATGCCCATAGGCAAGATAGAGTTTATTGTCCTTCATAAGATAACGCAGAATACCACTGCTTCCGACCGTTGCATCACTGCTTCCATTTTTTACCGAAACAATACAACTGCGTGCATTTTTTTCAAGTTTTAATGTGATATCAGGATGATAGGCTTCCAAAAAATGCTGCATAAAATAACCTTTTATGACTGAAACCGTCTTCCCGTCCAGATCCCGTAATGTTTTTATTTTGGCATCATTGGTAAATATGGCTTTTTTGGTTCCTGCATAAGGCTGTGTAAAATGAAGGAACTTTTCTCTTTGCGGTGTACGCATGATATTGAGCATCACATCGATCTTGTTATGACGAGCCATGTCCATGAATTCTGCCCAGGTATGTCCGGATATATATTTCACTTTGATGCCCAGTCTTTTTGCCAGAAGATCAAGATAATCAATGGAAAAACCTTTGGGCTTTCCATCTTCAATAAAATTATAGGGAGGATAATCTGCTTCATTGTGTGCAGTGATCACAGGATGTGATTTAAGAAAGTTTTTCTCTTCTTTTGTCAGGTGTATACTTTTATTATGTTCCACAGGAGCTGCGTAAACAAGAACCAAACCCAAAGAGAGTAAAATAGCTATGGTTTTAAAAAGGGTTTTCATTCGTTCTTTTTCCTTAAAAAATCTAAATTCATATTGTATTCTACCCTATTTATGTCAAATTTCTGTCAAATACCTATCGAACATCTTCATTGCCGTGGTATACCCGTTTGCCTGCAAAGACTCAAAGTCTGCCTGTGACATTTTTTTAAGGTTGGTAGCGACTGACTTGGCGGAGTGAGCATCCTGTTCCAGGCTTGCATATTCGGTTCCTATGCGTATATGCATACAGTCTCCTTTGTTTTCATGCAGAAATTTGTGAAAGAGCCGTACTTTCAGGCTGCGTATCTGCTCGGTTGAGACATCGATGATCCTGCCTACACGGCTCCAGTAGCGTACAGACTCCGTCTCCAAAGGCTTTGAGGCATCACTGAGCATCGCAAAGTCGATCCCTTTGGCAAACTTTGTAAAATTCTTCTTGATCAGAACTTCGATCCCAAGATTGTCATAAAGCCCGCCATCATACAGCAGCAGACTTTTTTGCTCAGGCATGCTCTTCGGGAAGAAGTCATACTTCCGTGTTTTCAGCTTTAACGGTCCTATGCCTATGGGAAACCCTGCTGATGCAGCAATGGCATCTGCCAGATCCATCTCCGGGTAGGTTACATATCCCAACCCGTAACTTCCCATCTTCTGCTTTTCTATCCGCCAGGACTTTCCCGTCTCCAATACCGTGGTATTGATGCTCCATACGGGATGCTCAGCAATATCCTGCATATTGACATCGATCTTCCAGTTTTCTCTCAGGGTGTAGGAAAGCATAGAGTGTCGGTTGATAAAGGTAAGTTTCTTAAGCATATTCAGCAGTGCACTTCCCTGCAGGGAGTGTTCCGTAAAGTAGGGACGCACATGGGGGAGTATGTTCTCCAGATAGGTTCTACTGTCGGGGAAGTTGTAGGCATTGAGCCTGTAGATGAGCGCCATGACCACCGAACCTCCGGAAACGGTGGAGAGACGCTTCACATTCTCCAGCAGCCCGTTCTCCGCCAAATAGGAGAGTACCCCCAGATGGAACACTGCCGCCCTGTGTCCGCCGCCAGAGAGTGCCAAGCCTATCTTCCTATCTTTAAATGTTTGGTATACGGAGTTGTTCTCACTTCTATCTACAGACATCTTTTTCCTTTTTCCTACAAATATCATAACATATTTAGGTAATTTTTTTAATGTACAATAGTAAAAAGGAGCACTTCATGCAAAAACTAACGGTCAGACAGATACGTGTTATTTTCCAACGTAACAACCTCGACCGCTACTTCTGTCTGGAACTCATCAGGCTTTTGGAACTTTATAAAGAGATGTTCAAGATCAACACAGAACTCAGAAGAGTCAGGTTTCTGGCACAGGCGGTACATGAAACACTCATCAACCGTCACGGAAAAGTAGTTCCCAGAGAGAACCTCAACTACACTCCTGCAGGGCTTATGCGTATCAGCAGGTTCTTCCGAACCCATGAGGCGTTGGCACGCAAATACGGGCGTACCCAAATACATAAAGCCAATATCAAAGCCATAGCCAACCTCATGTATGCAGACAGGAACCGAAGCAAAAAATACAAACTGGGCAACATCTGGGCAGGAGACGGCTATGCTTTCAGAGGGATGTTCATGCTCCAAAGCACAGGGCGCACAAATGTCATGAAAGATATCAATCACATCAAAAAGATGACTGGCATAAACCTGCTTGACGAAACCAGACGTCCCTACCCAAAGGCAGTCAATTCCTATACCGTCTACATCATAGGCGGTATGGCACACTGGCACAGAACAGGCATGTACAAACTCCGCTCCACCAACGCCATCACGAACAGACTGAACAAGGGTCTTCCCAAAAGTATGAAACGCGAAAGACTGGCTACGGCTTTACGGGTCAAGAAGTATTTGATGGGGTAATATAATTTTACATTATTACTGCATCAAACTTTCGGGGATTTGCTTGACGTGGTAATAAGTCTACAAAACCTCCAATGAAGCCTTGCACTCTTCAAACCTTCTCTTGTACCAGATCAGGTTTTTCTGATAGCTCCTTGACCTTAGCTGTTGTCAGTATCAATACCTGCCGTTGGCAAGGTCTATGAGAGAGTAACCTGCTTTCCAGTACTTACGGATGGTCTTTCTGAAATCTTCAATATCTTCATTGTTGGCAAAGACCTCTTCTCTGGGCTTGTCAAACTTGGCAAAGAGCAGGAACCACTCAGATGCAGTGTACTCAATGTTGACAATACGGTACCCCTCTTTCCATCGTCTCTTGATCTGCCTTGCGACATCTACCCATTCCTCTACTTTGTCGTAAGCCTGCTCTTTAAAACTGGTATTTTTGGCAAAAATACCTGTCCAGTATCCTTCTGCCTCTTCTACATCGACCAGCATGGAGCCCTCTTTCCAATGCGTGATAATGCTTTTCTCGAAAGCTTCCCAGTAACGCGTGGAAACAAATGTCACCTCTTTGGTCTTGCCGCCTTTGGCAAATACCCCCAGCCACTCTCCGGCACCATACTCGATATTAATGAGAACAAACCCCTTTTCTTTGTAGGCATTAACTGTTTTTGCGAACTTTTTCAAGTCACGTCTGTGCATATAGGCTTGCTGTGTATAGCCTGCACCCCTGCCGTAGAGTACCATCCAGACATCATGCCCGTAGGAGATATCGATGATGTCTGAGCCTTTCTCCCATTCTTTGTCGATAGCATTCTTAAGATGCAACAGGCTTTTACTTGTAGTATAGGACTGTCCTGTGTAAGGCGTGTTCTTTGCAAAAACACCCACCCAGAAACTGTCTGCGCATATTATCACAGGCAGAACTGCAAATATAACGATCCATCCTTTTCTCTTTTTCATTGGCATTCTCCTCAAAAGTTTTCATAAAACAAATAGTATATTATAAGTTTTACTGAATTATATTGTACCCTGTTTTTTAATAATTTAGAACAATGAATCCTCTGAATAATCTCGATATTCAGAGGGTTTAAACAAATGTCACTTTCTCGCCTCTGCAAGATCGGTAATGCGGTACCCTTTCTGCCAGTACTTGTCGATGAGCCGTCTGTATTTCCCATATTTGCCACTGAGCACATAGGTCTCCTGACGGGGCTTGTCACGTTCGCAGAAAAGAGCGAACCAGAGGTTGTTTCCGTACTCCAGACTCTGCAGACTGTACCCCTCTTTCCACTTTTTTGCAATGATCTTTTCCAAATGTTCTTTATCTTCTGCAAGAGCATAACTCTGTGCCTTGAATGGTGCTTTCCTTGCAAAAACAGCTGTCCAGTACCCTTCTGCCGCTTCTACATCTATGAGCTTCATCCCCCTCTCTTGCTCTCTTTTTATCTCATATCTTAACGTTTTCGCATCTCGAACGACCACCAACTCCGTTCCCTCTATTTTGCCGCCTTTCTGAAAAACAGCAACCCAGGCACCGACCCCGTTCTCCACATTACTCAACGCATATCCCTTTTTTTCGTAGCGGTTGACAACATCCTGAAATTCATGCATGATCCTACGGTGTACATACATCTGTCTCTTGGCAGCTGTTCCCTTGCTCAAGACCACCGACCAGCGTCTTGGAGAATGGGAGATGTCAGTGATCGCATACCCCTCTTTCCAGGCTTTTTTCAGCGGAGTTGTCAAGTTGTCAAGTTTTGTCGTAGCAAGCAGCCTCTGCTCCTTCAGACCACTCTCTTTTGCCAATAAAGCGACCCAGAAAAAATCTGCCTCTGCAAAGGAAGGCAACAGCAGGAACATTACTGTCACATAGTATAAGGATCTCATCCTGTTTCTCCTTTTTTCTCTATGATACCATAACCCGGCATGGCTCTTTTTGAAAGCCAAAGTAATTTATTGTATACTAATGGCAATAATTCAATTTTGAAGGTTCATTCTATGAAAAAAACAACACTGTTCCTTTCTCTTCTGTTAGTGATATTCATGACCGGCTGCAGTACCTCCGATATTTCTGTCCCTTTCGGTAAAAAAGTAAAAAAAGAGTACTTCACCGGAGGAAAGGTCCGTTCCGAATTCATTATGAGTGACAACACAGGAAAGAACGGTATTCTTAAAAAATATGGTTATGACGGGAAAGTCACTTCTGTCGCCCACATCAAGAATGGTGTCAATGACGGGGTAGAGACATGGTTTGACAAGCATGGTCGTGTACTGATGAAAGTCCCTTATGTCAACGGGAAAAAAGATGGCATACAGGAAGCATACTACGAGAATGGGGATGTCATGATCTCCACTACCTATGTCAATGGTGTCAAGAATGGTAAGGCAGTTGCCTACAACAAAGATGGCAGCATCCACAGACAGGTCACTTTCAGAAACGGGAAGATCATCGATTGAGTATGTCTCTTCTACCGCGATACAGACATATCATCAACCCTAAACTCAAACATACCTACCTGACATTTGATGAGGGGGGAGACCTTATCATCAAATCTCCAAGGGTCTCACAGCACTACATAGAAAAACTCCTTATTAAAAAATCTTCCTGGATCAACCGTTCAAGAGAAAAACTTATACAGAAAAAGGATAATACTTTAGATTACTCCAGGCAGACAGAGATCTATTTCCATGGGAAAGCCTATCCTCTGATACTGAGTCAACAGGCAAAAAAGAGAACCGAACTAAGCTTTGAAAATGGCACATTCATACTCCGCTACCATCGTTATGATGAAACTCTTTTTCAAAAACATATTGACAAATTCTACAAAAAGGAAGCCTCTGCATTCATCCCTGCACAGGTTGAGTACTGGGCATCTGAAATGAAACTGACCCCCAACAGGATCTCTTTTCGTAAAACAAAGCGTCAATGGGGAAGCTGCAACATGAAAAATGACCTGAGTTTCAATACTATGGCAATGAAGCTTCCTTTGGATGTGATACAATACCTCATCGTACATGAGCTGGCACATATCGAGCATAAGCACCATCAGAAAAGTTTTTGGGCACGGGTGGAGAAACATCTACCGAACTACAGGCAACTTGTGGCTGAACTAAAAACCTATAGTACCGTTTAAGGAGTTCCCATCGATTTTTATCTTTTAGCCTTTTTACTTATTGTCCTTATCGGATCGGTCAGTGTGTATATCTATTATCTTAAAGAGAAAAAAGAGCATCTTGACAGCATCAAGAGAGGCTTCTGTCCAAAATGCAGACAAAAGAGCATAGAACTCACAGACCAGCGTTCCGGCGGCTGTTCCGGACCGAAGATACTCTCTTTTGAATGTACAGAGTGTGGCTATACCAACAGCTTTGCCGTAGAAGGCGGGGGAGGCTGCAGTTAAAACCTCTTCACCCGCCTATGACAGTACGGGGTTCCCCCTTTACGCTTATAATGGTTCTGATGGTATGCTTCTGCCGTATAAAAAGGTTTTTTCTCCAAAACCTTTGTAGCGATCGTCAAGCCTTTGCTCTGCAGTATTTTGATCAGCCTTTCTACTACTTTTCTCTCTTTTGCATTGTTGACGAATACTGCCGAGAGGTATTGACTCCCAATATCAGGTCCCTGTCCATTCTTTTGTGTAGG